>NZ_CAKKLX010000030.1 GCF_918698155.1 Roseomonas sp. CECT 9278
CGTCGGCGGCGTCAGAGGTGTATAGGAGACAGGCGGCAGCGCCCGCGCCGGCCGCGGCCGCGCCGGTCGCGCTGAATCCGCAGCCGTTGCCGCCATCCGGTGGCGATCGTGTCTTCGCCTCGCCGCTCGCGCGGCGCATGGCGCAGCAGGCGGGGGTCGACCTGGCCGGGGTGAAGGGGTCCGGCCCGAACGGGCGCATCGTGAAGGCGGATATCGAGGCCGCCTTGTCGCGCGGCCCGGCCGCCGCGCCGGCGCCGGTGGCCGCCGCGCCGGCCGCCGCACCCGCGCCGAAGCCGGTCGCGGCACCCTTCGCGACCACCGCGCCGCACACCGCCGTGCCCAACAGCACCATGCGCAAGGTGATCGCGCGCCGCCTGTCGGAATCGAAGGCGACCATCCCGCATTTCTACGTGACGATGGACATCGAGATCGACGCGCTGCTGAAGCTGCGCGGCGACCTCAACGCGCGTTCGCCCAAGGACGGGCCGGGTGCCTTCAAGCTGTCGGTCAACGACCTGGTCATCAAGGCCACGGCCGCGACGCTGCGCCGCTTCCCCGCCTGCAACGCATCCTGGACCGAGGATGCGATCATCCAGTACCACGACGTCGATATCTCGATCGCCGTCAGCATCCCCGAGGGGCTGATCACGCCGATCGTGCGCCAGGCCGACCGCAAGGGCCTGGCCGCGATCAGCGCCGAGATGAAGGACCTCGCCGCGCGTGCGAAATCCGGCAAGCTGAAGCCGGAGGAATTCCAGGGCGGCGGCTTCTCGATCTCCAACATGGGCATGTATGGCGTGTCCGATTTCTCCGCCATCATCAACCCGCCGCAGGCCGGCATCCTGGCGGTTTCGGCCGGGTTGCAGAAGCCGGTGGTGAAGGATGGCGCGCTGGCCATCGCCACCGTGATGACCTGCACGCTGAGCGTCGACCACCGCGTGATCGACGGCGCGCTGGCGGCGGAATTCATCCAGGCGCTGAAGCGCACCATCGAGGATCCGCTGAGCCTGATGCTGTGAATGCCATAACGCTTCGCGAGGCGACGCCCGCCGACGTGCCGACCATCGCGCGCTTCGTGCGCGCGCTGGCGGAATACGAGAAGCTCGCCCACGAAGCGAAGGGCACCGAGGCCGATTTCCACGCCGCGATCTTCGGCACGCCGCAACGCGCGGGCTGCCTGGTTGCGGAAATGGACGGTGTTCCCGCCGGCATGGCGCTCTACCACTGGACCTTCTCCACCTTCCTCGCCCGGCATGGGCGGTGGCTGGAGGATCTCTGGGTGGAACCGGCGTTCCGGCGCCGCGGCATCGCCCGCGCGTTGTTCGCGCGCCTCGCGAAGGACACGCTGGCCGAGGGCGGCCGCCGCCTGGCCTGGAACGTGCTCGATTGGAACACGCCCGCCATCGCCACCTATGACGCGATGGGGGCCGAGACCCTCAAGGAATGGATCACGCGGCGCCTGGCCGGCGACGCGCTCGCAACCCTGGCGCAGGAGGCCGCGTGATGGCCGAGAGTTTTGACCTGGTCGTCGTCGGCGGCGGCCCCGGCGGCTATGTCGCCGCGATCCGCGCGGCGCAGCTCAAGATGAAGGTCGCGCTGGTCGAGCGCGAGCACATGGGCGGCATCTGCCTCAACTGGGGCTGCATCCCGACCAAGGCGCTGCTGAAGGCGTCCGAGATCAACCACATGCTGCACAGCCTCGATGCCTACGGCTTCGCGGTGGACAATGCGCGCTTCGACTTCGCGAAGGTGATCAAGCGGTCGCGCAACGTGGCGAACCAGCTCTCCTCCGGCGTGAAGGGGCTGATGAAGAAGCACAAGATCACGGTGTTCGACGGGCATGGCGCGCTGGCCGGCCCGGGCAAGGTCGCGGTCACCAAGGACGGCAAGCCGGTCGCTGAGGTCGCGGGCAAGAACATCATCCTGGCGACCGGCGCGCGCGCGCGCGTGCTGCCGGGCATGGAGCCCGACGGCAAGCTGATCTGGTCCTATCGCGAGGCGCTGGTGCCCGATGCGCTGCCCAGGAAGCTGATCGTGATCGGCTCCGGCGCGATCGGCTCCGAATTCGCCTCCTTCTACCAGAACATGGGCAGCGAGGTGACGCTGATCGAGGCGATGGACCGCATCCTGCCGGTCGAGGATGCCGAGGTCTCCGCCTTCGTGCAGAAGGCCTTCGTCAATCAGGGCATGAAGGTCATCACATCCGCCAAGCTTCAGGGCGTGCGCAAGGAAGGCGATGGCGTCGCCGCCATCGTCGAGGCCGGCGGCAAGGTCACCGAGATCAAGGCCGACCGGCTGATCAGCGCGGTCGGCATCGTCGGCAATGTCGAGAATCTGGGTCTCGAAGGCACCAAGGTGAAGGTCGACCGCACGCATGTGCTGATCGACGGCCATGGCCGGACGGGCGAGCCCGGCGTCTATGCCATCGGCGACCTGGCCGGTCCGCCCTGGCTCGCCCACAAGGCGATGCATGAAGGCGTGATCGTGGTCGAGGCCATCGCCGGGCTGCACCCGCACGAGATGGACGTGACGAACATCCCCGGCTGCACCTATTGCCGCCCGCAGGTGGCGTCGGTGGGGCTGACGGAAGCCGCCGCCAAGGCCGCCGGCCACGAGGTCCGCGTCGGCCGCTTCCCGTTCATCGGCAATGGCAAGGCGATCGCGCTGGGCGAACCGGAGGGCTTCGTGAAGACCGTGTTCGACGCCAAGACCGGCGCGATGCTCGGCGCCCATATGGTCGGGCCGGAGGTCACGGAAATGATCCAGGGCTACGGCATCGCCCGCACCCTCGAGACCACCGAGGCCGAGCTGATGGCCACGGTCTTCCCCCACCCGACCCTGTCCGAGGCGATGCACGAGGGCGTGCTGGACGCCTATGGCAAGGTGCTGCACATCTGACCCGCGGGGCGCAAGCCTCGCCGAACGCGTGCAGCTTCCCTATATCGGTGCGCGGAAGGCCACATGACGACGCGCATCGAGATCGACCATCGCAAGCCACGACTGGGTGCCGGACGGCATCCGGAGAAGGCGCATCGACCGGACAACCCCATCCAGCGCAAGCCTGCCTGGATCCGGGTGAAGGCGCCCACGCACCCGGTCTACCACGAGACGCGCGCCCTGATGCGCGACAACAAGCTGGTCACGGTCTGCGAGGAAGCCGCCTGCCCCAACATCGGCGAGTGCTGGTCGCAGCGCCACGCCACCATGATGATCATGGGCGAGATCTGCACCCGCGCCTGCGCCTTCTGCAACATCACCACGGGCCTGCCCAAGGGGCTCGATGCCGATGAACCCCGGCGGGTGGGGGATGCGGTGGCGGCGCTCGGCCTGCGCCATGTCGTCATCACCAGCGTCGACCGCGACGACCTGCGCGACGGCGGCGCCGAGCATTTCGCGCAGACCATCCGCGCCATCCGCGCCGCCGCGCCCGAGACGACGATCGAGATCCTCACGCCCGACTTCCTGCGCAAGGACGGCGCGCTGGAGGTCGTGGTGGCCGCGCGCCCGGATGTGTTCAACCACAACCTGGAAACCGTGCCTGGCCTGTACCCCACCATCCGCCCCGGCGCGCGCTACTACCATTCGCTGCGCCTGCTCGACCGCGTGAAGCAGATCGACCCCACCATCTTCACCAAGTCCGGCATGATGGTCGGCCTCGGCGAGGAACGGATCGAGGTGCTGCAGGTGATGGACGACCTGCGCGCGGCGGAGGTCGACTTCCTCACCATCGGTCAATATCTGCAACCTACGGTGAAGCACGCCGCCGTGGACCGCTTCGTGACGCCCGAGGAATTCGACGACTACGCGACATCCGCGCGCGGCAAGGGCTTCCTGCTGGTCTCGGCCACGCCGCTGACGCGCAGCAGCTACCATGCCGATCGCGATTTCGCTGCCCTGCGCGATGCCCGCACCGCCCGGCTCGCGACGACCCCGGCCTGACATGCCCACCCACGCCGAAAGGCGCATCCTGCGCCACGCGCCCGAGCAGATCTTCGACATGGTGGCCGATGTCCGCCGCTATCCGGAATTCCTGCCCTGGTGTGTCGGCGCGCGCGTGCTGTCGAAGACCGACACCGAGCTGGTCGCCGACCTGACCATCGGCTTCAAGATGTTCCGCGAGACCTTCCGATCCCGCGTCACGCTGGACCGCCCGGACCACATCCATGTCGCCTACGAGACCGGCCCCTTCCGCTACCTGAACAACCACTGGCGCTTCACCCCGGTCGCGCAGGGCACCGAGGTCGATTTCTTCGTCGATTTCGAATTCAAGTCCCGCATCCTGCAGATGGCGATCGGCGTCGTGTTCAACGAGGCGGTGCGCCTGATGGTGCGCGCCTTCGAACGCCGCGCCATGGCGCTGTACGGGCGCGGCGCGGCGCCGGTGGCGCCCGGCCGGCCCGAGCCCTTCACCACCGGCTGACCTCCGGCGGTCAGTCCAGCGCAGCCAGCGCAGCCACGACCGCCTCCGGCGGCACCGGGTCGTGCGGATCGGTCTGCTCGACCATCCGCCGCGGCAGCGCCAGGGACCGGCACAGCGTTGCGAAATAGGCCGCCTGCCATTGCGCGTCGTTGGACAACTGCTTCGGGTTGGGCATGATCTCGACCAGCCCGGCATCGGGCCGCGCCCATATCATGTGCGACAGGCCCGCCCCATGCTGGCCGACGACCCGCCAGGCGCGCGAGAACAGGAACACCTGTTCGAGCAGCGAGCACTCCTCGAGCCGCACGAGCAGCGCGTCGTGCCGTTCGGCGATCGCGGCGAAGACCTCGGCCATGTTGGGTACGCTGCGGCGCGCCGACCCGCCGGACTTCGCCTCGGTCCCGTCAGCCAGGTATTCGGGCGGCGGCGGCGCGCGATCGATCACCAGCACCAGGCGCTCGGAGGCGGCGAGGGGATGGGCGCGCGCGAAGCTGTCGATCTGCGGGCCGAACAGCCGCGCGACGATGCGCCGGATGCGGCGGAAGCGTTCGGGATTGTAGGCATGCGGCGCGTCGAAGCCGGGCACCATGATGCGCGCGGTCCCCGCGCTGCCGGGCACCGTGCCGACCACGGTCTCCAGCACCTTGTAGACAGGCTTGACCGCGATGTGAAAGCCGGGGAGGCCGCGCAGCAGCCGGTTCATCGGGCCGCAATCGCGCATCTGGAAGCGGTGCGACCCGCGCATGGCGTGGCAATGCTCAAGGAAGGGGAGCAGGTAGCCGAACAGGAAATGGTAGAAGTGCTCGACCGACCCGCCGAGGTTGCCGGGCACCACCAGCAGCACCGGCCGGCGGTCGGTCTCGACGATCGGCTGGCTGGCAAGGCTCATCGGTGTGTGTCCGTCAGGTGGCGCACGATGCTGCGGGCGATGGGCGAAAGGCAAGCGGGCACATGGCGCTGGTCCGCGCGGCGGCCGGCGCGCCCGCGCCGTTCGCGCAGCCGGCGACGCCTACAGGTGGATCAGCGTGGGCGCGAAGAATCCCAGCAGCGCGAAGCCCACGCCGATCACGCCCAGCGCGCCCCCGGCCATCGCCAGCAGCCCCACCCCGGTGATGACGCTGGCCGAGGCCAGCACGATGCCCACCTGGAAGGCCGCCGAGCCGATCTCGTATTGATGATAGGCGGCGAGCGACCGGTCGCGCTTCGCTTCCGCCGCGCGGGCGCGGGCCATCAGTTCGCGGCGGCCCTCGCCGGTCTCGGGCTCGCTTTCCCAGCGTGCGGCCTGGCCACGCCAGGCCTCCTGCTGCCGCGCGATGGCGGCAGCCGCGCCTTCGGGCAGCGCCGGCAGGCCGAGCGCCGCGTGTTCCGCCGCCGTGCGCACCGTGGTCTGGCGGATGGTGCGCGCCTGGAAGAAGGCCCAGAGGTTCGCGGCCTCGATATTGCGGCTGATCGCCTCGGTCTGCTGGCTCTTTGCGCCGGTCTCGGCCAGGGCCAGGAACAGCGCCAGCACCGCGATGAGCAGCGCGACGCCCTTGTGCGAGGTGTGGTCGACCTGTGCGCCCCCTGCCATGCGGGCCTCCCCTGTGGTGTACCGGGCGCGTCTGCCCGGCCGGCGCGATTCGCGAAAGCCCTCGGCGAGTTCTCGGGAATGCCGGTGCGGGCGGTCTCGAAGGCTCCCTCAGCGCGGCGCACCCTCGCCGATGCGGTGCAGCAGGCGGCCGCCGTCGCACAGCGCCATCACCACCAGGATCTCGTGCGGCCGCGGCGCGTCGCCGAGCGAGACGGTGATCGCGTCGAAATGCCCGCGCGACCAGGCATCGTCCTTGTGCCCCAGCGGCAGGTCCAGCGTGGCGCCCACCGCGCCCATCTTGGCCGCCGAGGGGATCAGCGCCGCTCCGCCCCCGATCGCCGCGCGCAGCGGCGCGCCCATCTTCGGATGCAGCAGCGCGTGCGCGTGCTCGATCTCCCCCGCCGCGCCGACGATCGCGCCCTTGCCATAGGACACTGCCGGCCCCGCGAGCGTCCGCAACAGGTCGGGTGCGACGCGCGCGGCCAGCGTCGCGCCGGCCTCGACCAGGTCTGACAGGTCCGCCACGAACCGCCCGGCGAAGGGATTGGCGATCACCACCATCGCCACCGCGCGCACCACCGGCCGCGCGCCTGCCTCGCCCAGTTCGCAGAGCGCTTCCTCGCGCAGCAGCGCGATCTTGCGGATGGCAACCATGGCAGGACTCCCCCTGGCCCAATCGTCGCGCGGGGGGCATCCTGCACGCAACTCCAGCCAGGACGGAACGCCCCATGGTCCATGCCCCGAACCGCCCGCCCGCCGGCGCGCCGCCCACCCGCATCAACCTGTATTCCGACACCCAGACGCGCCCGACGCCCGCGATGAAGGAGGCGATGATGCGCGCCGAGGTCGGCGACGAGCAGCATGGCGACGACCCCACCGTGCACGAATTGTGCGACCGCATGGCCGCGCTGATGGGCAAGCAGGCGGCGATGTACCTGCCGTCGGGCACCATGTGCAACGTCATCGCCATCCTCACCCATTGCGGCAAGGGCGACGAGGTCATCGCGCACGAGACCTCGCACATCCTGCATTCCGAAGGCGGCACGCATGCCGCGCTGACCGGCGTGCAGATCATGCCCATGAAGGGCCCGCGCGGGATGTTCACCGCCGACGATGTGCGCGCCGCGATCCGGCCGAAGACGCGCTACGCCCCGCCGCAGCGGCTGCTGGAAGTCGAGCAGACCGCGAATATCGGCGGCGGCGCGATCTGGCCGCTGGCGCAGTTGAACGCCGTGGCGGATGTCGCGCATGAACAGGGCTGGGCCACCCACATGGACGGCGCGCGGCTGATGAATGCCTGCGTGGGTGCGGGCATCGCGGCGAAGGACATGGTGGCGAACTACGATTCCGTCTGGCTCGATTTCACCAAGGGCCTCGGTGCGCCGCTCGGCGCCGTGCTGTGCGGGGACGAGGAATTCATCGGCCGCGCCTGGCGCTGGAAGCAGCGGCTGGGTGGCTCCATGCGCCAGGCCGGCATCTGCGCCGCCGCCTGCATCCATGCGCTGGACCACCATATCGACCGCCTGGCGGAGGACCACGCGAATGCCAAGGCGCTGGCCCGCGGCCTGCGGCAGATCCCTGGCGTGGTGGTCGAGGAACCCGACACCAACCTGGTCTTCTTCGACGTGCAGGGGGCGGGGATGGATGTCGCGACGCTGCAGGCGAAGCTGACGATGCGCGGCGTCGCCGTCAGCGGCCTGGGTGGGCGCGTGCGCGCCTGCACGCATCTCGATGTGACGGCGCCGATGATCGATGAAGCCATCGCCGAGATCCGCACGGCGCTGGCCGCGGCCTGAACCGCTGGCCCCTGGTTTTCGCCAGCATCTCCGCCCGATCGGATGCGCGCCATCCGATCGGGATCGGCTCTACAGCATGCGCGTCCAGGACGCCTTCGGCCCGATGTCGACATGGGTGAAGGACCCGTACCAGCCCACGCCCATGAAGCCGAGGTGCTGCGAGTACATCATCGCCAGCGAGCACACATCGGCCTGCGCCAGCCCCGGCACCACGATGTCCGCTGCCATGCCGCGCATGTGCAGGCTGTTCGGCGCGGCAAATGGCAGGGACGCATTGGTCGCCGGCGTGCGGTAGCCGGAGATCAGCCGGATCGGCCGCGCATAGGAAAACCGCTCCTGGATCAGCGACAGCATGTCGACCAGCAGCGGCGGGATGGGGCCGGCCGTATTGGCGCGCAGGTCGCGGAACAGATGCTGCAGCCGCGCCAGCGCGCGGATGTCGTAGTCCTGCCCGCTGCGGTAGGCGAGCGCCACTTCCTCGCGCGCCTCGTTCTGGATCCAGATCCAGCGTTGCCGGTCGGGCGGCGGCGCCGGCGGCAGGTTCCGCAGGTCGAGGATCTGCGGCCCGTCCCATTCGCCCTGTTGCGGCGGATGGCCCTGTGCCTGCGCCGCGCGCCCCGCCACAGCGCCCAGGCCGAGCGCGGCGAACATGGCGCGTCGGCGCAGCCGGGACATGCTGGAAGGGTCAGCCATGCGGCGAGACTGCTCCCGCCCGCGGCACGAGAGCAACCGGCCCATCGATTCGCGCGGAAGGTGTGCGGCGGGTGTTGCCTGCGCGCCGCGCTGGCGGGCGGCGGCGCGGGGCCGGCGGTCCTGGACGTGGTCTGTCGACCGCCCGGCCGTGCGGTCCACGTGGCCGACGCGCTTGAACCAAGCCGATGCCTGGCGGCGCGCATCAGGCCGGCGGCTCAGTCGGCGCTCGCACCCGTCAGGCGCACCAGCGATTCCATCGTTGCCATGTCGCGGCGCTGCAAGTCGGCCATCGCCTCGGCCCCGCCACCCACGGGCAGGTAGCCCAGGGCGACCATGCGCTGGTTCACCTCCGGCGTGCGGACGCCGGCGGCGATCGCCCCGGACATGGCTGTCACGATGTTCGCCGGCAGCCGTGCGGGGCCGAAGATGCCGATCCAGGAATTGAACGCGTAGCCCGGCACGGTATCGGCGATGGCCGGCACATCGGGCAGCGCCGGCAAGCGTTCGGTGCGCGTCACACCGAGCGCGCGCACCTGGCCGGACTGGATGAAGGACATGGTCTCGGCCAGCGGCGAGAAGACCAGGTCGAGCCGCCCGCCGATCAGATCCTGCATGGCCGGCGCGCCGCCGCGATACGGGATATGGGTGAACTGCACCCCCGCGCGCTGTTCGAACAGGGCCGCGGCGAAATGCTGCGTGCCGCCCACACCGCTGGTGCCGATGTTGAGCCCGCCCGGCGTCCGCTTCGCCAGCGCCACCAGCTCCGCCACGGAGGTCACCGGCAGGGAAGGCTTCACCACGATCACCGCGGCGCTGACCAGCACCAGCGACACGGGCGTGAAGTCGTTGGCCACATGGAAGGGCAGGTTGCGATACAGGTACTGGTTCGTCGCATGGGTGCCGACCGACGCGACCACATAGGTCAGCCCATCCGGCGCGCTGCGCGCGACATGCTCGGACCCGATATTGCCGGCGCCGCCCACGCGGTTCTCGACCACCACCGGCTGGCCGAGCGTGCCGCTGATCGCATTCGCCACCAGGCGGCCCGAGGTGTCCGTGCTGCCGCCCGCGGCGAAGCCCACCACGAAGCGCACCGGCCGGTCGGGCCGCCAGGGCGCCGCCTGCGCGAAGGCCGGCAGGGTGGTGGCGACAGGCAATGCGCCGGCGGCGCGCAGCAGGCTGCGACGGTTCATGGACAGGCTTCCTTCCCACGGGCCGCGCCGCGTGACGCGGCGTTCATGTGGGGAAGGGGGCAGCAGCCACCCGCGCGAGTCAACCGGTGCCGCGGTCAGCCCCGCGCCAGGCGCAGCGCCGCGGCGACCGTCGCCGCGCGCACCGCGCCGCGGTCGCCGGGAAAGACGTGGCGTTCGACGACCGTGGTGCCATCGCGCCGCGCGCAGCCGATGAAGACCAGCCCGACCGGCTTGCCCGGCGTCGCACCGCCCGGCCCGGCGATGCCGGTGCACGACAGCGCAAGATCCACGCGGGCTTCGCGCAGCGCGCCCTCGGCCATCTCGCGCGCCACCGGGTCGCTCACCGCGCCATGCGCGGCCAGCGTTTCGGCATGCACGCCGACCATGCGCATCTTGGCGTCGTTCGAATAGGTGACGAAGCCGGCCATCACCACGCTCGACGACCCGGCGATCGCCGTCAGCGCCGCGGCGATCAGCCCACCGGTGCAGGATTCCGCGGTGGCGAGTGTCTGCCCGCGCGCCTCCAGCGCCGCCAGCAGGTCACGCGCCTGGTCGAGCGTCGCGTCCGGCAGCATCACCACAGCCCTCCCGCCAGAAGCAGCACCGCGCCGGCCATCGCACCGGCGATCACGTCGTCCAGCATGACGCCGGTCGCGCCATGCAGTCCATCCGCCCAGGAGACCGGCCAGGGCTTCACGATGTCGAAGGCGCGGAACAGCGCGAAGGCGGCGACCACGCCGATCCACCCGGCGGCGGGCAGCGCGGCCAGCGCCAGCAGCATGCCCGCGGCCTCGTCCACCACGATCCAGCCGGGGTCCTGGTCGCCGCCCTCGGCGAGCACGGCGCGCACCGCGATCCACCCCCCGACCGTCACGCAAGCCGCGAGCACCAGGCACGCGACCGGCCCGAGCAGCACCGCCGGCAGCACCACCAGCGAGCCCCATGTGCCAGGTGCGGGCCGCAGCAGGCCGATGCCGCCCAGCGTGGCGATGGCGCGGGCGGGCGTCATCGCCGCGCGTCCCGCCGCGGCGCGCGCGGCGCCTCGCCGCGCAAGGGTGTTGCCTGGCCCGGTCGTGTGCCGCGCCCCGCCATGCGCTCGCCGCCCGGATGGTTCGGCGCCACGCGCGCGGCCCCGGCGCGCGGCACCGATGGCGCCGCATCGCGCCGCGGCCGCGCGGGAGCATCGCCGCTCACGCCAGCCCTGCCAGGAAGTCCTCGATCGCCGATGCCGCCGGCGGTTCGCCCAGCGTGGGCGCATGGCCCGTGCCCGGCAGGCGCAGCAGTCGCATCGCCGGGTGCAGCCGCTGCATCCGGGCGACCGTCTCAGCGCCCAGCAAGCGGCTTTCCTCGCCCCAGACCAGCATGGTCGGCCGCGTCGCCAGGGCGCCGAAGAAGGGCCAGAGGTCGGGCGGCGGGCCGGCGCCGTCGCCCACCGCCTGTTGCGCGATCCGGATGTCCCAGCGCGGGTGCCAATGCCGGTCCGGCCCTTCGGCATAGGTGCGCGCGGCGAAGGCGCGCCAGGCGGCGTCGTCCAGCATCGGCATCGGCGGGTGGCGCGCACGGAACCAGGCGAGCGCCTCGTCGAAGCTCGCGCTGGCGGGGTCGGTGCCGATGAAGGCGACCACGGCCTCGCGCCCCACCGGTTCGATCTGCGGGCCGATATCGTTCAGCACCACCGCCGAGATCGCCGCCGGGCGCATCACCGACGCCGCCATGGCGCACAAGCCGCCGAAGGAAGTGCCGACCACCGCCGCGCCATGCAGGTGCAGCGCGGCCATCGCATCCATCACGTCGCGGATCAGCGCCTCGGGTCCGTAGCGGCGCGGGTTGGCCGGGCGCGCGCTCTCGCCATGGCCGATGTAGTCCAGCGCGACCACCCGGCGCCGGCCGGCCTGGTGCGCCGCGACCGTCTCGGCATCCAGCGCGGTGCGGCAGATGCCGCTCAGCACCAGCACCGGCGCGCGGTCGCGCGGGCCGTCCCATTCCAGCGCCGACATCGCGAGGCCGTCGCGTGCCGAGACCGTGATCCGGCGCGGCGTCACCGCGCGGCGGCGCGCAGATACGGCGCCAGCGGATGCGCGCGCGACGCCGCCGCGGCATCCTGCGCGCGATAGACGATGACGTTCTCGATCACCCGCTGGACGTAGTTGCGCGTCTCGGTGAACGGGATCTGTTCCATCCAGTCGATCATGTCGACATCGCCGCCGCGCGGGTCGCCATAGGTGCCGAGCCACTGGTCGACGCGCCCTGGCCCGGCATTGTAGGCGGCGGCCGCCAGCGGCAGCGCGCCGGCATAGCGGTCCAGCATCTGCTCCAGGTAGGCGCCGCCCAGGCGCATGTTGACCTCGGGGCTCGCGGTCAGCTGCGCCACGTTGAAGGGCGTGCCCAGCCGGCGCGCCACCAGCGTGGCGGTCGCGGGCAGCAGCTGCATCAGCCCGCGCGCATTGGCACCCGAGACGGCCTCGGTGTCGAAATTGCTCTCCTGGCGCGTGATGGCGTGGATGAAGGCGGGTTCCGGCGTGGTGACCGGCGGCGTGTAGGGGGTCGGCCAGCCGACCGGCAGCAGCATGTCGCCGGCCGCACCCGCGCGCCGCGCCACCCACACGGCATGGTCCTGCCGGCCGATATGGGCCGCGAGGCGCGCCGCCAGCATCCGGTCCGTGCCGTCATTGGCCAGGTCCTCGAGCCGCAGCAGGAAGATGCGCGCGCGCCGCGTGTCGCCGAGGTCGGCCAGCGTCAGCACGGCGCGGGCCAATTCGCGCGCCATGAAATCCGCCGCGCGCGGCGGCGTGACCGGCGGTGCCGCGGCGCGCGCCACGCGGGCGGACAGCTGCGCCTCGGTCTCGCCCAGCGCCAGCGCGCCGAGCTGGCCATAGAAGGCGACCGGCAGTTCGGCGGCGGCGGCGTAGCGCGCCCGCGCGCCGGCGCCATCGCCGCGCGCCGCCAGCGCGCGCCCTTGCCAATAGGCCGCGCGCGCCCGGGTGATGACCGACCGGCTGTCCTGGCCCAGCGCGGTGAAGTGGCGCTCGGCCGCGGCGGCGTCGTTCAGCCGGCGCAGCGCGATGAAGCCGGCCAGCATCTCGGCTTCCTGCCGCGCCTCGCCCGGCGCGGCCTGGCCATGGGCAGCGGCGGTGCGATAGGCCTCGCGCTGCTGGCCCAGCCGCAGCAGCTTGCGCGACAGCACCTGGCGTTCGACCCAGACGGCGCGGGCGGCATCGCCGCCCAGGCCGGATTGCAGCGGTTCGGCGGCGACCCAGGCCGCGGCGGCCTCGGCGTCGCGCTCGCGCCGGCGCAGCAGCCGGGCGTGCTCATGGGCCCAGCCGATGTCGGTGGGGCGGACGGCCAGCGCACTGTCATCGTCGCGCGCGAGCGCCAGGCGGTAGCCGGCGGCGGCGGCGCGGGCGCCGGAGAGCCGGCCCGCCGCGCGCGTGGCCCCCGCGGCATCGCGCGCGAAGGCCAGGCGGTCGAAGCGGCGCCAATGGTCTTCATCGGCCAGGACGGCGCCGAAGCGCGCGGCCAGGGCATCCTCGGCGAAGGGGTCGCCGGCGGTCTCGACCCAGCCGCGCCGGACCACGGCGCGGGCATCGGCGGTGCGGCCGGCGCGCTCCAGCGCCTCGGCATGGCGCAGCGTGCCGGCCAGGGTGCGCGCCGGACTGCGGGTGAAGTGGCGCAGTGCCAGGGCGTCGTCGGGCTCGGCGGCCAGGGCGGCCTCGCCACGGCGGGCCATGGCGTCGGGCAGCGGCCAGTCGGGGTTCTCCGCGAGAAAGGTCACCAGCTCCAGCGCCGAGGCCGGGGCGGTGCGGTTCGACAGGCGGATCCACAGCACGAGCTTCGCGGCCAGCGGGTCGGCGGCGGCGGCGAAGGACTCCGCCTCGGCGAAGCGGCCGGCGGCGGCGGCCGAGAGCGCCTGGCGCCCGGCGGCGCGCGCGCCCTCGGGCGCCCAGGGCTGGGACAGGGCAGGCAGCGGCAGGGCCAGCAGGCCCAGGATCAGCAGGCGGCGCATGGCAGCCTTCCTACCTGATCCGGCCCCGGCTTGTCCCCCCAACCTTGTCCCGCGTGTGACACGCGCCTAGGTTCCGCCTCTCGTCACGGAGGAAATCGTCATGTTCAGGGGCTCGATGGTCGCGCTCATCACGCCGATGCGCCAGGACGGGTCCGTGGACGAGAAAGCCTTCCAGGAGCTGGTGGAATGGCAGATCGCCGAGGGCACCGAGGGGCTGATCCCGGTCGGCACCACCGGCGAGAGCCCGACGCTGTCCCACGCCGAGCACAAGCGGGTGGTCGAGATGTGCGTGGACGCCGCGCGCGGGCGCGTGCCGGTGATCGCCGGCGCGGGCAGCAATTCCACCGCCGAGGCGATCGACTTCGCGGCCCATGCCAAGAAGGCCGGCGCGGATGCCACGCTGGTGGTCACGCCCTACTACAACAAGCCGACGCAGGAAGGGCTGTTCCTGCACTTCAGCGCCATTGCCGACGCCGTCGAGCTGCCGATGTTCATCTACAACATCCCCGGCCGCAGCGTGATCGACATGACGCCCGAGACCATGGGCCGTCTGGCGAAGCACAAGAACATCGTCGGCGTGAAGGACGCGACGGCGAACCTGGCGCGCCCGCTGCACCAGAAGCGCAGCTGCGGGGCGGATTTCATCCAGCTGTCCGGCGAGGACCATACGGCGCTGGCCTTCAATGCCTCGGGCGGGGTGGGGTGCATTTCCGTCACGGCGAATGTCGCGCCTCGGCTGTGTGCCGAGATGCACAAGGCCTGGCGCGCCGGCAAGGTGGCGGAGGCGACGGCGATCCAGGACCGCCTGGTGCCGCTGCACGACGCGCTGTTCTGCGAGACCTCGCCGGGGCCGGTGAAGTACGCGGCCAGCCTGCTGGCGAAAAGCACCGAGCATTGCCGGCTGCCGATGGCGCCGATCGCCGACACGACCAAGGCCCGCGTGCGTGAGGCGATGGTCTCGGTGGGGTTGCTGAACTGAGCGCCGCCCAGCGGCGCCGGGCGCAGGCCCGACCCGGTCGTCACCCGGCGGATTCCGCGCCTGCGGAATCCGGGAACGCGAAGCGCGACCGCGCCCAGACCGACAGCCGCGCCCGGCGCGCCACTGCCAAGCGCGAAGCCAAGGCCGGCGGATGCCGGCCGCCCGGCGACTGAGGGCATCGTGAAAACCAAACTGATCTCCCACGGCATCGCCTCGCAGAACCGCAAGGCGCGCTTCGACTACAAGATCAACGAGACGATCGAGGCCGGGCTCGCGCTGGTGGGCCCCGAGGTGAAGTCGCTGCGCGCCGGCCGCGCCACGCTGACCGAAGCCTGGGCCGGCGAGCGCGACGGCGAGATGTGGCTGTTCAACGCCTATATTCCCGAATGGCAGGCGGGGTCCTTCGTCTCGCGCTTCGAGCCGCGCCGGCCGCGCAAGCTGCTGCTGCACCGCAAGCAGGTCGAGACGCTGACCGGTGCGATCACGCGCGAGGGATCGACGCTGGTGCCGCTCGATATCCACTTCAACGACCGCGGGCGGGCCAAGGTGCTGCTCGGTGTCGCCGAGGGCAAGAAGCAGCACGACAAGCGCGCGGCCATCGCGGCGCGCGACTGGCAGCGCGACAAGGCCAGGCTGATGCGCAACAAGGGGCGCGAGTAGCGCGGCCCTTGCCACGGCGCCCGCGCCACCCTTGCCACGGCGCCCGCGCCGCCCTTGACCGGACGCGCCCGCGCCACCCTTGACCGGGCGCGCCCGCACCGCACCTCATGCGCGCGAGGAGCCCGCCATGCCCGACGACGACGACATCCCCATGACCGGCGCGATCCGCGACAAGCTGGTCCGCACCAAGGAACGCTGGGCCGCGGAAGGCCGGCTGCTGACCGGCACCCATGGCGATCCCGATCGCGACCGCCTGCCGCCCGGCCAGACGCTGGTGCAGGACTGGCCGGTGCTCGACCTCGGCGTGCAGCCGGAGGTGTCGCGCGAAAAGTTCCGCCTGCGCCTGGAAGGGTTGGTGGAGAACCGGCTCGCACTCGACTGGGACGGCTTCATGGCCCTGCCGCAGACCGAGATGATCCGCGACATCCATTGCGTCACACAATGGTCGCGCTACGACAACCGCTTCTCGGGCGTGCTGGCGCGCGACCTGCTGGATTTCGCGCGACCGAAATCCACCGCGCGCTTCGTCTCGCTGACCAGCTACGACGGCTACACCACCAACCTGACGCTGGAGGATTTCGCCGGCGAGGACGTGATGTTCGCCCATTCCTGGGACGGCAAGCCGCTCGAACGCCAGCACGGCGGCCCGCTGCGCCTGGTGCTGCCCAAGCTGTATTTCTGGAAGAGCCCCAAATGGGTCACGCGCGTCGAGTTGCTGCTGGAGGACCGGCCCGGCTTCTGGGAGGTCCGCGGCTATCACAATCGCGGCGACCCCTGGATGGAGGAACGCTATGGCTGACACGCCAAGGCCCGCGCCGCGCGCGCCGCGCCGTGCGCTGCTGCTGGGTGCGCCGCTGATGGTCGCCGCCGGTCCCGAGCCCGATGCGTTCAGCTTTCGCATCGCTGCGATCGAAGGCGGCGAGCACGATTTCGCCGCCTGGCGCGGGCGCGTGCTGCTGGTGGTGAACACCGCGTCCTTCTGCGGCTTCACCCCGCAATACGCGGCGCTGCAAAGGCTGCACGAACGCCATGCCGCGCGCGGCCTGGTGGTGCTGGGCGTGCCGTCGAACGACTTCAACCAGGAAAGCGGCAGCAACGCGCAGGTGCGCGAATTCTGCGACACCCAATTCGGCATCGACTTCCCGATGGCCGGCCTGGCGCGCGTGCGCGGGCCGCAGGCGCACCCCTTCTTCCGCTGGGCCGGCGCGCGGGCCGGCGGCGAGCCGCGCTGGAACTTCCACAAGTACCTGGTGGCGCGCGACGGCCGGCGCGTGCAGGGCTTCGCGACCAGCGTCGCGCCGGACAGCCCGGCGATGGAGCAGGCGATCGAGGCGGCGCTGGGCGCGGCGGCGTCCTGAGCGTGGCGGCGCGCAGGTGCCTCAGCCAGCCCGCGCCGCGCCGTCCAGCCGCGCGAGCAAGGCGCTGACCGCGCCCTCGAACATCTCGGTCGTCAGCCGGCGCGTCGAGGTGTTGTAGCGGCTGACATGGTAGGAATCCGCCAGCCACAGCCCGTCCGGCAGCGTATGCACCGCGCCATGGGCGAAGGCGAAGCGGCTCGCCGGGATGCCCTTCGCGCGCAGCAGCGCGGTGTGCGCCACCACGCCCAGCGCCAGGACCGCGCGCAGCTTCGGCATCGCCGCCAGTTCTGCCTGCACGAAGCCGTTGCAGGTGCGGATTTCGGCCGGGGTGGGCAGGTTCTCGGGCGGCACGCAGCGCACGGCATTGGCGATGCGGCAGCCGAGCAGTTCCATCCCGTCATTGGGGTCCTCGCGGAATTCCCCGCGCGCGACGCCGAAGTGCAGCAGCGTGCCGTACAGCAGCCGCCCGGCGTAGTCCCCGGTGAAAGGCCGCCCGGTGCGGTTCGCGCCGCGCACCCCCGGCGCCAGGCCCAGCACCAGCAGCGGCGCGTCGCGCGGGCCCCAGGACGGCACGGGCGCATTGTGCCAGGCGGGATGGGCCGCGCGGTTGGCCTCGCGATAGGCCACCAGGCGCGGACACATCGGGCAGTCGCGCGCCGGCGCCGCGCCCGGCGGCAGGGCGGGCGGTGCCGGCCCCGCCGGCTGCCTCATGCCTCCGGGTCCAGGGCGGTGTCGGCGAAGGGATCGGCGGGCGTGGCGCGGGTGGGGCGCGGCGGCGGGGCGGCAGGCGCGGCGGCCGGCGGGGCAGGGCGGCCGCGCGGCTCCACCTGGCGCCGCGTGATGTCGGGCGCGATTTCCTCGAGGTCAATGAAGGCATCGGCCTGGCGGCGCAATTCATCCGCGATCATCGGCGGCTGCGATCGCACGGTGGAGACCACCGTGACCCGCACGCCCATGCGCTGCACGGCTTCGACCAGCCGGCGGAAATCCCCATCGCCGGAGAACAGCACGACGTGGTCCAGATGGACCGACATCTCCAGCATGTCGACCGCGAGCTCGACATCCATGTTGCCCTTGAGGCGCATGCGCCCGGTCGGGTCGGATTGCTGCTTGGCCGGCTTGGTCACCACCTGCCAGCCATTATAGGCCAGCCAGTCGGTCAGCGGGCGCAGCGGGGAGTAGTCCTCGGTCTCGATCAGCGCGGTGTAGTAGAAGGCGCGCACCAGGTAGGTGCCGCCGCGGAAGAAGTCGAGCATCGCGGCGAAGTCGATCTCGAAGCCCAGCGCGCGGGATGTGTGATACAGGTTCGCGCCATCCACGAACAAGCCGACCCGCTCGGCGCCGCCGCCACGCCTCATGCCACTGCTCACCGTCAAATCCCTTCTGAAATGCGTCGCGAATCCCCCGCAAATCGGCGGGCGGCCGACCGCTACACGCTTCAGCGCGCGCTGTCATGGGCGCTGAGCGGGCGTTGGTGGCGATCGGGGCGAACCTTCCGCGCCCGGACGGGACCCCCGCACGCCAGACCTGCGCCTGGGCGGTCGGGCGGCTCGGCGCCATCCCCGGGATGCGGGTGGTGGCGGTGTCGTCCTGGTGGGAATCGGCGCCGATCCCGCCGGACCCAGCCTCGCCACCCTTCGTGAACGGGGTGGTGCTGCTGGAGGGCGAGGCGACGCCCGCCGTGCTGCTGGCGGCGCTGCACGCGATCGAGGACGAGGCCGGCCGCGCGCGACCCTATCCGAATGCGCCACGGGTGCTGGACCTCGACCTGATCGACCATGGCGGGCGCGTGCAGGGGGGGTGGCCGGTGCTGCCGCATCCGCGGGCGCATGAACGCGCCTTCGTGCTGCGGCCGCTGGCGGAGGTCGCGCCCGGCTGGGTGCATCCGGTGCTGGAACAGGGCCTGGCGGCGCTGCTGCCGGGTGTGGCGGGGCAGGCGATCGGGCGGCTGGGCGGGGCGTGACGCGCGGGATCGGGGCGCGTCCCCGCGCGACGGCGCGCCGCGCCGGG
Organism: Roseomonas sp. CECT 9278; assembly: GCF_918698155.1. Lineage (GTDB taxonomy): Bacteria > Pseudomonadota > Alphaproteobacteria > Acetobacterales > Acetobacteraceae > Neoroseomonas. The sequence continues at coordinate 18,683 of NZ_CAKKLX010000030.1, forward strand.
CACTTGCCGCACGCCCGGCGGCACGGGAGCATCGCGCGATGATCGACCATGTCTCCATCGCCGTGGCGGACCTGGTGCGCGCCGGCGCCTTCCACGATGCGGCGCTCGCACCGCTCGGCCTGGCGCGCCTGGTCACGCGGCCGGGCAGCATCGGCTATGGCAAGCGGTATCCGGAATTCGGGCTGAACCTGCGCCCGGGCGCGGCGGCGGTGCCGGGCTCGGGCGCGCATGTCTGCCTGCGCGCGCCCGACGAGCAGGCGGTGCGCGCCTTTCACGCCGCGGCGCTGGCCCATGGCGGGACGGATGGCGGCGCGCCTGGGCCGCGCGGGGCGACCGTGACGGCCTATTTCGGCGCCTTCGTGGTGGACCCGGATGGCAACCGCATCGCGGCGGCGAGCTTTCCCCGCCCTTGACGCCGCCATCCGCCTTGCACCGCAGCACGCCACTGTCTATGTGGATCGTTTACCGCATATCCCGGGCGGCGCGACCTTGCCTCGTGCATGCCCGGCCAGGCTGGAGCCACCCATGGCGCGCGTCACCGTCGAAGACTGCATCGAGAAGATCCCGAACCGCTTCGAGCTGGTCCTGCTCGCTGCCCAGCGCGCGCGCAACATCGCCCGTGGCGAGGAGATCGAGATCGATCGCGACAACGACAAGAACCCGGTCGTGGCGCTGCGCGAGATCGCCGAGGAGCGCGTCGAGCTCGCCAGCCTGGAGAGCGATCTCATCAAGTCGCTGTCGCGCGCGCCGGAGCCCGAGCCCGCCGAGGAGGAGGTGATGGACATCATCGCCACCGACGAGAACATCTTCGGCATCATGGACGTGCAGGAGGAAGCCCTGCCGGAAGCCTCCGCCGAGGACCTGTCGCCCGACGACATCGAGGCGGCGATCGCCGCCGAACTGGGCGGCAAGCGCTAAGGCGGGCCGCGCATGGGCCAGGGCGCCGGCGGCACCCGACGAACCGGCCCCGCGCTGGCCCCCGAAGGGCTGCGCAGCGACACCACGGTCAATCCCGGCGCCGAACTCGCGCGCCAGGTCCTGGCCTACGACCCGCGCGCCGACGGCGCCTTGATCGAGGCCGCCTACGCGCTGGCGGCCGAAGCCCACGCGCCCCAGAAGCGCGAGGACGGCCAGCCCTACATCGTCCATCCGCTGGCGGTTGCCGGCATCCTGGCCGACTACCGGCTCGATGCCGCGACCGTCGCGACCGCGCTGCTGCACGACACGGTGGAAGACACCGGCGTCACGCTGGCGGAGCTGGAGAAGCGCTTCGGCAAGGAAGTCGCCCGCCTGGTCGATGGCGTCACCAAGCTGACGCGCCTCGAACTGCAATCCGAACGCACCAAGCAGGCGGAGAATTTCCGCAAGCTGGTGCTGGCCATGAGCGAGGACATCCGCGTCCTGATCGTGAAACTCGCCGACCGTTTGCACAACATGCGCACGCTGGCCGCCGTGACGAAGCCCGAGAAGCGCGTGCGTACGGCGCGCGAGACGCTCGAGATCTACGCCCCGCTGGCGGAACGCATCGGCATGGATGCGCTCAAGACCGAGATCGAGACGCTGTCCTTCCGGGAGATGAACCCGGATGCCTGGCAGACCATCGCCGCGCGCCTGACGTATCTGCGTGGCCAGGGTGCGGACCTGATCGAGGAGATCGAGCAGGACCTCAAGCGCGTGCTGCGCGCCGCCGATGTGGATGTGCTGGAAATCCTGGGGCGCGAGAAGTCGCCCTATTCCATCTGGCTCAAGATGCAGCGCAAGAACGTGGCGTTCGAACAGCTGTCGGACATCATGGCCTTCCGCGTGATCGTGCAGGACAAGGGCGACTGCTACGCCGCCCTCGGCGCCATCCATTCGTCCTATCGCGTGGTCCCGGGCCGCTTCAAGGACTGGATCAGCACGCCCAAGACCAACGGCTACCAGTCGGTGCACACCGGCGTGACCGTGCCCGAACGCCGCAACGCCAAGATCGAGGTGCAGATCCGCACGCGCGAGATGCACGACATCGCCGAATACGGCGTCGCCGCGCATTGGGTCTACAAGCAGGGCGAGGGGTCGGCCACCACGCGCAAGCGCTACCCCTGGGTGCGCGACCTGCTGGAGATCCTGGAATCCGCCGCCGATCCGCAGGATTTCCTCGATCACACCAAGCTCGAACTGCATCGCGACCAGGTCTTCTGCTTCACGCCCAAGGGCGACCTGATCGAATTGCCGCGTGGCGCCACACCCGTGGACTTCGCCTACCAGGTGCACAGCCAGGTCGGCGACAACACGGTGGGGGCCAAGGTCAACGGCAAGATCGTGCCGCTGCGCCACACGCTGGAGAACGGCGACCAGGTCGAGATCATCACCGCGCGCGGGGGTTCCCCGAACCCCGCCTGGGAGCGCTTCGTCGTCACCGGCAAGGCGCGCGCGCGCATCCGCCGCTTCGTGCACGCCCGCCAGCGCGCCACGCAGAAGGAGGAAGGCCGCGCGGCCATCGCCAAGGTGTTCCGCGCCGCCGGCCTCGATTTCTCGGAAAAGCAGGTCGAACCGGCGCTGAAGGTGCTGAAGCTGCCGGATTTCGAGGCGCTGTGCATCGCGGTGGCCGCCGGCAACCATTCGCCGCGCGACGTGCTGACCGCCGCCGTGCCCGAACTGCGCACGCCCGCGCGCACCATCGAGCAGATGCCGCTGGCGCGCCCGCGCGGGCGGCTCGGCGCGGGGCCGACCCTGGCGCCGGGCAAGGCGGATCGCGCGCCCTCGGCCCGGCGTGGCGATTCCGCCATGGGCATCACCGGCCTGGTCTCGGGCATGGCGGTGCATTTCGCCGGCTGCTGCCACCCGCTGCCGGGCGACCGCATCGTGGGCATCGTCACCACCGGCCGCGGTGTCACCATCCACAAGCATGACTGCCACGGGCTGGAGGCCTTCGCCGCCACGCCCGAACGCTTCATCGACGTGGACTGGGAATATGATGGCGGGGCGAAGGGCGGTCATGTCGGGCGCATCGAACTCACCGCCGAGAATACCTCGAACGCGCTGGCCGGCCTGACCACTGCGATCGCCCGCCAGGAGGGCGCGGTGAACAACCTGCGCATCGTCAATCGCGCGGGCGACTGGTGCGAGGTGCTGGTCGATGTGGAGGTGCGCGACACCGGGCACCTGGCCGCCATCCTGGCCGCGCTGCGCGCCTGCCCGGGCGTGACGCAGGTGGATCGGGCCAAGGGGTGAGGGGCGTCGGCACCGGAGGCGTGAATCGGATGCGCAGGCCGCATCCGGTCGCCGGAGGGCGGAGCACCGGAGGCGTGAATCGGATGCGCAGGAAAGCCCCATGATCATCGGCATCGGCTCGGACATCCTGGACATCCGGCGCATCGAGAAGACCATCGAGCGCCACGGCGACCGCTTCCTCGATCGCATCTTCACCCCGGCCGAGCGCGCCAAGGCGCAGCGCCGCACCGAACGCATCCGCACCGCCACCTATGCCAAGCGGTTCGCCGCGAAGGAGGCAGCGTCGAAGGCGCTCGGCACCGGCTTCCGGGCGGGGGTGTTCTGGCGCGACCTCGGCGTGGTCAACCTGCCCTCGGGCCAGCCCACGCTGCGGCTGACCGGGGGCGCGGCGGACCGCCTGGCCGCCATCACCCCGCCCGGCCACCGGGCCGAGATCGCGCTGACCATGACCGACGAATTCCCCTATGCCCAGGCGATGGTCGTCATCACCGCCGTGCCTCTCGAGGCCCCGCTTCCTTGACAGTTGGCCCGCCCGCTGGCTTCCCTGCGCCGCCCGACCGGTCCGGCCGGCGCGCAACCCCGTGACCAGGCCGCAAAGCACCCCCATGGCGAAGAAGAAGTCCGGCGGCTGGCTGGAGAGCATCAAGACCGTCCTCTATGCGGCGCTGATCGCGATCGGCATCCGCACCGTGGCGTTCGAACCCTTCAACATCCCGTCCGGTTCGATGATCCCGACGCTGCTGGTGGGCGACTACCTGTTCGTGTCGAAATTCTCCTACGGCTATTCGCGCCATTCGATGCCGTTCAGCCCGAACCTGTTCGACGGGCGCATCTTCGGCCGGCTGCCCGCGCGCGGCGATGTCGCGGTGTTCAAGCTGCCGCGCGATGGCAGCACCGACTACATCAAGCGCATCATCGGCCTGCCCGGGGACCGCATCCAGGTCCGCAACGGTGTCCTGCACATCAATGGCGAGGCGGTGCGCCGCGACTTCGTCGGCCCCTACACGGTGGAAGGCGACGGCCCGCGCATCACGGTGCGCCTGTACCGCGAGACACTGCCCGGCGCCGCCGGCGCGGCCGCGGCCGTGCACTACATCCTGGAGGCGACCGATGACGGTCCCTTCGACAACACCACCGAGTTCCGCGTCCCCGAAGGCCATGTCTTCGCCATGGGCGACAACCGCGACAACAGCCTCGACAGCCGTGCGATGAACGCGGTGGGCTTCATCCCCATCGAGAACCTGGTCGGCCGCGCCGAATTCATCTTCTTCTCGGTCGACGGATCGGCCGCCTGGTGGGAGGTCTGGGGCTGGCCCTTCGCCATCCGCTGGAGCCGGCTGTTCTCGGCCGTGCGATGAGCCGCCATGGCGCGCCGCGCGGGTGACGACGGCGCGCGGCGTGGCCCGCGCAACGCCGCGCCGCCGCGCGGCCTCGACCGTGGCGCACCCCCGCGGGACGTTCATCCCGGCGCGCCCCCGCGCGACCTGACGGCGGTGGCCGCGCGGCTCGGCGTGGTGTTCCGCGACGCGGCGCTGCTGAGCGAGGCGCTGACCCATTCCTCCGCCACCGGCCTGGCCGGTGCCGCGCTGCCGTCGAACGAAAGGCTGGAATTCCTCGGCGACCGCGTGCTCGGCCTGCTGATGGCGGAATGGCTGATCGAACGCTTCCCGACCGAGCGCGAGGGCCTTCTGATGCGCCGCTTCGGCACGCTGGTGGCGGCCGAGACGCTGGCCGGGATCGCCGCGCGGCTCGGCTTGGGCGACGACCTGCTGGTGGCGTCCGACCCCGCCGGGCCGGGCATCCAGACCCGCCCGAACGTGCTGGCGGATGCCATGGAGGCGCTGCTGGGCGCGCTCTACCGCGATGGCGGGTTGGAGGCGGTGCGCCCCTTCTTCCGCCGCATCTACGCCCCGCTGGTCGAGGCCGAGCCGGACCGCCCACCGCTGCCGGCGAAGTCCCGGCTGCAGGAATGGCTGCAGGGCCGCGGCCATCCGCTGCCGGTCTATGCGCTGGTGTCGGCCGAAGGCCCGTCGCATGCGCCGGTCTTCATCGTGACCGTCACCGCCGCGGGGCGGGACGCGCAGGGCAGGGGCGGGACACGGCGCGCGGCGGAACTCGCCGCCGCGGAGGCCTGGCTGGCAGGGGTGGGGACATGAACGGCACGACGACACGCTGCGGCCTGGTTGCCATCGTCGGCGCGCCCAATGCGGGCAAGTCCACGCTGGTGAACCGCATGGCGGGCACCAAGGTGACCATCGTCTCGCCCAAGCCGCAGACCACGCGGTTTCGCATCCGCGCCATCGTCATGCATGGCGGGGCGCAGATGATCCTGGTGGATACGCCGGGCATCTTCGCGCCGCGCCGGCGCCTCGATCGCGCGATGGTCGCGGCCGCCTGGGGTGGCGCGCAGGATGCCGACATCGCGCTGCTGGTGGTCGATGCGCGCGCCGGCGTGACCGATGCCGTGCGGAAAATCGCCGAGGGTCTGGCGAAGTCCCGCCGCCCGGTCTGGCTGGCGCTGAACAAGACCGACCTGATCCCCGGCCCGCGGCTGCTGCCGCTGATCGCGGAGCTGAACGCCATCGTCCCCTTCACCGAGACCTTCATGGTCTCTGCCGAGAAGGGCGACGGCGTCGACCGGCTGCAGGATTACCTGGCGAAGGCGATGCCGGCGGGACCGTACCTGTTCCCCGAGGACGAACTGACGGACCTGCCCAACCGCATGCTGGCGGCCGAGATCGTGCGCGAGCAGATCCTGCGCCAGACGCACCAGGAAGTGCCGCACCATGCCTCGGTGGAAACCGAGCAGTGGACGGAGAACGAAGACGGGTCCGTGCGGGTGGACTGCACGGTGTACGTCTCGCGTGCCACGCAGAAGGCCATCATCATCGGTGAGAAGGGCTCGCGCATCCGCACCATCGGGCAGTCGGCGCGGATCGAATTGACCAAGCTGCTGGACCGCCCGGTGCATCTGTTCCTGAACGTGAAGGAACGCACGGGCTGGGACGAGGAACGCGCACGCATCCGCGCCATCGGGCTGGACGACGCGGGATGAGCGTCGAATGGACCGCCCCAGCCGTGGTGCTGGAGGTCCGCCCGCATGGCGAAGGCGGCGCCGTCGTCTCCCTGCTGACCGAGGAACATGGCCGCCACGCGGGCCTGGCCAAGGGCGGCGGCGCGCGCGCGCAGGCCGGCCTGTGGCTGCCCGGCAACCTGGTCGAGGCGCGCTGGATCGCCCGCCTGCCCGACCAGCTCGGCGCGCTCACCGCCGAGATGGTCCACCCCGCCGCCGCGCTGGCCATGGAGGACCCGCTGGCGCTGGCGCTGCTGTCATCGGCCTGCGCCATCGCCGCCGATGCGCTGCCCGAACGCGAACCGCACCCGCGCGCCTTCCATGCGCTGGTCTCGGTCATCGCCCACCTGGCCGGCGGCGCCGAATCCGTGCTGGCCGACTACATCCGCTGGGAAGCGCTGGTGCTGGGCGAACTCGGCTACGGGCTGAACCTTGACTCCTGCGCGGTGACGGGCGTGACCGAGGGCCTGACCCACGTTTCCCCGCGCACCGGCCGCGCGGTCAGCGCCGGCGCCGCCGCGCCCTATACCGGCCGGCTGTTGCCGCTGCCGGCCTCCCTGCGCGACGGCGACAGCGCCGGCGACCCCGCCGCCTGGGATGCCGGCCTGCGCCTGACCGGCCATTTCCTGGAGCGCGACGCCTTCGGCGCCCGCCACCGCCCGGTGCCCGAGGCGCGCCACCGCCTGGCCGACCGCGTGGCGGCGCTGGCCGGCACTTCCGGCGGCGCCCTCAGTTTCTGAGTGCGGCCTCGACCACCGCGCCGACGAAGCTCGGGACATCAAATCCCATCGCCGATCCAACGCGTTGCGCGGCCTTCAGGTCTAGCGGCGGCTTTCCCGCGGCCAAGGCTTCAAGGAAAGCCGGCGCTACTGAGGCCCTCTCCGCCAAGAGGTCGGCGCTGCAATCGCTATCGTTGAGCGCGGCGGTGAAGGCGCGCGACAAGCCCTGTTCGCGCAGCATGGCCCGAAACTCGCCCACGCGATTGAGCCTTCGCGTGCTCGGATCGCGCGAGTCGATGAAACCGCGGCGCTTGCGAAGCCACGCGTACGCTACGGCACCGTCTAGCTTGCCTGGCTCGCCGGGCCGCCGGGCTGTCTCCATCTTTATGTTTTCGTTGCTGAGGGAATTGCGGACGGCTGGCTCGGTCATGCCTGCCAACAGCGCGAGTTCGCGTACCGTTAGATCGAACTCCTGTTCCAACTGCCAACGTGCGAACGCCAGATCAGTGACGATCCGGCACTTGCTGTCGGGAATTCCCATCGGCGAGCGATCACCCGTAGACGATTGCTGGACCGCGCTCTGCCGGAACTCATTGATATCTTGAGCGCGATCGTCACCAAACCGCTCGGGATTACCGGTCTGAAACGCGTAGTCGTAGGCAATGTCCATGTAGGCAGTGACACGAAAGCGCGCGAGGTCGAAGCAATTCGGATCGTCTTCCGCGTAAGGGTAGGCGGCATTGTCGGAACGGAAGCCGGCGAGCACCTCGGCGGCCTCGGCGCTGCCATAGGCCGCGATGTGGTTGGCCATAGCGCGGACCACCAGCTTCAATTCGTTGAACATCTGGTTCTTCGTGAAAGGCGGCTTTGGCATGTCGCGTGCCTTAGTGAGTGAGTTGCACAAGCTGCGTGCGCAGCGCTTCACGAGCAGCATCCAGCGGTCCAGGGCTTGTCTTCGCGGACAAGGCTGACGCCGCTTTGCGCTGAAGGAAATAGGCTATGCGTTCCGCGTTTGCGCCCGACGGATGTGGAAGGCCCGCGAGCACGCGGCGCGCATCAAGCAATCCCGAACGGGCGAGGTATTGCACGGCTACCCCGGCTTTAGGCCCGAGCGGCAGCCAGAGCGCATTCGGCAGGCGGCGAGCCTCCTCAGCAAGGCTGGTGTCCACCATTCGAAGCAGATAGGGCGTCTTCAGCATATCCGGTGCGCCGTTGTAGTTCGCGCCTCCGATGAACACCGGATAGCGGAGCGCCGATGTGAAGTGAACCAACTCGCGCGCCGGTTCGAACACAGCGCTGCAACTCGCCACGCCCAGCATCCGCTGCGCCCCGATATGGTCGAGCATATCGATGAGGTTCGTGCGCATGGCTCCGCTGAATGAACCCTTCAGCTTGGCAATTCGGGAGGCTGCCGCCGGGTCGTTGCCATTTCGGAGCGCCGTGCGGAAGGCGTCGAGAGCCTTCTCCGCCTGTGTTGCGCCCGGCGTGATACCCACGACGACAAGTCTCGCCGACGCAGGAACGTTGTCGAAAGGCGCCCACACGACCGACAGGGCGCCCTCAGCGTGCAACGTCAGTGCCGCAAGCATGGCGCCTTCGAGAAAGTTGGCACTCCGATATTCGGCAACGATCGGAGCGAAATGGGACGCGAGGTTTTGGGGCTGCGTGTTGCTGATCATGGCTCTCACGTTATTGATTCCGATATTGATGCAGGGACCGAGGATTACAGGCGAGAAATGCGATGCTTGCGATGGCCCGCTGTGACGACCGCGCCATCTTCGGACACGACGACGTAGGTCCGGCCAAACCAGCGCTCGAACATCGAGTAAGCGCGGTCGCCGCCGAGCGCGTCCCGGATGCGCCTACGGGCGGCTTTGTCCACGTATCGGACCTCGCACCCATCGTGGCTTTGGCTTACCGAACCCTCGCTATGGATCAGGGAAACCACCAGCGCCGGGATTGCGCGCTGCTGCATGCGGCGCTGGCCATGTCGCGTCAGCAGGATGTCCATCTTTCGCTTTCCTCACCTTTCTCGCTCATCGCGTTTCGATGATTAAAGTGAATCATGAAAATCAGATTCAAGCAAGAGGAAAAGTGAATATGTGATCTCATAATTATCACATTTGTTATTCATGGATGGGTGACGCGGCTGGGCGGCGTTCCGGCTACCCAATTGGGGATCAACGCGGTAAGCCCCCGCCACCGAGAACGAAGCACGAATCATCCCCATGCCCGACGACATCAAGGCCCCGCCGGACGAGGGCGGCCACACCCGCGAAACCAAGTTCGCCGAGGCGCTGTCCGAGCGCTACCTCGCCTATGCCCTGTCCACCATCACCGCCCGCTCCCTGCCGGATGTGCGCGACGGGCTGAAGCCCGTTCATCGCCGCCTGCTCTGGGCGATGCACCAGCTGCGGCTCGACCCCGAGGCCGGCTTCAAGAAGTGCGCGCGCATCGTCGGCGACGTGATGGGCAAGTACCACCCGCATGGCGACAGCAGCATCTACGAAGCCCTGGTGCGCCAGGCGCAGGATTTCGCCGCGCGCTACCCGCTGGTCGAAGGCCAGGGCAATTTCGGCAATATCGACGGCGATAACGCCGCGGCCATGCGCTACACCGAGGCGCGCCTGACGCAGGTCGCGCAATCGATGCTGGATGGCATCGAGGAAAACGCCGTCGATTTCCGCGCCACCTATGATGGCGAGGAACGCGAGCCCGTCGTCCTGCCGGCGGCCTTCCCGAACCTGCTGGCCAATGGTGCCGCGGGCATCGCGGTCGGCATGGCGACCTCCATCCCGCCGCACAATGCCGGCGAGCTGTGCGATGCCGCGCTGGCGCTGATCGCCGACCCGAACGCCGACCTGCTCGCCCACATCAAGGGCCCCGACTTCCCCACCGGCGGCGTGCTGGTCGAATCCGCCGAGAGCATCCGCGAGGCCTACGAGACCGGCCGCGGCGGCTTCCGCGTGCGTGCGCGGTGGGAGACCGAGCGCCTGAAGAACGGCACCTGGCAGATCGTGGTGACCGAGATCCCCTACCAGGTGCAGAAGGCGCGGCTGATCGAGCAGATCGCGGCCCTGCTGGAGGAGAAGAAGCTCCCGCTGCTGGGCGACGTGCGGGACGAAAGCACCGACGTGGTGCGCCTGGTGCTGGAACCCAAGTCCCGCACGGTGGAACCCGCCGTGCTGATGGAGACGATGTTCCGCGCCACCACGCTGGAATCGCGCTTCCCGCTGAACATGAACGTGCTGGACGCCGATCGCACGCCGCGCGTGATGTCGCTGCGCGAGGTGCTGCGATCCTGGCTCGACCACCGCCATGTCGTGCTGGTGCGCCGCACCGAACACCGCCTCGCGGCGATCGCGCGCAGGCTGGAAATCCTCGACGGCTACCTGATCGCGTACCTCAACCTCGATGAGGTGATCCGCATCATCCGCGCCGAGGACGAACCCAAGCCGGTGCTGATGGCGACCTTCTCGCTGACCGACCTGCAGGCCGATTCCATCCTCAACATGCGCCTGCGCAGCCTGCGCAAGCTCGAGGAAATGGAGATCAGGAAGGAGCACAAGAAGCTCAGCGCGGAACAGAAAAAGCTGCAGGGCCTGATGTCCTCCGACGCCAAGCGCTGGGCCGCCATCGCCGAGGAAATCGCCGCCACGCGCGCCGCCTTCGGCGACGGCCCGCTCGGCAAGCGCCGCACCGAGACCGGCCGCATCCTGCCCGCCGTGCTGGTCGACGAGACCGCCTTCGTCGAACGCGAACCCATCACCGTCATCCTGTCTGAGAAAGGCTGGATCCGCGCGCAGAAGGGGCACATCCCGCTCGATGGCGAGATCCGCTTCAAGGAAGGCGACAGCCTGCTGGTCGCGCTCCACGCGGAGACCACCGACCGCATCGTGGTGTTTGCCACCAACGGCAAGGCCTACACCATCAAGGCCGATACGCTGCCGCGCGGGCGCGGCGACGGCCAGCCGGTGCGCCTGCTGCTCGACCTCACCAACGAGGTCGCGGTGGTGGCCATGTTCGTCCACCGCGACGCCACGCGCTTCCTGGTCGCGGCCAGCGACGGCAAGGGCTTCATCGTGAAGGGCGAGGATTTGCTGGCGGAAAAGCGCACCGGCAAGCAGGTGATGAACATCGACCCGCCCAACGAGGCGGCGCTGTGCGTGCCCGCCGAGGGCGACACCGTCGCGGTGATCGGCGAGAACCGCAAGCTGCTGGTCTTCCCGATCGACCAGGTGCCCGAGATGTCGCGCGGCCGCGGCGTGCAACTGCAGGCCTATCGCGATGGCGGGCTGTCGGACGCCAAGGTGTTCAACCGCGCCGATGGCCTGTCCTGGACGCTGGGGGAACGCACGCGGACCGAGGGCGACCTGCGTGCCTGGATGGGCAATCGCGCCGGCGCGGGCAAGGCGCCGCCCAACGGCTTCCCGAAGGGCAACCGCTTCGAATAGGCATTCCTTGCGTCGAACCGGAGGCCAGGCCCATCATTCCCCGGCGTTAGGGGAACCAGCCCATGGCCCTCGAACCCGCCGGCGCGGCAAAGTCGCTCACGGTCTTCTACGCCACCAACCGCCTGCGCGAGACGGACGGCTTCCACAAGGAAAGCGGCCAGCCGCCGGATGACCGCGCGCTGTGGCTTGGCAAGGCGTCGGTGCAGGTGCTGGGCGACCCGGGGAACACGGAAGGCGCGCGCGGGCTCCTGACCCATCCCGAGATTCCCGGCGACGACGATTTCGCGAAGCCCGACAAGGGGCCGGCGGCGAAGCTGCTGGATGCCTGGCTCGACACCGCGAAGGCGCGCGGCGCCGTGGCGCTGTTCTTCATCCATGGGTTCTCGAACAGCTTCACCGACGCCCTCACGCGCGCGACGCAGATCGCGGAATTCTACAGCGACCATGTCGCGCTCGCGCCCCTGGCCTTCTCCTGGCCCTCCGATGGCCAGGTCTTCGATCCCAAGTCGATGCTCCTCGACCCGGCCGGCAACGCCATACGGCAGTACCGGGCGGACCAGGCGGATGCGAAGCGCGCCGGCGGGGCGCTCGGGCGGCTGCTGCGGGAGGTGCATCGCGCCCGCCTGCGCGCGATCAAGCGCGGCGCGCTCCCGCGCATGGTCCTGCTGGCGCACAGCATGGGCAACCTGGCGCTCGCCTCGGGCCTGGGCGCGATGCGCCACGGCCTGATGACGACCGCGATGGCCGGCACCTTCGACCATGCGGCGCTGGTCGCAGCCGACGTGCCCGACACCATGATCGTCGCGCCGGAACCGCTCGCCGACATCACCCAGCTCGCTGCCGCGGTGACCGTGGTCACCAACGATGATGGCACGCTCTGGATTGCCAGCAGCATCGCCAATGACGGGTCGCGCCGGCTTGGCCACTACGGGCCGCCGCGCCTCGACTTGTTGCCGCCGCAGGTGATGGTGGTGGACTACGCCACGGGGCTGCTGGCCGAGGATTCGAAACCGCATCTCAAGAACGGCGGCACGAGCTGGGACACCGTCCACCACCAGTACTATCGCAACGACATGAAGGCGCGCGCTGATCTCGCGGCGGTGCTGGCGGGCACCGATCCGCCGACGCGCGACACCTTGCCCCTGGCCGAGCAGGAGGTGTGGTCGTTGAGCGGCCGGCGCCGGCGCCACGCCGCGTTGCGCTTCACCGGGCCGTAGCGCCGTTTCCGCTCGCTTCGGCTCGCCGCAACGTCCACAGGTCGTTGTTTTTCCGCGCGTCTTGACCGACCCAGGCAGTCCGTCGAGCGGGTGATGCCCGGGCACCGGTCCGCGCAGCCGTGAGCGGCCGCGGCGGCGGTCAGCCAACCGATCGCGCGGCCTTCATCACGCATCCCCGCGCGCAGGCGTGCTCAGTCCGTCGCGCGCAGGCGCGCTCAGTCCGTCGCGCGCAGGCGCGCTCAGTCCGTCGCGCGCAGGCGCGCTCAGTCCGTCGCGCGCAGGCGTGCTCAGTCCGTCGCGCGCAAGCCCAGCCGCGCGATCACCGCGTTCCAGCGCGCTGCCTCGCGTGCCTGGAAGGCCGCGAAAACCGCGGGCGAGGTGCCCAGGAACTCGGTGCCGGTCTGGTCCAGGCCGGCGCGCGCCGATGGGTCGGTGTCGATCGCGGCGCGGATCACCTGCGCCAGGCGCTGCGCCACCTCGGGCGAAAACCCCGCCGGCGCCACCACGCCCGTCCAGCCATGGAAGGCCGTGTCGGACAGGCCCGCTTCCGCGAAGGTCGGCACCTCCGGCAAGGTCCACAGCCGCGCATCGCCCGACTGCACGATGGCGCGCAGCGCGCCCGCGCGCAGATGCGGCAGCGTGGCCGACGGCACGTTGAACATCGCCTGCACCCGCCCCGACACCAGGTCGAGCGTCGCCGGCGGGAAGCCGCGATAGGGCACATGCACCAGGTCCAGCCCAAGCCGCGCCTTCAGCTCCTCCATCGCCAGGTGCGTCACCGTGCCCGCGCCGATCGACGCATAGGACAGCGCGCCGGGATGCGCCCGCGCATGCGCCACGAAGCCCGCCCAGTCATGCACCGGCAGCGCGGGATGCACCGCCAGCACGAAGGGCACGCGCACCAGCAGCGAGACCGGCGTGAAGTCGCCCGCGGGGTCATAGGGCAGCGCCGGGTTCAGCGCCCGCGCCGTGGTGGTCGGCCCGCCCAGCACCAAGCCCAGCGCATGCTGGTCGCGCGCCTGCGCCACCGCCGCGGCGGCCAGCGTGCCGCCGGCCCCCGGGCGGTTCTCGACCACGAAGGGCTGGCCGAAGGCGCTGGCCAGGTGCGGCGCCAGGGCGCGGGCGATCAGGTCCGCCTGGCCGCCGGGCGGCAGCCCGACCACCAGGCGCACCGGCCGTTCGGGCCAGGGGGCCTGCGCCAGCGCGCGGCGCGCGGCCACGGCCGCGATCGACGCGCCGACCACGCGCCGCCGGCGCAGGTAGCCGACAGCCAGGCGCGGGGGATGGCGGAAAGGGCGAAGCGAAGCGGACATGGGGCACTCCTGCCTGGATGGGATCCGGGGTTGGGTGCGCCGCGCCTTGTGGTTGTTGCGCTTGCGGGGCGGGCGAATGCTGCCCCATCCGGCGCGGCGCTGTCCATCGCCGCCTGCAGCGCAGGTCACGCGCCGCGCCCGGCCCGGCGTGACGCCGGTCACGGCCCGGTGAAGCATTGCAGTGGCAACCCACGCCGCGCCCGGCGAGATTGTTCCGCCAGCGCCCCGAGCGGCGGGGTGAGGGCGCAGCCAGGAGACCACGACCATGGCCATCAAGGACGACATCGTCAGCTTCCTGAAGACCGACGCCGCCATCCAGCGGATCAACTTCAAGATGGACGGCTTTCTGGTCTATCCGCAGGCCTATGCCGTCGATATTGCCGGACTGGTGGCGCGCGACCTGATCAGGGTCAAGACGACCACGAGCCTGGATGACGACGTCTATGCATCGTACTTCGTGGACTACAACCAGTTCTGGATCAGGCCGGGATTCAGCACCACCAGCGACGATGACTGCTCGGCCCTGGTGCACGAGGCCACGCACGCGCACATGGACTACAAGGCGCTCGGCATGAAGCCGATCGAATGGAGCGAGGCGATCGCCTACCTGGCCGAGGCCTTCTACCGCGAGGCCAGGCGGCTCAAGCCGCTCACCGACCACTTCATCCGCGCGAAGGCCCATTCGCTGGCGAAGCGCATGCTGGCCTCGGGCCAGTACGAGGTGCCCGCCGACGTTGCCCGGTCGATGATCATGGCCGCCAAGGCCGAGCCCCACTACGTGAAGAAGGCGCGCGGCTCCAGCACCAGCTTCGCGCAGCCCTTCGTGAACTTCGACGGGTTCTGACGCCCGCCCGCCGGCGCCGCGCGGTTCAGCCCGCGCGCACCAGCACGTGCCGCTTGCGCCCGGCGGACAGCTTCGCCGCGCCGTCGCGCAGGTCGGCCGCGGTGACGCTCAGCGCCGCGTCGCTGACCACCGCGTCGTTCAGCCGCAGCCCGTTCTGCGCGATCAGCCGCCGCGCCTCGCCCTTGCTGGCCGCCAGCCCCGCGGCCACGGCCAGGTCCACGAAGGCGGCCGGCAGCGCGGCGGTGATGGCGGGCAGGGTGTCGGCGGCGGCCCCTTCCTCGAAGGCGCGGCGCGCGGTCTCGGCGGCCTGGTCGGCGGCGGCGCGGCCATGCAGCAGCGCGGTCGCCTCGGTGGCGAGCACCTTCTTCGCCTCGTTCACCTCGGCCCCGGCCAGCGCGCCCAGGCGCCGCACCTCGTCCATCGGCAATTCGGTGAAGAGCGCCAGGAAGCGCGCCACATCCGCGTCCTCGGTGTTGCGCCAGAACTGCCAGTAGTCATAGGGGGACAGCCGGTCGGGGTTCAGCCACACCGCCCCCGCGGCGGTCTTGCCCATCTTCTGGCCGGATGCGGTGGTCAGCAGGTGGGTGGTCACGGCATGCGCCTCGCCGCCGGCCATGCGGCGGATCAGGTCCGCACCCAGCACGATGTTCCCCCACTGGTCCGACCCGCCCATCTGCAGCACGGCGCCGTGGCGGCGGTGCAGCTCCAGGTAGTCGTAGGATTGCAGCAGCATGTAGTTGAATTCGAGGAAGCTCAGCGGCTGGTCGCGCTCGAGGCGCAGCCGCACGGAATCCATGGTCAGCATCCGGTTCACACTGAAGTGCCGGCCCACATCGCGCAGGAACGGGATGTAGTGCAGCGCGTCCAGCCATTCGGCGTTGTCGAGCATCAGCGCGCCGGCGTCGAAGTCCAGCAGGGCTTCGAAGGTGCGGCGGATGCCGGCCTTGTTGGCCTCGATGGTGGCCTCGGTCAGCAATTGCCGCGCCTCGTCCTTGCCGGACGGGTCGCCCACCTTGGTGGTGCCGCCGCCGATCAGTGCGATCGGCTTGCCGCCCGTGCGCTGCAACAGGCGCAGCAGCATGGTCGGCAGCAGGTGGCCCACATGCAGGCTGTCGGCCGTGCAGTCATAGCCGATATAGGCGACCAGCCCGCCCTTGTTCAGCGCGGCATCGAGCGCCGCCTCGTCGGTGGTCTGGTGGATGTAGCCGCGTTCCTTCGCGATGCGCAGGAAGTCGCTGTTCGGGCCAGTCATGGTGTCGTCCTGGTGAAGCGGGGACTTCCGCCGGAAGGGCTGCGGGGCTAGCACGTCAGGAGAATGCTGAGAACCATCGGGCTCATGAGCGGCACCTCCCTGGATGGGGTGGACGCCGCCTACCTGGAGACGGACGGCGAGGCGATCCAGCGGATCGGCCCGCGCCTGACGCTGCCCTATGACCCGAAGCTGCGCCGCGCCCTGCGCGCGTTGCTCGACCGCGCCGAGACGCTGTCCGCCACCGACCCCGAATTGCTCGATGCCATCCGCCGCATCACCGACCGCCATGCCGAGGCGGTGGAGGCGATCGGGCTCGAAGCCGACCTGGTCGGCTTCCACGGCCAGACCATCCTGCACCGCCCCCCCGTGGCCGGGCGCAACATCACGCCCTTCACCTGGCAGGTCGGCGACGCGGCGGCGCTGGCCAAGCGCACCGGCATGACGGTGGCCTACGACTTCCGCAGCGCCGACGTGGCCGCGGGCGGGCAGGGGGCACCGCTGGTGCCGGTGTTCCATCGCGCGCTGTCCGCGCCGCTGCCCAAGCCGCTCGCGATCCTGAACCTGGGCGGGGTGGCGAACGTCACCTGGCTTGGCCCCGATGGCGAGATGCTGGCCTTCGACACCGGCCCCGCCAACGGCCCGCTGGATGACTGGGCGCGCCAGCACACCGGCAAGGACTACGACGCGGCTGGCAGGCTGGCGCTGGCCGGCCAGGCGGATGGCGCGGTGCTCGGGCGGCTGATGGCGCATCCGTATCTGTCGGCGCCGCCACCCAAGTCGCTCGACCGGCTGGATTTCGACCGCGCGCTGAAGGAAGCGGGTGCGGCGGAACTCTCCGCGGCCGACGGCGCGGCGACGCTGTGCGCCTTCTGCGCGGTCTGCGTGGCGGCCGCCGCGCGGCTGTTCCCGGAACCGCCGCTGCAATGGCTGGTGGCCGGCGGCGGGCGGCGCAACCCGGCGATCATGAAGGCGCTGGCCGGCGCGCTGGAGGAACCGGTGCGCCCGGTCGAGGTCGCGGGCTGGGACGGCGATGCGCTGGAAGCGCAGGCCTTCGGGTTGCTGGCGGCGCGGGTGGCGAAGGGGATGCCGATCACCTTCCCGGGGACGACGGGGGTGCGCCAGCCGCTCAAGGGCGGGCGGATCGTGGGGTCGCTGTTGTAAGTGCGGGGGCGCTGCCCCCGGCCCCCGCCGGGGTGACAGTGTCACCCCGGACCCCGCCGAAAGTCAGCCCGCCAACGACGGCAGCCTCCGCCCCAATCTCTCCAATATCTCCGCCCCCAACGGATGCGGGTCCACACACGGCCTCCGCCCATGCGGCGGCGCGATCCCCGCCCGCTTCGCGAAGAACGGCTTGCCATACGCGGCGAAGTGCTCCGCGGTGCGCGGCATCATCATGAAGGTCGCGATCGGCAGCACCGACCGGTGCAGCGACTCCGCCGCCTCCTCCTCGCCCGCCGCCATCAAATCCCAGATCCGCGCCTGCACATCCGCCACATCCGGCGCCGGGATCATCCCCGCGCAGCCGATCCGGAAGGTGTCAGTCAGTTCCAACCCGGCCAGGCCGTTGAACAACGAGAACACCCCCTCGGTCTCCTCGATCAGGCGCTTCACGTAAAGGATCGGGCCCTCGCCCTTCATCATGCGGAAATGCGGATGCGCGCGATGCAGCGTCATCAGCGCGCCGGCCGACAGCGCCACATCCATCATCGACGGATTGTTCTGCGGCCCACAGGGGATCGACACCGCCTCCGCCAGCGCGCCCATGAAGCGCACCAGCGCCGCCTCGCTCATGCCCGCGATCTGCGGCGGCTGCAGGATCAGCCAGGCGGCGCCGGCGGCCTGCGCGGCCTGCGCCACCTCCCGCGCGGCAGCCACGCCGGCCTCGTTCACCGTCACCGCCACGGGCAGCCGCCCGCCGACATCCTCCAGCACCCAGTCGATGATCGTGCGGCGTTCGACCAGAGTCAGCTTGTGGAATTCGGTGACCAGGCCGAGCACCGCGATGCCATGCGCGCCGCCACGGATGCAGGCCTCGACCTGCGCGCGCATCGCGCCGCGGTCGAGCCGTTCCTGCTCATCGAAGAAGGCATAGAGGATCGGCCAGACGCCTTTCATTCTTGTGCCCTCAAACGGCGGGCGCCGGCATCCGCCGGCTTGCCTTCGCGCCATGCCCTGCCGCGCCGTGGGCGACGGGTGGTTTGGGCGCGGTCGCGCCGTGCGCTCCCGGATCGTGCAGGCGCACGATCCGAGTCGTCGTGCGTCGCTGGATCGGCGGGCGCCGGACGGTTGGGTTGCGCGCCACGCAGCGTCGCGCCGCGGGTGACAGGTGTTCTGGGCTCGGTCGCGCCGTGCGCAACCGGACCGTGCTTCGCACAAACCACAGCGTGTGCTGCACGGGGCAGGCGATGCGCCGCTGTGCAGGGCATGCCGTTGCGCGCCACCACGCCCATCGCGCTCACTCCCGCCACGGATGCTGCGCCCACAGCGCCTCGTAGCGCGCCTTCAGCGCCTGCAACTCGGCCAGGTATTCGGGCGGGGCCAGGAAGCGCAGCGGCAGGTTCTGCTGCGCCGCCAACGCCTTGAAATCGTCGTTCTCGACCGTGCGGCGCACCGACAGCGCCAGGCGCTCCAGCACCTCCGGCGGCATGCCGGCGGGGGCGGCCATGCCGCGCATCGACCCTTCCACGATGTCGAGCCCCGCTTCCTTCAGGGTCGGCACGCTCGCCGCGGGCTCCCAGCGCGTCGCACCCATCTGGATGATCGGGCGCAGCACGCCCTGGCGCCATTCGTTCATGCCCTCGGCCATGTTCATCACGGCCAGCGGGATCGACCGCGACATCAGGTTCTGCTTGACCTGCGACGACCCGGCGAAGGGGATGTGCAGGAACTGCGTGCCGGTCGCGCGCTGGATCGCCAGGATCGCCAGGTGGTCGTCCGAACCGATGCCGGTGGTGCCATAGCCGATGGTGCCCGGCGCGGCGCGCGCCGCCGCCAGCAGGCCCTGGAAGTCGCGGATCGGGTTGTCGTTGAGCACCCAGATGCCGCCGGGATCGTCGACGATGTTCGCGATCAGCGCGAAGTCATCGAGCTTGAAGCGGGCGCGCCGCTCGATCGGGATGGTGACGATGGTGGGCGTGTTGATGAAGCCGATGGTGTAGCCATCCGGCCGCGCGCGGGCCAATTCGCTGAAGCCGATCTCGCCGCCCGCGCCGGGGCGGTTCAGCACCACGACGGTCTGCCCCAGGTCGCGTTCCATGAAGCGCGCGATGGTGCGCGCCGCGGCGTCGGTGCCGCCGCCCGGGGCGAAGGCGACGATCATCGTGATCTGCCGGTCGGGGCGCCAGCCGCCCTGCGCCTGTGCGAGCGCCGGCGCGGCAAGCGTCGCTGCGATCACGCCGCGGCGCGTCAGGGGGTGCGTCATGGCGCGTTCTCCTCCGGATCCTGGCGCGCAGGATGCCCGCTGCCACGCCGGCGCGATAGCCCGCGACCGGCTGCGAGGCTGCGCGCCTGACCGGGCCGACACCCGACTGCCCCGCCACATGTGATCCAGGCCATGGCGCGTCGCCCGCCGGTGGCGGA
Organism: Roseomonas sp. CECT 9278; assembly: GCF_918698155.1. Lineage (GTDB taxonomy): Bacteria > Pseudomonadota > Alphaproteobacteria > Acetobacterales > Acetobacteraceae > Neoroseomonas. Next base: position 38,347 of record NZ_CAKKLX010000030.1, read on the forward strand.
GCCTGTCCATGGTTCCCGTGCGTGCCCCTGCTGCGGGGGCACGAGATCCGGCGCATCCCGCCCGGACATGCAAAAGGCCGCCGGTGGTGCCGGCGGCCTTGCACGAATTCGGCGCGCAGGCGCGGATCAGTCGGCCGCGAGCGCCATCCGGCTGCGGTTCAGCACGCCCATCACATGGTCCTCGGCGGCATCGACCACCTTCTCGGTCTGCTCGGGCGTGAAGACATGCCCAGCACCCGGCATCACGCGGTAGTCGATGGTGATGCCCTTCTGGGTGTTCAGCTTGTCGACCAGCTTGCGCACCGACGGTTCGGGCACCAGTTCGTCGTCGGCGCCGTGGAAGATCAGCCCGTTGCAGGGGCAGGGGGCCAGGAAGCCGAAATCGTAGTGCGATGCCGGCGCGCTGATCGAGATGAACCCGCCCATCTCGGGCCGGCGCATCAGCACCTGCATCCCGACATAGGAGCCGAAGGAATACCCCGCGCACCACAGCATGGACGCGTTGGGGTTCACCGCCTGCAGGAAATCCAGGCCCGCACAGGCGTCCGAGACCTCGCCGATGCCGCCATCATAGCGGCCCTGGCTGCGGCCCACGCCGCGGTAGTTGAAGCGCAACACCGAGAAGCCTATCGCCTGGAAACGCTGGTACAGGCTGTAGGACACCCGGTTGTTCATGGTCCCGCCATGCAGCGGGTGGGGGTGCAGGATCAGGGCCACCGGGGCATTGGGGCGCTTCGAATGATGATAACGTCCTTCGAGCCGGCCATCCGGCCCGGCGAACATGACCTCGGGCATCGTGCGTTCAGTCCAATGCGCTCTGCCGCAGGCCAATGGCCCGGCACGCCCCTGGGGGCGAAGCCGACGGCCGCGGCGACCTGCCGCACGTTTGGGGAACCTCGCTTGGTGGGCGCGGGGGCGCCCGACCAGGGAATGCGATCGATGCGGCCCATTCTTGACCGCAATAGTCGGAAAAGGGCATCCTTCGTCCCGAAGCGCCGCTTCGCAGGAAAAATGATGCTCCTTCAACAAAGGCGCAGAGCATTCCGTGGTGCCCCGGGGGAGGTTCCCGTGTCCCGGAGCCCCGGCACTATACGGAGGCCGGTCGGGTTTTCATAACAGAATCACGACAGGACCCCCATGTGTGACATGCCGGTCAGGGTTGCGAAGGGAGCGGAGTAGGCCATGCGCTTGTCCACCCGCGGACGCTACGCCGTGATGGCGATGGTCGAGATTGCCGCGCGCGAATGCCACAACCAGGGCTGCGTCGACGGCCGCCCGGTGACCCTGCACGAGATCGCCACCGCCCAGCACTTGTCCGTCGCCTACCTCGAACAGCTGTTCGCCCGGCTGCGCCGCGCCGGCCTGGTCGCCTCGGCCCGCGGGCCGGGGGGTGGCTATCGGCTGGCCCGCCCGCCCGCCGGCATTGCCATCGCCGAGGTGGTCGCGGCCGCCGACGAACCCATCGTCGCCACCCGCTGCGAGGATGGCGGCCCGGGCTGCCTGGCCGGCGAACGATGCCTGACGCACGACCTCTGGGCCGAGCTCGGCGACCAGATCCGGCTGTTCCTGGGCGGGGTCACGCTGGCCGACGTGGTCGGACAGCGCATCATCGGCCGCGCCCGCGCCCCGGCCGGGCCGGAGGCGGCGCAGGGCGGCGGCCCGTGAGCCTGTCGCTCGACGCCAATGCGACCGAGCCCCTGCGGCCCGAGGCGCGCGCCGCGGTGCTCGCCGCGCTCGACCTGCCGGGCAATCCGTCCTCGGTCCATGCCGAAGGCCGCGCAGCGCGGCGCCTGCTGGAGGATTGCCGCGCCACCCTGGCGCGGCGCTTCGGCGCGCGCCCGCAGGATGTGGTCTTCACCGCCGGCGGCACCGAGGCGAATGCGCTGGCCGTCCAGGGCCTGTCCGCCGGGCGCCGCGTGCTGGCGGGCGCCACCGAGCACCCCGCCGTCCTGCGCGCCGCGCCAGGTGCCACGCTGCTGCCGGTGCTGGGCGATGGCACGATCGACCTGTCGGCGCTGGCGGCGGCGCTCGCGCAGGGCGGCCCGGCCCTGGTCTGCCTGATGGCGGCGAACAACGAGACCGGCGTGCTGCACCCGATCGCCGAGGCCGCCGCCCTGTGCCGCGCGCATGGCGCACTGCTGCATGTCGATGCGGTGCAGGCGGCGGGCCGCGTGCCGACCCTGCTGGGCGATGCCGACAGCCTGGCCATCTCCGGCCACAAGATGGGCGGGCCGAAGGGGGCGGGGGCGCTGGTGCTGCGCGCGGGGCGCGACCCGGTGGCGGTGATCGCCGGCGGCGGGCAGGAACGCGGCCGGCGCGGCGGGACCGAGCCGCTGCCCGCCATCGCCGGCCTTGCCGCCGCGGCCGCCGCGGCGCAGCCCGATCCGCGCCTGGGGGTGCAGCGCGACGCCATCGAATCGGCGATCGCCGCCCTCGCGCCCGAGGCGCGCTTCCCCGGCGCGACCGCACCGCGCCTGGCCAATACCTCCGCCATCACCCTGCCGGGCATACCGGCCGAGACGCAGGTGATCGCGCTCGACCTCGCGGGCATCCGGGTCTCGGCGGGTGCGGCGTGTTCCTCGGGCAAGGTCGCCGAGTCGCATGTGCTGGCGGCGATGGGGCTGGGGGCCGACGCGGCCTGCACCATTCGCGTCTCGTTGCCCTGGAACGCGCCGGAGGATGCGGCCGCGCGGTTCATCGCGGGCTGGGCGTCGATGCGCGAACGTGTGCGGCGCCAGGCGGCGTGAGCGCATCGGCGGCGGTCCATGGCTGGGCGCCGCCGGCGAGGGGCGCGCGCTGCCGTCCTGCGACGCTTGCATCGTTGTCGCGGTCATCTTCACCTGAACGGAGGAGGTCAACCGATCAGGCACAGACGCTCCCGAAAGCCATGGGCGCTGCGGCGCGCCCGGGCTCTGGCGCTCCTCCACCACCACCCGGGACGCGACCCCGGCCCCATGTGTTCACGGACATCTGTTGTCCGGTCGGATGGTTCCACCTGATCGCGATGCGCGTCAGCGCGGCGGCGTGGCGACGCAGTCATTGCCGCGGCTGGTGAAGCTCACGACCCGTCCTTCGACGATTTCGAAGGTGGTGTCGCATTGCCAGGTCTGCACGCTGACGCCGCCACCCCAGCCCCAGCCCGGCAGCACATCCGCCGTGACCATGCGGCGTTCGTATTGCAGGAAGCTGCGGTTGCCGGCCTGGAAACTGCGGACGGGCACGCCGAGCGACGCCACCAGGTCGGCTTCCGGCTGGCCGACATAGCGCCCCATGCGGGCCTCGAAGCCTTGCCGGGTGGCGCAGCCCTGCACCAGCAGGGCGCTGCCGAGCGCCAGGGCGATCGCCGTCAATCCTCGCGCCATGCGCGCACCGCCTTTCGATCGTGGTCGCGGCGGCCTGGCCGGGGCAGGGCGCGACCCGCGCCGCGCCGCCGCGGGGAGACGCACCGCAGGGCGCAGCACTAGAACAATTGCGAATCATTCGCAATAATGGGCGTGACCCTGGAACACCAAGGTCGCGTCGGGCGCCGCGCGGCCGGCACCGCGCCTGTGCCCCCCCCCCGGGCGGCGCCGGCCGCGCGCGAAGGTCGGTCCATGCCGCCTGGGTGGCGCGATGCTGTCTTGCCTACCACCCGGAGCGCCGGCGCCTCCCGCTGCTCGCGGGCCGGCGGGCGACCGTCACCCCTGGTGGTGGCGGCGGCGCGCTGCCTGCCCGCCCGCGGGCTGCCGCGCGCCGCAATCCCCGCGCTACTGCAGTTCAGGGATGACCCAGAGCGGCGCCTCGCCACGCGCCACCCGCTGGCAATTGTCGAAGGCATTGCGGAAGCGCGCCGGCTGGTTGTCCCAGGTCGGGCCGGCATAGTGCGGCGTCAGCACCACGTTCGGCATCTTGAACAGCGGGTTGTCGGCCGGCGGCGGCTCCTGGTCGAACACATCGAGCCCCGCGCCGGCGATCACCCCGCCGTCCAGCGCCGCGATCAGCGCCTGCTCGTCGACCACCGGGCCGCGGCAGGTGTTCACCAGGTAGGCGGTGGGCTTCATCATCGCCAGCGCCTGCGCGCCGATCATGTGCCGCGACGCCGGCGTCAGCGGCACATGCAGGGAGACGATGTCCGAGCTCCGCAGGATCTCGTTCAGCAGCCGGAAGCGGACATCCAGCGCGTCCTCCTCGGCTTCCGAGACGCGCTTGATGTCGTAGTACTGCACCCGCATGCCGAAGGCGTTCGCCAGGCGCGCCACCTTCTTGCCGATCGCCCCCAGCCCGACCAGGCCGAGCACCTTGTCGCGCAGTTCGAACAGCTTCACCGACCCGGGATTGTTGCCGCGCCAGCGGCCGCTGACCACGCTCTCGTGCTGCCAGACCAGGCGGCGGCAGGTCGCCATCATCAGCATGATGGCGTGCTCGGACACCGCCGTGGAATTGGCTCCGCCATTGTTGCAGACCGGGATGCCCGCACCGCGCGCGGCCTCGATGTCCACGGTGTCGTAGCCGGCGGACAGCAGCTGGAACAGCTTGAGCTTCGGCGCGCCGGCGTAGAAGCCCGCATCGACCGCCTTGTTGCCGAAGCCCACCAGGAAATCGGCGCCGGGCAGGGCGGCCTTGAAGGCGTCGGAGCCGAAGGGGGCGACCACCAGTTCCATGCCGGGCGGCGCGATCTCGCGCGCGGTGGGGATGTCGGAGAGCGGGCTCTCCATCATGAGAATCCTGGGTGCCATGCAACGCTTTCCTGGACGAACGGGCCGGCAGGTTAGGCCGCGGAGGAAAACCGCGTCCATGGCAGGGGGCCGTGCGCGATGCGCGGCGCCGGCCCTTGAAGGCATCCCGGGCGGCGCCCACCTGATGTCACGTCGGCGGCGCCCCCCGGGGCTGCCGGCGCGGAACGGCAGGGCTGCCCGTCTGGGGGCCCGCGAGACCGGATCCGCAACATCGGACCTTGCTACCGCAGGAGGTTCCTCGTGAACGCGATCGATTTTTCTCCCCTGTTCCGCACCGCCATCGGCTTCGATCGGCTTGCCCGCCTGATGGACAATGCGCGCGCGCTGCCGGAAGCCAACGGCTACCCGCCCTACAACATCGAGAAGACCGGTGAGGAAAGCTACGTCCTGACCATGGCCGTGGCCGGCTTCTCCGAGGCAGACATCGACATCACCACGCAGGAGAACACGCTGACCATCGCCGGCCGGCCGCAGCCGCAGCCCGAGGATGGCCGCAGCTTCCTCCATCGCGGCATCGCCGGTCGCGCCTTCGAGCGCCGCTTCGTCCTCGCCGACCACATCGTGGTGCAGGGCGCCGAGCTGGCGAACGGCCTGCTGCACGTGGCGCTGAAGCGCGTGGTGCCCGAGGCGCTGAAGCCCCGCCGCATCCAGGTGCAGGGCAGCCGCCCCGCCATCACCGGCGAGGCCGCGCCGCAAGCCCAGGCGGCCTGACGCTCGGCACGCCGCCCTGCTCGCCCCTTGCCCGGGGCGGGGTGCCTTGAGACCGAACGCCGCGCGCGACCAGCGCGCGGCGTTCGTGTGGGCGGCGCGGGCTTGTGCTGCGCGCGACCCTGGCTGACGCTGCGCCCGTCAGCACCGGGGGGCGCATGACCAGACAACCGCTTGCCGCGATGAGCCTCGCGCGCGTCTATCCGCTCTATCTCGCCAAGGTCGAGCGCAAGGGCCGCAGCAGGGCGGAGCTCGATGAGATCATTCGCTGGCTCACCGGCCATGGCCAGGCATCGCTGGAATCGGACCTCGCGACGGAACCCGACTTCGCCACCTTCTTTGCCCGCGCGCCGCGCATGAACCCCGCGCGGCAGCTCGTGACGGGCGTGGTCTGCGGCGTGCGCGTCGAGACCATCGAGGACCGCATGACGCGCGAGGTCCGCATCCTCGACAAGCTGGTGGACGAGCTCGCGAAGGGCAAGGCGATGGCAAAGATCCTGCGCGCCTGAACGCCCGCCTCACGTCCCGCAGAAGGTCGCCCGCACGCGCTGTTCCGGCCGCGGCGGCGCGGCGAAGCGTTCGCGCCCCGGCTGGTCTTCGAAGGGGCGCGCCAGCACCTCCAGCAGCGCCTCGAAGGGTGCCAGGTCGTCGTTCTGCACGGCGGCCGCCAGGGCTTCCTCGACCAGATGGTTGCGCGGGATGAAGGCCGGGTTCACCGCGCGCATCGCCGCTGCGCGCACCGCCGGCGAGACCCCGTCCGCCGCGATCCGCGCCTGCCACCCGGCCAGCCAGGCATCCGCCGCCGCCGGGTCGGCGAACAGCGCGCGAAACCCCGCCGCATCACCCTGCGCCGCGTCGGCCAGGCGGCGGAAGGCCAGGGTGAAATCGGCCTCGTTCTCCGCCATGCGCGCCAGCAGGTCCTGGATCAGCGCCTCGTCGCCCGGCGCTTCGTCGCTGAGGCCGATCTTGGCCAGCAGCCCCGCCTTCCAGGCGGCGCCGAAGGCCGGCGAGAACCCCGCCAGCACCGCCTTCGCCTGCTCCACCGCCACGGCCTCGTCCGCGCCGATCAACGGCAGCAGCGCCTCGGCCAGCCGTGCGAGGTTCCAATGCGCGATCGCCGGCTGGTTCGCATAGGCATAGCGGCCCTGGTGGTCGATCGAGCTGAACACGGTCTCGGGGTGATACGCATCCAGGAAGGCGCAGGGGCCGTAGTCGATGGTCTCGCCGCTGATGGCGCAGTTATCGGTGTTCATCACGCCATGGATGAAGCCGACCAGCATCCAGCGCGCCACCAGCGCGGCCTGCCGCGCCACCACGCCCGCGAAGAAGGCGAGCGCGGGGTTCGCCGCATCGGCCGCCGCCGGGTCGTGCCGCGCGATGGCGTGGTCCAGCAGCGCACGTAGCGACCCCATGTCCCGCCGTGCGGCGAAATACTGGAAGGTGCCGACGCGGATGTGGCTGGCGGCGATGCGCGTCAGCACCGCGCCGGGCAGCGCATCCTCGCGGAACACATGCTCGCCGGTCGCCACCGCCGCCAGCGCGCGCGTGGTGGGAATGCCCAGCGCCGCCATCGCCTCCGCGACGATGTATTCGCGCAGCACCGGGCCGAGCGCCGCCCGCCCATCCCCGCGGCGCGAGAACGGCGTCGGCCCCGATCCCTTCAGCTGGATGTCGCGGCGCAGCCCGGCGGGCGTCACCACCTCGCCCAGCAGGATGGCGCGCCCATCGCCGAGGCTCGGCGAGAAATGGCCGAACTGGTGCCCGGAATAGGCCTGCGCGATCGGCTCCGCCCCCTCCGGCACATGGTTCCCCGCCAGCATCGCCACGCCGGCCGGCGAGGCCAGCCAGGCAGCGTCCAGCCCGAGTTCGCCCGCCAGCCCCGTGTTCAGCCGCAGCAGCCGCGGCGCGCTGACCGGGGTGGGCGGCAGGCGGGCGAACAGCGCATCGGGCAGGCGGGCGTAGGAATTGTCGAAGGCCGGGCGGATGCCGGCTTCGGGGGGCGGGGCGGGCGGGGCGATGTCCGGCATCCGGTCCAGATCGCGCCTGCGGCAGTCATGCGCAAGGGCCGCGGGCGCCCGCCCCGCGCCGGCGGGCGCGCGGCCATCTGGCGGCCCGGGCCGCGCGCGACCGCCATCGGCGTGCCAGCATCGGCCCAGCGTGGAGCCTCCGCGGTGTATCGCGTTGAAGGGCCGCGCACCGACCGCTTGCCGGCCCGCGCGCATTCGCGGCCTGGCGCGGGGCGACATTCTCCGCCCGCGACATGTTCGCCGGGCGGCGGGCCGGGATGCCCCCGCGGGCTGGCCGGGCGGCCTTGCGGACCCGAGCGCGCGACGACATCCGCCCGCGGCGCGTCAGCCTTTCCGGAAGAACGCCTCCGCCGCCGCCCGGTGATCCTCGCGCGCCGCGATCCCGGCCTCGGCGCGCGCGATCTCGGCCTGGAGTTGCGCGATGTAGTCGCGCAGCTGGCCCACATCCCAGCCGTCGAAGCGCGGCTTCTCCAGCACCTGGCGCTTGCGGGGCAACTCGTCCTGGTCCGGGCCGGTCATAATGTCGCCTCCTTGTCGATCAGGGCTTTGACCCTGCCCTGCCGCGTCAGTATAGGGGGCCGCACATTGTCGCGGGGGTTCGCTCCTGCCCCGGCCACCCGAGGTCCGCCCATGCCCCAGCCATTGATGCCGAAGGCCACCGCCGTGTGGCTGATCGACAAGACGTCCCTGTCCTTCGACCAGATCGCCGATTTCGTCGGCATGCACCCGCTGGAAATCCAGGCCATCGCGGATGGCGAGGTGGCGCAGGGCATCGTGGGCTTCGACCCCGTGGCCACCGGGCAGCTCACGCGCGAGGAGATCGCGCGGTGCGAGGCCGACACGAATGCCCGCCTGGTGCTGCAGGAGAGCACCATCGTGCTGCCCAAGCAGCGCGCCAAGGGCGGCCGCTACACGCCGGTGTCCAAGCGCAACGACCGTCCGGACGGCATCGCCTTCCTGATGCGCAACTACCCGACGCTGCCCGATGCGGTGATCGCCAAACTGCTCGGCACCACCAAGGACACCATCGCCAAGGTGCGCGACAAGACCCACTGGAACAGCGCGAACATCAAGCCGCGCGACCCGGTGATCCTGGGCCTGTGCAGCCAGGGGGACCTGAATGCGGTGGTGGCGGCGATCGGCGGCGTGGCGCCGGCCGAACCGCTGCCGGCCGACGACGCGGCCTGAGCGAAGTCACGACGATCGCTGCGCCGGCCCGCCCAAGCGTCCGGCGGCCGCATGCTGACGTGTCGCCCGCGGCGCCCGATGGGTTGCAGCGGCGGCATGGCGCGGGCGCAGCGCCGGTGCCGCGCCTCGGATGGCGCGATCCGAACCTCGGCGGCGCGCCAGGCCCGCCGGCCGCCCATCGGGGTTGCCGGCGTGCCGCGCGCCGGCGCCGGTCAGTGCCGCGTGGCGGCCCGCAGGCGCTCCATCTCCTCCTTGAGCTTCAGTTTTTCCCGCTTCAGCTTGGCCAGTTCCAGCCCATCGGGCTGCGGCCGGCGGTCTTCGTCCAGGATTCGGCGCTCAAGGGCGGCGTGGCGGTCCTCGAGGGAAGCGATCCGGGCATCAAGCGGCATGAATGGCGCGTCCTATCCGCACTGGGGCCGCGGCCCTGAGGGCCGAGGCCAGGGTTCGGGGCCGGTGTCCCGGCCCCCGGAAAACCGCGGGTGCGACGACCGGGAATGGCTGTCGCGCCCCGGCCATGGCATGATAGGGGCGATGCCTGAACGAATGCATCCCACAACTTCGTTTCCACCACACTTGCCTCGGGGCCGACGGCCATGATCGCCGACCGTGACGCCATGCTGCGCCGCCTGCACGAACTGCGCAGCGAGCACCGCGACCTCGACACCGTCATCGCGCGCCTCGATGGGTCGGCCGTGGACCAGTTGCAGCTGCAGCGGCTGAAGAAACGCAAGCTGAAGCTGAAGGACGAGGTCGCCTGGCTGGAAGGGCGCCTGGTGCCCGACATCATCGCCTGACCGGGCGCCCCGGCGGGGGCATCGGGGCGCCGGTCCGCGCCGGCCGACCTGGGCACGCGCCGGGCGCCGCCGCCGCGCCATCCGGCGCTTGCGCTGCGCGCGCGGACACCCACACCCTGTCCAGCCCTGCATTTCCCGGGGGACAGACCAACGACCCGCTGCGCTCCCGCCGCAGGGGTTCATGGACCATCTTTCCTGCATGACCGCGCCGCCCAACCGCCCGATCTACCTGGACAACCACGCCACCACGCCGGTCGACCCGCGCGTCCTCGCCGCCATGCGGCCCTGGTGGGAGGAGAATTTCGCCAATCCCGGCTCGGTCGAGCACGCGCTGGGCCGCGCCGCCGAGGAAGCAGTCGAGGAAGCCCGCGCCCACATCGCCGGCCTGATCGGCGCCGAGCCGCGCGAGATCGTGCTGACCTCCGGCGCGACCGAGGCGAACAACCTCGCCATCAAGGGCGCCGCCCGCTTCGCCGCCGCCAGCGGATCCGACCGCCGCCGCATCGTCACCCTCGCGACCGAGCACAAATGCGTCCTGGAATCCGCGAAGGCGCTGAAGGACGAAGGCTTCGAGCCGGTCATCCTGCCGGTCGACTCCAACGGCCTGGTCGACCCCGACACGCTGCGCGCCGCGGTCGATGACCGCACGCTGCTGGTCTGCGTCATGGCAGTGAACAACGAGACCGGCGTGATCCAGGACCTGGCCGCGATCGGCGCCATCGCGAAGGCCGCCGGCGCGCTGTTCCATACCGATGCCGCCCAGGCGGCCGGGCGCATCCCGCTGGACGTGGCCGCGATCCAGGCCGACCTGCTCTCCCTGTCGGCGCACAAGATCTACGGACCCAAGGGCATCGGTGCGCTCTATGTGCGGCGCCGGCCGCGGGTGCGGATCGCGCCGCTGCTCTCGGGCGGCGGGCAGGAACGCGGGCTGCGGTCCGGCACGCTCCCCGCGCCGCTGGTGGTGGGCTTCGGCGAGGCGGCGCGGATCGCCGCCGGCGAAGGGATGCTCGATGCCGGGCGCATCGCCGGCCAGCGCGACCGCTTCCTGGCCGCGCTGGCAGCCGCCGTGCCGGGCATCGAGATCAACGCGCCGGGCGCCCCGCGCGTGGCCGGCAATGCCAGTCTCGCCTTCCCCGGCGGGGTGTCGGCGCAGGACATCATGGCGGCGGCGCCGGGGCTGTGCGTGTCCACCGGTTCGGCCTGTTCCTCGGCCGAGGTCGAGCCCTCCTACGTGCTGCGCGCCATCGGGCTGGATGAGGCGCGGGCGCGCGCCACCTTGCGGATCGGCATCGGACGCTTTACCTCGCCCGCCGACGTGGACCGCGCTGCCGCCATGCTGGCACAGGCATGGTCCCGCGCGGTTTCCGGAACAACCAGGGCGGCGGAGTAGCAATGCCGAAGATGGTCTTCATCCAGCGCGACGGGACGCGCAAGGAAGTGGATGCGCCGCTCGGCCTGTCCGTGCTCGAGATCGCGCATCGCCATGGCGTCGACATCGAGGGCGCCTGCGAGGGCTCGCTCGCCTGCTCGACCTGCCATGTCATCGTCGACGCCACCTGGTTCGCGAAGCTGACCAAGCCGACCGAGGACGAGGAGGACATGCTCGACCTGGCCTTCGACCTGCAGGAGACCTCGCGCCTGGGCTGCCAGCTGATCATGACCGATGCGCTGGACGGCCTGACGGTGAAGCTGCCGGCCGGCAGCCGCAACGCCGGCGGCTGAGACCATGGCCGCGCCGCGCTGGGACACCGATTTCGGCGCCGAGGGCGGGCTGTTCCGCCGGCTGCGCGCCGCCGCGGCGGGCGACTGGGCGGGCTACACGTGGCACCCCTTCGTGCAGGCGCTGTCGGCGGGGTCGCTGCCGCTGCCGGCCTTCCAGACTTATCTGGTGCAGGACTACCTGTTCCTGATCCACTTCGCCCGCGCCAAGGCGCTGGCGGTGGTCAAGGGCGAGAGCGTCGCCGCCATGCGCGACAAGGCCGCCGCGGTGCTGGCCATCCTGGATGAGACCAAGCTGCACCTGAAGTACTGCGCCGAATGGGGGCTGTCGGAAGCCGATGTGCTCGCCACGCCCGAGAGCGCGGAGACGGTTTCCTACACGCGCTGGGTGCTGGATCGCGGGCTGCATGGCGACATCCTGGACCTGGAGATCGCGCTGGTGCCCTGCACGGTCGGCTATGGGGAGGTCGCGCTGCGCATCCTGGCCGACCCGGCGCGCCAGGTGGCGGGGAACATCTACCAGTCCTGGATCAATACCTATGCCGCCGACGACTACCAGGCCATGGCGCGCGCCGCCGCGGCGCGGATCGACGCGCTGGGCGTGAGCCATGGCGGGGAGGCGCGCTTCGCCAAGCTGGCGGCGGATTTCGCCGAGGCCGCGCGGCTTGAGCAGCGGTTCTGGCAGCAGGGGCTGGATGCGGCGGGCGGCCTGCGTCCGGCCGGTCGCAGCGCATAGGGCGCGCGCGCCATGCGGGTCCTGGTCGCGATGTCGGGCGGCGTCGATTCCTCCGTCGTCGCCGCCCTGCTGGCCGAGCAGGGCCACGAGGTCGTCGGCGCCACGCTCCAGCTGTATGACCACGGCGCCGCGGTGCAGAAGAAGGGGGCCTGCTGCGCGGGGCAGGACATCCATGATGCGCGCGCCGTCGCCGACCGCCTCGGCATCGCGCACTACGTGCTGGACCGCGAGAAGGTCTTTGCGCGCGAGGTGATCGGCGACTTCGCCGACAGCTACGCGCGCGGCGAGACGCCGATCCCCTGCATCCGCTGCAACCAGACCGTGAAGTTCCGCGACCTGGTGGCGCTGGCCCGCGACCTGGGCTGCGAGGCGCTGGCCACCGGCCATTATGCGCGCCGCCTGGACGGGCCGGACGGCGCGGAACTGCATCGCGCGGCGGACCCCGCGCGCGACCAGTCCTACTTCCTGGCCGCCACCACGCGCGACCAACTGGCCCTGGCGCGCTTTCCGCTGGGCGACATGCCCGACAAGGCCGCGGTGCGCGCGCTGGCCGCGCGCTTCGGCCTGGCGGTGGCCGACAAGCCCGACAGCCAGGACATCTGCTTCGTGCCCGAGGGCCGCTACGATGCGCTGGTCGGCAAGCTGCGCCCGGATGCGCTGGCGCCGGGTGAAATCGCGACCGCCGATGGTCGCGTCGTCGGCGCGCATGACGGCATCGCGCGCTACACGGTGGGGCAGGGCAGGGGCCTGGGCCCTGCGTCCTGGGATGGCGCGGACCGGCTGTATGTGGCCGGCGTGGACGCGCCGCGCCGGCGCATCATCGTGGCCCCGCGCGCGGCGCTGGAGACCGACCAGGCGGTGGCCGGCGAGATGAACTGGCTGATCGACCCGCCCGCGGCGCCGCTGCGCTGCACGGCCAAGCTGCGTGCGCGGGAGGTGCCGCGCGCCGCGACCGTGACCTGGGATGCGGCGACGGGCCTCGCGCGACTGGTGCTGGACGCGCCGGGAATCGTGGCACCCGGCCAGGCCTGCGTGCTGTATGATGGCGACCGCGTGCTGGGCGGTGGATTCCTGCGTGCGCGGGGATCGGTTGACAGCGCGCGGCACGCGGCCTAACTCGCGGCCCTCGCGTGGATGGCGGCGTAGCTCAGCTGGTTAGAGCACGGCACTCATAATGCCGGGGTCAGCGGTTCAAGTCCGCTCGCCGCTACCATCCGAAGCCCCGGGGGCCGCGTGATCTTCCACCGCCGCCGGCAGCCGCCCGACCTCCGCGATGCCCTGAATGCCGGTGATCGCCGAACGGCGTTGCAGCGCCTGCGTGTGCGGCTGCGCCTGCCGTGGTGGCTGCGCTGGCCGGCGGCGCTGGCTTTGGCGGGCTGTGCCGTGGCGATCGGCTGGCAGGCCGGGCTGATCCTCCCGGTCACACCCTTGCCGCGCGTCACCTACGGCATCCCGGAGGGAGCACCGGCGCCGGCGGCGCAGTTCACCGCGCGGGTCGGCGTGGTGGATGGGGACACGCTGTCGATGGGCGGCGAACGCCTGCGCATCCACGGCATCGATGCCCCCGAGATGGCGCAGATCTGCGACGGCCCGCGTGGCCGCTATCCCTGCGGCGAGGCGGCGCGCGCCGCCATGGCGGGCGTCGTGGGGCGTGGCGTGGTCGCCTGCCGGCAGCTCGACACCGACCAGTACCGCCGCCGAATCGTGCGCTGCCACGACGAGCAGGGCCGCGACATCGGTGCCGAACTCGTGCGGCAGGGCTGGGCGCTGGCCTTCACCCGCTACGCGACCGACTACGTCGCGCAGGAAGCGGCGGCGCGCGAGGCCCGGCGCGGCCTGTGGGACGGCCGGTTCGACGCGCCCTGGGACTGGCGCGCGCGGCACCGCCCCTAGCCGCGCCTCCCGTTACGGTTGCATATTCATATCGTCGTTCAACCGTTCGCACCTTGACGGGTCGTGCCCGCCCCGCCAATGCAGGCGCCAGGGCGGCCCCCGGTTCCTTCGGGGGCCGAGGCTTCACGACACCAGAACGGAGACTTCCCGCATGCGCCAGACGCGCCCGATGACGCGCAGGACCGCCATGCCGCGCGCGATCGCCGGCCTTGCCCTGGCGGCCGCGCTGCTGCCGGGCGCGGTGGTCGCGGCGCCCTGCCCGGTCGGCATGCCGGTGGCGGGGGAATACTCCTCGGGCTTCGGGTATCGTGGGCGTGGCTTCCATCCCGGGGTGGACCTGCGCGCGCCGCATGGGGCGCCGGTGCGCGCGGCCGCCGGCGGCACGGTGGTCTTCACCGGGCGCTGGTACGCCTATGGCACCATCATCGACATCGAGCATCGCGACGGCAGCGTCGGGCGCTACGCGCATCTGTCGCGGGTCGCCGGCGATGTGCGGGTCGGCGCCCAGGTGCTGCCGGGCCAGTTGATCGGCGCGGTCGGGCGGACCGGGCGCACCACCGGGGCGCATCTGCATGTCGAACTGCGCCGCTTCGGCCGGCCGGTCGATCCCTGGCCCTGGCTGACGCGCACGGCGTGCTCGGATGACGGGATGCAGGTCGCCGAGGGGGCCGCGGCCGCGCGTCGGTAGCGCATCATCCGTTCAGCCGGAATCGGCTGGACGGACAAGGACGCTCGCGAAAACAATGGCGTGCGGCGCGCGCCGAGAGCCACCACGACCGGACCATGGTCCAGGCCGACACCGCGCCGGGGTGCCTCCCGGGCGATGGCGGCGCGACGCGCGATGGGCGTCGCCACCAGGCGCGCAGATCGGCCGGCGGCTGTGCGCACAACCTTGTTACACCGTCGCCTTGCGGGCGGCGTTTCGCGTGGCGCGTCCCGACGCCGTCGCGATCATGCCCGAAATTTCTTTGGATTCAGCGCATTATCGGCCTGGTGACGGCGGCTTTCGCACGCTGCGGGACACCCTCTGTAGCGTGAATTGAGACAAAAAATCTTAATTGTTTTTTTATTTTGACGTTGAAAGCCGCTCACTAACATTCTATTCATCGTCTCACAGTCAGGGGACGTAGGAGGAATTTCGATGGCTTTCATTCCGGTAAGCGGCGCCGTCACGGTCGCCGGCGCCTTGAACGGCCTGGACACCGTGGTCGGGTCCGCCACCACCGATACCGTGTCGGGGGGCAACGATACCGTCACGTTCAGCGGCCAGCTGACCGGCACGATCATCGACATGTCGAGCGGCAATGACCGCATCCAGTTCAGCAACGCGGGCAACAGCGCCTTCATCGCGAACGCCGAGACGATCCTCGGCGGTTCGGGCGGCGACACCATCAGCCTGACCAGCATCTCCGCCGGCACGATCGTCAACCTCGGCGGCGGCACCGACAGCCTGGTGCTGCAGACCACCGGCGCGCACGTGCTGACCGTCACCGGCGTCGAGAATCTGGCCGGCAGCTTCGGCAACGACAGCGTGACCTACACCGACGCGATCGGTTCGACCGTCATCAACATGAGCAGCGGCGCCGACCGGGTCGTGCTCGCGAACGTCAACAACACCGGCAGCTTCAGCAACACCGAGACGATCCAGGGCAGCGGCACCGGCAACGACAACATCACGCTGGCCGCCGCGGCGAGCAGCGTGAACGCGCTGCTCGACGACGGCTCGGACACGCTCACGCTGCACTCCAGCGGCAACAACACGGTCTTCATCCGCGGGGTCGAGACGGTGAACGGCGCCGGCACCGGCAACGACCAGGTGACCTTCCGCGACGCCGCCACCAACGCCAACGTGCTCGCGCTCGGCGCGGGCAACGACAAGGTCATCCTCGCGGCGACCGGCCCGAACGCGCTGACCGTCGGCGCCGATGTCGAGACCGTGCAGGGCAGCGGCTCCGCCGCCGACACCGTGACGGTCACGCAGGTGACCACCACCGGCAACTACCAGCTGGGCCTGGGCACCGACACGCTCATCCTCGCCAATGGCGGCGCCAACAACGCCCGCATCAGCGGCGTCGAGTCGGTCGTGGGCGGTGACGGCGGCGACGACACCGTCACGCTGACCGCGACGACGACCGTGACCGTCACCGGCGTCGAGACCGTCGTCGGCAGCGGCTTCAACGACGTCCTGACCTTCGGCGAGACCGTCAGCGGCGCCGTGGCGAATCTGGGCCTCGGCTCGGACCGCGTGGTCCTCGCGGATGGCGGCAATACGGTCAGCCTCAGCAGCGTCGAGACCGTCACCGGCGGCACCGGCGACGACACGGTCTCCTTCACGGCGGCGCAGGCCACCGGCCGCGTCGACCTGGGCGCCGGCAACGATGCGCTGTCCCTGATCGGGGCGGCCAATACCCTGACGGTGCTGAATGTCGAGACGATCAGCGGCGCCGGCGGCGTCGAGAAGATCACCCTCGGCGCGGCGGTGACCGGTGCGCGCGTCGCCCTCGGGGCGGGGCTCGACACGCTCACGCTGTTCAACGGCACCAATTCGCTGACCGCGATCGGTGTCGAGACCATCACCGGCGGGACCGGGGCGGACAGCGTCACCCTCGGTGCGGCGCAGGGCCAGGGCCAGATCAACCTCGGCGGCGGCGCCGATGCGCTGACGCTGTTCAACGGCCCCAACACGCTGACGGTCAGCAACGTCGAGGTGATCACGGGCGGCAGCGCCGCCGACGTGATCACCCTCGGCGCGGCGCAGGCCTCGGGCGTGGTGAACCTCGGCGGCGGCGTCAACGACAAGCTGACGCTGGCGGCCACCGGCAACACGACGCTGAGCGTCGCGGGGGTCGAGACGGTGACCGGCGGTGGCGGCAACGACGTCATCACCATCACCGACGCCGCGACCAACTCGATCACGCTGGGCGCGGGCGCCGACCAGGTCATCCTGTCGGTGGGTCGCACCCTGACCCTCGGTGGCGACATCGAGACGGTGACCGGGTCGGGCGACGTCGACACCATCACGCTGAGCGCGTCGAAGACCGCCGGCCTGGTCGACCTCGGCGCCAGCCTTGACGTGCTGAACCTCGCGGATGGCGGCAACCGCTTCAGCGTGGCCAATGTCGAGGACGTCAACGGCGGGACCGGCAACGACATCCTGACGCTGACCGCCGCGGCCACCCTCGGCACGGAGATCAGCCTGGGCGCCGGCAATGACCGCCTGACGCTCTCGGCAACCGCCGCGAACAGCGTGGTCGTCTCCGGGATCGAGCTGGTGGTGGGCGGCAACCTGGCCGACACCATCGATGGCAGCCTCGACACCGGCTCGATGGTGCTGCGCGGCAATGCGGGCGCCGACCTGATGATCGCCGGCAGCGGCAACGACCAGCTCCGCGGCGGGGTCGGCAACGACACGCTGGGCGGCGGCGATGGCGCGGACGTGTTCATCTTCGCCTCCGCGGATGGCAACGACCGCATCCTCGACTGGGATGTCGGGGTCGACCGGTTCATCTTCACCGGCCTGATCGGCGACTTCACCTACCGTGGCGCCGATACCTTCCAGTCGGGCGACGGCAGCCAGGCCCGCATGGATGGGAGCGTCCTGCAGGTCGACACCGACGGGAATGGCACGGCGAACCTGCTCATCACGATGGACGGGATCGTCGCCGCCGACCTGAAGGAAACCGACTTCATCTTCATCTGACGCGGTCGCGGCTCCCGGGTATCCGCCCGGGAGCCGCGCCGGCCTTCCCCCCGCGCCCCAGGCGCGGCACGCGGCCGCAATATCGGCCCCGTCATCGCCCGCCGGGCGACCGATCCAGCACCGAACCGCCGCCGAACCCGTTGACCTACGCCTGCCCGCGTGCGCGGCGCAGCGCCGCCTGGCACATGGTGTCCAGCGCATTCAGGAAGCGCGACTTGTCCGCGCCATCCATCGGCGCCGGCCCGCCGCCCATCGCGCCGATCTCGCGCAGGTGGCGCGCCACCTCCCGCCCCGCCAGCGCCGACCCGATATTGTCCGTGGTCCAGGGCCGCCCCTTGAAGGACAGCGCCAGCGCACCCTTCGCCAGGCAGCGCGCCGCCAGCGGGATATCGGCCGTGAGGCAGATGTCGACCGGCCGTGCTTCCTCGGCGATCCAGTCATCGGCCTTGTCCGCGCCTTCCGCCACCACCACCAGGCGCATCCCCGGCAGGCCGGGCGGGCGGACCGGGCGGGCGCCGTTGGTCACCAGGACAAGCCCCAGCCCCAGCCGCGCGGCGACGCGGATCGCCTCCTCGCGCACCGGGCAGGCATCGGCATCGACCAGCAGGCGGGGCGGGCTGTCCATCGGCGTGATGTGCGGCGTGGTGGGTCGGGAAGGCAAGGGCCTGGTGCCCTGTCCGCCGGGCGCCCCCCGGCTTGGCGGCGTGCGCGCGCGATGCGATACCCCGTCGCTGCGTGGCGTCGTGCTCCGGCCCCCGGCCGCCGTGCCACGCGGCGCCGGCACGCGACGCCGGGACGATATGCGCGGGAGAACACGCCAGGATGACTGCGACGACACCGCTGGAGGCGCCAACGACCTGGCACGCCACGCTCCGCCAGGCCATGAAGGACAACCAGGTCCGGCTCGTGCCCTACGTGCCCGACAACGTGCTGCGCCCGCTGATCGAGGGCATCCACGCCGACCCGTACTTCACCGCCTTCCCCTGCGCGCGGGAGGAGGAGGCGATCGGCATCGCCACCGGCGCGATCATGGCCGGCACGCGCGCGGCGGTGCTGATGCAGACCTCGGGCTTCGCGACCCTGCCCAATGCGCTGGCTTCCCTGCCGGTCGCGTTCCAGGTGCCGGTCGTGATGGTGGTGTCCGAACGCGGCACGATGGGGGAATTCAACCCCGGCCAGGCGATCGTGTGCCGCACCATGCGCCCCATCCTCGACAGCATGGGCATCGAGCACCACACCATGTCGCGCCTGGACGAGGCCGCCTTCGTGGCCGACCGCACCATCCGCCAGGCCTTCGCCACGCGCTGGCCGGCCTGCCTCATCCTCTCGCCGCTGCTGACGGGGAAGCGGTCATGACCGACACCACCGACAACCTTCATGTGATGAACCGCGCCGCGTTGACCAAGCGCCTGGTGGCCGGGCTGACGCAGCGCGAGGCCGTGGTCGGCGGCATCGGCAATTCCAACTGGGATCTCTGGGCGGCGGACAAGTCGCGGCCGGAGAATTTCTACATGCTGGGCAGCATGGGCCTGGCGGTGCCGATCGCGATGGGCGTGGCACTCGCGCAGCCGGCACGGCGCGTGTTTGCGCTGGAGGGCGACGGGTCGCTGCTGATGCAGCTCGGCTGCCTGTCCACCGTGGCGGCGCAGGGGGTGAAGAACCTGGCGGTGATCCTGTGGGACAACGGGATCTACCAGATCACCGGCGGGCAGGGCACGCCATCGGCCGCGGCGCGCACCGACATGGTGGCGATCGCCCGTGCCTCGGGCATCGCCAATGCCGCCTGGGCGGCGGATGAGGCCGAATTCGACGCGCTGGTGGCGCGCGCGCTGTCCACCGACGGCCCGCACCTGATCGGCGTGAAGACCGACAGCGAACCCGGCCGCACCCAGACCGACCGCGACCCGATCCGCTTCCGCGAGAGCTTCATGCGGGCCATGGCCCAGCCGGTCTGACACGCAGCGGCCGGGGCGGTCAGATCCCCGGCTCGAAGCCCTGGCCCGCCGCGGCACGGGACATGTCGCCCACCGTCTCGCGGAAATTGTCGCGGCGCACCACGTTGCTCGCGGCCAGCACGCGCAGCGGCGCATTCGGTGGCGGCGGCGCCGTGGCGCGCGCGACCGGCGCGGCCGGAAAGCTCGCCGCGGGCACGTAGCCCAGCCGCGCGCCGCCGGCCGCTTCCACCGCCACGAAATCCGGGTCGCGCGCCGGGCGCAGCAGCACGGGCCGGCCGGCCGGCACGGTCGCGATGGTCACCGCGGTCGCCTCCGGGCGCGCGCGCAGGGGCAGGGCGGTCGGCGCCGTGGCGGGCACCGCGGGCTGTCCTTTATACCCAA
>NZ_CAKKLX010000031.1 GCF_918698155.1 Roseomonas sp. CECT 9278
CCGCCGAACCGCGCGCCGTCGCACGCCCCGCCGCCGCCGCCCGCCGCCGCGCCGCCGCGCGCCCGGCCGAACCCCCGCCCCTGCCCACCAAGGCCGAGCTGCGCGCCTTCCTGGCCCAGGCGCGCGGCCGCGTCGGCAAGTCCGACATCGCACGCCATTTCGGCCTGTGGCCGGACCAGCGGCAGGAGCTGCGCGCCCTGATGCGTGAGCTCTCGGCCGAGGGCGGCGCCACCCAGGCGGGCAAGCGCGCCATCATCGCGCCGGGCAACCTGCCCGAGATCGCGCCGGTCGAGATCACCGGCACCGACCCCGATGGCGACCCCATCGCGCGGCCGCTGCAATGGCAGGGCGAAGGCCGCCCGCCGATCATCTACATGCACGCCGAACCGCGCGGGCAACGGGCGCTCACGGCCGGCGAAAGGGTGCTCGCGCGGCTCAGGCCGATCGGGCCGGGCAAGTATGAAGGGCGCACCTTCAAGCGGATCGCCGGCGCGCCGCCCGCGCGCATCCTGGGGGTGTTCGAGGAAGGCCGCATCATCCCGACCGACCGCCGCCAGAAAGGCACCTGGGAAGTGCCGCGCGGCGAGGAAGGCGGTGCCAGGCCCGGCGAGATCGTGCTGGCGGAACCGCTGCCCTCGACCCGGCATTTCGGCGCCAAGCCGGCGCGCATCGTCGAACGCCTGGGTGTCATGGGCGAGCCGCGGTCGGTCTCGCTGGTCTGCATCCACGCCCATGGCATCCCTGACGTGTTCCCGGCCGAGGCGGTGCAGCAGGCCGAACGCGCCGTCGGCGTCAGCGCGCAGCACCGCACGGACCTGCGCGACATCCCGCTGGTCACCATCGACGGCGAGGACGCGCGCGACTTCGACGACGCGGTCTTCGCCGAACCCGATGGGGACGGCTGGCGCATCCTGGTGGCCATCGCGGATGTCGCGCATTACGTCACGCCCAATTCGCCGCTGGACCGCGAGGCCTGGGCGCGCGGCAATTCGGTCTATTTCCCCGACCGCGTCGTGCCCATGCTGCCCGAGGCGCTGTCGAACGGCTGGTGCTCGCTGCGCCCGCATGAGGACCGCGGCTGCCTGTTCGTCGAGATGCGCTTCGACGCGCAGGGCCGCAAGCAGTCGCACGCCTTCGGGCGCGGCATCATGCGGTCGGTCGCGCGGCTGACCTATGAACAGGTGCAGGCGGCCGCCGATGCGCCGGCACCCGGCGCCGCCCCCGCCGCGCCCTCGCCGGCCGATACGCTGCCCGAGGGCCATGTCGGGCGCCTGTATGGCGCCTTCCGCGCGCTGCTGGGCGCGCGCATCGCGCGCGGCACGCTCGACCTCGATGTGCCGGAACGCAAGGTGGTGCTCGACAGCCACGGCCGCGTCGCCGAGGTCGCGCCCCGCGCGCGCCTCGATTCGCACCGGCTGATCGAGGAATTCATGGTCGCCGCCAATGTCTGCGCGGCCGAGGAGCTGGAACGCCTGTCCCAGCCCTGCATGTACCGCGTGCACGACCGGCCGTCCGACCAGAAGCTGGAGGGGCTGCGGCAGTTCCTGGCCACCTTCGACATCACGCTGCCGCCATCCGACCGCCTGCACCCGCGCGACTTCGCCCGGGTGCTGGAGAAGGTGCGCGGCAACCCGCAGGAACGCCTGGTCAACGAGGCCGTGCTGCGCGGCCAGTCGCAGGCCGCCTATGCGCCCGACAACCTCGGCCATTTCGGCCTGGCGCTGCCGCGCTACGCGCATTTCACAAGCCCGATCCGCCGCTATGCCGACCTGCTGGTGCATCGCGCGCTGATCCGCGGGTTGAAGCTTGGGCCCGACGGGATGCAGGAGAGCGAGGCGGCGCGCTTCCCCGACACCGCCGAGCACATCACCAGCACCGAGCGCCGCGCCGCCGCGGCCGAGCGCGACGCGGTGGACCGCTACCTGGCGGCCTTCATGGCCGGGCGTGTCGGAGAGTCGTTCGACGCACGCATTTCCGGCGTGACTCGCTTCGGCCTGTTCGTCACCCTGGAGGCCAACGGAGCGAGCGGAATTGTCCCGCTCGGATCCCTGCCGGACGATCGATGGGACTTGGACGAGGCCACGCAGACGCTGGCCGGTCGCAGGACGCGACTGACCTTCGCGCTGGGACAGGCGGTGGAGGCGCGACTCGCCGAGGCGACGCCGCGCACCGGCGGCATGGTGTTCCACATCCTGCAGGGCATCCCCGGCAGCGGGCGCAAGCGGCCGGCCGGCAAGGGGCGCCCGCAGGCGCGGCGCTGACGCCCCCTTCCAGATCGCGCCGGCCGGCGACGTCCGGCGACCGCGACAGGCCCGCCCCCGCCCCGCCACGCCAGCCTGCCGCAACAGTGGGCCCGGTACGCGCGCGGGCCGGCGCCGGCTTGGCCGACCGGGGCCTGGACGCCGGCCCGGCACGCGGCCTGCGCGCCGGCGCGCCAGCGCCGCGGCCGGCCGCCGGGCATTCCGCCCGTGTGCTCATGCTGGCCGTGCTGCTGCTGCTGCTGCCGGGCGTGGTGGTGGCGCAGGAGGCCGTCCGCAATGCACCCTATCCGCGCGACGAGATGCGCCTGGTGCTCGGTGCCGGCTTCGCCGCCATCCTGGAGCGCCACCTGGAGGCCGCCACGCCCGCCGACCTGCTGGCCTGGGGCCTGGCCGGGCTGGTGCAGATCGACCCGACGCTGCGCGCGGTGCGCACGCCGCGCGAGGTGACGCTGTTCGCCGGCGAGCGCCGCCTGCTGGCGCGCCCGGTGCCCGTCGCCTCGGTCAATGAAGGCCCGGCGGCGACCGGCGGCGCGGCGGCCGATGCCCTCACGCTGTTCCAGCAGGCCGCCTGGGCGGCATCGCCGGCGCTGCGCAGCGCCGGCGCGCCGCGGCTGATCGCCGCGAGCTTCGAGGCGGTCTTCGTCCACCTCGACCCGTTCAGCCGCTACGTGACGCCCGAGGAAGCCCAGGCGGCGCGCGAGCGGCGCATCGGCGAGGCGGGGCTGGGCCTGCGCCTGGCACCCTCGCGCCCGGGCGCCGGCGCGGTGATCGTGGCGCTCAACCCGGATGGCCCCGCCGCGGCGGCCGGGCTGAGCCTGGGCGAGCGCGTGCTGGCGATCGACGGCATCGTGCTGCGCCGCCGCGATGCGGGCGTGGCGGCCGGGCTGCTGGAAGGCCCCGCCGGCACCACCGTGACCCTGCTGGTCGAGGGCGAGCGCCGCCGCCGGCGCACGGTGGCGGTCACCCGCAGCCTGCCGATCGGCAGCCCTGTCGCGAGCGAGCGGATCGACGATGTGCTGGTGCTGCGGATCCCGTCCTTCACGGCGCAGACCGAGCGCCAGGTCTCGGCCGCGGTGCTGACCGCCACGGCGGAACGCCCGCTGCGCGCCATCCTGCTGGACCTGCGGGGCAATCGCGGCGGGCTGCTGGCCCAGGCGGCGGCGGTGGCCGACGTGTTCCTGGGCGATGGCGAGGCGTTCCGCACCATCGGCCGCCACCCCGAGGCCAGCCGCATCTATGCCACCGGCCGGCCCGACATGGCCGAGGGGCTGCCGCTGGTGGTGCTGGTGGATGGGCGCACCGCGTCATCGGCCGAGATCCTGGCGGCGAGCCTGGGCGATCGCGGTCGCGCCGCGGTGCTGGGCACCGGCACCACCGGCAAGGGGCTGGTGCAGCTGGTGGTGCCGCTGCCCGATGGCGGGGAATTGCTGATGTCCTGGTCGCGGCTGGTGATGCCGGCCGGCTGGCCGTTGCAGGGGGTGGGCGTGCTGCCCGGCCTGTGCACGGCGGGCGGGGCGGAGGCGGCGGCGCGCAACCTGGCGGCGCTGCGCGCCGGCGCGCGGCCGATGGGCCCGGCGCAGGCCCGCCAGCGGGCGCTGCGCCACCCCGTGCCGATGGCCGAGGCGGAGGCGATCCGCGCCCTGTGCCCGGCGGGCGATGCGCGGGAGGGGGATGTGGCGGTGGCGCGGGCGCTGGCGCTGGACCAGCCGGCGCTGGCGGCGGCCTTGGCGCGATGAGGCGTTGTCCGGCGCCGGGGGCCGCGGGGATGCCGCCCAGGGGCCGTCCACCGCATCGCGCCGGCCATCCCGGCGGTGTCCGGCGGCCGGCGCCGGCGGTCCCGGCCGGCCTCCAGCCGAGGGGCGGGCGGCATCGGTGCCTGTATGGCGGGCACGGATGCGCCGGCGGCGCCTGACGGTCGGGCGCGATCGCGCCGCGTGGGCGGGGGTGGCGCGCGGTGTGATCGGCAGGGCGGCTGGCGGCGCGGATTGCGCGGGTCCCGGCCGCGTTTCCCTTGACGCGGCCGCGTCGATCGCTAGGTTGCGGCCCCTCGCGCCCGGGGCGGCTTCGCCCGCGGGCCCCGGAGCAGTGGACCCATGGCCAAGTCGAACACCATCCTCATTCGTCTCGTGAGCAGCGCCGATACCGGCTATTTCTACGTGACGAAGAAGAATACCCGGACGATGACCTCCAAGATGGAGAAGAAGAAGTACGATCCGGTGGCGCGCAAGCACGTCGTCTTCCGCGAAGCGAAGATCAAGTAGGCTGCGCGGGGCGCGCCCCGCAGGCGCCGGCCCGTCCCGGCGCCCAGTTTTCGATTCGCATGGACGGCCCGTTGCGGGCGCCAGGGTCACCCGGCCGCCAGGCTGGGCCGGTGTCGCGGCGGCTTCGCGCGATCGCCATGACGCCTGCGGGCCATGGCGTTGGACAAGATCGCCGCCCGGCCGCGAGGGGCCCCGTGACCGGGATCGCCGCTATTCCGGCAGCGTGCTCCAATCCGCGGCCGATGCGGGCTCCACGCGGTTCCGCCCACCTTCCTTCGCGCGGTACAGCGCGGCATCGGCGGCCGCGACCAGCCGGTCGGCGCTGGTCGCGCCACGGGTGATGGCGGTGCCGATGCTGACCGTCAGCGCCAGCACCAGCCCGGGCAGCACGATCGGGCGATCGGCGATCGCGGCGCGCAGGCGCTCGGCGACCGCGCCGGCCTCCTCCTCGCCGGCGCTGGCCATCACCACCATGAATTCCTCGCCGCCGTAGCGGGCCACCACATCGACCGCGCGCAGGTGTTCGCGCAGCGTGTCGGCCACCACCTTCAGCGCGACGTCGCCCGCGGCATGGCCATGGCGGTCGTTGAGCGGCTTGAAGCGGTCCACATCCAGCAGCAGCACCGCGACCGACGAACCGCTGCGCAGCAGGCCATCGAGGTGCCGGCGCACGTAGCGCCGGTTGCGCAGCCCGGTCAGCGCATCGGTCACCGCCAGTTCGAGCGACCGGTCCAGGCTTTCGCGCAGCAATTCCTGGTAGCGGCGGCGGCGCAGCTGGTTGCGCACCCGCGCACGCAGTTCCGGCGCATCGACCGGGCGCATCACGTGGTCGGAGGCGCCGAGGTCGAAGGCGCGCAGCACCGCCTGGCGCTGGTCCTCGGCGGCCAGCAGCACCAGGGGCATGTCGCGGCTTTCGCTGCGCGCGCGCATGCGCGACGCCAGGCGCAGCGCATCCCCGCCGGCCAGCGGCAGGCTGAGCAGCGCCAGGTCGTGCATCTCGTCCTGCAGGCGTTCCCAGGCGGCGGCTTCGTCGGGCGCGTGGTCCAGCAGGATGCCGTCGGCGGCCAGCGCGGCACCGACCGCCTCGGCCTCGGCGGCCTGGCCGCCGGCCAGCAGCAGGCGGGCGCCGACGAAGCCTTCCTCCGGGATCTCGGTGGCGTCGAAGCCCATGTCGCGGGCGGTCTCGCCGCGGATGCGCCAGGCGTCCAGCACCTGCTTCACGCGCAGCAGCGCGCGCAGCCGGGCGAACAGCAGGGCGGTGTCGACCGGCTTCGAGATGAAGTCGTCGGCGCCCGCCTGCAGGCCGCGCACGCGCTCGGGCTGCTCGGTCAGGGCGGTGACCATCACCACCGGGATATGCGCCGTGGCGGGCTGCGCCTTGAGCCGCCGGCAGACCTCGTAGCCGTCCATCCCGGGCATCATGATGTCGAGCAGGATGACGTCGGGCGCCCAGGCGGTGGCGAGCGCCAGCGCCTCCGGCCCCGAGGCGGCGAGCGCGACCTCGAAGTACTCGGCGCGCAGCTTGGCTTCGAGCAGCCGCAGATTGGCCGGCACGTCATCGACCACCAGGACCCGCGCGGTCATGCGGCGGCGCCATGGAACGGTAACTGGCCGGGGGCGCGGCCGCGTCCTATCAGCGACAGGGCGATGATAACTCGTTGAAACGTCATCATTTTGTCACGGAGAATGCGATGTCGGGACTCACCATCGAGGATGGCGGCGCTGCGAAGCGCAATGGCGGCGTCGGGCTGTTCCTGCGCCGCTGGATGGCCAATCCGCTGCAGATGGGTTCGGTCGTGCCGTCCTCGCCGGCGCTGGGCCGGCGCATCGCCGCCCTGGTCGAACGCCGTGGCGACGAGGTGGTGGTGGAACTGGGTGCCGGCACCGGTGCGATCACCCGCGCCCTGCTGGCCGGCGGCGTGCCGGCCGAACGCCTGGTGGTGGTCGAGATCGTGCCCGACATGGCGCAGCACCTGGCCCGCGCCTTCCCCGGCGTGACCGTGGTGCAGGGCGACGCCTTCGCGCTGCCGGATGCGCTGCCGGCGGCGCTGCGCGGGCGAATCGGCACGGCGATCTGCGGCATTCCGCTGGTGCTGCTGCCGATCGACCAGCAGCGGCGCTTCGTGGCGGCGGTCGAGGCGGTCGCGCCCGGCCGTGGCTTCCTGCTGTACACCTATTGCATCACCTCGCCCTTGCCCTGGCGCGCGCTGGGGCTGACGGCCCGGCGCGAGGCCTGGACGCCGCTCAACCTGCCCCCGGCGAGCGTCTGGCGGTACCGGCCTGCCGGGTGAATCGCGCATCCCACTCCTCATGCGGCGCGGCAGGGCGCGCCGCATGACCATGCTACAGGTCATGCATCGACGGAAGGTTGCCGCGGCCTGAAGCCGCGCGATCACGCGCTCGTCATCGTGACCTCGCGCCCGTCGCGGTGGCGCAGCTGCACCACCATGCGCGGATGGGGGCTCTGGCGGACCTTGACGGCATCCGCCAGGCCGCGGTCGGTCAGGGCGCCGCGCAGCGCCATGGCGTCGGGGTGCTCGGCCTCCAGCGACACCAGGCGCCAGCCGCTGTCACGGATATGCTTGGCGGCGCGTTCGCCATCCCACTGGATCAGCGGCGGGATCAGGTTGTCCATGTCCTGGCGCTGCGGGGGGAAGGCCATGCGCCAGGCGAAGTTGCCGCGCGTCATGGCCTTGATCTCCCCGGCATGGGAGGCGCCCAGCCGCGCGATCACCGCATCCAGCGCGGGGGTGGAGGCGACATAGGCGATCAGCCGCGGCTCGGCCTCCAGCATGGTCCGCAGCGACGGGTCATCGAGGTCGAAGGGCCGCGGATGCGGCGGGTCGGGCTGCGCGGGGTCGGGGGCGATGACCTCCAGGTAGCACTGCGCCCCCATTCCCAGCAGCATGTTGTGGGTGCCGACACCCGGATGGGCCCCGCCCTTGGACGGCTTCACGCCGAGCAGTTCCTCGATGTAGCGCGCGCCTTCGTCGAGCGTGCGGGCACCGATGACGATGTGGTCGATCTCGGCCATGGGTCCTGGCGTTCCTCTCGGTTGGCGGGCGGCGCGGTATCCGGTCGGCCGAGCGGCCTGGCGGATGTCCTGCGGCGGAAAAAAAGCGAACGTCTAGCGTGCCGCGAACTGGGTCTTGCCGAACATGATCTCGCGCTCGGCATCGGTCATGGTGCCGCGGCGCTGGTTCTCCGCCAGCACCTCGATGCCGCGTTGCACGGCCGGGCGGGCGGCGATGGCATCGTGCCAGCGCGCCACGTTCGGATATTGACCGAGATCAACGCCGCGGCGTTCCGGATTGCGGATCCAGGGGAAGGTCGCGATGTCGGCGATGGAATAGTCGGGGCCGGCCAGGTAGGCGCTGTCGGCCAGGCGCTTGTCGAGCACGCGGTGCAGGCGTGCGACCTCATTGGTGTAGCGCTCGATGGCGTAGGGCAGTTTCTCCGCCGCGTAGTTCGCGAAATGGCCGTACTGCCCGAACATCGGCCCGACGCCGCCCATCTGGAACATCAGCCATTGCAGGCAGGTGTAGCGCGTGGCGGGGTCGGCCGGGATCAGCGGCGAGCCCGCCTTCTCGGCCAGGTAGACCAGGATGGCCGCGCTCTCGAACAGGCTCAGCGGCGCACCGCCGGGGCCGTCCGGGTCGACGATGGCGGGGATGCGGTGGTTGGGCGTGATCGCGAGGAATTCGGGGCGGAACTGTTCCCCCTTGCCGATCGCCACGGGGATGATGCGCCAGGGCAGGCCCTGCCCCGCCTCGGCCAGTTCCTCGAGCAGGATGTGCACCTTGTGGCCATTGGGGGTGGGCCAGGTCCAGACCTCGATGGGCGCGGCGTCGGGCATCGGCATGTCCTCGTGGTTGCGATGACGATGACGAGGGCGCGCGGGGCGTGCAAGCCGCGTGACCATTCCGCGACAGGGCGGGGCCAGGCGCCGCGGCGAAGCGTGGCGTTGCGGGATGGCTGCGGATGGCGCGCCCGGCCATCCGCATTGACGCCACGCCGCGCCGCGCCTGATCTCGTGCGCCCGAGCACGGATCGTCGCCATGGACCACCCGCCCGCCCGCCCCAAGATCGCCGAGACCGTGATCCACCCGAGCGTGCGCCTGCGCGAGGCCTCCATCGGGCGGTGCTGCGAGGTGCTGGAGCGGGCGTCGATGGAATACGCGACGCTGGGGGATTTTTCGTATCTCGGCCATGATTGCCAGGTCTCGGACGCGACCATCGGCAGGTTCTGCGCCATCGCCGCGCATGTGCGGATCGGCCCGCCGAACCACCCGATGGACCGCCCATCGCTGCACCGCTTCACCTATTGCCCGGAATACTACGACGCGACGAAGACGCGCGACGCGGGCTTCTTCGCGCAGCGCCGCGCCGACCGCGTGACGATCGGGCATGACGTGTGGATCGGCCATGGCGTGACCGTGCTGGCCGGCGTGACGGTCGGCGACGGCGCGGTGCTGGCGGCCGGCGCGGTGGTGGCGAAGGACGTGGCGCCCTACACGATCGTCGGCGGCGTGCCGGCCCGGCCGATCCGCGACCGCTTCCCGCCCGGCATCGCCGCGCGACTGCAGCGCATCGCCTGGTGGGACTGGCCCTTCGAGGTGATCATGGAGCGGCTGGGGGATTTCCAGTCCGACGACGTGGCCGCGGTCTGCGACCGCTGGGAGCGCGGCTGAGCGGGGCTTCCGGGCGCGCGGCGCGTATCGCATCCTGCGCGCGACGCCACGGGAGCACGCCATGCCGGCCGACTACGCCATCACCTTCTTCTACTACGAGGACCTCGCCGCCGCCGCGGCCTTCTACGAAAGCGTACTGGGCTTCGAGCTGGTGCTCGACCAGGGCATGGCGCGCATCTACCGCGTCGCCGGCCGGTCGTATTTCGGCATCGTGGACGGCACGCGCGGGCACCTGCGCCACCAGCCGCGCAGCGCCGTGCTGCTGACCATCGTGGCCGAGGATGTCCCCGCCTGGCACGCGCGGATGCACGCCGCCGGGGTCGCCGCGCTGAGCCCGATCCAGCGCGGCACCTATTGCGAGCACTTCTTCTTCGAGGACCCGGCCGGCTACGCGATCGAGGTGCAGCGCTTCCACGACCCGAAGGTGGCCGCGCTGTTCTGAGCGCGCCGCCCGGGGCCCGCCGGCGATGGCCCGGCGGACCGCGGCCGGGCGATCAGGCGTTGCCCGACAGGTAGTCCATTGCCGCGAGCACGCCGCCGGGCTTGTAGGGCACGCCGGACTCCTTCAGCCCCATCTCGACCCCGCCCAGCGTGCCGACCAGTTGCAGGTCGCCGAAATCGCCGAGGTGGCCGATGCGGAACACGCGGTCGTTCAACTGCCCGAGGCCGTTGCCGAGCGACATGTTGTGGCGTTCCAGGATGGTCGCGCGCAGCGCGTTGGCGGAATGGCCCTCGGGCAGGCGCACGGCGGTCAGCGCGGAGGAATAGTGGCGCGGCTCGGCGCACTGGATCTCGAAGCCCCAGGCGCGCACGGCGCGACGGGTGGCTTCCGCGTGGCGGTCGTGGCGGGCGAAGACGTTCTCCAGCCCTTCCTCCAGCAGCATGTCGACCGCGGCATCGAGGCCATAGAGCAGGTTGGTCGCCGGCGTATAGGGGAAGTAGCCGGTGGCATTGGCGGCCAGCATCGGCTTCCAGTCCCAGAAGGACCGCGGCAGCTTCGCCGTCTCGCTGGCCTTGAGCGCCTTGGCGCTGATCGCGTTGAACGACAGGCCGGGCGGCAGCATCAGCCCCTTCTGCGAACCGGCCACGGTGACATCCACGCCCCATTCGTCGTGCCGGTAGTCGATGGACCCCAGCGAGGAGATGGTGTCGACCAGCAGCAGCGCGGGGTGGCCGGCGGCGTCGATGGCGCGGCGGACTTCATCCACGCGCGTCGTGCAGCCGGTGCTGGTTTCGTTGTGCACCACGCAGACCGCCTTGATCGCGTGCGCCTTGTCGTCGCGCAGCCGCGCTTCGATCTGCGCCACGTCGGCGCCGCGGCGCCAGTCGGTCTTGACCAGGTCGGTGACGATGCCGAGGCGCCCCGACATTTCCTGCCACAGATGCGCGAACCAGCCGGTCTCGCACATCAGCACGCGGTCGCCGGGCGACAGCGTGTTCGCGAGCGCCGCTTCCCAGGCGCCGGTGCCCGAGGCCGGGTAGATGATGACGTGGGACTGCGTCTGGAAGACGTGGCGCACCTTCTCCAGCAGCTGCTTGCCGAGCAGGCCGAAATCCGGGCCGCGATGGTCCATGGTGGGGTTGTCCATGGCGCGCAGCACGCGGTCGGGCACGTTGGTGGGGCCCGGGATCTGCAGGAAGTGGCGACCGGCGGTCGGCTTGGACTGGAAATAGGCCATGGGGCGGTTCCTCTGCTTCCCGCGCTACATGGCGCAGGACCGCGGCGGACGCCAATGAGTTCGGCTGGTCGCGCCCATGAGCAGGCGCGATGCGGCCGTCAGGCGGTATGCGCCAGCAGCACCACCTGGCGCTGGTCGCGCGCGCTGTCGCGCAGCGGCAGGTTGAAGCGGGCCACTTCCTCGACCCGCGCGAAGCCGGCATCGAGGGCGAGCTGCCGCAGCGACGCGGTGGAATACCGCCACCAGTTGCAGTTCACCTGGCCGCCCATGTAGCGCATCAGCGGCGCATCGCCGAGGCCGTCGATGTCGGGATCGACCATCTCGGAGATGATCGCGACGCCCTCGGTCACCGCGCGCATGCGCTGCAGCGCCAGCGCCGGGTCGCGCAGATGCACCAGCACATTGCCGATATGGCTGACGTCGAAGCGCCCCCATTCGGCGGCATCGAGGCGATAGACGCTGCCGGTGCGCCGCTGCACGCGCGAGCCCAGGGCCTCGTGCGCGATGGCGAAGCCGCGGCCGAGCGGCGTGGCCAGCAGGTCGTCCGCCATGCCGGCGCGCACATTCGGCGGGAAGTCGATGTCGCCGAAGGTCTCGACGTCCAGCGCCATCACCTCCGCCGCGCCGCGCTTTTCGAACTGGAAGGCCCAGAAGCCGTCGAAGGTGCCGATGTCGAGCACCCGCTTGCCGGCCAGGGTCTCCGGCAGGCGGTACTTCGCCAGGTGCGGGATGTGGTTGAATTCGCCCGGCGTCAGGACGCCATGGCCGAGGTCGATGGTCTGGTACCAGCCGACGGAGGCGACGCGCGCGGCCAGGGCGGCGGCCTCGGGGTTGGCGGGCTCGGCGGGCAGGCGCGGCACCGCGGCGTTCCAGGCGACATCGCGCGCGGCGCGGCGGCGGTCGGCCAGGCCCTTGTACCAGCGGTTCCAGGCGGCACCGCCCAGGCCGAGCGTCACCTCGGCGCCGTCACGCCCGGCGGCGAGGCTCGCGTGCAGCGGACCGACCTTGAGGCTCTTGCGGGGCATGTCGTACCTCGTGGAACTACCGCGCGGACGTTTGCCGTTACGCGATCCGGCTACAAATGACATTCTGTCCACGTACCGTCCCATGAGCGGCGCTTGTGCGACCGATCACAACTATCCATCGGACTTGTCCGCGCCGGGCGGCTACATCGCAGGAACGGGCGGTCCGCGCGCGCCGCCCGTCATTCCGGGGTTCCAGCATGAACGTTGCCACCACCACCCGACCCGGCCTGGCCGACAGCCGGCTTGGCGAACGCCTGCGGCGCGAGACGCGCGGCGAGGTGCTGTTCGGCCCCGCCGACCGCGGGCGCTACGCGACGGATGCCAGCATCTACCAGGTCATGCCCCATGGCGTGCTGGTGCCGCGGTCGATCGAGGACGTGCAGGCGGCGATGACGCTGTGCCGCGAGGAAGGCATCCCGGTGCTGGCGCGCGGCGGCGGCACGTCGCAATGCGGGCAGACCGTGAACCGCGCCCTGGTGATGGATTGCACCAAGTACCTGCGCGAGGTGATCGCGGTGGATGCTGCCGCGCGCACCGCCCGCGTGCAGCCGGGCATCACGCTGGGCGCGCTGAACGATGCGCTGCGCCCGCATGGGCTGTTCTTCCCGGTCGATCCATCCACCTGGCAGCGCTGCACGATCGGCGGCATGGCGGGGAACAATTCCTGCGGGTCGAAGTCGATCCGCTACGGGCTGATGGCCGACAACGTCACGGCGATCGATGCGCTGCTGGCGGACGGGTCGCGCTTCACCTTCGGCGAGATGCCGGACAATCTGGGCGGCGACGTCCCTGCCCCGGCGGCGGAACTGATCCAGCGCCTGCGCGCGCTGGGCGCGCGCGAGGCCGGGGAGATCGCCGCGCGCTTCCCCAACCAGCTGCGGCGGGTGGGCGGCTACAACATCGAATCCCTGACGCCGGCGGCGCGCGCGGAAGGGCGCGGCAATCTGGCGCGCGTGCTGGTGGGGTCGGAGGGGACGCTGGCCTTCTCCGCCGCGCTGGATCTCAGGCTGTGGCCGATCAAGCCGCGCAAGATCCTGGGCATCTGCCAGTTCCCGACCTTCCGCGCGGCCATGGCGGCCTCGCAGCATCTGGTGACGCTCGACCCCGAGGCGGTCGAGCTGGTGGACCGCACGATGATCGACCTGGGGCGGTCGATCCCGATCTATCGCGCGACGATCGACCGCATGGTGAAGGGCGAACCGGACTCGCTGCTGATCGTCGAGTTCCACGGGCATGAGGATGCGCCGCTGCTGGCCGCGCTGGATCGGCTGGAGGAGATGATGGCCGACCTGGGCTATCCGGATGCCGTGGTGCGCGCGACCGATGCGGGCTTCCAGGCGGCGATCGCGGAGGTGCGCGAGGCCGGGCTGAACATCATGATGTCGATGAAGGGCGACGGGAAACCGGTGTCGTTCATCGAGGATTGCGCGGTCGCGCTGCCGGATCTGGCCGACTACACGGAACGCCTGAATGACGTCTTCGCCAGGCACGGCACCAAGGGCACCTGGTATGCCCATGCGAGCGTCGGCTGCCTGCATGTGCGCCCGGTGCTGAACATGAAGGACGGCGAGGACGTGCGGAAGATGCGCGTCATCGCCGAGGAATGCTTCGCCCTGGTGCGCGAATACAAGGGCAGCCATTCCGGCGAACACGGCGACGGCATCGTGCGGTCCGAATTCAACGAGCCGATGTTCGGCCCCCGGATCGCGCGTGCGTTCGAGGAAGTGAAGGACGCCTTCGACCCTGCCGCGCTGCTGAATCCGGGCCGCGTGGTGCGCGCGCCGAAGATGGATGACCGCAGCCTGTTCCGCTACGCGCCGGGCTATGCGGCGGATGAAGCGGTCACGCCGGTGCTCGACTGGTCGGAGTATCCGGGGCCGCTGGGCGGGCTGCTGAGCGCGGTCGAGATGTGCAACAACAACGGCACCTGCCGGAAGTTCGACGCCAATGTGATGTGCCCGTCCTATCGCGCGACGCGCGACGAACAGCACCTCACGCGCGGGCGGGCGAATACGCTGCGCCTGGCGCTGACCGGGCAGTTGCCGGGCGCGCTGGCCTCCGACGAGGTGGCGGAGGCGCTGAAGCTGTGTGTCTCCTGCAAGGGCTGCAAGCGCGAATGCCCCACCGGCGTCGACATGGCGCGCATGAAGATCGAGGTGCTGGCGGCGCGCGCGACGGTGCATGGCGTGCGGCTGCGCGAACGCATGGTCGCGACGCTGCCGCGCTGGGCGCGCTGGGCCTCCTTGTTCCCGCCGCTGGTCAATGCGCGCAACTGGGTGCCGGGCCTGGCGCGGCTGATGGAGGGGCCGACCGGGATCGCGGCGGAACGCTCGCTGCCCAGCCTGTCCTGGTCGTCCTTCCACGATCACGAACTGCGCGCGCCCGATGGGCGCGAGGGCGAGGTGATCCTGCTGCCCGACGCCTTCAACCGGTATTTCGAACCGGAGAACCTGCGCGCCGCGATCCGCGTGCTGCGCGCCGCCGGCTACGACCCCGCGGTGGCGCGGCCCGCGCGCGGCACGCGCCCGCTGGATGAAGGGCGCACGCTGCTGGCGGCCGGGCTGGTCGGGCAGGCGCGGGCCGAGGCGCTGCGGTGCATCGCGGCGCTGTCGGCCTTCGGCGCGCCGGTGGTGGGGATCGAGCCGTCCTCACTCACCACGCTGCGCGATGAATTCCTCGCGCTGGCGCCGGGGGATGCGGCCCGCGCGCTGGCCGCGCGCGCCTTCCTGCTGAGCGAGTTCCTCGACCGCGAGAAGGCCGTGCTGCCGCTGCGCGCGATGCACGGCGAGGCGCATATCCATGGCCATTGCCACCAGAAGGCCTTCGGCGCCTTCCCGCCGGCCGTGGCGCTGCTGCGGCGGATCCCGGGGCTGACCGTGACACCCATCGCGTCGTCCTGCTGCGGCATGGCCGGCGCCTTCGGCTACCAGGCGGAGACGCTCGGCGCATCGAAGGCGATGGCGGAACTGTCGCTGCTGCCGGCGGTGCGCGCCGCGGCACCCGCGGCCTTCATCGTCGCCGACGGCACCTCCTGCCGCCATCAGATCATGGACCTGGCGGGGCGCGAGGCGCTGCATTCCGTCCGCCTGCTGGAAAGGGCACTGGCATGACCACCCCCGCCGATATCCTGGGCTTCTGGTTCACCGACGGGCCCGACACGTTTCGCGAGGCCTGGTTCAAGCGCGACGATGCCTTCGATGCCGCCATCCGCGACCGCTTCGGCGTGGCGGTGGTGGCGGCGCGGGACGGCGCGCTGGATGACTGGGCGGCGCAGCCCGACAGCGCGCTGGCGCTGCTGATCCTGCTGGACCAGTTCCCGCGCAACCTGTTCCGCAGCAGCGCGGAGGCCTTCGCGAGCGACCCGCATGCCCGCGACATTGCGCGCGAGGTGGTGCTGGCGCATCGCTTCGACCTGGCGCTGAGCCACACCGAGCGCGTGTTCCTCTATTTGCCCTTCGAGCATTCGGAAGCGATGGCCGACCAGGACCTGTCGGTCGCGCTGTTCGAAGGGCTGCGCGACGATGCGCGGATGGCGAAGCCTGCCGGCACGATCGACTATGCCTGGCGGCATCGCGTGGTGGTCGGGCGGTTCGGGCGGTTTCCGCACCGCAACGCGGTGCTGGGGCGGGACAGCACGCCGGCGGAGCAGGCGTGGCTGGCGACGGGGGGCGGGTTCTAGGGGCCTGCCCGCGACGTTTGCCGCGCCTTGCGGCCGGACGGAGCGGATCAGCAGGCCACTGAAGGCAATGCCAGGTGCGCCGGGAACGATGGCGGCAGGACCGCGGAACCGGGACACGCGGGCGGATCCCGCGTGCAGGGGGGCATCCGCTCGGGTGACGCCGCGCGTGGGGCATCCGCTCAGGTGACGCCGCGCGTGGGGCGTCGGCGCGGGCCAGGGCGAGCGACAGCGCCCTTGGCGCAGTGCGGCCGGACGCGATCGCGGGGGGGGGTGGACGGTGGCGGCTCTGCTGCTGCTGCGGCGCGGCAAGCGGCCGGCGCAGCATAAGATTATTTTCCTTGATTGCGTGTTTCTGGCGAGATAATAGGAACTCCGTCAACACCCGCCCTGTGTCCGCCACACGGCTCCCTGCTCCGACCTGACCCGGAAACCGGCCGCCATCCAGCGTCCCACTGCGCGACCGGGCGGATTTGGTCAGCATCACTCACTCTCTTGTTGCGATGCACAATGCCCTGCGGCATCGTTGCGCCACGACCCTCGGCATCGAGGGCGCCGGGACGGAGAGCAGCGGACACACGGCCTCAA
Organism: Roseomonas sp. CECT 9278; assembly: GCF_918698155.1. Taxonomy (GTDB): domain Bacteria; phylum Pseudomonadota; class Alphaproteobacteria; order Acetobacterales; family Acetobacteraceae; genus Neoroseomonas. Next base: position 16,182 of record NZ_CAKKLX010000031.1, read on the forward strand.
CGGAGGCTCCCTGATGTCGCGCATCCTGCTGTCCCGTCGTTCGGTCCTCGCCGCCGGGCTCGCCGCCCCTGCCCTGATCGCCGCCCGCAGCGCCCATGCCACCGAGGAGGTGGATGTCGAGCTGGTGCTGGCGGTGGACGTCTCGCGCTCCGTCGATGCCGAGGAGATGGAGATGCAGATGGCCGGCTACGCCGCCGCCTTCCGCGACCCCCGCCTGGCCGAGGGGATCGCCGGCGGGCCGCTGGGCGCCATCGCCGTCACGCTGTTCGTCTGGTCGGACTGGAACATCCAGCATGTGCTGGTGCCGTGGATGCGGCTGGATGGCGCGGCGAGCTGCGCGCGCTTCGCCGCGGCGGTCGATGGCGCCTCGCGCGAGACCTACCTGTACACCTCGATCTCGGGCGCGATCAGCTTCGCGGCGCAGCAATTCGGCACGCGCTTCAGCGGCACGCGGCAGGTGGTCGATGTCTCGGGCGACGGGGTGAACAATTCCGGCCCGCCGCTGGCCGGCGCGCGGGACGCCGCGCTGGCCCAGGGCATCGTGCTGAACGGGCTGGCGGTGCTGGACAGGACGCCGCAGCCCTCGGCCCTGCTGGCGGGGATCCCGCCGGTCGATGACTACTACCGCGACCAGGTGATCGGCGGCCCCGGCGCCTTCCTGATGGTGGCCGAGGGCTACGGCGCCTTCCAGGGTGCCGTGCGCCGCAAGATCATCCGCGAGATCGCGACCGCCCCTGGGCCGCTGCTGGAGCGCGCCTTCGCCTGACGCCTGGCGCTCCAGGGGGCCGCCGCCCCCTGGCAGGCCGGCGCGTCGCCCTTGCGTCCTGCGCCGATCGCGCCATACCGGCCCCATGACCCCTTCCGACGCCCTGGCGATCGCCTTCGATTGCCTTGCCGCGGGTGCCGCCGACCGGCGCAGCGCCTTCCACACCCCGACCCTGGCGACGCGCGCGCTGGATGGCGCGCCGAGCCTGCGCACGGTGGTGCTGCGCCGCTTCGACCGCGCGGCGCGGGTGGTCAGCCTGCATACCGACCGGCGCAGCCCCAAGGCCGCCGAGATCGCCGCCGAACCCCGCGTGGCGCTGCATGGCTACGATGCCGGCCGCCAGGTGCAGCTGCGCCTGGCCGGCGCGGCGCGGCTGCATGTCGATGGCGCGCTGGTCGAGGCGGCCTGGGCCGCGAGCCGAGCCACCAGCCGCGCGACCTATGCCACCGCGCAGGGGCCGGGCGCGCCGGTCCCGGCGCCGCCGCCCGCGCCACGGGATACCGAGGCCGGGCGGGCGCACTTCGCCGTGGTCACGCTGCGGATCGATGCGCTGGACTGGCTGCAGCTGGCCGCGGAGGGCCATCGGCGGGCGCGCTTCGCCTGGGATCCGGCCGGGGTGCTCTCGGCCGGCTGGGTGGCGCCATGAGCGAGCCCGCGATCCGCGACGCCATCCTGGCGCAGACCGCCGCGCGGGGCTGCGACAAGTCGATCTGCCCGTCGGAGGTGGCGCGCGCGCTGGAGCCCGAGCGCTGGCAGCCGCTGATGCCGCGCATCCGGCACGAGGCCGCGGTGCTGGCGCGCGAGGGGCGGATCGATATCCTGCGCAAGGGAAAGCCGGTGGATCCGCACGCCGAGATCCGCGGCGTCATCAGGCTGAGGGCACGCCCATGATCTCGCTGTTGTTCTCGCGCGGCGCCCATGGCGTGCCGGCGCCCGCGCCGGTGGATTTCGCCACGCTGGTGCTGCCGCCCTCCCCCAATACCTGCCTGCTGACGCCGACCAGCGCGCCGGGGGCGGGGCACCTGCAGCGCGATCCGTTCCCGGTGACGCCGGAGGCCGCCTTCGAGGCGATCCGCGCGGTCGCGGCCGCGCAGCCGCGGGTCTTCGCGCTGGCGGCGTATCCGGAACGCCGCCAGGCGCAATGGGTGGCGCGCACACGGGTGATGAACTACCCGGACATCGTGGTGGCGGACGTGGCGCCGACCGGCGGCGGGACGGGATTGTGGCTGTATTCGCGCAGCCTGGTGGGGTGGTCGGACCTGGGCGCCAACCGTGCGCGGGTGATGGCCTGGCTGGCTGATGTCGAGAACCGGTTGCGGAGATAAGGCGATGCGCGCGATCGGCCCCTTCCTGCGCGACGCCTGGGCGCTCGCGCGGCCCTATTGGTCCAGCGAGGATCGCTGGCGCGCGCGCGGGCTGCTGGCCGCGGTGGTCGTGCTGAACCTGTCGCTGGTCGGCATGACGGTGGTGCTGACCTTCTGGCAGCGGGCCTTCTACAACGCGCTGGAAGCCAAGGATTCCGCGGCCTTCATGGCGCTTCTGTTCAGCTGGCACACGACCGCTGACGAGGGCTTCCTGCCGTCCTTCGCCGTGGTCGCCTTCGCCTATATCCTGATCGCGGTCTATGCGCTGTATCTGCGCCAGGCGCTCGAGATCCGCTGGCGGCGCTGGCTGACCGAGGTGTACCTGACGCGCTGGCTGGATCAGCGTGCCTATTACCGCATGGCGCTGACCGACCCGGTGACCGACAACCCCGACCAGCGCATCGCCGAGGATGCGCGGCTGTTCGTGGAGGATTCGCTCGCACTCGGGCTCGGGCTGATGCGGTCGGTGGTGACGCTGTTCTCCTTCGTGCTGGTGCTGTGGTCGCTGTCGGGGCCGGTGACGCTGCTGGGCGTGACGATCCCGGGCTACATGGTGTGGGTGGCGCTGGTCTATGCGCTGCTCGGCACCTGGCTCGCGCATCTGATCGGGCGGCGGCTGATCGCGCTGAATTTCAACCAGCAGAAGGTCGAGGCGGATTTCCGCTACGCCCTGGTGCGCTTCCGCGAGAATGTGGAAGGCATCGCGCTGCATGGCGGCGAGGCCGATGAGAAGCGCGGCCTGACGCAACGCTTCCGCGCGCTGATGGAGAATTGGTGGGGCATCATGTCGGCCACCAAGCGGCTGACGCTGTTCACCGTGGGCTACCAGCAGGTGGCGAGCATCTTTCCGATCGTGGTGGCCGCACCCGCGTATTTCGCCGGGCGGATTCCGCTGGGCGGGCTGATCCAGACCAGCAGCGCCTTCACGCAGGTGCAGGATTCGCTGTCGTGGTTCGTGGAGAATTACGCGCGGCTGACGGCATGGCGCGCGACGGTGGAACGCCTGACCGGCTTCACCCGCGCGGTGGCCGCCGCGCGCGCCGCGGGCGGCGGGCCGGTGGCGGCGACGGGCGATGCGCCGGGCCTGGCGCTGCAGGACGTGACGCTGTCTCTGCCCGATGGGCGGGTGCTGCTGGCGGGCGGCGAGGCCGCGGTGGCGCCGGGCGAATCCGTGGTGGTGACCGGCGCCTCGGGCTCGGGGAAATCCACGCTGTTCCGCGCCATCGCCGGCATCTGGCCCTTCGGGTCGGGGCGGATCGCGCTGCCGGCGACGGGGCGCGCGCTGTTCCTGCCGCAGCGGCCCTATATCCCGCTCGGGTCGCTGAAGCGCGCGGTCTGCTACCCGGAGGACGAGGCCGGGTTCAGCGATGACGCCGTGGCGGCGGCGCTGGAGGCGGCGGAGCTGGGGCACCTCGCGCCCCGCCTGCACGAGAGCGAACCCTGGGACCGGCGGCTGTCGGGCGGCGAGCAGCAGCGGCTGGCGCTGGCGCGGGCATTGCTGCTGAAACCGGACTGGCTGTTCCTCGATGAGGCGACGGCGAGCCTCGATCCGGGTGGCGAGGAGCGGCTCTATGCGAAGCTGAAGGCGGCGCTGCCGGGCAGTGCGATCATCTCCATCGCGCATCGCCCGGCGGTGGCGGGCTTCCACGACCGCGGGCTGCGGCTGGAGGGTGGCAGGCTGATCCAAGCCTGACGGCGCGGTTCAGCCGAACAGCAGCGGCGCGGCGGCTTCCGCCATGCCGGCATTGGAATGCCCGACGCCGGGCACGGTGACGACGCGCCAGGCGAAGGGCGCGCCGGCCTCGGCCGCGGCGCGCCGGGCGGTGTCGAAGAAGTGCCAGCCGCGGGCGAAGCGATGGCTGCCCTGCGCCACCGCCCAGGGCTGGCGCGGCAGGCTGGCGTGGTTGGGGTCGGTGTCGGCCTCGCCCAGTTGCAGGATGACCGGGCGCGCGAAGACGGCGCGCAGCACGCCAGCGTCGGCCGCGGTGCCGCCCAGGCCTTCCACGAAGGGGCGGTCGAAGCGCGGCAGGGTGTAGGAACCGCTATTGGCGATCACCACCGCCTCGGCCCGCGGCGCGCCGGTGAGCAGCAGGAAGCGGTGGACGAATTGCGCGCCGGCCGAATGGCCATACAGCACATAGCCGGGGCGCGTGCTGCCCGCGGCCTGCTGGGCGGCGGCGACCACGCGGTCGAGCGCGTGGAACGACCAGGCCTCGGGCGCTGTGGCGCGGCCGGTGTCGTCCTGCAGGTTGCCGAAATTGTACCAGCGCGTGCCGGGGAATTTCTCGCGGCCGAATTCCGGGACCAGCAGCAGGAAGCCGTGGCGGTCCGCGAGCGGACGCCATTCGTCGCGGTAGCGGTCGGCGTCGCGCTGCAGGCCGTGCAGGATGACGCCGACCTTGCCGCCGGGCGTCCAGGCGGCCGGGCGGTGGAACCAGACGGGCATCGGCGCGGCGGTGGCGCCGGCGGGTTCGGCGATCTCGATGCGGCCGCTGCCGGGGGCGATGGGCTGCGCCCGTGCCGCCGCCGGCAGGGCGAGCGGCGCGGCAAGCAGGGCGCGGCGATGCAGGCGGATCATCGCCACGCCACCCGGCGGACCGCGCGATGCGCGGTGCACGGCGCCATCGCGGTCAATCCACCGTCGCGCCGGAGCGGCGCACCACCTCGGCCCAGCGCGCCACGTCGGCGCGCTGCGTCTCGCGGAACTGGTCCGGCGTGTTCGGCGCCGCCGGCGGGCTGACGCCCTGGTTCTGCACCAGCCATTCGCGGAATTCGGGCGTGGCGATGATGCGGTTCACCTCGGCGTTCATGCGCGCCACGATCGGCGCCGGCAGGTTGGCCGGGCCCAGGATGCCGTACCAGGTCGAGGTGTCCATCGGCGGCAGGCCGCAGGCCTCGCCCACCGTCGGCACGTCGGGCAGCGCGGCCAGGCGTTCGCGCGTGAGCACGAACAGCGCGCGCACCTGGCCCTGGCGGATCGGGCCCATCGCCGCGCCGGTCTGGTTGAAGAACAGGTCGATGTCGCCCGACAGCAGCGCGCCCATCGCGCCGGGCTGGCCGCGGAAGGGCACGTGCAGCAGGTCGAGCCCGGCCGCCGTGGCGAATTGCGCGCCGGCCAGGTGGGTGGAGGCGCCATTGCCGGTCGAGCCATAGGAGAGCGCCTGCGGCCGCGCGCGTGCCGCCGCCAGCACCGCATGGCAGGAATTCAGGTTCGGCCGCTTCTCGGGGTTCACGATCAGCACGTTGGGCACGTCGCCCAGCAGCACCACCGGGGTGAAGTCCCGCACCACGTCGAAGGGCAGGCTGCGATAGAGCGCGGCGTTGATCGCGTGGGTGCCCGCCGTGCCCATGTAGAAGGTGTAGCCGTCCGGCCGCGCCTTCGCGACCAGGTCGGAGCCGATGTTCCCGCCGGCGCCGGTGCGGTTGTCCACCACGACGGTCTGCCCCAGCGCGCGCGACAGCGGTTCGGCCAGGCGGCGGGCGTAGATGTCGGTGCCCGCGCCATTGGGGAAGCCGCCCATGATGGTGATGGGCCGGTTCGGCCAGGCAGCGTCCTGGGCCAGCGCCGGCAGCGCGGTGGCGGCGGCGATGGCCGCGGCGATGAAGGTGCGTCGCATCATGGTCCCGGTCTCCGTCTGGTTGCGCGGGCGCCACGGCCGGGGGGCGGCCGCCGCTTCCGCCGCGCGCGATCCCGCCCTAGCCTTCCCGGCCATGAACGCCCCCTCGATTGCCCCCAGCCTCGCGCGGATCGCGCGCGGCGGGAAGTCCATCTATGGCGCGCCGGTCGGCATCCTGATGCTGGAGACGCGCTTCGCGCGCATTCCGGGCGACATGGGCAATGCCGCGACCTGGCCCTTCCCGGTGCTGTTCAAGGTGGTGCGTGGCGCCACCTCCGACCGCGTGGTGCTGCAGGGCGCGCGCGGCCTGCTGCCGGATTTCGTGGCGGCGGCGCAGGAGCTGGTGGAGCTCGGGGCGGAGGCGATCAGCACCACCTGCGGCTTCCTGTCCCTGTTCCAGCGGGAGCTGGCGGCGGCGGTGGGGGTGCCGGTCGCGACATCCTCCCTGCTGCAGCTGCCCTGGGTGCAGGCGACCCTGCCACCGGGCAAGCGGGTGGGCGTGGTGACGGTGAGCAAGGCCTCGCTGACGCCGGCGCATCTGGAGGCGGTCGGCGCCGCGCCGGACACGCCGGTCATGGGCACGGAGGGCGGGCGGGAGTTCTTCCGCGTGCTGGTCCGCGCGGAGAAGGCCGAGCTGGATGTGGCGCTGGCCGAGCAGGACGTGCTGGAGGCCGGGCGCGCGCTGGTGGCGGCGCATCCGCAGGTCGGCGCGATCGTGCTGGAATGCACCAACATGCCGCCCTACGCCGCCGCGCTGGCGGAGGCGGTGCGGCTGCCGGTGTATGACGTGTATTCGATGCTCGCGTGGTTCCACGCGGGGCTGCGGCCGAGGAGGTTTGGCTGAGCCCTCGGACGGCGGGCGCGGCCCGTCCGGGCCGCTTGCCTTCGTGCCCCGCACTGGTGCGCTGAACGCCGCCGATGGCCTGGGCGCGGTCGCGCCTCGCGCTCCCGGATCGCTTGCGCGATCCGCTGGTGGTGATGGCGGGCGCCGCGATCAGCCCTGGAACAGGCTGAGCAGCGACTGCGGCGCCTGGTTGGCGATGGAGAGCGACTGCGTGCCGAGCTGCTGGCGGATCTGCAAGGCCTGCAGCCGCGCCGATTCCTTCGCGAGGTCGGCGTCGATCAGCGCGCCCAGGCCGCCATCCAGCGCATCGAGCTTGTCGCGGTTGTAGGCGATCTGCGCATCGACGTAGCGCGCATCCGACCCGTACTGGTTCAGCGCATTCGCGATGACCGTGTTGATGGTGCCCCAGTCGCCGCCGGCGGCCAGCGCCGCCTGCGCGCCCGCCGCATCGGTCGGCGCCGCCGCGACGATCATGGTGCCCGCGCCATCCACCGAGGTAAGGGTATAGGTGGTGCCGGCCTCGTTGCGGGTGGTGGTGATGTCGCCGCCCTCCGGCGGGGTGGTCGAGAGCAGGGTGCGGCCGTTATAGGTCGAATCCTGGACGAAGTTGGTGATCTGCGTGCGCAGCGCCTCGTACTGCGCTTCGTACTGCGCGCGCTGGTCGGTATTGAGCGTGTCGTCGGCCAGGCGGACCAGGGTTTCGCGCACCTTGATCATGGTGTCGGAGACCTTGCGCAGGCCGGCCAGCGCGGTGTCGAGCACGCCCTTCACGCCACCCAGCTGTTCATTCGCGGCGGTGAGGCCCGCGACATCCGCCCGCACCGACTGCGCGACGGCGAAGGCCGCGCCGTCATCCTTCGCATCCGAGACGCGATAGCCGGTGGAGACGCGCTTCTGGGTGGTGTTCAGCGCCTCATTGGTGCGGTTCAGCGACTGCAGCGCCACCATGGCGCCGAGATTCGTGTTCACCGAATTGAGGCTCATCGGGATCTTCCCTTCACGATGGACGGGATATTCCCGCCGCGCTGCCACTGTGGCGGTGACGGGTAAACGAAGTGCTAAGCGCGGCGGATTCTTTTTTGCGTCCCTCAGACGGCGGGCGCCGGCCGTCCGGCCGGCTTGCCTTCGCGCCATGCCCTGGCGCGCCCGGCGCGGCAGTCGGGTTGGGCGCGGTCGCGCCGTGCGCTCCCGGATCGTGCAGGCGCACGATCCGCTTTCTCCTTGCCTCAATCGCAGGCGCACGCATCCGCGTGCTTGGCTTGCACGCCACGCACTGGCGCACCCGGCGCGGCAGTCGGGTTGGGCGCGGTCGCGCCGTGCGCTCCCGGATCGTGCAGGCGCACGATCCGATTTCTCCTTGCTTCAATCGCAGGCGCACACGTCCGCTTTCTCTTTGCCTCAGTCGCACGCGCACGCATCCGCGTGCTTGGCTTGCACGCCACGCACTGGCGCGCCCGGCGCGGCAGTCGGGTTGGGCGCGGTCGCGCCGTGCGCTCGCGGCCCGAGGCGAAGCCTGGGGCCGGGAGCACGGGGAGGGCAATGGTGCGGGCTTCCTGAAGGGGCGTTGGGGTGCAGCCCCGCGCGCAAAGAAAAACCCCGCGACCTCTCGGCCGCGGGGCTGTCCGGACGATCCCTGCGGATCAGTCCTTCATGTTCACGGCCTGGCGGCCGCGCTGGCCGTCACGGACCTCGAGCGAGACCTTCTCGCCCTGCTGCACATCCTGTTTGCCGGCGCGCTGCAGGACCGACGAATGCAGGAACACGTCCTGGCCGCCATCCTCGGGCGTGACGAAGCCGAAGCCGCGGACCTGGTCGAACCACTTGACCGTGCCGGCCACGTCGTAGGTCGGGCCGCCTTCGTCCCGGCCACCACCGAAATCGCGCCGCGGCGGACGGTCGCCGAAGGCGCGCGGCGGGCGATCGCCGAAGCCGCCGCCACCGCCACCGAAGCCGCCGCCGCCGCCGCCGAAATCGCGCCGCGGGGGACGGTCGCCGAAGCCACCGCCGCCACCCGGGCTGCTGAAGTCGCGCCGCGGGGGACGGTCGCCGAAGCCGCCGCCACCACCGAAGTCGCGCCGCGGCGGACGATCGCCGAAGCCGCCACCGCCACCCGGGCCGCCGAAGTCACGGCGCGGCGGACGGTCGCCGAAATCGCGCCGGGGCGGGCGGGCGCCGGCACCGGCGCCACCACCCTCGCCACGCTTGAGCTCGACGATGCGGGTCACGAGGCGACGGCCCTGGCGGTCCGTGCCGATCTCGCACACCAGCTTGTCACCGGTGTCCGGCGGCTCGATCCCGGCCTCGGTCAATGCCGAGGCGTGGAAGAAGACGTCGGTGCCGTCCGGGCCCAGCACGAAGCCGAAACCCTTGCGACCATTGTACCATTTCACCTCGGCCTCGATCGGCCCGGCGCCACCCTGATTTTCGAATTCCGACACGTTCCTGCAGGTCCACAAACAAGATGCGTCCCTGCGGGATGCAAGGGCGCTACGTGTCAGGATGGCACCGCGCAACAGGGAAAGCGAGTGAAAAACCGGGGCTCGCGCCTCAGGCGAATCGGCGCGGATCGAAGGGTGTGATCGATATCCCGGGCGCCCGCCCGGCCAGCAGGGCGGCCACGATCCGCCCGGTCCGCGCACCTGCCACCAGGCCGGTATGGCCGTGGCCGAAGGCGTGCACCACGTCCGGCGTGGCGCTGGCCAGGCCCAGGCAGGGCTTGCCGTCCGGCATCGATGGCCGATGCCCCATCCACACCTTCACCCGGCTGGCGGGCAGGTCGCGCGGCAGGCCCGGGAAGCAGGAGATCAGGTGGTCGCGCAGGATCTCGGCGCGCTTCCAGTTGGGCGCGGCGTCCAGCCCCGCGATCTCGACCTGGCCGGCGCAGCGCAGCCCGTTCGCGGTCCGCATGATCGACATCTTGCCGTCCGAGGGCATCAGCCCGTGGCGCGGCGACACCTCCGGGTCGGCCAGTTCGGCGTGGTAGCCGCGCTCGGTCTCGAGCGGCACGCGGTCGCCCAGCATGGCGGCGAGCGGCTTGGCATGCGCCCCGGCGGCGATCACGGCGGCGTCGGCCTCGACCCAGCCCTGGTCGGTCTGCACGGCCAGCAGGCGGCCTTCCTCCAACTTGAAGCCGGTGGCGCGGGCGCGGCGCAACGTGGCCCCCTGCCCCACCGCATGCGCCACCAGCGCGGCCACATAGGCGCCCGGGTCGGTGCAATGGCCGCCTTCCTCGACCATCACGGCGAAGGTGTAGCGGCGGTCGAGGTCGGGTTCGCGCTGGCGGAGTTCGTCGGCGTCGAGTTCCATCCAGCGCACGCCGACCTCGTGGCGGATCTTCCAGGCGCCCGCCTCGGCGGCGAAGTCGGCGCGCGAGGGGTAGATGTAGATCAGCCCGCGGCGTTCGATCAGGTGGCCGACGCCGGCTTCATCCGCCAGGGCCTTGTGCAGCGCGGGGGCATCGACGACCAGCGGGCGCAGCGCACGCGCGGCCTCCGCCACGCGGTCCCAGGTCCAGCCGGCGCGCAGGTAGCGCAGCAGCCAGGGTGCGACGCGCGGCAGGTAGGACCAGCGGATCGCCAGCGGGCCCAGCGGATCGGCCAGGAACTTCGGCAGTTTCTTCCACAGGCCCGGGACGGCGGGCGGGATGACCGACATCGGGGAGAGCCAGCAGCCATTGCCGTAGGAGGCCGCCTGTTCGCCGCCCGGGTCGGCTGGGTCGATGAGGGTGACGCGGTGGCCTTCGCGCAGGGCCTCGATGGCGCAACAGGCCCCGACGATGCCGGCGCCGATGATGGCGACGTGACGGGTCATGACGCGCGTGTCTTGCCGATCACCCTGGAGGGGCCGGACTGCACCTGCACGCCGCCCAGATGCTGGTCGAGGAAGAACAGCCGGTCCTGGCCCCAGAGGAACAGGTCGCCGCAGAAGAAGGTGGGGGCGCCGAAGACGCCGCGGGCGACGGCCTCCTGGTTGTTGCGGTCCCATTCGGCCATGACGGAGGGGCTTTCCTCCTCGCGGTGCAGGGCCTCGCCGGGCAGGCCTTCCTCCTCGGCGATGGCGATGCGCACGCGCGGGTCGGCGATGTCGCGTTCATCGACCCACAGCGCATGCAGGATGGCGTGGCTGAGCGCCTGCGCGTCCATCCCGCGCGCCTGCGCGGCCAGGACCATGCGGCCGGCCTGGCGCTGGTCGGTCGGCGGATAGTGCCTGGGCTTCAGCTTGATCGGCATCTTCAGGTGGCGCGACCAGCGGTCGAGCTCCAGCGCGTGGTAGTCCTGCCGCGGCTCGGGGCGGGTGCGCAGCGGGATGCCGCCGGTATGCTTGATGACCAGGCGGAAGTCGTAGGGCTTGAGGACAAGCGTCGCGCCATGGCGCCTGACGATGTCAGTGAGTTGCGGCCCGGCGAAATACATCCAGGGGCTGGAGAGCGTGTAGAAGCATTCGACGGTCTGGCCCATGGCGGTCATGCCTTCTGCGTGCGGCCGGGATCATGCCCCGCGAGCAGCGAGACATGCGCGGAGACGACACGCCAGCCGTGGCCCGGCAGGCGCACCATGATCTTGGTCTCGCGGCCCACCAGCCCGGTGCCGACGCGTTCGTATTCCAGGTGGGTGCAGGCGAAGTCGCGGCCGAAGGTGGTGATGTGGATGCGCTTCTGCACGCGCGCGGCATAGGTCTTCACCGTGGCGCGGAAGGCGCGGATGGCGTCGATGCCGTACAGGATTTCCGTCACGCCGAAGCGCACGGTGCGCGGGTCCGGCCAGAAGGAGGCATCGAGCACGTCGGTGTCGTTGCCGGCGATCGCGGCCTCGTAGCGGTCGAAGACCGCGCGGGCCTCAGCGATCACTTCGGGGTTGTCGATCTCCACGGCGTGCGACTCCCGCTGTTGTGCGGAGCATGCCGCGCGCGGGCGCGGAACGCAAAAGGGCCGGGCGTGGCGCGCCCGGCCCTTCGCGTGGATATGCGACAGGTCAGCCGGCGGCGGCGACCGCGCGCCTGGCCATCACGCCGACCAGGTGCGCGCGGTATTCGGCGCTGCCGTGGATGTCGGCGTTCAGGTTGTCGGGCGACTGCCTGATGTTCGCCACCGCATCGGGCGACCAGTTGGCGGCGAGTGCCGCTTCCATCGCCGCCTGGCGGAACACGCAGGGGCCCGCGCCGTTCACCGCGACACGCACCGCGCCGCCCGCCTTCGAGACGAAGACGCCCGCCATGACATACCGGCTGGCCGGGTTCTTCATCTTGGCGTAGCCGGCCTTGTCGACGATCGGGAATTCGATCGCCGTCAGGATCTCGCCGGGTTCCAGCGCGGTGGTGAACATGCCCTGGAAGAAGTCGTCGGCGGCGATCTTGCGCGACGAGGTGTGCACCGTGGCGCCAAGGCCGAGCACCGCGGCGGGGTAGTCCGCGGCGGGGTCGTTGTTCGAGACCGACCCGCCGATGGTGCCGCGGTTGCGCACCTGCACGTCGCCGATATGGGATGCCATGTAGGCCAGCGCGGGGATCGCGGCGGCCACCTCGGCGCTGGTGGCGACCTCGACATGGCGGGTCAGCGCGCCGATGACGATGGCATTGCCGACGCGCTTGATGCCGCGCAGTTCCGCGATGCCGGACAGGTCCACCAGGGCGGAAGGCTTGTTGAGGCGGTGCTTCAGCGCCGGCAGCAGGGTGTGGCCGCCGGAGATCGCCTTGGCGTCGGGATCGGCCAGCAGCTTCACCGCATCGGCGACGGAGCCCGGCTTGTGGTAGGCGAAATCGTACATCTCGTTCGCTCCTTGCGTCGCTGACCGGCCGATTCACGCCTCCGGGCCCTGACGGTGTCCCTGCGAAGCGTGCTTCGCGGGGCGTCACGGCCCTCCGACGATCGGACGGCGGGGTCCCGTTACTCGGCCGCGGCGCGGCGGCCGCCATTGATGATCTGCCACATCTTGGCGGGCGTGGCGGGCATGTCCAGGCTTCGCACGCCATAGTCGCGCAGCGCATCCACCACGGCGTTGATGACGGCGGGCGGCGAGCCGATCGCGCCCACCTCCCCGCAGCCCTTCACGCCGAGCGGATTGTGGGTGCACAGCGTGGTGTGCGTGGCGACGGAGACCGGTGCCAGGTCGTCCGCGCGCGGCATGGTGTAGTCCATCATGGAGCCGGACAGCAGCTGGCCATCGGCGTCATAGACGCAGGTTTCCAGCAGCGCCTGGCCGATGCCCTGGGCGATGCCGCCCTGCACCTGGCCCTCCACGATCATCGGGTTGATGACGCGCCCGACATCGTCCACGGCCGTGAAGTTCACCATCGAGACCTTGCCGGTATCGGGGCAGATCTCGACTTCGGCGATGTGGCAGCCGCCGGGGTAGGTGAAGTTCTTGGGGTCGTAGAAGGCGGTTTCCTCGAGGCCCGGTTCCAGTTCCTCGATCGGGTAGTTGTGCGGGACGTAGGCGGCCACGCTGATGTCCACCAGCGCCTTGGTCTTGTCGGTGCCGGCCACACGGAAGGTGCCGCGGTCGAATTCGATGTCGTCGACATCGGCTTCCATCAGGTGGGCGGCGATGCGCTTGCCCTTGGCGATGATCTTGTCCATCGCCTTCATCATCGCGGAGCCGCCGACCGCCAGCGAGCGCGACCCGTAGGTGCCCATGCCGAAGGGCACCTTGGCGGTGTCGCCATGCACGATGTCCACCTGCGCGGTGGGCACGCCGAGCTTGTCGGCGACCAGCTGGGCGAAGGTGGTCTCGTGGCCCTGGCCGTGGCTATGCGCGCCGGTCAGCACGGTGACGGACCCCGTGGGGTGCACGCGGATGGTGCCCACTTCATACAGGCCGGCGCGGGCGCCGAGGCTGCCCACCACGGCCGATGGCGCGATGCCGCAGGCTTCGAGGTAGGTGGAGCAGCCGATGCCGCGCAGCTTGCCGCGCCTGGCCGCTTCCGCGCGGCGGGACTCGAAGCCGGCCCAGTCGGCCGCGGCCAAAGCCTGGTCCAGCGTGGCGGTGTAGTTGCCGGAATCGTACTGCAGCGCGACCGGCGTCTGGTAGGGGAAGGCGTCGTTCGGGATGAAGTTGCGCCGGCGCAGCTCGACGCGGTCGATGCCGGTCTCGGCGGCCGCCACGTCCATCAGGCGTTCCAGCAGGAAGGTCGCTTCCGGCCGGCCCGCGCCGCGATAGGCATCGACCGGCACGGTGTTGGTGAAGACCGCCTTCACCTCGCAGTAGATCACCGGCGTGGTGTAGGTGCCCGCCAGCAGCGTGGCGTACAGGTAGGTCGGCACGCAGGGCGCGAAGGTGGACAGGTAGGCGCCCATATTCGCGTGGGTATGCACCTTCAGGCCGAGGATCTTGCCGTTCGCATCGAGAGCCAGTTGGGCGTTCGAGATGTGGTCGCGCCCATGCGCGTCCGACATGAAGGATTCCGAACGGTCGGCGGTCCACTTCACCGGGCGGCCGAGCTTGCCGGCCGACCAGGTGACGATCGCTTCCTCGGCATAATGGTAGATCTTGGACCCGAAGCCGCCGCCGACATCCGGGGCCACCACGCGCAGCTTCGATTCCGGGATGTGCAGCACGTTCGCACCCATCAGCAGGCGGATGACGTGCGGATTCTGGCTGGTGGTGTGCAGCGTGTACTCGCCCGAATTCGGGTCGAATTCACCCAGCGCCGCGCGCGGTTCCATCGCGTTCGGGATCAGCCGGTTGTTGACCATGTCGAGCGAGACGATCTTGGCCGCCTGCGCGAAGGCCGCATCCAGCACCGCCTTGTCGCCGATATGCCAGTCGTAGCAGAGGTTGCCCGCCACATCGTCATGCACCGCCGGTGCGCCGGGCTTCACCGCCTCCAGCATGTTCACGGCCGCGGGCAGCACGTCGTAGGTCACGGCGATGGCTTCGGCCGCGTCGCGCGCCTGTTCGCGCGTGGCGGCGATGGCCACGGCCACCGGGTCCCCGACATGGCGGACCTTGCCCTGTGCGAGGACGGGGTGCGGCGGCTCCGCCATCGGCGAGCCGTCCTTGTTGTGGATCTGCCAGCCGCAGGGCAGGCCGCCGATATTGTCCTTCGCCATGTCGGCGCCGGTGAAGACCGCGACCACGCCGGGCATCGCGGCCGCCGCCGCGGTATCGACCGAGGTCAGCCGTGCATGAGCATGCGGGCTGCGCAGGATCCAGGCATGCAGCTGGCCCTGGCGATTGAAGTCATCGGTATAGGCGCCGCGGCCGCGCAGGAAACGGAAGTCTTCCTTGCGGCGCAGGCTGGCGCCGATGCCCTCGAAGGGTGCCACCACGTTCATGGTCGTCTCGCTCCCAATTTCTTATCTCGCCCGGGATTTGCCGGGCCGGTTCTTGGGGCGCGCGCGTGCGCCCGTGCGTGCGCGATGGCCTACTGCGCCGCGCTCGCGATCTCGGTGCGCTTGCCGTGCATCACGTCGGCGGCCGCGGCGATGGCGCGCACGATGTTGTGGTAGCCCGTGCAGCGGCACAGGTTGCCTTCCAGCCCCTCGCGGATCTGCTGTTCGGTGATGCCGTCCGGGTGCTTGTTCACCAGGTCGATCGCCGACATCACCATGCCAGGCGTGCAGAAGCCGCATTGCAGGGCGTGGTATTCGCGGAAGGCTTCCTGCATGGCGTGCAGCGTGCCGTCGGCAGCCGCCAGGCCCTCGATGGTGGTGACCTGCGCGCCATTCGCCATGACGGCGAGGGTGGTGCAGGACTTCACGCTCTCGCCGTTGATGTGCACCACGCAGGCGCCGCACTGGCTGGTGTCGCAGCCCACATGCGTGCCGGTCAGGCGCAGCTTCTCGCGCAGGAGCTCGACAAGCAGGGTGCGACCCTCGACCTCCGCCGTGTGGGTCTGGCCGTTCACGGTCAGCGTGACCTGCGGCATTGCGCGTCTCCCCAAGCTTGTGTCTGGATTTCGGGCATGTGGCGCCCGGGCGTGATGGCGCAAGCCTCGCCCTGCCGCCCCTGCTTCGTCAAGCGTCCGGCGAGGCGGTCCGCGCGTTGCGAACCGCTCTCAACGGCAGGATCAGTGATGCGCGATCACCGCCGCGCCGCGTGCGCCCGAGAGCGGGTTCTCGGAGGCCGGCCGGTCGTGCAGGTGGCAGGCCGCCCAATGGCCTTCCTCGGTCTGGCGCAGCACCGGTTCGTCCTGGCGGCAGCGGTCGAAGGCGTAGGGGCAGCGCGTGTGGAAGCGGCATCCCTTGGGCGGGTTGATCGGGGACGGCACGTCGCCGGTCAGGATGATGCGTTCACGCTGCGCGCCTGGTTCGGGCACCGGCACGGCGGAGAGCAGGGCTTCCGTGTAGGGGTGCTTGGGTGCCGCGAACAGCGCGCGCTTCGGCGCGACTTCCACGATCTTGCCGAGATACATCACCGCCACGCGGTGCGTCATGTGCTCGACGATCGCGAGGTCGTGGCTGATGAACAGCATCGCCAGCCCCAGTTCCTTCTGCAGGTCCTGCAGCAGGTTCACGATCTGCGCCTTCACCGAGACGTCAAGCGCGCTCACGGCCTCGTCGCAGATGATCAGGTCCGGGTCGGCGGCGAGCGCGCGCGCGATGCAGATGCGCTGGCGCTGCCCGCCCGAGAATTCATGCGGCCAGCGCCCGACCGCGTCGCGCGGCAGGCGCACGCGGTCCATCAGTTCGGCCACCTTGCGCTCGATGTCGGCGGCGTCCTTGGCGAGGCCGAAGTTGCGGATCGGTTCGGCCAGGATGTCGCGCACGCGCATGCGCGGGTTGAGGCTGCTGAAGGGGTCCTGGAAGACCACCTGCATCCGCCGGCGCATGGGCCGCAGCGTGCCGGCCGCCATGTCGTCGATGCGCGTGCCGTCCAGGATCACCTGGCCGGAGGTGAGCGGAAACAGCCGCAGGATGGCCTTGCCGACGGTGGATTTCCCGCAGCCGGATTCACCCACCAGCGACAGCGTCTCGCCCTTGTTGATGGAGAAGGACACGCCATCCACCGCGAAGACGGACCCGGTGCGCCCGCCGAAGAAGCCGCCATGGATCGGAAAATGCTTCTTGAGGTCGTTGACCTCGAGGATTGGGGTGCTCATGCGGCAACGGCGTCCTTGATGGCGTAGTGGCAGGCCGCGATGTGGCCCGGCGCCTTCTCTTCCAGCCCGGGGGCGACCGTCCGGCACAGGTCGGTGGCGTAGGCGCAGCGCGAGGCAAACACGCAGCCATCGAGCTTGCGCTTGAGGCTCGGCACCAGGCCCGGGATCTCCTGCAAGCGCGTCTCGGTGCCGGTCAGCGACGAACCGAGCTTGGGCATCGAGCCCAGCAGCCCCTGGGTGTAGGGATGGCGCGGGTTGCGGAACAGGCGGCCGACCTCGGCTTCCTCGACCTTGCGGCCGGCGTACATGACGATGACGCGCTCGGCCACTTCCGCCACCACGCCCAGGTCGTGGGTGATGATGACGATGGCCGCCCCCACGGTGCGCTTGAGGTCGCGCATCAGGTCAAGGATCTGCGCCTGGATGGTGACATCCAGCGCCGTGGTCGGTTCGTCCGCGATCAGGAGCTTCGGATTGCACGCCAGAGCTATGGCGATCATCACCCGCTGGCGCATGCCGCCCGAGAGCTGATGCGGGTATTCGCGCACGCGACGCTTGGCTTCCGGGATGCCGACCAGGTCCAGCATCTCGACCGCGCGGGCCTCGGCGGCCTGGGCGGAGAGACCCTGGTGCAGGCGCAGCGTCTCGCCGATCTGCCGGCCCACGGTCAGCACCGGGTTCAGGCTGGTCATGGGTTCCTGGAAGATCATGCTGATCTCGTTGCCGCGGATGGCGCGCATCTCGCGGTCCGAGCATTTCAGCAGGTCGCGCCCTTCGAAGCGGATCGCGCCGGCGATCTTGCCGGGTGGCTCGGGGATCAGCCGCAGGATCGACATGGCGGTGACCGACTTGCCGCAGCCGGATTCACCCACGATGGCGACGGTCTCGCGCGCCTCGACCTGGAAGTTCAGGCCATCGACGGCGCGGTTGACGCCATCGACGCCGCGGAAATGCGTCTGGAGGT
This sequence comes from Roseomonas sp. CECT 9278, assembly GCF_918698155.1. Lineage (GTDB taxonomy): Bacteria > Pseudomonadota > Alphaproteobacteria > Acetobacterales > Acetobacteraceae > Neoroseomonas. Next base: position 33,775 of record NZ_CAKKLX010000031.1, read on the forward strand.
TTTCGACTTCGAGCAGCGCCACCGCATCAGATCCTTTTCGCCATGCGCGGGTCGAGCGTGTCGCGCAGGCCATCGCCGAGCATGTTCACCGCCAGCACCGTGATCGACAGGAAGATCGCCGGGAAGAAGACGATGTAGGGCTTCACCTGCCACAGGGCCCGGCCCTCGGCCATGATGTTCCCCCAGGACGGGATGATCGGCGGCGTGCCGGCGCCGATGAAGGACAGGATGGATTCCGTGATCATCGCGGCCGCGCAGATGAAGGTGGCCTGCACGGTCATGGGCGCGATGGTATTGGGCAGGATGTGCCGCCAGATGATCACCGGCGTACGCGTGCCCGCCGCCACCGCGGCATCGACATAGGGCTGTTCGCGCAAGGACAGCACCACGCCGCGCACCAGGCGCGACACACGCGGCACTTCCGCGATGGTGATGGCGAGGATGACGTTGCCGACCGACCCGCGCGTCAGCGCCATCAGCGCGATCGCCAGCAGGATCGGCGGGATCGACATCATGCCGTCCATCACGCGCATGACGATGCTGTCCGCCCAGCGCACGAAACCTGAGACCAGGCCAATGGTCAGTCCGATCACCGAGGCGCAGATCGCGACCGAGAAGCCCACGATGAGCGACACGCGCGCGCCGTAGATCACGCGCGAATAGACATCGCGCCCCAGCATGTCGGTGCCGAACCAGTATTGCGCCGAGGGTTCGCGCGTGCGCCGCGCCGGCGCCAGCGCCGTCGGGTCCGCATAGGTCAGCAGCGGCGCGAAGATCGCCATCAGCACCATCAGCAGCACGATGGTGCCACCGACCGCGATGGTCGGGTTGCGGTACAGGAAGCCCCAGAAGCCGCTGCGCGCCTTCACCGGTGGCATGATGTCGCCCATCGGCGCCGCGACGGCGACATTCGCCGCCGTGACGCCAGCCGGGCTGAGGACGGATGCGGAGGCCATCAGTAGCGGATCCTCGGGTCGAACAATGTGTAGAGAATGTCGATGAACAGGTTCACCAGCACGTAGGTGAAGGAGAACAGCAGCACCACGCCCTGGATGACCGGGTAGTCGCGCCGCAGGATGGCATCGACCGTCAGGCGCCCCAGGCCCGGGATGGCGAAGACGCTCTCGGTCACCACCGCGCCGCCGATCAGCAGCGCGATGCCGATGCCGATGACGGTGACGATCGGCACGGCCGCGTTCTTCAGCGCATGCAGGAACAGGATGGAACGCTGCCCCGCCCCCTTCGCGCGCGCGGTGCGGATGTAGTCCTGCTGCAGCACTTCCAGCATCGATGCGCGGGTGATGCGGGCGATCAGCGCGATATAGACCGACCCAAGTGCTATGGCCGGCAGGATCAGGTTCTCGATCCAGGGGAAGAAGCCGTTGGCGAAGGGCGTGTAGCCCTGCACCGGCAGCCATTCGAGTTCCAGCGCGAAGATATAGGCCAGCAGGTAGCCCACCACGAAGACCGGCACCGAGAAGCCCAGCACCGCGAAAGCCATCACCAGCTTGTCGATGAAGGTGCCCACGCGCGCCGCGGCGATGACGCCCATCGGCACCGCGATCGAGACCGCGAGGATCAGCGTGACCACCATCAGCGACAGCGTCGGTTCCAGCCGCTGCTTGATCATCAGCGACACCGGCAGGTTGGTGAAGATCGACACGCCGAGGTCACCGCGCAGGATGTCGAAGACCCAGGCCCCGAACCGCACCAGATAGGGGCGGTCGAGGCCGAGGGACGCGCGGATGCGCTCGACATCCTCGGGCGTGGCCTGGTCACCCGCGATCACCGCCGCCGGGTCGCCCGGCGCGATGTACAGAAGGGAGAAGACGAACAGCGCCACCACCGCCATCACGGGGATGGTGGCGAGCACGCGTCGGACGATATAGGCGAACATGATCGCGGATTACCTGTCGGTTGGTCAGGACTTCGAGACGCCCCAGAAGAACGGGATCGGCGCGCCGACCACGCCGGTGACGTTGCGCCGCCAGGCCTGGTAGGTCTTGTAGAAGCCGGTGGGCACGTAGGTGACGTGGTTCATCGCGGCGGTGTTCATCTCGGCCACCGCGGCCTTCTCGGCATCGAGGTTCGGCGCGTCGAACCACTTGTCGCGCGCGGCTTCCACCGCCCGGTCGGACGGCCAGCCGAACCACGCGCCATCGCCATGCGTGCGCAGCGCGAGGTAGGAGGACGGGTTCACGCAATCCGCCCCGGCATGCCAGGTGTGGAAGATGTGCCAGCCGCCCTGCCCCGGCGGCGTCTTGACCGCGCGGCGCTGGCCGACCGTGCCCCAATCGGTCGCGACGAAATCGACCCGCATGCCCAGCGAAACCAGCAGCGCGTTGGTCACCTCGCCCATCGCCTTCAGCGGCGCCTGGTCCTGGCCGACCAGCACCGTGATGGGCTGGCCGTTGTAGCCCGATTCCGCCAGCAGGCGCTTCGCGGCATCGAGGTTGCGCGGACCCTTCAGGATGTCGCCGCCGGCTTCCGTGTACAGCGGCGTGCCCGGCGTGAAGAAGGACGGCAGCGTCTGCCACAGGCTGCGGTCGTCGCCCACCACCGCCTGCATGTAGTCGGTCTGGCTGAGCGCCATGGCGACCGCACGACGCGCGCGCACGTCGTTGAACGGCGCATGCAGGTGGTTCATGCGGAAGGAGCCGATATTGCCGAGCGGGTCGGCGATGTCGACCATGATGTTGCGGTTGCGGCGCAGCTGCGGAATGAGGTCGGTGAGAGGCGTCTCCCACCAGTCGATCTCGTTGTTCTGCAGCGCGGCCGAGGCGGTGGCCGGATCGGGCATGATGATCCACTCGATGCGGTCGACCATGATGCGCTTGCCGCCGGCCAGCCAGGATGACGGCTCCTGGCGCGGCACGTAGCCGTCGAACTTCTCGAACACCGCCTTGGCGCCGGGCACCCATTCGTTGCGCACCAGGCGCATCGGGCCGGAGCCGATGAACTCGCTCACCTGCTGGAACGGATCGGTGCGCGCGATGCGTTCGGGCATGATGAAGGCCATCGGCGTGTTGTTCTTGCCGAGGGCGACCAGCATCTTCGGGTAGGGCGACTTCAGGCGCCAGCGGAAGGTGGTGTCGTCCACCGCGCTCACCGGTTCCTCCTGGATCGCGCGGATCATCTGGCCCATGCCATCGCGCACCGCCCAGCGGTTCAGGCTGGCGGCGACGTCGCGCGCGCGGACCGGCTCGCCGTCATGGAAGCGCAGGCCGGCGCGCAGCTTGAAGGTCCAGGTCTTGCCGTCGGCGGAGACTTCCTCGCTGTCGACCATCTGGCGCTGCGGCACCAGGTTGGCGTCGAAGCCATACAGCGTGTCCCACACCATGCAGGCGGCGTTGCGCACGACATACTGCGTGCCCCAGATCGGGTCGAAATTCGCGAGGTTCGCCTGCGGCACGAAGCGCAGCGTGCGCGCGGCGGCCCCCTGCGACAGCGCGGGCGCCGAGACGCCGCTGGTCGCGGCCACGCCGGCGCCAGCCTTGAGGAACGTCCTGCGGTCCATTCACCGTCTCCCTGTTGTCCCTGGGCGGAGCCTTGCCTGCCCGGTTGGCGATCACATTGCATCAAACATGGGCGTGTCGCCAGCACCCCCGCCGGCGGTTGCGCCAGCGGGCCGTGCCCGCGCCCGGGCGCCCGGCACAGCGCAGCACGCGCCGTGCCACGCCTCGCTCAGCGACGGTTTGAGAATGCGCCGAGCGGCGCATTCTGCAGCCCGGCACCGGCCCTCTCGCCCACCCGGCCACCCATCCAGGATACTGTCGTTGGGTGGCCGGGTGGGGCAGAGGGCCGGTGCCGGCATTCTCAAACGGTCTCTCAGGTCTTGCCGATGTTCCAGAACACCGTCGCCGGCGCGCGGAAGGCGCCGGTCACGTTGCGCCGCCAGGCCGAGGGCTGCCAGTAGTAGCCGAGCGGGATGTAGTACATCGACTGCATCGCCTCGCGGTTCAGCGCCTCGGCGATGCGGCGGCTTTCACCGGCATCGCCGCCCTTCTCGACCCATTCGGCGCGCAGGCGCTCGACCTCCGGCACGTCGGGCCAGCCGAACCAGGCCTGTGCCGCATTGGCGCGCAGGAACAGGTGGAAAACGGGCAGCGCAAGCGACTGCCCGGAGGAGGTCGTGTGGATGATCGACCAGCCGCCGCGCTCGACCGGTTCGCGCGAGGTGCGCCGCTGCACCAGCGTGCCCCAGTCGGCCGAGATGAGTTCGAGGTTCATCCCCAGCCGCCGCAGGATATCGGCGGTGACCAGCGACAGCGCGTTGATCTGCGGGTAGTCGCCCGGCGCGATCAGCACCACCTTCTCGCCATTGTAGCCGGCGGCCGCGAGTGCGGCCTTCGCGCGTTCGATGTTGCGGACCTTCAGCGCATCCGAACCGACATCGTTGGCGAGCGGCGTGTCGCAGGTGAACACGCCTTCGCACACGCTCCAGCCGGCCGGATCGTCACCGGCGACCGAGCGCAGATAGTCGCGCTGGTCCACCGCCATGGCGACGGCACGGCGGATGGCGGGATTGTTGAAGGGCGGCTGCAGCGTGTTGAACCGCGCGATGCCGTAGGTGCCGTCCTGCAGGCGCTGTTCCACCACCACGTTGCGGTTGCGCCGGAGCATCGGCAGCAGATCGTGCAGCGGGTATTCCCAGTAGTCCTGCTCGCCCTGCGCGATGGCGTTCGCGCTGGTGGCGGGGTCGGTGATGATGGTCCATTCGACCTTGTCGATGCGCGGCACGCGCCCGCCGGCCAGGCCGTCCACCGCTTCGTCGCGCGGCACGTAGCGGTCGTTCTTCGCCCAGGCGGCGCGCTGGCCGGGGTTCCATTCATCGGCCAGGAAGCGGAAGGGGCCGGAGCCGATGGTGTCGCGGATCTGCGTGAAGGCATCGGTGCGCGCGATGCGCTCGGGCATCACGAAGCAGGGGAACTGGGTTTGGCCCAGCGCCATGATCAGCAGCGGCGTGGGGCGATGCAGGCGGAAGCGGAAGCGGGTGTCGTCGATCGCCTCGATCGCCGCGACATTGGCCGACAGCACCTGCATGAAGGGGTCGCGCCGGCGCCAGCGCTCGATGGAGGCGACGCAGTCCTTGGCCAGCACGCGTTCGCCGTCGTGGAACATCAGGCCGGGGCGCAGCGTGAAGGTCCAGGTGAGCTGGTCCTGGCTGACGTCCCAGCCCTGCGCCATCTGGGGCTTCACTTCGCCCTTGGCATCCGTGGCGCAGATCTGGTCGTAGATCATGAAGGCGTTGTTGCGGGTGACCACCGCGGTGGTCCAGACCGGATCCAGGCTGGTGAGGTTGGCCTGCGGGATGACGCGCAGCGTGCGCGCCGCGGCGCCCTGCGACAGCGCGGGGGCGTTCACGCCGGCGGCGGCGATGCCCGCGCCGGCGCCCAGGAAGGTCCTGCGTTCCATGCTGCTTCTCCCGCTCACGTCCGCCGCAGGTTCCAGAACAGCGCGAGGCCAGGCACGCGCCCGGTCAGGTTGCGCTTGATGGCCGTCATGGACAGGTAGGCGCCGACCGGCACGTAGGGCAATTCGTCCATCGCGACGGTCTGCATCTCGCGCGCCAGGCGTTGTTCGGTGGCGAGGTCGGGGGCGTCGAACCAGGCGTCGCGCAGTTCCTCGATGCGCGGCGCCGAGGGCCAGCCGAACCACGCCTGCGGGCCATTGCCGCGCAGCGGGAAATGCGCCGCCGGGTCGGCGAAATCCACCGAGGAGAAGGCGGTGAACAGCATCGACCAGCCGCCGCGCTCCACCGGCTCGCGCGAGGTGCGCCGCTGCACCGTGGTGCCCCAGTCGGTCAGCACGATGTCGGCGTTGAAGCCCAGGCGGCGCACCAGGTCGGCACCCACCTGCGTCATCGCCGAGGGGGCCAGGATGTCGGTCGGGCCGATCAGGCGCATCGGCTGGTTGGTGTAGCCGGCCTCGCGCATCAGCGCCTTCGCGCGGTCGACGCTGCGCGGGCCGGTCAGCGGGCCGAGGCCGGCATCGTTCGCCAGCGGCGTGCCCGGCGTGAACATGCCGACACCGGTGCGGTAGATGGCCGGGTCGGTGCCGACCACCGCCTGCATGAAATCCTCCTGCGCGATGGCGGGCAGGATGGCCTGGCGCAGACGCTTGTCGTTGAAGGGTGCGTGCAGGTGGTTGAAGCGCAGGATGCCGGTGAGTGGCAGCGGGTCGATCGCCTCGATAGCGATGGCGCGGTTGCGGCGCAGCAGCTGCTGGATCTCCGGCGGCGGCTGCTCGTACCAGTCGATCTCGCCGGTCTGGAGCGCGGCGGCGGCGGTCGCGGCATCGACGATGATGTTCCATTCGACGCGGTCGAAATGCGCGACCTTGGGGCCGGCGGTCAGGCTCGGCGTGCCGGAGGCGACCGGCACGTAGTCGGCGAAGCGTTCGTACACCACCAGCGAGCCGGAATTGTATTCGTCGGCCTTGAAGCGGAAGGGGCCGGAGCCGATCGCCTCGCGCACCTGCTGGAAGGGGTCGGTGCGCGCCAGGCGCTCGGGCATGATGAAGGCCGGGCTGTTGGAGACCTGGCCCAGCGCCTTGAACAGCAGCGGGAAGGGCCGCTTCAGCTTGAAGCGCAGGCGGCGGTCATCGACCACCTCCAGCGCATCGACCACGGTCTCGAGCTTCTGGCCGAACGGATTGCGCTTCATCCAGCGCGTGATGGAAGGCACCACGTCCTGCGCGCGCACGGGTTCGCCGTCGTGGAACTTCAGCCCCGGGCGCAGGGTGATGGTGACGGTCCTGCCGCCATCGTCGAGCACATGACCCTCGGCCATCTGCGGCTGCGGGGCGAAGTTGGCGTCCAGCCCGTACAGGCTGTCGTAGATCATGTGCCCGTGGTTGCGGGTGATGTTCGCGGTGGTCCAGATCGGGTCGAGGCTGGTGAGGTTCGCCTGCGGCACCATCTTGAGCACGCGGGTGGCGGGCGCCTGGGCGGTGGCGATGCGCGGCAATGCGCCCACGGCTCCCGCAGCCGCGGTGCCCCGCAGCAGGTCACGACGATTCATGGTGGTCTCCCAGCCTTCAGAAGCCGCCATCTGAACAGCCGAAGCCGCGAACGGCAAGCCGCATGCCCCACGCCGCCCCACAAGGCCCTCCCTTGCGGATCGTGCTGCTGCACGATCCGGGAGCGCAAGGCGCGACCGCGCCCGACCCGCCAGCCGCGCCGGGTGCGTCAGTCCATGGCGCCCAGGCAAGCCGGCCGGATGGCCGGGGCCCGCCGCCTGAGGGCGCACAAAAAGCCCAGCGGGGCTTCAGCCCCGCTGGATGTTCCAGAACACCGGCAGGCCCTTCAGCATGCCCGACAGCCCGCGCCGATAGGCGGTCGCCTGGAAGTACTGGCCCAGCGGCAGGTAGGGCGCCTCGCGCAGCGCCTCGGCCTGCAGCTCGCGCGCGATGCGCTGCTCGGCCTCGAGGTTCGGCGCATCGAACCACTGGCTTCGCAGCTCCTCCATCTTCGCCATGGTCGGCCAGCCGAACCAGGCGCGGTCCCCGGTGCCGCGCAGCGCCTGGTTCACCCCGGGGTTCATCATGTCGAGCCCGGTCCAGAAGGTGAAGAACATCGACCAGCCGCCGCGCTCGGGCGGCTCGCGCCGGGCGCGGCGCTGCACCAGCGCGGACCATTCGGCGGACACCAGCTCGACCTCCAGGCCGACGCGCTGCAGTGTCTCGGCACCGACCCGCGCCAGCGCCGCGAGCGTGGGGAAATCGGTGGCGGCGAGCAGCACCACCTTCTCCCCGCCATAGCCGGCTTCCGAGAGTTCGCGCTTCACGCGATCGGGGTCGCGCGCCGAGGTCAGCGCCGCCAGCCCCGCATCATTCGCCAGCGGCGTGCCGGGCGGGAAGATGCCGATGTCGTCGCGCCACAGGCTGCGATCCGCGCCGACCACCGCGGCCATGAAGGCATCCTGGTCGATCGCGCCCAGCAGGGCGCGGCGGATCGCGGGCTTGTCGAAGGGCGGGTGCAGCGCGTTGAAGCGCGCCATGCCGATGAAGCCGACCGGGTCGGGCACCTCCAGCACCACGCCGCGGTTGCGCCGCAGCGTGGCCTGCGTCTCGGCCAACGGGTTCTCCCACCAATCGACGTCGCCATTGCCCAGCGCCGTCGCCGCGCTGGCGGCGTCCGGCATCACGTGCCATTCGACGCGGTCGAAATGCACGCGCTTGGGGCCCGCGGTCCAGCTCGGGATGCCCTCGGCGCGCGGCACGTAGTCGGCGAAGCGGTCATAGACCACGCGGGTGCCGGGGATGCGTTCGCGGAAGCGGAAGGGGCCGGAGCCGATGATCTCGGCGACGGGGCGCGCCGGGTCGGTGGCGGCCAGGCGCTCGGGCATGATGAAGCAGACCGGCGCGGAGGGCTTGGCCAGCGCCGCGAACAATTGCGGGAAGGGCCGCGACAGGCGGAACAGGATGGTGCCGTCGTCGGGGGCCGAGAGGTCCTCGGTGCGCGCCATCAGCACTTGGCCGAGCGGGTCGCGCGCCGCCCAGCGGCGGATCGATGCCACGCAATCCGCGCCGCGCACCGGCGTGCCGTCGTGGAACTTCAGGCCTTCGCGCAGGCGGATGGTGACGTGCCGGCCGTCCTGCGCGACCTGGTGGCCCTCGGCCATCTGGGGATCGGGCTGGTAGTCCTGGTTGAATCCGTACAGCGTGTCCCACACCGCATAGCCGTGGTAGCGCGCGACATTGGCGGTGGTGACGATGGGGTCGAGCACCGCCAGGTCGGATTGCGGGACGAATTTCAGCACGCGCGCCGCGCCGGTGGTGCCCTGCCCCAGCGCGGGGCGCGCCAGCGTGAGGGCCGCGGCGGCGAGGAGGTGGCGTCGCTGCATCGTGGGGTTCCGCATCGCGGCCGCAGTCTCCATCAGATCGGCCGGCGCCGCGCAAGAGGCGGCGGGCGTCACGGCCATCAGGGTTGCGGCATGAGGCCGCGCCTCATGCCGAGCGCCCGAATGGGCGCCGCCGGGAGTCCGGCGAAGCCCAGGGCCGCGGATGCGGCCCGCCCGGCGTTCGAGGGCGTGCCAAAACACGAACCCATCGGGCGCCGCGGGCGGAGGATGGGTTCACCCGCGCCGCACGTTCCAGAACAGCGGCGGCTGGCCCTTCAACATGCCCGTGAGGTTCCGCCGGAAGGCGGTGGGCTGGTAGTACATGCCGGTGGGCACGTAGGGCACTTCGTCGAAGGCGATGCGCTGCATCTCGGTCGTCGCGGCCTTGGCGGCGGCGTCGTCCGGGGCGTCGAACCAGGCATTGCGCTGGGTCTCCAGCGCCGGGATGGTCGGCCAGCCGGCCCAGGCATTGTCGCCATGGCCGCGGATCGAGGCGTGGCTGGCGGGGTTCCAGTGGTCGACGCCACTCCAGAAGGTGAAGAAGCCGGACCAGCCGCCCTGTTCGAGTGGGTTCTTGCTGGCGCGGCGCGCCACCAGCGTGCCCCAGTCGGTGCTGACCAGGTCGACGTTGAAGCCCATGCGGCGGAACAGGTCCGCCCCCACCAGGGACGCCGCGTTGATCGAGGCGAGGTCGGTCGCGTTCAGCAGCACCAGCTTGGCACCCATCGCGCCGGCGGCCTGCAATTCGGCGCGCGCGGCGTCGATCGACTTCTTCAGCCGGTCGAGTCCGACCGTCGAGGCGGAGGGCGATTCGGGCGCGAAATACCCGATCCCCTCGCGCTTGAGGTTGGCATAGCCCGGCGCGGTGGCGTCGCCGATCACCGCGGTCATGAAGTCGATCTGGTTGATCGCGGTGATGACGGTGCGGCGCACGGCGGGGTTGTTGAACGGCGCGGTCAGGTGGTTGGGGCGGAAGATGCCGATCAGCCCGGTGGCGTTGATGACATCCACGCCGATGGCGCGGTTACGCGCCACCAGCGGCAGCAGGTCGGCGGTGGGCTGCTCCCACCAGTCGATCTCGCCCGATTGCAGCGCCGCGGCGGCGGTCGAGGCATCGGGGATGATCTTCCATTCCACGCGGTCGAAATGCGCGACCTTGGGGCCCGCGGTCATCGACGGCGTGCCATTGGGCACCGGCACGTAGTCGGCATTGCGGACATAGGCCAGCGACGAACCGGGCACCCATTCATTCTGCACGAAGCGGAAGGGGCCGGAGCCCACGGCCTCGGTGATGTTGGTGAAGGGGTCCACGTTCGCCAGGCGCTCGGGCATGATGAACAGGCAGGATGTCGTGACCTTGCTGAAGGCCTCGATCATCTTGGGGAAGGCGCGGTTCAGGCGGATCGAGAAGACGCGGTCGCTGTCCTCGGTCATGTCGGCGACGCGGGCCATCAGTTCCTGGCCGAAGGCGTCGCGGCGGCCCCAGCGCCTGATGGAGGCGACGCAGTCGCGCCCGCGCACCGGCGTGCCGTCGTGGAACTTCAGCCCCTCGCGCAGGGTGAAGCGCCAGAGCAGGCCGTTATTCTCGGTCACATGGCCCTGGACCATCTGCGGCACGGGTTCGAACTTGTCGTTCATGCCATAGAGCTGGTCGTAGACCAGGAAGGCGTGGTCGCGCGCGATGAAGGCGGTGTTGGTGAACGGGTCGATGTTCGGGATATTGGCGTGCGGCACGTAGCGCAGCGTGCGGGCCGCGGCCGGCTGGGCGATGGCGAAGCGCGGGAGCGTGGCGGCGGTGGCGCCGGCCGCGGCGCCGGCCAGCAGGTCGCGTCGGAACATGCGGGGTGTCTCTCTCGGAAGGGTGAAGCCGGGGCGACCTTAGCCGGCGGCGGGCGGGCGATCCAGCGCGGCCCGATGGCCCGCCGCGCACGGGTGGGCAAGCCGGCGCGGGCGCCGTAAAGGGCGGGCATGAGCGACATCCCGCTGATCGGCCCGCTGCTGACGCGCCTGCTGGGCCCCTCGCGCGCGCGCCTGGCGCAGGAATTCCTGCGCTTCGGCGTGGTCGGCACGGCCGGCTTCGTGGTCGATACCGCGGTGCTGTACGGCGCGCTGGCGCTGGGCGCGGGGCTCTATGGCGGGCGGGCGCTGTCCTATGTCACGGCGGCGACCACGACCTGGCTGCTCAACCGGGTATGGACCTTCCGCGACCGCGCCGGCGGCCAGGCGGTGCACCGGCAATGGGCGCTGTTCGTGGTGGTGAACCTTGGCGGCTTCGTCCTGAACTACGGCACCTACGCCATCCTGGTGGCCTTCGTGCCGATGGTCGCGGCGCACCCGGTGCTGGGGGTGGCGGCCGGGTCGATCGCCGGGATGTTCAGCAATTTCGTGCTGTCGCGGCAGCTGGTGTTCCGCCCAGCGCCGGACCGCTGACGCTCCATCACCGCGCCCGCATCATCCCCAGCAGCGCCACGAAGAAGGCCCCGAAGGCCAGCTGCAGCCCGAGCAGCATGGCGGTGACCGAGGCGATCGACAGCCGCATCGCCGCCGTGCCGTGCAGTTCGCCGAAGCGCTCCCCGCCCCAGATCGCCACCGTCGTGACGCCAAGCCCCAGGCCGCCCAGCACCAGAAGCCCGGCAACCACCAGGGCGGGTTCCAGGCCGAAGCGCGAGAGCGCCGCGGTCAGGCCCTTGGCCTCCGGCACCACCCCCTGCTGGGCGCCGTAGATCCGGGAGAAGACCCAGAACTGCACGGCCTGGAAGCCCATCACGGTGGCCCCGGCGGCATAGAGCAGCGTGTGGACATCGAAGGTCACGCCGGCCAGGCGCGCCGGGCCGGGCAGCAGCACGGCCATCGCCGCCAGCCCCGCGAGGAACAGCGCCGCGCCGGGATACAGGAACAGCCAGCGCGGGCAGAACACCAGCAGGAATCGCAGATGCCGCCAGCCATCGCGCCAGGACCGCAGGTGTGGCGGGCGCGACCGCCCATCGGGCGACAGGGTGGTCGGCACCTCGGTGATCCGCAGCCCGTTGACCGTGGCCTTCACCACCATCTCGGAGGCGAATTCCATCCCCGGGGCGCGCAGGTCGAGCGCCAGCATCGCGTCGCGGTCGAAGCCGCGCAGGCCGCAATGGAAGTCCTTCACCGGGCTGTGGAAGAACAGCCGCCCGATGGTCGAGAGCACCGGATTGCCCAGGTAGCGATGCAGCGGCGGCATGGCACCCGGCTTGATGCCGCCGCGGAAGCGGTTGCCCATGACCAGCTCGTAGCCTTCCCGCAGCCTGGCCACGAAGGGGTCGAGCGCGGTGAAGTCGTAGGAATCATCGCTGTCGCCCATGATGACGAAGCGGCCGCGCGCGGCGGCGATGCCGGCGATCAGGGCGGCGCCGTAGCCGCGCTCGGCCACCGGGACGACGCGCGCGCCCAGGGACCGGGCGATCTCCTGGCTACCGTCGGTGCTGCCATTGTCGGCCACCAGGACCTCGCCCACGATGCCGCTCCGGACCAGGTAGCCCATCGCCTTGCGCACGCAGGTGCCGAGCGTCTCGGCCTCGTTCAGGCAGGGCATCAGGATGGTGAGTTCGAGCGGCGCGGCGCCCTCGGCGGCTCCCGCCCGGATCGGTTCGGCGCTGTCCATCGGCCTGTCCGGCGCTCCCGTCGCGCGCGACCTGGGGCCGCGCGACCTCAATAAGGTCATATTGATACTGGGTGTGATATGGTGTCGAAGATCAGTCCGCCATGGTGTCTCGCCCCGAAACGGGGCGGGAGAAGGGCAGGCTGGGCGCACAGGCGCGTGACCGGGACCGGGCCCGGCCGCCCGAACGGCAGGTGAAGGCGGCATGAGGCAGTCAACGGCGGACCGGCATGGCCACTGACCCACGGGTCCTGCTGGGCGAGACCCCGGCGGCATCGACGCCGCTGGCGCGCGCCGTCGCCGCGTGCCGCGCCCAGTTCCTTGCCGTCGGCGTGTTCTCCGGCGTGGTCAACGTGCTGCAACTGACCGTCTCGCTGTACATGATGCAGGTGTTCGACCGCGTGCTGTCGACGCGCAACCTGAACACGCTGCTGTACCTGACCTTGATCGCCATGGTCGCGCTGGCGCTGATGGCGCTGCTGGAAGGGGCGCGGTCGCGCATCATGCAGCGCATCGGCTCCTGGATGGAGGAGAAGGTCGCGCCCGAGGGCTTCGCCCGCGCCGTGGAGAGCCAGCTGCGCGGCCGCGCCTACCGCATGGAGGCGCTGCGCGACCTGGGCGTGGTGCGCGGCTTCCTCGGTTCGCCCGGCGCGCTGGCGCTGTACGACGTGCCGTGGGTGCCGGCCTACCTGTTCGTGATCTTTTTGTTGCATCCGATGCTCGGCTGGGTGTCGCTGATCGGCGCGGCGCTGCTGCTGGGGCTGACCATCTTCAACGAACTGGCCACCTCGAAGTTGCTGCGGGAGGCCAATACCGCCGCCATGGGCAGCCAGCGGCGCGCGGAATCGATCGTCCGCAATGCCGAGGTGATCGACAGCATGGGCATGTTGCCGGCGGTGATGGCCCGCTGGCAGAAGGGCGTGGCCGAGATGTCGGGCCCGATGAACCAGGCGATGGACCGCGCCGCGCCGCTGCTCGCCATCACCAAGTTCTTCCGGCTGGCGATCCAGGCCGCCATCCTGGGCATCGGCGCCTACCTGGTGCTGGAACAGCAGCTGACCGCGGGGGCCTCGATCGCGGCGTCCATCATCATGGGGCGCGCGCTGGCACCGGTCGAACAGATGATCGGCGGCTGGAAGCAGCTGGTGCAGTCGCGGCAGTCGTGGAAGCGGCTGCAGGCCTTCCTGGTGCTGCCGCGCATGCGCCCGCCGGGCATCGCCCTGCCCGAACCCACCGGGCGCCTGACGGTCGAACGCGTCACCTACGGCTTCCCGGGCACCAACGTGGCGGTGGTGAAGGGCGTGGCCTTCGCGCTCGAAGCCGGCGAGAGCCTCGCGATCATCGGCCCGTCGGCGGCCGGCAAGACCACGCTGATCCGGCTGCTGACCGGCACGCTGGCGCCGGCATCCGGCGCCGTGCGGCTCGATGGCGGTGACGTGCATACCTGGCAGCGCGAGGATTTCGGCCGCCATGTCGGCTACCTGCCGCAGGATGTCGAATTGTTCGACGGCACCGTGCTCGAGAACATCTCCCGCATGGCGCAGGCCCCGGCCGAGGCCGTGTTCGACGCCGCGAAGCTGGCCGGCTGCCACGAGATGATCCTGCGCCTGCCCAAGGGCTACGAGACCGAGATCGGCGAGGGCGGCGCGCATCTGTCCGGCGGCCAGCGCCAGCAGATCGGCCTGGCCCGCGCCATGTTCGGCAACCCCAAGCTGCTGGTGCTGGACGAACCCAATTCCAACCTGGATGGCGATGCGGAATCCGCCCTGCTGCGGGCGCTGCACGACCTCAAGCGCCAGGGCACCACGGTGGTGCTGGTCTCCCACCGCCCGGTGCTGGTGCAGGGGGTCGAGAAAGTGCTGCTGATGCGCGACGGCGCGGTCGAGATGTTCGGCCCGCGGGCCGAGGTGCTCAAGAAGATCATGAAGCCGGCCACGCCGATCGCCGCCCCCGCGCCGCGCATCGAGGGCCGCGAGGCCCAGGCATGAGCGATCCCGTCCCCGTCCCGCAGCCGGCCGCCCCGCAGGAGGTGGTGCCGCGCCGCCTGCCGCCGGTCACCCTGACCCTGCCCGAGGTCCCTGTCCCGGCGGCGCGCCCGCGCACGCGCGGCACGGTGCTGTTCGGCTTCGCCGCGATCGGCATGTTCTTCGGCGCCTTCGCCGCCTGGTCCGCCCTTGCCCCGCTGTCGGAAGCCGCCATCGCGCCGGGCATGATCAAGGTCGAGGGCACGCGCCGCACCATCCAGCACCTGGAGGGCGGCATCGTGCGCGAGATCCTGGTGCGCGACGGCGAACGCGTGCATGCCGGCCAGGTGCTGGTGCGCCTGGACGACATCCGCGCCGGCGCCGACTTCGAGACGCTGCGCTCGCAACGCTGGTCGTTCATGGCGCAGGATGCGCGCCTGACCGCCGAGCTCGCCGGCGCCGACACCATCACCTTCCCGCCTGCCCTGCTGGACGCCGCGGAGCCCCGCGCGCAGGACGCCATCATGGGCCAGCGCGCGGTGTTCGAGGCGCGTCGCGCCAGCCTGATGGCGCAGGTCTCGGTGCAGGAGGCGCGGATCGGCCAGCAGGATGCGATCACCGCCGGCGCCACCGGGCAGCTGCGCGCCCAGCGCCAGCAGCTCGAACTGATCCGCCGCGAGGAGGAGATGACCCGATCGCTGGTGCAGCAGGGCCTGCAGCGCCTGCCCACGCTGCTGGCGCTGCAGCGCACCGCCGCGGCGCTGGAAGGCCAGGGGGACGACCTGCAGGGCCAGCTGGACCGCGCGACCCAGGTGGTGGCCGAGGCGCGCAACACGATCGGCGCCATCATCGGCCAGCGCCGCCAGGAGGTCGCGGCCGAGCAGCGCGAGCTGCGGACCCGCCTCGCCGAGGTCGAGGAACGCCTGCGCGCCGCGCAGGATATCGCGGTGCGCCGCGACATCGTCGCCCCGGAGGACGGCACCATCCTGAACCTGCGGCTGTTCAACGTGGGTGCGGTGGTGCGCCCGGGCGACCCGGTGATGGACCTGCTGCCGGCGCAGGACCGCCTGGTGGCCGAGGTGAACATCCAGCCCAACGACATCGACATCGTGCATGTCGGCCTGCAGGCCGAGGTCCGCCTGCCCGGCTTCAAGCAGCGCCTGGTGCCCTACCTGCACGGGCATGTCACCTTCGTCGCGCAGGACGTCACGGTGGATGAGCGCACGCGCATGACCTATTACCGCGCGCATGTGCTGATCGACCAGGACCAGCTGGCGCGCCTCGATGGCGTGAACCTGGTGCCGGGCATGCCGGTCGAGGCGATGATCATCATCGGCGAACGCAGCTTCCTGCGCTACATCACCCAGCCGGTGCGCGACAGCTTCACGCGCGCCTTCCGCGAGCAATAGACCAGGGATTGACCGACATGGCCGACAACCGCCCCACCGTCTTCTGCGACGGCGTCGTCGAGGCACAGGTGGCGCACGGCGTTGCGCGCATCACGCTGGCGGTGACCGGCAATGACGGCAAGGCATCGCCCTGCGCGACGCTGTGCGTGCCCGTCACGCAGCTGCCCGCGCTGGTGAACGGCATGGGCAACCTGCTGAAGCAGATCGAGGAACGGGTGCGCGCGCAGATCGCGCAGCAGCAGGCCGGGCAGCCGGCGGCGGCGGAGCCCGCGGCGCCGGCCGATGGCCCGGCCGGGGCCTTCCGCTTCCAGAACTGAGGCACCGCGGCGGGGCGCGGCCTATTCGGCGGTCGCGCCCGAACTGCGCACCACCTCCGCCCAGCGCGCCGCTTCCCGCCGTGCGAAGCTTGCCGCGGCCTCGCCGGTCAGGCCCGGGTCGGTCAGCGACAGCGCCGCCAGCCGGGCCACCAGGTCGGGCGAGGCCATCGCGCGCGGCACCTCCGCCAGCAGGCGCTGCACGCCCTCATTCGGTGTGCGGGCGGGAGCGAACATTCCGAACCAGGTGCTCGCCTCGAAGCCGGGGAAGCCCTGCTCCGCCACGGTGGGCACATCCGGCAACGTCGGGTCGCGCCGCGCGCCCGCCACCGCGATGCCGCGCACGCGGCCCTCGCGGATCAGCGGCAGGGCCGGCGGCAAGGATGTGCTGCCGATCGGCGCCTGGTTGCCCACCACCGCGGTCGCCGCCTGCGCCGGGCCGAAGGCGACGGGCGTGGCCTGCACGCCGGCGAGCGTCCGGAACAGCAGCTCGGCGCCCAGATGCGGCGTGGTGCCGGTGCCGGAATGGGCATAGGCCGAACCGGGATTGGCGCGCATCCAGGCCAGCAGTTCCGGCAGCGTCGTCGCGGGCACCGAGGGATGCACGAAGATGCCGTTCGGCGCGGTGGCCACCACCGCGATCGCGGTGAAGTCGTCCAGCGTGTAGCCGGCATTCCGATACAGCGTCGGGTTCACGCTGATGGCGGTGGAATGCATCAGCAGCGTATGGCCATCGGTCGCGGCCTTGGCCGCCTGGGTACCGAGGTTGCCGCCCGCGCCGCCGCGGTTCTCGACCAGCACGGGCTGGCCGATCGCCTCGGTCAGCTTCTGCGCGAGCGCGCGCGCCACCACATCGGTCGAACTGCCCGGCGGGAAGGCGACGATGATGCGCAAGGACCGGTCGGGCCAGGCGGCCTGGGCGATGCGCGGGGCCGCCGGCATGGCGATCGCGGCGGCGATGACGGCGCGGCGACCGGCGGCGATGGTCATGGCGGAACCTCCCTGCCCCCGCGCGTGGCAGGGTTGGCGGGAGTATGGCCGATTCCGCGGCGCGGTGTCACAGACCATGCGGGACCGCCGGCGCCCGGCCCGCCTGCCAACCCGGCCGCCACCTGGCGGGTGGGGCGGCCAGACGGTGCCGGCATTCTCGAACGGTCTCTCAGTGCCCCGGCGCCGGCCGGGTGCCGAGCTCGTCGAGCAGCCGGCGCAGTTCGTCCCGCCGCGGTCCCGGCTGGTCGACCAGCAGGGCGGGATCGCCCTCGCGCGCCAGCCGGGCGATGCGCGCCAGCGCCCGCATCCGCTGCTGGCGGCTGCGCCGCAAGCCCGCCGGCGCCCAGGTGAGGAAGACGCGCCGCAATTCCCCCGCGCCGAACAGCGCGTTCAGCTCGTCGGCCGTGACATAGGCCAGGAAGAGCACCAGCACCCAGATCTGCACCGCGATGAAACGGTCCCAGGAGAACCGCGCCTCGGCCTCGTTGAAGGCGGCGATCACGCTGCCATCGGCGACCAGCCCCTCGACCAGCGCCTCGACCAGGCGCAGCGCCATTACCACCAGCCAATAGACGAAGGTCTTGAACAGGATGGGGTAGAGCAGCGGCGCATTGTCGAAGCGGTGCATCAGCGGCATCGCATTGGCCAGCAGCACGGACTTGCCGACCAGCAGCGCGCCGGTGGTCGCGAGGGTGAAGGTGAACAGCTGCCGCCCGTAGCTGCCGGTCGTCAGGTGGGTGGTCAGCACGATCAGGTTGAAGCCGAGCGCGAAGAAGATGGTCGGCGGCAGCATCTCCCGCAGTTCGTGCCCGATCACCGACAGGATGCGGTGGCGCGCCATGGATCACCCTTTCGTGTCGATGCCACCGCCCATCTACACAGACTTCGCAGCGCCCGCGAGCGTGCGTGTCAGCCGCGGTCGGCATAGCCCTTCGGGCGGGCCTCCCGCCAGGCCCAGGCGGTGCGCACGATCTCCTCCAGCTCGCCATAGCGCGGGGACCAGCCGGTCTCGGCGCGCAGCCGGTCCGATGCCGCGACCAGCACCGGCGGGTCGCCGGCGCGGCGCGGGCCCATGGCATGCGGCACCGGGCGGCCACCCACGCGCCCGACCGCGTCGATCACCTGGCGGACCGAGGCGCCCTGCCCGCTGCCGACATTGTAGCGGCACGACCCATGCGTCTCGAGCCGCGCCAGCGCCGCCAGATGCGCCTGCGCGAGATCCGTCACATGCACGTAGTCGCGGATGCAGGTGCCATCGGGCGTGGCGTAGTCCTCGCCGAACACCGTCAGCGGCGGCCGGCGGCCGAGGGCGGCGTCGATCGCCAGCGGCACCAGGTGCGTCTCGGGGTCGTGGTCCTCGCCGGCGCGGCCCTGCGGGTCCGATCCGGCGGCGTTGAAATAGCGCAGCGCGGCATAGCGCAGCCCATGGATGCGTGCGGCCCATTCCAGGCCTTCCTCGACCATCCGCTTGCTGTCGCCATAGGGGTTCGACGGCGCGATCCGGCAATCCTCGTCGATCGGCACGCGGTCGGGGTCGCCGAACAGCGCGGCGGTCGATGACAGCACGAAGCGCAGGCAGCCGGCCTTGATGGCGGCCTCGGCCAGGCGGAGCGAATGGCCGACATTCTCGGCGATGTAGTGCAGCGGGTCGCGCATCGATGCGCCCACGATGGACAGCGCGGCGAAATGCAGCACGGCGTCGAAGCGCCAGGTCGCGAAGACCTCCGCCACGCGCGCGGTGTCGGCGAGGTCGGCCTCGACCAGCGTGGCGCCGGCGGGTACCGCGGCGCGATGGCCCTGGGTCAGGTTGTCGAGCACCACCACATCATGCCCGCGGTCGAGTAGCGCCAGCACCGCATGGCTGCCGACGAAGCCGGCACCGCCGGTGACGAGGTATCGGGACACGCGGGCGGACTCCGTGAGGTCGGCGGGCCAGGGCGCCGGGGCGCGGCGCATGGTTTCATCGCGGCGGACGCTGCTCTAACAATCGGGCATGCACAAGGCACTGCTGGCGCTTCTGGCGACCCTCCTGACCATGCTGCCGGGCGGGCCGGCGGCCGCGCAGGACATTTCGCGCGCCGAGAGCTGGGGCGCGGTCGCGGCGCCGGCGCCGGGGCCGGCGCGGATCATTGGCGGCACCTCGCTCGGCTGCATCGCGGGGGCGGTGCAGCTGCCGGCCGACGGGCCGGGCTGGCAGGCGGTGCGGGTGTCGCGCAACCGGCACTGGGGGCATCCGGCGATGGTCGCCTGGGTGCAGGATTTCGCGGCGGCGGCGCGCGCGCGCGGCTTCGCCGATTTGTGGATCGGCGACCTGTCGCAGCCGCGCGGCGGACCCATGACCTTCGGCCACGCCAGCCACCAGACCGGCATCGACGCGGATATCTGGTTCGACCTGACCCCCAAGCCGCGCAGCACGCCGGCGCAGCGGGAGAACATCCAGGTCGCCTCCCTGGTGCTGGCCGATGAATCGGGCGTGGACCCGCGGCATTTCACCGACCGGCACGTGGCGCTGATCCGGCTGGCGGCGGAACAGCGCGGGATCGACCGGCTGCTGGTGAACCACGCGATCAAGCGCGAATTGTGCCGGCGGCATCGCGGCGAGGCCTGGCTGCGCCGCGTGCGCCCCTGGCGCGGCCATGATTCGCACATGCATATCCGCCTGCCCTGCCCGGCCGGGCAGCCGGAGTGCCGCGACATCGGCGCGCCACCGGCCGGCGATGGCTGCGATGCCAGCCTGGACTGGTGGCTGACGCCCGACGCGCGCCGGCCGATCCCGCGCCCGCCCGGCCCGCCGCCGCGCATGCCGGCGGCCTGCGCGGGCGTGCTGGGCGCGCGCTGACCCGCCGTTAACACGCGCGACGTTACACGCTCCGGGCGAGCGCGTGCCGCGATCCGCGGCATGCACCACACCGGAGTGACATCATGCGCATTCGCGCCATCATCGGCGCCGCCGTCGCGGCCATCGCCGGCATCGCCATCCTGATCGGCGCGGTCGCGCTGACCGATGGCGCCCGCCGGCTGTCGCGCGACACCTCGGCGCGCGACCTTGCCACCGCCTATGGCGCGGTCAGCGCGCTGCCGCTGCTGGTCTCGGACGAACGCGCCTGGCTGACCCGCGTCCTCAGCGGCCCCGCCGCCGAGGTCGCGCCCAACCGCCAGCTGCTGGCCGATACCCGGTCGGCGCTGGACCGCGAGGTGGCCGCGCTGCGCGACGCCGCGCAGGCCGGCGCGGCCTTGCCCGCACCGGTCCGCGAGGGTCTGGAAAGGCTGGCGCAGGAGATCGCCGCGATCCGGCGCGACGCCACCGCGGCCGAGGCCCTCGCCCCCGAGGCGCGCCGCGCCGCGCAGCCCGAGCTGTCGAACCGCAGCCTGGCGCTGCAGGGCACGCTGACGCCGATGGTCAATGCGCTCGAGGGCCTCATTGCCGGCGCCGACGAAGCCCTGGGCAATGCCGCCGCGATCGCGCGCCTGACGCTCGACCTGCGCGAGGCGGTCTCGGGCTTCCTGGTGCCGATCGGCCCGGCGATCCGCGCCGCGCGCGCCCAGCGCCGAGGATCTGCGCCGCGCCGACGTCGCGCTCGGCCGCTTCGCCGCGCTCAGCACCGAGCTGGCCGGGCGCATGGGGCGCGAGCCGCCGCGTTCGCCGCTGGAGCCGGTCTATCGCCGCATGATGGCGGACGCCATCGGCGCGCCGATGCAGGTGGTCGACCGCGTGGTGGCCGATGGCCGCGCCGGGCGGCCCTATCGTGACGACACGGCAGCGTGGAACCGCGCGGTCGATGCCTTCCGCGGCGTCGCGGCGCTGCGCGAGGCGGCGGCCGGGGCGTTGCTGGAGCACGCCCAGCGGCGGCGCGACGCGGCGCTGCGCGACCTGCTGCTGGCCGGCGGCGCGCTGGCCGTTGCGCTGCTGCTGCTGGCCGTGGGCGCCATCGCCTTCCGCCGCCGCGTGCTGCGCGCGCTGGAGGAGATCACGGCGGCGACCACGCGGGTCGCGGCCGGCGACCTCGATACCCAGGTGCCGCACGCGACGCGGCGCGACGAGGTCGGCGAATTGGCGCGCGCGCTCACCATGTTCCGCGACGCCGCGATGCGCCAGCAGGCCGAACGCGCCGAGCGCGAGGCCGAGGCGAAGGCGCGCGCCGCCCGCGCCGCCACCATCGAGA
The DNA here is from genome assembly GCF_918698155.1 of Roseomonas sp. CECT 9278. GTDB lineage: Bacteria > Pseudomonadota > Alphaproteobacteria > Acetobacterales > Acetobacteraceae > Neoroseomonas. The sequence continues at coordinate 55,089 of NZ_CAKKLX010000031.1, forward strand.
CGCAGGTGCATGCCTTCGACGGCATGGTCAATGCGGCCCTCGGCGAACTGGGCCACGCCGCCGAGGCGATGACGCGCGCGGCGCAGACCGTCAGCGTCTCCAGCACCGCGACGGCCGGGCGCGCCGGCACCGTCGCCGCGACCGCCGACCAGTCCGCCGCCGAGGTGCAGACCGTGGCGGCCGCGACCGAGCAGCTCAGCGCCTCGGTCAATGAGATCACGCGGCGCGTCCAGAGCGCGACGTCGATGGCGCGCGAGGCCGAGCAGGAGGCCTCGGCGGTCGATGCCAGCGTGCAGGGCCTGGCACGTGCCGCCCAGCAGATCGGCGAGGTGGTGCAACTGATCACCGATGTCGCGGCGCAGACCAACCTGCTCGCGCTGAACGCCACCATCGAGGCAGCCCGCGCCGGCGAGGCGGGCAAGGGCTTCGCCGTGGTGGCCAACGAGGTCAAGAGCCTGGCCGGTCAGACCACCCGCGCGACCGAGGAGATCGCGCGGCGCATCTCCGAGATCCAGTCCGCCACCGGCAGCGCGGTCGGCGCCATCCAGGGGATCGGGCGGCGGATCGCCGCCATGAGCACCGTGTCGGCCGAGATTTCCGGCGCGGTGGACCAGCAGGGCCATGCCACGCGCGAGATCGCCGAAAGCGTGCAGCGCACCGCGGTGGGCACCAGCGCGATGCGCGCCGAGATCTCGGAAGTGACCGTGGCGGCCGACCAGATGGGCGCGGTGACGGCCGAGATGATGAGCGCGATCGGCGCCGTGACGCGCCATTCGGACGGGCTGCGCGGGGAGATCGGGCAGTTCCTGCAGCGCATCCGTGCCGCTTAGCGCCGCCTGGCCCGCGCCGCCGGCGGCAGGCGTGGCGCAGCGCCCGGGTGGCGGGCGGCGCGCGCCAGCCCTGCGCCGCGGCCGGCGGGGCGTGGCGC
>NZ_CAKKLX010000032.1 GCF_918698155.1 Roseomonas sp. CECT 9278
GCCGCGGCCGGCGCGGGCGCTGCCGCCGGCGTGGCCGCGACCGGCGCCGGTGCGGCGGCCGGCGCGCCCGAGGGCACCGCCTCCCCGGCCTCCACCAGCACCGCGATCACGTCATTCACCTTCACGCCCTGCGTGCCGTCCGGCACCAGGATCTTGCCGAGGATGCCCTCGTCCACGGCTTCCACTTCCATGGTCGCCTTGTCGGTCTCGATCTCGGCGATCACGTCGCCGGCCTTCACGCGATCGCCTTCCTTCTTCAGCCAGCGCGCGAGGTTGCCCTCCGTCATGGTGGGGGAGAGCGCGGGCATCAGGATGTTGGTTGCCATCGGTTCAGCCCCTCACTTGTAGGTCACGCGCTTGCACGCATCGACCACCTGTTCGAGGCGCGGCAGCGCGAGCTTTTCCAGGTTGGCCGCATAGGGCATCGGGATATCGAGCCCATGCACGCGCACCGGCGGCGCATCGAGGTGGTCGAAGCAGACCTCCATCATCTGCATCGCGACCTCGGCGCCGATGCCGGCGAAGGGCCAGCCTTCCTCCAGCGTCACCAGGCGGTTGGTCTTGCGGACGGAATTCGCGATGGTCTCGGTGTCCAGCGGGCGCAGCGAGCGCAGGTTGATGACCTCCGCGCTGATGCCGTGTTCCGCCAGCTTCTCCGCCGCCTGCATCGCCATGCCGACCATGATCGAGAAGGCCACGATGGTCACGTCGGTGCCGGCGCGCTCGATCTTCGCCTTGCCGATCGGCAGGATGAAGTTCTCGTCCGTTGGGCAGTCGAAGGACTGGCCATACAGGATTTCGTTTTCCAGGAAGATGACCGGGTTCGGATCGCGGATGGCCGCGCGCAGCAGCCCCTTCGCATCGGCCGCCGACCAGGGCGCGACCACCTTCAACCCCGGGCAATGCGCGTACCACGACGCGTAGCACTGCGAATGCTGCGCCGCCACGCGCGACGCCGCGCCATTGGCGCCACGGAACACGATCGGGCAGCCCAGCTGCCCACCCGACATGTACAGCGTCTTGGCAGCCGAATTGATGATCTGGTCGATCGCCTGCATCGAGAAGTTGAAGGTCATGAACTCGACGATCGGCTTCAGGCCGGTGAAGGCGGCACCCACCGCCATGCCGGTGAAGCCGTGCTCGGTGATGGGCATGTCCATCACGCGCTTGGGGCCGAATTCATCCAGCAGCCCCTGGCTGATCTTGTACGCGCCCTGGTACTGGCCGACCTCCTCGCCGATCAGGAAGACGTCCTTGTCGGCGCGCATCTCGGCGGCCATGGCGTCGCGCAGCGCCTCGCGCACCGTGATGGACTTCACCGGCCCCCAGTCGCGCTCAGGCTGCACCTCGGGGGTGCGCGGCGCGGCGGGCACGGTGGCATCGTGGCGTTGCGCGGTGCCGGCATCGGCGATCATCTTCTCGTTCTCGCGCTCGTTCTTGTTGGTGATGCCGTGCATGGTCTGCGCGGCCGCGCCGCCCGCACCGCCATCGAGTTCGGCGATCGGGCTGTTCACCTGCACGCCCTCGGTGCCCTCGGGCACGACGATCGACGTGATGGTGCCCTCGTCGACCGCTTCCACTTCCATCGTGGCCTTGTCGGTCTCGATCTCGGCGATGACGTCGCCGGACTTCACCTTGTCGCCTTCCTTCTTGAGCCAGCGCGCCAGCTTGCCCTCGGTCATGGTCGGCGAGAGCGCCGGCATCAGGATCACGGCACCCATGTCACTTCGTCTCCAGCAGGATGTCGGTCCAGAGCTCGCTCTCCGGCGGTTCCGGCGATTGCTGCGCGAAGTCGGCGCTGTCCTGCACGATCGCCTTCACCTCGTCGTCGATCACCTTCAGCTCGGCCTCGGTCACCGCGAACTGGTCGACCAGCAGCTTGCGCGCGGTCTCGATGCAGTCGGACTGCTCGCGCATCTTCTGCACTTCCTCGCGCGTGCGGTACTTGGCGGGGTCCGACATGGAATGGCCGCGGTAGCGGTAGGTCTTCATCTCCAGCAGATACGGCCCCTTGCCGGCGCGGCAGTGGGCGACGGCACGCTCGGCCGCCTCGCGCACCGCGATCACGTCCATGCCGTTCACCTGCTCGCCCGGGATGCCCCAGGCGGCGCCGTTCTGCGACAGGTCGCGCGAGGCGGAGGCACGCTCGACACTCGTGCCCATGCCGTACTTGTTGTTCTCGATCACGAAGATGCAGGGCAGCTTGAACAGCGCGGCCAGGTTCAGGCTTTCGAAGACCTGGCCCTGGTTCGACGCACCCTCGCCGAAATAGGTGACGGCGACATGGTCGTCGCCGCGATACCAGTTCGAGAAGGCGAGGCCCGCACCCAGCGACACCTGCGCGCCGACGATGCCATGCCCGCCGTAGAAGCCCTTCTCGCGCGAGAACATGTGCATGCTCCCGCCCTTGCCCTTGGAATAGCCGCCGATGCGCCCGGTCAGTTCCGCCATCACGCCGCGCGCCTCCATGCCGGTCGCGAGCATGTGCCCGTGGTCGCGATAGGATGTGATGACCTGGTCGCCGGGCTTCAGCGCCATCTGCATGCCGACCACGACCGCTTCCTGCCCGATATACAGGTGGCAGAAGCCCCCGATCAGCCCCATGCCGTACAGCTGGCCCGCCTTCTCCTCGAAGCGGCGGATCAGCAGCATGTCGCGATAGGCCTTGAGCATGTCCGCCCGCCTGATCGCAGGTTCCTTTCCGCGCCCGCGGCGCTTGGGGCTGGTCTCGGCGGCCTGGGCCATGGCGTTCACTCCCTCGGATCGGCGCTCACGGATACGGCCGGCCCCTTTGCCGGACGTACCTGCGCGCAGGGTTGGCGTGGCGGCTGCGCGCGGAACTAACAGAGGCGAATTAGGCGCCGAATGCCGCGCTGCGCAAGCGCCATCCGCAAAAAATCGTTCTTTCGCAATGCAATAAGACGCTTAACCGAAATTCAGTTAAGCATCTGAATCTGCGTGCCCGGCCGCGCGGTCAGCGCCCCGGCAACCCCTGCACCTGGCGCTCGCGCGGCGCCGTCACGCTGAAGCCGAAGCGGATCCGCCGCTCCTCCCCCGGCGCCAGCGTCAGCCGCCAGGCGACGATCCCCGGGCGATCCTCGACATCGCGCTGGGTCGGCGCCGGGTCGGCCTGCATCGCCACCACCAGCTCGGCATCGCCCGAGACCGGCACCTGGTCCTCGACCACCACCTCCATCGGGCGCGCGTGGAAGCTGCGCAGCAGCGTCACCGTCTCGAAGCTCTCGGTCGTGGTGCGCCCGGTCAGCAGGCTGCCTTCCTGCGCGCGGCGGCGCGCCTGGGGTTCGGCGGTGACGCGGATGCGATCGTCGGCGCCGAAGCCCAGCGCCGCTTCCTCACCGGGGCGCAGCAGCGGCAGCGCCGCGCGCCCGACGAACACGCCATCGAGGTAGAGCGAGGCCGCCCCCGGCAGCGTCGGCGCCGGCGCGGCATGGGCAAATCGCGCGGTCAGGAACGCGCGCGCCGCGCGCCGCGGCACCACCAGCGCCGACAGGCTCGCCTCCGCCGGCAGGTCGGCGATGCGCACACGCCGGTCGGACCCGTCGGCGCCGATGCCCGCGCGCCCGGGGATGCGGTATTCCACCGCGAAGCCCGTCGCCTGGATGGCGGCGCTGACCACCTCCGCCTCGCGTGGTGGGGGCGCCGGCGCGGCGGCCGGCGCGGCGCGGCTCATGGCCGCTTCCGGGCGGTCGCGCGGCGCCTGTTCGCGCAACCGCGCGGGATCGAACAGCGCGATCCGCCAGGGCGCGAGCCGCGGCGGCGCGCTGGCCTCGGTGGGCCGCGCGGTGGACAGCGTCAGCGCGACATCGGCCCAGTCCTCGCCGGTGGATTGCGAGACGATCGCCTCCTGCCGCAACGTCACGCGCGCCGCCTCGCTGTCGAGCCGCAGTTCATAGACCGGCACCCAGCGCGCGCCGCGCACCTGGTAGCTCACCTCGATCTCGATGCGCGTCGCCGCCTCGGCGCGCAGCGCCACCGCGATCTCGAGCGTGCCGGGCGGCGGGCCACCGAGCGCCGCGATCTCCGCGCGGATCGCATCGCGCCGCTGCTCGATCGGGCGGCGGTCGGCCTGCAGCAGGCGGGTCGCCTCGGCGGCCTGCTCGGTGCCCTCGCGCACCGCCTCCCAGGCGGCGCGCCAGGCGGCGGGATCGGCGGCGAGGCGCGGCGCCGGTTCGTTCGACACCGCCGGCTGGCGCTGCGCGGCGACGAAGCCGCCGGCGAGCCGTTCGACCAGGCGCAATTGCGCCGCCTGTGCCGCGAGGCGCGCATCGGTCGCGGCGATGGCGGCCTCGGCCTCGGCCAGGCGCGCCTCCAGTGCGGCGCGGCGCACATCCACGGCGCCGCGGTCGAAGCGGGCCTGGCGCAGCTCGACACTGCCGATGGCGACCGCGGCGGCGGCCTGGGCGCGCGCCGTGACACTCTCGCGCAGCACCGCCCCGGGGATATTGGGCAGCACCAGGACGCTCTCGCCGGCCGGGATATCGGCGCTGCCACGCCGCGTCACCGTCGCGATGTCGGGATGCACGGTGACGGCGGCGGGCGGCGCCGCGACCTCGATGCGCGAGGGCTGCGCGAGGGCGGGCATGGCGGCCAGGAACAGGGCGGCGATCAGCAGGCGCGGCATGGCGACCTCCGGCGAAGGGCCGCCAGCATCCGCCCTGGCCTGGCGCCGCGCAACCGCGCCGGCGCGCGGCACGTGCCGCGCGTCACAGCGCGCCGAGCGTCAATACAGGCGGCGATCCTGCGGATAGGGCACCACGATCTCGTCGCGCCCGGCCATGTTCAGCAGCGCGCGGGCACGTTCATCCAGCTGGTCGCGGTCGAGCCGGTCGCCGCGCAGCCCGGTGACGCGGCGTTCGATGGCATCGCGATCGGCCTCGGCCCGCGCCAGTTCGGCGCGCGCCGCCGCGATGTCGGCCACGCGGTGCTCGCGCGCGATCAGGCCGCGTTCGCCATGCATGGCGTGCCACACGAAATAGCCCGAGACCGCCAGGAACAGGACCGGCAGCGCCAGGGCATTGAAGATGCGCTTGATGAACCGCAACAGGGGCATCCAGGACGAGACGACACGTGATTCTAGGCGTGCGGGCGACTCGGTGTCACCCGCTTCGTCCAGGAAATCGCGCGCGGGGAGCAGATTTTTTGCCCCCCGCGACATCAGGGACTCACTTGTCCTCGGCGATGGCGCGAAGCTGAACGGAACGTCAGCGCCGCAGCACCCCGCGCCCGGCGTAGCGCGCCGCCGAACCGAGCCCCTGCTCGATGCGGATCAGCTGGTTGTACTTGGCGAGGCGATCCGAGCGCGACAGCGACCCGGTCTTGATCTGCCCGCAATTCGTCGCCACCGCCAGGTCGGCGATGGTGGCGTCCTCGCTCTCGCCCGAGCGGTGCGACATCACGGCGCGATAGGCGGCACGATGGGCGGTCTCGACCGCCTCCAGCGTCTCGGTCAGCGTGCCGATCTGGTTGACCTTGACCAGGATGGCATTGGCGGTGCCGCGCTCGATGCCCAGGCGCAGGCGCTCGGGGTTGGTCACGAACAGGTCGTCGCCGACCAGCTGGACCTTGTCGCCGATCCGGTCGGTCAGCGCCTTCCAGCCGGCCCAGTCATCCTCGCTCATGCCGTCCTCGATGGACACGATCGGCCACTTCGCGCACAGCGCGGCCAGGTAGTCGACCATGCCGCCGGCATCCAGCGTCTTGCCCTCGCCATCCAGCTTGTAGGCGCCGTCGTGGAAGAATTCGGTCGCGGCGCAATCCAGCGCGAAGACCACGTCCTCTCCCACCCGGTGGCCCGCCGCCTCGCAGGCCTTGGCAATGAAGCCCAGTGCCTCGTCGGCCGAGCCGATGTTCGGCGCGAAGCCGCCCTCGTCGCCCACGTTCGTGGAATGGCCGGCATCGTGCAGCGCCTTCTTGAGCGCCATGAACACTTCCGATCCCACGCGCACCGCATCGGCGATGGTGCCGGCGCCGACCGGCATGATCATGAATTCCTGGATGTCGATCGGGTTGTCGGCGTGCTTGCCGCCATTGATGATGTTCATCATCGGCACCGGCAGGGTGCGGGCAAACACGCCACCGACATACCGGTACAGCGGCACGTCCAGGTTCACCGCCGCCGCCTTGGCCACCGCCAGGCTCACGGCCAGCATGGCGTTGGCGCCGAGCCGCGCCTTGTTGGGCGTACCGTCGAGTTCGATCATCACCTCGTCGATGCGGACCTGGTCCTCGGCATCCATGCCGGAGATGGCGTCGAAGATCTCGCCCTCGACATTGCCGACCGCCTTCAGCACGCCCTTGCCGCCGTAGCGCTTCTTGTCGCCGTCGCGCAGCTCGACCGCCTCATGCGCGCCGGTGGAGGCCCCCGAGGGCACGATGGCATGGCCGCGCGCGCCGGTGTCGAGCACCACCTCGGCCTCGATGGTCGGGTTGCCGCGGGAATCGAGGACCTCGCGGGCGATGATGTCGGCGATGGCGGACATGCGGGAACTCCAGGGGCTGCGTTGCGAGGGTGGCTACACGAGCCCGCGGCAACGCGAAAGGCCGGGGGCCGGCAAGCCCGCCCTCAGCGCGCCTGCGCCAGCACCGACTGGAACCGCGCCAGCGCCGCCTGCAGCGCCGCCACCCCGGCCGGGTCGCCCGCGCCGGCCGCGGCATGGGCGGGGGGCAGCGCACCCAGCAGGCGCACCACCTCGGCCGCGGGCAGGTCGAAGCCATCGGCCGCCAGCGCCGCCTGCACGCGGTTCCACAGCGCCAGGCGCTGGGCCGGGTCCATCCGCTGCCCGGTCGCGAGCAGGCCGCGCTGCGCCTCCCGCCAGGCCTCGTGGCGCGCAGCCAGCACGCCGCGCAGGCCGCTGCGCGCGTCATCGCCGACCACCGCCTGCAGCAGCGCCACCCCGGCCATGATCGCGCCCTGGCGCGCGGCGGCCAGCGTCGCGGCATCGGCGCCCGCCGGCACCGGCGCGGCCAGCGCGCGGAAGCCATCCAGGCCGCGGCGGCGCGCAGCCTCCGATGGCCAGCGGCCGGGCACCGCGCGCAGGCCGCCCAGCGCGGCTTCGAAGCGCGCCAGCGCGGCGGCCGCCTCGGCATCACCGCCCGCGCCGGCGCCGCCGGCCAGGACAGCAAGGCGCTGCGCCGCGATCACCACCAGGTCCATCCCGGGGTCGAGCACCGCCCCCACCACGGGGGTCGCCGGCGCCGGCAGCGCGCGCGTCACGCTGGCGGCGGCGGCGAAGCGCAGCGAGGCGGCCTGCTCCACTTCGACCCGTTCGCGCGCGGCAAGGTGGTCGATCATCTGCCCGATCGCACGGTCGGCGGCGATGGCGAGCCTGGCGTGGTCGGCCGCCGGGCCCTGCGGCGCGGGCGGCGCCATGGCGCAACCCAGCACCGGCAGCAGGGCGAGCACGGCAAGTAGGCCTCGGCGCATGGGGGGGGACTCCGGTTCGGGCGGGCGAGACTAATGCCAGCGGCCGAAATCCTCGACCGCTGGCGCGCTTCCTGGGCCGCCTTCGAATGCCGCGCGGGACGCTTCGGCGTCGCGGCACGCGCCAGGCGCTCGTGCCCTCGGCAGGGGCGCCTTGCCCGCGCGGATGGCGAACCCGCCGCGCATCACGCGGGAAAGCTGGTCCAGCGCGCGCCGAGCGACACGGCGCCGATCTCGATCCGCGCCCAGGTGCCGGCGTCGGGGTCACCCTGCATGTCGATCGACGCGCCGGCGGCGAAGCGCCGCATCAGCGCATCTCCCAGCCGAAACGGCGCCGGGTCCGCTGGCTGCGCGAAATCGAGCGGATGCGCCACCAGCGCGCCGCGCAGCCCGGGCGGCAGGGCGCGGTCGGCCAGCGCCCAGGCGCGCGCATCGGTCCAGCGCGCGCCGGGTTCGCGCGGATGGATCACGGCGCACCAGGCCTGGTTCGCCGGCCCTTGGTGGAAGCTGAAGGCCTGCGCGTCGGCTTCCCAGTCCGGCCAGTGGCGGATCAGGGGCGCGCCGGGCTCGGGCGGCAGCGTCACCGCGTAGAAATACGCGAGGTGGAAGCGCGCACGCTGTCGGATGGCGGCGTCGGGATGCGCCGCGAGGTCGCGCAGCACGGGCTCCATGCCCGGGACGACGCCACGCGCTTCGGTCGCGGTCTCGATGGCGAGCGCGCCATGGCTGCCGCGGATCATGCGGCGCACCGCGTCGGGGGCGTGGTCGCAGATCTCGTGCAGGTGGAAGTCGATGCCGTTGAAGGGCATGCCGTCCGGCTCGGGGCCGGCGCGGCGTTCCAGGATGTCCATCATCCAGTCGGCCGGGTCGAAGGGCAGGTCCTCGCGCGCATACTGCCAGTCGGACCAGAAGGGGCCGGCGATGCCCGGGCGCGCGATCTCCTTCTGCGTGACCAGCGCGAAGATCGCGGCGACGTCGATCGCGCGGCCCTCCTGTCCGCTCAGGCGCCGCGCGGCGCAGGCGCGCAGGTAAGCGGACGGATGGTCGAGCAGCGCGACCAGGCGCGCGACATCGGCAGCGTCGTCGGCATCGAAGGGGCGGACCAGCACGGCGATGCCCTCGGCCCGGGCCGGGTCCAGGCCGGGCGGCGGCGCGTCGCGCAGCGCATCGAGCCAGCCCAGCAGCGGCCCGCGCATCGGCTCGTCCAGGTTGTGGAAGCGCAGGCTGTCGAGGAAGGCGCCGATCACATCCGGGTGGCGGGCCTGGGCGGCGTTAATCACGCCGAGCAGCCAGGCGAGGCGCCCGGCGGGGTCGTGCGGCAGGGTCTGCCCGGCATTGCGCGCCTGGATCACGCTGCTGGCCTCGGCCCAGAACACCGCCATCGCCAGGCGTTCCGCGGCGCGGGCGCGGATGGTGGGATCGGCATGGTCGAGCCACGCTGCGACGGCCGGCAGGAAGGCGTCCCAGGCCGCGCCGCGCATCTCGTGCAGCGGCGCGCGGGCGAGCGTCTCGAAAGCCGCAGGGTCGTCCATGGGCGGGTCGGATAGAGGCGCACCGGGCGTCCGGCAAGCGGCGCGCGTCAGCCGCGGCGGCGCGCCTGGCGCAGGTCGCGCTGCAGGTCGATGCGCAGGCCCTGCCGGTCGCAGGGCACGAGCAGGCTCGGGGGCAGGCCGCTCGCGACCGGCATCCGGGCGGTGCGCGGCCGCGAATGACCGGCAAGGCGGACATCGACCCCGGCCGCCCCACGGTTGCGGACCACCACGCCCCACTCACCGGCCTGCGCGGTCACGGGTTCGCCGGGTTCGTCGCGTAGCAGGCGCACCAGGTCGCCGGGCTCATAGACCGGCACCGCCGTTCCATCGGCCAGATACGTGATGCGCATGAAGTCCCCCGGGCGATGCGCCGGATGCTGCGGCAGGGGGGGTGAAGGAAGGCTTGCGCGGGGCTGGATCAGCCGCCATCGCCAGGCCGGCGCGCCGCCCAGAACAGCCAGGCGATCCAGCCGAAGGCGGCCAGGAACAGCGCATGGGCGCCGAGCACCACGACCAGCGTTTCCGGATGCCAGCCTGACAGGCGCAGCGCGGTGACGCCCGCCGGCACCGACCACCACAGCACCAGCGCCATGACCGCGAGGATCAGCACCGCGGGCACCGGGCGGCGCGGTGCCGGCGGCAGGCCGGGCGGGCGGGTCATGGGCGCCGCACCGGGCGGACCCTATTCGCCGCCATCGCCGCCATCGCCATCGCTGTGGCGCCCGCCGCTGTCGCCGCCACTCACGTCGTCTGCGCCGGCACCGGGAAAGGGGCCGAAGGCATAGGCCGCTGCCAGGGCCGCGCCGAACACCGACAGGCCCGCCGCCACACCGCCGCCGAAGCGGATCCAGAGCAGGCCGCCGATCATGCCGGCGCCGCAGGCCAGCATCAGCATCACGCGCGCGGTGGGGAGATCACGCAGGGTCACCCGGGCAGGCTTGCCCGGCCTGGCGCGCGACGCAATGAAACCCTGCGCGGGGGCCGCGATGCGTGGCGCGCCGTGCAGGTGCCGCGACGCCGCCTGGCCGCCGGTCACGCGCCGGCCGGGTCGCGCTCCGCCTTCGCGAGAGCGTCGAAGGCCTTGAGCCGCGCGATCAGCGCCGGCATCTGCCGCAGCGGGATCATGTTCGGCCCGTCCGAGGGCGCGTGGTCGGGGTCAGGGTGGGTTTCGATGAAGACCGCGGCGACACCGACGGCCACGGCGGCGCGGGCCAGCACCGGGGCGAATTCGCGCTGGCCGCCGGAGGACGTCCCCTGCCCGCCCGGCTGCTGCACGGCGTGGGTGGCGTCCATCACCACCGGATAGCCCGTGGCCGCCATGATGGGCAGGGAGCGCATGTCGGCGACCAGCGTGTTGTAGCCGAAGGAGGCACCGCGTTCGCACAGCAGGATGTTGTGGTTGCCGGTGCTGGCGATCTTGGCGGCCACGTTCTGCATGTCCCACGGCGCGAGGAACTGGCCCTTCTTCACGTTGATGGCGCGCCCGGTTTCCCCGGCCGCGACCAGAAGGTCGGTCTGGCGGGAGAGGAAGGCGGGGATCTGCAGGATGTCCACCGCCTCGGCCGCCGGGGCGCATTGGTCGGGGGCGTGGATGTCGGTGAGGGTGGGCAGGCCGGTGGTGGCGCGGACCTGCGCGAGGATGTCGAGGCCCTCGGCCATGCCGATGCCGCGGGCGGCGGAGACCGAGGTGCGGTTCGCCTTGTCGTAGGACGACTTGTAGACGAGGGGCACGCCGGCGGCGGTGGCGATCTCCTTCAGGGCCGCGGCCATTTCCAGCGCATGGGCGCGGGATTCGATCTGGCAGGGGCCACAGAGGAAGACCAACGGCAGGTCGTTGCCGAAGGTGACGGGGCCGGCGGGGACGTGGCGCATGGACAACTCCGGGACGGCGCGGCGATGCGCGCCTGGATGCGTTTCAGTGCGCCCACCGCGGCGCGGCCCGCGCGGCGCGACGCATCACACCAGGCGCGCCTGCTTCACCGCCGCCCCCACGAATCCTGCAAACAGCGGATGCGGCTCGAACGGCTTGGACTTCAGCTCCGGGTGGTACTGCACGCCGATGAACCACGGGTGGTCAGGGTATTCCACGATCTCGGGCAGCACGCCGTCGGGCGACATGCCGGAGAAGCGCAGCCCCGCCGCCTCCAGCCGGTCCTTGTAGGCCACGTTCACCTCGTAGCGGTGGCGGTGGCGTTCCTCGATGACAGGCGCGCCGGCATAGACCTCCCGCACCAGGGAGCCTTCGGCCAGCGCGGCCGGGTAGGCGCCCAGGCGCATGGTGCCGCCCAGGTCCCCGGCGGCGGCGCGCTTCTCGACCTCGTTGCCGCGCAGCCATTCGGTCAGCAGGCCGACCACGGGCTCCGGGCAGGCGCCGAATTCGGTGCTGGACGCGCCCTTGATGTGCAGCAGGTTCCGCGCCGCCTCGATCACCGCCATCTGCATGCCGAAGCAGATGCCGAAGAAGGGGATGCGGCGTTCGCGGGCGAATTTCACCGCCTCGATCTTGCCCTCGGCGCCGCGTTCGCCGAAGCCGCCGGGCACCAGGATGCCGTTCACCTTCTCGAGCCGCGCGACGGCCGCGCTGTCATCCTCGAAGATCTGGCTGTCCACCCAGTCCAGGTTGACCCTGACGTTGTGCGCCATGCCGCCATGGGCCAGCGCCTCGCTCAGCGACTTATAGGCGTCGAGCAGGTTGGTGTACTTGCCCACCACGGCGATGGTCACCTCGCCCTCGGGCTGCTTCACCGCCTGCACGATGCGCGCCCAGCGCGTCATGTCGGGCTCGCCATAGGCCGACAGGCCGAAATGGCGCAGCACCTCCTGGTCGAGACCCTCGCGGTGATACATCAGCGGCACCTCGTAGATGGTGCGGGCATCGAGGGCGGGGATCACGCTTTCGGGGCGGACATTGCAGAAAAGCGCGATCTTGCGGCGCTCATTCTCCGGGATCGGCCGGTCGGACCGGCACAGCAGGATCTGCGGCTGGATGCCCAGGCCCAGCAGTTCCTTCACCGAATGCTGCGTCGGCTTGGTCTTCAATTCGCCGGCCGAGGCGATGTAGGGCACCAGCGTCAGGTGCATGAACAGGCTGCGCTGCGGCCCCAGTTCGTTCGCCAGCTGGCGCATGGCCTCCAGGAAGGGCAGCGATTCGATGTCGCCCACGGTGCCGCCGATCTCGACCAGCACGAAGTCGTAGGGGTCGGTCTCGGCCTGGATGACTTCCTTGATCTTGTCGGTGATGTGCGGGATCACCTGCACCGTCCCGCCCAGGTAGTCCCCGCGACGTTCGGCGGCGATCACGTCGGAATAGATCCGCCCGGTGGTCCAGTTGTCCGGCTTGCGCGCCGCGACACCGGTGAAGCGTTCATAATGGCCGAGGTCGAGGTCGGTCTCGGCCCCGTCATCGGTCACATAGACTTCGCCATGCTGGTAGGGCGACATCGTGCCGGGATCGTAGTTCAGGTAGGGGTCGAGCTTGCGCAGCCGCACCTTGTAGCCGCGCGCCTGCAGCAGCGCGCCGAGCGACGCCGAGGCGATGCCCTTGCCCAGGGAGGAGACCACGCCGCCGGTGATGAAGACGAACCGCGCCATGGGCGCTCTCCTTAGACCCGGGCGCGCGGATGCGCCACCCGCGCTGTCAGCGGGGCGGCCGCGCGGCGGCAAGTGGTTGCAAAGCGGCTACAGCATTTTCACGTCAGGCGGCTGCGCCTGACGACTCGGAAAACGCGCAAGAACAGAGAAGTAGAGCGTGTTCGGCGAAGGCAAGCGAGATCAGCTCGCTCTAGTTCGTGGGCACGGCCGGCAGCACGGGGGCGGCCGGCGCGCTGGCGGGGGGCGGCGAATCGAGGATCGAGCGGTTCTGCTGCGACGCCCCGCGGTTGAGCAGCGCCAAGGCCAGCGCGAGGACGAAGAAGGCGGTCCCCAGGATGGCGGTGCCGCGCGTCAGCAGGTTGGCGGTGCCCCGCCCGCCCATGAAGGACCCCATGCCCCCGGAGGACCCGATGCCCAGCCCGCCGCCCTCGCTGCGCTGGAGCAGCACCAGGCCGATCAGGGCAAGGGTGACGAACAGATGGATGACGAGCAGGACGGTGGTCATGGCGAGGGGTATCTAGCGAGGCGCGGGCGCCGCGGCTAGCCCGCCGCCGCCGCGATGGCCAGGAAATCCGCCGCGACCAGGCTCGCCCCGCCGACCAGCGCCCCATCCACATTCGGCAGCGCCAGGATGGCCTTGGCGTTCGACGGCTTCACCGACCCGCCATACAGGATCCGCAGCATCGCCCCCGGCCCCGGGAAGGCCGCCACCAGCCGCGCCCGGATCATCGCGTGCATGGCGGCGATGTCGGCCTCGGTCGGCGTGCGACCGGTGCCGATGGCCCAGACGGGTTCATAGGCCACCACCCCGCCGACGGCGCCGAAGCCCGGCGGCAGGGAGCCGGCGAGCTGGTCGGCCACCACCTCCTCCGCCCGGCCGAGCAGGCGGTCATCCTCGGGTTCACCGACGCAGACGATGGGGGTGAGGCCGGCGGCGATGGCGGCCTCGGCCTTCGCGCGCACGGTGGGGTCGGTCTCGCGGTAGCCGGCGCGCCGTTCGGAATGGCCCAGGATGACGAAGCGCGCCCCGGCATCGGCCAGCATCGGCGCCGCGATGTCCCCGGTATGGGCGCCCTTGGCCGCGGCATGGCAATCCTGCCCGCCCACGGCGACCGGCGTGCCGGCCAGCGCGGCGGCGAGGGCTGCGACCAGCGTGGCCGGCGGGCAGACCACCAGCTCCGGCCCGGAAGGCGCGCCTGCCGCAACGGCCCGCGCCAGCGCCAGCCCATCGGCCGCCAGCCCATGCATCTTCCAGTTGCCGGCGATCATCGGGCGGGTTCCGGGGGTCATGGGCGTGTCTCCTTCAGGCGCGCCGGAGTATCGGAAATGCGCCCCGCCTCCAAGCCGGGTGCCACGGCCCCTTCCGCCGCCCGCCGCCCGCTGGTAGGCACGCGCCATGCTTACCGCGCTGCGCCGCCTCGCCGGCACCTGGGTCGCCAAGATCCTCTTCGCCCTGCTCGTCCTGTCCTTCGCGGTCTGGGGGATCGAGGACGTGGTGCGAAACATCGGCCGCGACACCGCCGTCGCGCATGTCGGCGGCGACCCGATCGAACTGACCGAGGCGCAGGCGAATGCGCGGCGCGAGATGGCGCGCATCGCCCGCCAGATGGGCGCGCGCTTCGAACCCGACGACAACATCCGCCGCGCGGTGGCCGCGCAGGCGCTGGAGCAGCTGATCTCGGACCGCGCGCTGCGCACCGAAGCCCGGCGCCAGGGGATCGGCGCGCCGGCGGATGCGGTGCGCAATTCGGTCTTCGCCATCCCGGGGCTGCGGGGGGCGGATGGCACCTTCTCGCGCCCCATCTTCGACAGCTTCCTGCGCCAGAACGAGCTGAACGAGCAGCAGTTCCTGCAGGTGGTGGCGGGCGACCTGCTGCGCCAGCAGCTGGCCGGCGCGGTGCGCTCCGGCGCGCTTGGCCCCGATGCGATGTCCGCCCCGCTGCTGGCCTGGGCGATGGAACGCCGCTCGGCCGAGGTGGTCGCGGTCAATACCGCGGCGATGCCCGACCCCGAGCCGCCGACCGAGGCGCAGCTGCGCCGCTACCAGGAGAACAACCCGGCGCGCTTCTCCACGCCCGAATACCGCGAGGCGGCGATCGCGGTGCTGTCGCCCGAGGGTGTCGCGGCCGAGATCGAGGTCCCTGACGCCGACCTGGCGCAGGCCTATGAACAGCGCCGCGCGCAATACGACACGCCCGAGCGCCGCGCGCTGCGCCAGGCGGTGGTGCCGACCGAGGCCGCGGCGCGCGAGATCGCCACCGCCTGGCGCGGCGGCGCCGAATTCCCCGCCATCGAGGCGGCCGCCACCGCGGCCGATGGCAGCGCCGCCGACCTTGGCCTGCTGGATCGCGCCACGCTGCCGCTGGCGAATGTCGCGCAGGCGGCCTTTGCCGCGGCGGACGGCGCGGTGACCGACCCGGTGCAGTCGCCCTTCGGCTGGCATGTCATCAAGGTGGACCGGATCGAACCGGCGGCGATCCGCACGCTGGCCGATGTGCGCGACGAATTGCGCGCCGAGGTCGCGCGCGACCGCGCGCTGGACATGGCCTATGAGCGCGCCAACCGCGTCGAGGATGCGCTGGCCGGCGGCACGCCGCTGGCCGAGGTCGCGCAGCGTCTCGGCCTGGCGCTGGTCACCGCCACCATGGATTCCGCCGGCCGCGACCCCGCGAATGCCGTGGTCGCGCTGCCGGTGCCCGACGCGCAGCGCGCCGACCTGCTGCGCGCCGTCTTCGCCGCGCGCCAGGGCGATGCGCCGCGCATGACCGAGATGGGCGACGCCTTCGTCGCGGTCGAGCTGCGCGCGATCACGCCGCCCGCGCTGCGGCCCTTCGAGAGCATCGAGGGATCGCTGCAGGCCGCCTTCATCGCCGATGCCCGCCGGCGTGCCGCCGAGGAACGCGCCGCCGCGCTGCTGGCCGCGGTGCGCGGCGGCAAGCCCCTGCAGGAGGCGGCCGAGGAGGCCGGCCTGATCGTCCAGCGGGCCGGCCCCTTCGGCCGCACCCCGCAGCAGGCCAATACCCTGCCGCCGGAACTGCTGGCTCCGCTGTTCGAAGCCAGGCAGGGCGACGTGACCATGGCCGAGACGCGCACCGGCTTCGCCGTGGCGCGGCTGACCGAGATCATTCCCTTCAACCCGGCGACCGACCCGCTGGGCATGGGGCGCATCCGCACGGAGATCGAGCAGTCAATGCAGGATGAGCTCGAGGAGCAGTACGCCCAGGCGCTGCGCGGGCGCGCCGATGTGCGGATCAACCGCACCCTGCTGGACCAGGTGACCGGGCGATGAGCGGGACCGACGCCGCCGCGGTGCGCGCCGCGCTCGCGGCCGGGCGGCCGGGTATCCTGGTGCGCGAGCGGGTGGCCGACCTCGACACCCCGGTCGGCGCCTTCCTGAAGCTGACCGGCGGCGCGCAGGCGAACGCCTTCCTGCTGGAATCGATCGAGGGCGGTGCGGCACGCGGGCGCTATTCGGGCATCGGCATGGCGCCGGACCTGGTGTGGCGCTGCAAGGACGGCCGCGCCGAGATCAACCGCCATGCGCTGACCGCGCCCCACGCCTTCGAGCCCGAGCCCGGCCCGGCGCTGGACAGCCTGCGTCGGCTGATCGGCCAGGCCCGCATGGCGGTGCCGCCCGGCCTGCCGCCGATGGCCGCCGGGCTGTTCGGCTACCTCGGCTACGACATGGTGCGGCTGATCGAGAAGCTGCCGAGCACAAAGCCCGACGTGCTCGGCATTCCCGATGCGGTGCTGACGCGGCCGACCCTGATGGCTGTCTTCGACCATGTGCGGGACACGCTGACGCTGTGTGCCCCGGTCTGGCCGGGCGGCGAGCCGGATGCGCTGATCGAGGCGGCCGAGGCGCGGCTCGATGAGGCGGAGGCGGCGCTGGACCGCCCGGTACCGCGCGCGGCGCCGCCGGTGAACCTCCCGCGCCTCGCGCAGCCCGACAGCAACTTCACCGAGGCCGGCTACATCGCGGCGGTGGAGCGCGCCAAGGACTACATCCGCGCCGGGGATGCCTTCCAGATCGTGCCGGCGCAGCGATTCTCGGTGCCCTTCGCCTTGCCGCCGTTTGCGCTGTATCGCGCGCTGCGTCGGATCAATCCCGCGCCCTTCCTGGTCTTCGGGGATTTCGGCGGGTTCTCGGTGGTGGCCGCGAGCCCGGAAATCCTGGTGCGCTGCCGCGACAACACCGTGACCGTGCGCCCGCTGGCCGGCACGCGCCGCCGCGGCGCGACGCCGGAAGAAGACCGCGCGCTGGAGGTCGAATTGCTGGCCGACCCGAAGGAGCGCGCGGAGCACCTGATGCTGCTCGACCTCGGCCGCAACGATGTGGGGCGCGTCGCCGCCATCGGCACGGTGAAGGTGACGGCGCAGTTCCAGGTCGAACGCTATTCGCAGGTGATGCACATCGGGTCCGAGGTGCAGGGGCGGCTGCGCGAGGGGCTCGATGCGCTCGATGCCTATTGCGCCGGGTTCCCGGCCGGCACGCTGACCGGCGCGCCGAAGATCCGCGCGATGGAGATCATCGAGGAGCTGGAGCCCTCGCGGCGTGGGTTGTACGCTGGCGGCATCGGGTATTTCGGCGCCGATGGCGGCATGGACACCTGCATCGCGCTGCGCACCGCGCTGGTGAAGGATGGCGTGATGCATGTGCAGGCCGGCGCCGGCGTGGTGGCGGATTCCGACCCGAAGTCGGAATACGAGGAGACGCACCAGAAGGCCCGCGCGCTGTTCCGCGCGGCCGAGGAAGCGGTGCGCTTCGCCGCCGGCAAGCGCGAGCGCGGGAACGCCTGACCGCATGTCAGGCGCGGGCACGCCCGGTCCGGTGCCGCCCGCGAGCACGCCTGACGCGACTTCGCGCGTGGGGGCGCCGGGGGATGCACCGCCCGCGGCCGGACCGGATCCCGTGCCGCCAGCGGCAACGCCCGCCCCCGCGCCGCCAGCGGCGGCACCCACCCGCGCGCCGCCCGCGGCACCACCCGACCTCGCGCCGCTCCTCGCCCTCGCCGACGCCGCACGCGCCGATGGCCGCGCGACCGAGGCCGCCGCCGCGTTGCGCGCACTCTCCGCGCTGGTCCCGGGCGACCAGCGCGTGCGCGCCGCCCTCGCCCGCGCGCTGTTCCAGGCCGGCTTGTGGAACGAGGCCTGGGCAGCCTACGAGGTCCGCTTCGACCTGCTGCCCTCGGCCTTCCCGCGCGTCACGCGCCCGGGGCCGGACGGGCCGGTGCCGCTGCCGCCCTGGCGCGGCCAGGGCAGCCCCGAGGCCGTGCTGGTCATGGGTGAACAGGGCCTGGGCGACACCATCCAGTTCGCGCGCTACCTGCCGCTGCTGGTGGCGCGCGGGATGCGCGTGCATGCGGTGGTCGACCAGCGGCTGCATGCGTTGCTGGCGCCGGTGACCGGCGGTATCGACCTGCGGGCCAGCGGCGCGCCGGGGTCGGTCCCCGGCGTGCGGGCCTGGCTGCCGTTGATGGACCTGCCGCGCGCACTGGCGCTGTCGCCGCAGCAATACCAGGGGCGGGTGCCCTACCTGGCGGCGGATCCCGCCCGCCGCGCCAGGCTGCGCGCGCGCATCGGCGAGGGCGGGTTTCGCATCGGCATCGTCTGGCAGGGCAATCCGAACGCACCGGTCGATGCCAACCGATCCGTGCCGCTGGCGGCCTTCGCGGCGCTGGCGGCCATTCCCGGCGTGCGGCTGTTCGCGCTGCAGAAGGGGCCGGGCGAGGAGCAGGACGCCCCCTTCCCGCTTGACCGGCTGGGGCCGGAGCTGGATGGCGGGGCGGATTGGTTCCTCGACACCGCGGCGGCGATCAGCGCGCTCGACCTGGTCGTCAGCGTCGATACCGCGGTGCTGCACGTGGCCGGCGCGCTGGGGCGGCCGGCGCTGATGCTGATGCATGGCCGGCACGCGGATTGGCGCTGGCTGCACGCGCAGGACGTGCCGGTCTGGTACCCCTCGGTGCGGCTGGTGCGCTGCCCGGATGGCGGCGCCGATTGGCGCGGCGCGGTGGCGCGCGCGGCGTTCCTCGTGCGGACGGGGAACCTGCCGCCGCCGGCGTGACCTGACGGCACGCCAGCCAGGCCGCCAACCATTTGCGCTGCGGCGCGCCGCGACCTCAGGCGATGGCGCCGAGCGCCATGAACAGGCTCAGCACCACCCAGGCGGCCAGGAGCGCCAGCGCCGTGCCCAGCACGATCCGCGCAGCGGCCGCGCGGTGGTGGCGGCGCAGCAGCACGCCCACCCCCACCAGGATGGTCAGGATCGCCGGCAGCAGCCACGGCATGACGTCCAGCGCGATCATCATCGCGCGCTG
Source organism: Roseomonas sp. CECT 9278 (assembly GCF_918698155.1). GTDB lineage: Bacteria > Pseudomonadota > Alphaproteobacteria > Acetobacterales > Acetobacteraceae > Neoroseomonas. The sequence goes on from NZ_CAKKLX010000032.1 coordinate 18,885, forward strand.
GTCCTGACCACGGCATCCTCGCGTGCCGCGACATCGGGCAGCAGGCGCGCCCCCAGCCCCGGCCCTTCCATCGGCAGCACCCAGCCCTGCTCGACGCGCGGCAGCACCGTGACCAGGTCGCGGTACCAGGTGGCCAGCGTGGCGCGCACCACTTCCTGGAACATCGCGGTCGGTGCGTGCATCGCCAGATGGACCGAGGCGATCAGCGTGATCGGCCCGGTGCAGTCATGCGGCGCCACCGGGCGTGACCAGGCTTCGGCGAGGGCGGCGATCTTGCGCGCCTCGGTCAGCCCGCCGCACCAGGCGAGGTCGAGCATCACGATATCCGTGGCGCCGGCCACCAGCAGGTCGCGGAAGGCCACCTTGCCGCCGAGCGTCTCGCTCGCGCAGATCGGCGTGCGCACGGCGCGGCGCAGCTCGGCCAACGAGGCAACGTCGTCCATCTTGGCGATCGGGTCTTCCGCCCAGGTGATGTCGAAGTCTTCCAGCGCCTTGCAGATCTGGAAGGCGGCGGGCATCGACCACAGCGAATGCAGCTCGGCCATGATCTCCATGCGGTCGCCAACGGCGCGGCGGATTTTCGCGAAGGGCTCGATGCCCTTCTTCAAATCCGACAGCGTGATCGACACGCCCTGCGTCGCCGGCGCATAGATGTCGAAGGGCCAGATCTTCATGGCGTTGAAGCCCTCGGACAGCAGGCTTTCGGCCAGCGTCCCGGCGTCGCGCATGAAGGCCACCTGGTCATCGTAGGGGCCGCGGGCTTCGTCGCCCGCGCCGATGTCGCGCCGCGCGGCGGATTTCGTGTTGTAGTCGTAGCCGGCGCAGGTGTTGTAGCTGCGCACGCGGTCGCGCGCCTTGCCGCCGAGCGCCTCATGTACCGGGATGCCGTGGCGCTGGCCCATCAGGTCCCACAGCGCGATGTCGATGGCCGATGCCGCGCGGACCTCGGCCGACGATCCGCCGAAGCCGACATAGGGCGTGAGCAGCGCGCGCGAGACCGGCTCGATGTCGCGCGCATCGCGGCCGAGCAGCATCGGCGCGACGCTTTCGTGGATGACGGCTTCCACCGCCGCGGCGCCGCGGAAGGCTTCGCCGAGGCCGGTCAGGCCCTCGTCGGTCGTGACCTCGACCCAGATCAGGTTGGGGCGTTCGCCGATGCGGATGGTGCGGATGTTCGTGATACGGCTCATTCGGCGCGGATTCCCTGGCGGCGGACGACCTCGGCCCAGCGTGCGGCCTCGGCACGGACATGGGCGCCCATCTGCTCGGGCGACCCACCCAGCGGCGTCGCACCCAGTTCCATCATGCGGGCGCGCACGGCGGGGTTCTGCAGCGCCTGGGCGAAGGCGGCGTTGAGCGCGGCGATGGCGGCCGGCGGCGTGCGCGCCGGCGTCATGAAGCCGAACCAGGAATCAATCGCCATGCCTTGCACGCCCTGTTCCGCAAAGGTCGGCACGTCGGGCAGTTCGGGGATGCGCGTGTCGGACACCGCCGCCAGCGCGCGCACCGTACCGCTGCGGATATGCGGCAGGATCGAGGGCAGGTTGTCGAAGAACACATCGACGCGCCCCGCCACCAGGTCGGTGATGGCGGGGCCCGACCCGCGATAGGGCACATGCGTCATCTCGATGCCGGTGATCGACCGCAGCAGCTCCGGGCCCAGGTGGTTCGACGCGCCCACGCCCGAAGATGCGAAGGACAGCGGCTGGCGGCGCGCGAGTGCGAGGAATTCCTGCACATTCGCCGCCGGCAATTCGCGCCGCACCGTCATCACGTTGCGCACCGCCCCGGTCAGGATCACCGGCGCGAAATCGGCCAGCAGGTTGTAGCCGGGGTTCGCATACAGCGCCGGGTTGGCGCCGCAGGGGCCGAAGGCGCATTGGATCAGCGTGGAGCCATCCGCCGCCCCGCGCGCGGCTTCCGCCATGCCGATATTGCCGCCCGCGCCGCCGCGGTTCTCGACCACCGCGCCGCGCGGCAGGTGCGGGCCGGCGGCCTCGGCCAGCAGGCGCGCGACGATGTCCGACGTGCCGCCGGGGGTGAAGGGCACGATGATGCGGATCGGGCGGTCGGGCAGGTCGGCGGCGCGTGGCGCCAGCATCGGCGCCGCGGCAAGCAGCGCCGCGACGAGCAGCATGCGGATCATCGTCGGTTTCCTCCGGTCGAGGGCCGGAGCCTATCGCGGCGCCCCGTCGCGGGCGAGAGCCCGCGCAATGCCACGTCGCGGGCGAGGGCCCGCGCAATGCCACGTCGCGGGCGAGAGCCCGCGCAATGCCACGTCGCGCGCGAGGGCCCGCGCGGCGCCCGCCTCAGGGCGGCCGCGGGCCGACGAAGCGCGCGGTGCGGACCATGCTGCGCGTGATCTGCCGCCTGGCGGTGCAGGCGGCATCGTCGCACAGCGTGATCTCGGAGCGCACCAGCACGCGCGCGGTCACCGCCGTCGGGTCGGGCGCCGACGGGTTGGCACCCAGGCGGAAGGCGATCGGCCCACCGCCTTCCGGCGGCAGGTAGGGTCCTTCGTAGCGCCCGGAGCCGCCCGCCCCCACCACCGCGCCGCGGCGGTTCAGCAGCGCCCAGGCGGCATTGGCGGTCAGAACGGCCGGCACGCCGGGCACCACCAGGCAGCCGCCAACCAGGAAATAGCCTTCGGCCGGCGCCCAGCGCATCTCGATATCGACCATGTCGATGTCGCGTTGCGGTGCGCCGGCGGGCGCCAGGCAGGCCACCGGGATGGGCGGCGGCGGGGGCGCCGGCGGTGGCGGCGTGGCGCAGGCAGCGAGCAGCGCCGCCAGTCCGGCCAGGGCAATGCGGGTCAGGTGCGGCATGGCCGTACCGCCTGCCCGGCCACCTGCGTCACGCAGCCGGCCCGCACGATCCGCGGCACCTCGCCGGGGGCGAGCGGGCGCGTGAGGCCGACCCCCGCGGCCATCAGCACGGCGTGGCGCGGTGGCCCGCCGGCGCCGTCCACCGGCTGGAGATTGAACACCGTATTGCCGTCCTGCCCGAGCAGCGCGCCGTCCGCGCCATACACCTGGAAGCTCACCGAGACGGTGGCGAGCGGGCGGCGTTCGGCCGAGACCAGGCAAAGATGGATGTCGATCCGCGGGCCGGTCGGCACGCTGACGCTGCCGATGTCGCGCAGTTCGGCCGCCGGGCCGCTGGGCGGGCGACCCAGGCAGGGCTCGCGCGCCGCGGCGGGCATGGCCGCGAGGATCATCGGCAGGAGGAACGCCGCGCGCAGGACCGTCATGTCGCCACCCTTCGATGCGGGTCAGCAACAGTTGCATGGGCGCGCGACCAGGGGCAAGCGCGGCCTTGATTCCCCCCCCGCCCGGGTCCAAGGATCACCCGCCATGATCCTCCTGATCGACAACTACGACAGCTTCACCTTCAACCTGTTCCACTTCCTGGGCGACCTGGGGGCCAGGGTGGAGGTGCGCCGCAACGACGCCATCGACCCGCAGGGCGTGCTCGCGATGAAGCCCGAGGCCGTGGTGCTCTCGCCCGGCCCCTGCACGCCGAACGAGGCCGGCATCTGCCTGCCGCTGATCAGCCTGGCGGCCGAGGTGCGGCTGCCGGTGCTGGGCGTCTGCCTGGGCCACCAGGCGATCGGGCAGGCCTTCGGCGGCAAGGTGGTGCGCGCGCCCGAACCGGTGCATGGCAAGGTCTGGCAGGTGCACCATGATGGGCGGGACGTCTTCGCCGGCATCCCCTCGCCGTTCGCGGCCACGCGCTACCATTCGCTGATCGTCGAACGCGCCAGCCTGCCCGACTGCCTCGATGTCACAGCCTGGACCGAGGACGGCATGGTCATGGGCGTGAAGCATCGCGACCTGCCGGTCTCGGGCGTGCAGTTCCATCCGGAGAGCATCGCCTCCGCCCATGGCCACGACCTGCTGCGGAACTTCCTGACGCTGGCGGGTGCGACCCTGCCCACCCCCGTCGCGGCCTGATGTCGCTGAAGCCGATCCTGGGGCGGCTTGCCGCCGGCGAGACGCTGGCCGAGGCCGAGGCCGAGGAGGCTTTCGGCATCATCATGGCCGGCGAGGCGACGCCCGCGCAGATCGCCGGCCTGCTGATGGCGATGCGCGTGCGCGGCGAGACGGTGGCCGAGATGACCGGCGCGGTGCGCGCGATGCGCGCGCGCATGGTGGCGATCGAGGCACCCGCGGGCGCCATCGACATCGTGGGCACCGGCGGCGATGCGGCGGGCACGCTGAACATCTCCACCACCACCGCCATGGTGGTGGCCGGGGCGGGCGTGCCGGTCGCCAAGCACGGCAACCGCGCGCTGTCGTCGAAGTCGGGCGCGGCGGATGCGATCGCCGCCCTGGGCATTTCGCTGGACGTGCCGATGGAGCGCCTGCCCGCCGTGCTGCGCGAGGCCGGCATGGTCTTCCTGATGGCGCCGCGGCACCACGCCTCGATGCGCCACGCCGCGGGGCCGCGCGTGGAGCTGGGCACGCGCACCATCTTCAACCTGCTCGGCCCGCTGGCGAACCCGGCGCGCGTCGCGCGCCAGATGACCGGCGCCTTCGCCCCCCAATGGCTGCGCCCGATGGCCGAGACGCTGCGGCGGCTGGGCACCGAGCGCGCCTGGCTGGTGCATGGCCAGGGCCTCGATGAACTGACCCTGGCCGGCGAGAGCCAGGTGGTCGCGCTGGACCCCGACGGGTCGATCCACGCCTTCACCGTGGCGCCCGAGGATGCCGGCCTGCCGCGCGCCCCGGCCGAGGCGCTGAAGGGCGGCGACCCGGCGCAGAATGCGGTGGCGCTGGAAGCCCTGCTCAACCGCGCGCCCGGCGCGTATCGCGATGTCGTGTTGCTGAACGCCGCGGCCGCCCTTGTGGTGGCGGGGCGCGCCGCCGATCTGCGCGAGGGCGCCGCGATCGCCGCGCGCGCCATAGACGATGGGGCGGCGCTGCGCGTACTGACGCGCCTCCGCGCCGCCTGCCCCCCCAAGGACGCTGCCGCATGAACGTGCCCACGCCCGTGACCACGACCGCCGATGCGCTCTCGGTGCCCGACGTGCTGGTCCGCATCATCGCCGACAAGGAACGCGAGGTGGCCGAGCGCATGGCCGCGACCTCGCAATCCGAGATCGAGCGCGCCGCCGGCCATGCGCCGCATGTGCGCGACTTCGTCGGTGCGCTGTGCCATCGCATCGGCGAGGGCCGCACCGGGCTGATCGCCGAGATCAAGCGCGCCTCGCCCTCCGGCGGGCTGATCCGCGACCCGTTCGAACCCGCCGCGCTGGCCGCCGCCTACGAGGCCGGCGGCGCCGCCTGCCTGTCCATCCTGACCGACGGCCCGTATTTCCAGGGCGCGCGCGAGCACCTGGAGGCCGGGCGCGCCGCCTGTTCCCTGCCGGTGCTGCGCAAGGACTTCATGATCCATCCCTGGCAGGTCTTCGAGGCGCGCGCGATGGGTGCGGACGCCATCCTGCTGATCATGGCCGCCCTCACCGACGAACGCGCGAACGAGCTGGAGGACATCGCCCTGTCGCTCGACATGGCGGTGCTGGCCGAGGTGCATGACCGCGCCGAGCTCGACCGCGCGCTGGGGCTGCGCACGCGCCTCATCGGCATCAACAACCGCAACCTGCGCACCCTGCAGACCGACATCGACACCACCGAGGCACTGGCCCCGCTGGTGCCCGCCGACCGCCTGCCGGTCGCCGAGAGCGGCATCCGCACGCCGGCCGATGTGCGCCGCATGGCGATGGCCGGCGCGCATTGCATCCTGGTGGGCGAGCACCTGATGCGCCAGCCGGACGTGACCGTGGCAGCGCGCGCGCTGGTCGACGCGCGCTGATGGCGCTGACGCATTTCGATGCCGCCGGCCGCGCGGCGATGGTCGATGTGGCCGGCAAGGACGAGACCGCGCGCAGCGCCACCGCGCGCGGGCGCATCGTGATGCAGCCGGCGACGCTCGCGATGATCCGCGAGGGCCGCGCGGGCAAGGGCGATGTGCTGGGGGTGGCGCGCATCGCCGGCATCATGGCGGCGAAGAAGACGTCGGACCTGATCCCGCTGTGCCATCCGCTGATGCTCAGCAAGGTTGCGGTGGATTTGGTGCCCGTGGGCGAGGATGCGGTGGCCATCGAGGCGACCGTGACGCTGACCGGGCGCACCGGCGTCGAGATGGAGGCGCTGACCGCCGTGACCGTCGCCGCGCTCACCGTGTATGACATGGTGAAGGCAGTCGATCGCGGCATGCGGATCGAGGATGTGCGCCTGGTCCACAAGGCCGGCGGCAAGTCGGGCGAATTCCGTGGCGAGTGACCTGCTCGCGGTCGAGGACGCCCGCGCGCGCATCCTGGCCGCGCTGAGCCCGACCGCCGCCGAGACCGTGGCGCTGTCCGACGCGGCCGGGCGCGTGCTGGCGCGTGGCGTGTCGGCGCGGCTGACGCAGCCGCCGGCGGATGTCTCGGCGATGGATGGCTACGCCGTGCGCGCGGCGGATGCGACGGAAGGCGCGACGCTGCGGATGACCGGCGCCGCGCCGGCCGGGCGCCCCTTCGCCGGCCGCGTCGGTGCGAATGAGGCGGTGCGGATCTTCACTGGCGGCGTCGTGCCCGACGGCGCCGACGCGATCCTGCTGCAGGAGGACGCCACCGCCGCGGATGGCAGCGTGCGGGTGAACGAGGCCGTGACCGCCGGCCGCCATATCCGCCGCCGCGGCCTGGATTTCGCGGAAGGCGCGGAGGTGCTGCCCGCCGGGCGCAAGCTGACCGCGCGCGACATCGGCCTGGCCGCCGCGTCGAACAATCCGTGGCTGGCGGTGCATCGCCGCCCGCGCGTGGGCATCCTGGCCACCGGCGACGAAATCGCGCTGCCGGGCGACCCGATCCCGCCGGGCGGCATCGTCTCCTCCAACGCCCATGCCCTGGCCGCGCTGGTGCGCGCTGCCGGCGGCGACCCGGTGGTGCTGCCCATCGCCCCCGACGACACCGCCGCCATCGCCGAGGTCGCCGCCACCGCCCATGCCTTCGACCTGCTGGTGACCACCGGCGGCGCCAGCGTGGGCGAACACGACCTGGTCCAGGCCGCGCTCGGCGGCGAAGGCTTCGAACTCGGCTTCTGGAAGATCGCGATGCGGCCGGGCAAGCCGCTGATCTGGGGGCGGCTGGGGCGCACGCCGGTGCTGGGGCTGCCCGGCAATCCGGTGAGTGCCATCGTCTGCGGCGTGATGTTCCTGATCCCGGCGATCGGCCGGATGTCGGGCCTGCCGGGGGCGCCGCCGCCGACCCGGCGCGTGCTGGCCGGCGTGGCGCTGAAGGCGAATGACCGGCGCGCGGACCATCTGCGCGCGACGCTGGCCGTCGACGACCAGGGCCGCCTGGTCGCGACCCCCGCGGCGATGCAGGATTCGTCGATGCTGGCGACGCTGGCGCGCGCCGAGGCGCTGGTGCTGCGCGCGCCCCACGCGCCCGCCCTGCCGGCGGGGGCGGAGGTCGAGGCGATCATCCTGGCGGAGCTGGGCGTCTAAAGCGTCATCCGTGCAAACGGAGTTGCTTGGACGGGTAGGATGCTCGCAAAAACAATGCCGTGGCGCCGTTTCCGCGCGCCTTGGCTCGCTGCACCGCCTCCAGGCCATTGTCTCCACGAACATCCCTGCCCGATCGGATGATGCCATCCGGCTGGGGTCTTCCCTGGCGCCGTGTGGGTGCGACCTGGAGCGTCGATGCCCTGCGACGCTTGCCGTCACGAACGTCCTTCCCCGCCCGGATGATCGCGTCCGGTCGGGCGCTGTTCCCGACCTTCGTTCTGACGAACATCCCTGCCCGACCTGGCCAATCCATCCGGTCGGGGCGCGCCATCGGATCGCCGCGGCGCGTCCGGGCCGTGGCCTGCGCGCGCCCTGCCCCATGCGGACCCTCGCGCTCACGCGCGCGCCGCGCCGGCCTCCCGTGCCGCCACCACCCGGTGGTAGTCGCCCAGCCCCGGCCGCGTGCCGACCGCCCGGTTCATCGCCCGCCATCGCCGCAGCACCCGCGCCGCCGCGCCGGCCTGCGCGCCGAAGCCGAAGCCATCCGCCGTGATCGCGCCGAGCGCGCGCGCATATTCCGCATCGAAGCGCCGCCAGGGCACGTCGGTCGCCTGGCCGGCGCGCAGCTGGTAGCGATAGGCCAGCGCCTGCGCGACCGCGGCCTCGCCCCCCGCCGCGGCCAGCGCGCGCAGGTCGAAGACGACGTCGTCGATCAGGCGGAAATCCTCGAAGGGGCGCACCAGGTCGCGCCGCGCGAGCACATGCACCCACATTCTCCAAGTAAGTCGCTGATTTCGCTGTCGTAATCGTGATATTTCGCATATAAATCATGGCGTTGACGGCTGCGAGGGGCGCGTTTCATGGATCACCTGGAGGGTGCGGGCTTGGCGCGGGGAGATCGGGTTGATTTCGACCGCCGTGTGCGTCTGGAGTTCCGTGGTGCGCAGATCAGTTCAGACGGTGGCCTGCTGGTGATGCGCGAGCTTGATGACGTGCTCGGCCTGTCCAATCTGGCGTCGGAGGCGCTGCGAGACAGCCGCACCGGGAAGAACACGCTCCATCGGCTTGACGGATTGTTCCGGCAATCGGTGTTCGGACGACTGGCCGGATACGAGGATGTGAACGATGCCGACCGCTTGGCCCTCGATCCCGTGATGCGTCAGGTCGTTGGCGGCAGGGCCGTCGAGGCGCAAGCTGCTTCGGCATCGCAGATGGGACGGTTCGAGACCGAGACGCTGGCTCTGGCCGCGAACCGGGCGGCGCTGGCCGATCTGAACGGCCAATGGATCGACCGGTTTCATGACCGCAACGGGTTGAAATACATCGTGCTGGACATGGACAGCTCGGTCAGCCCCACCCACGGCGATCAGGAAGGTACTGCCTGGAACGGGCATTTCGACTGCACCTGCTATCACCCCATCTTCTTGTTCAACCAGTTTGGCATGCTGGAGCGCTGCGCCCTGCGTAACGGCAATGTCCACAGCGCCGATGGCTGGCGGGATGTCCTTGATCCCGTCATTGCCCGATATGCTGGCCGCGACCTTGGTGGACGCTTCTTCCGGGCCGACGCTGCCTACGCGATCCCCGCGATCTATATGCGGCTGGAAGAAGCCAGGTTCTTCTACGCCATCCGTCTGCCCGCCAACGCCGTCTTGCGCGAGAAGATCGCGCATCGGCTGACACGGCCCGTGGGACGGCCTTCGCTGACCAAGGTCAAACGGTTCTTCGAGGACTTCGAGTATCAGGCGGCGTCCTGGGACAAGCCGCGCCGCGTCATCGCCAAGATCGAATGGCATCCGGGCGAGCTGTTCCCCAAAGTCGGCTTCATCGTCACCAACCTGCCGATGGAGCCAGACTGGGTGGTGAGGTTCTACAACCAGCGCGGCACCGCAGAGCAGCACATCAAGGAAGGCAAATATGCCTTTCGCTGGACGCGGCTGTCATGCCGGAAGTTCCGGCACAACGAGGTGCGGCTGCAACTGCACGCGCTGGCCTACAACCTGGCAACCTTCCTGCGCTGCATCGAACTGCCCGAGGCCATGGCGGACTGGTCGTTGACCAGCCTGCAACTCAAGCTGATCAAGATCGGCGCCCGCGTCGTCCGCCACGCCCGCGCCATTACCTTCCAGTTGGCCGAGGTCGCCGTCACCGGCCCGATGGTGCGGGCCGTCCTTGCCGCCATCCGCCGTCTTCGAACGCCTCCGTCATGCGCATGACCACGATCCATGCCCAAGCTGAACGAAAGCGGCAGGACAGGTCCGTCTGCCGCGCGGAAAAGCGGCTCTGCCGGGCCAGAATGCTGCGGGTTCGAGGCTTGATCCACCCGACTTCGGCCGTTTGCGCGACGACAGACACCGCTCGGGGCGAAAAACGCTTGCCCAGCGAGCAAAATCAGGCGATCTTGAAGTCAAGCGGCGGGCCACTTGGGGAATGTCGGGTGATTAGCAAGATCGGGACCGCCATGGCGTCGACCTATGCCTTCAGCGCCGGAGCGCACGGAGACTGGCGTATCTCCTCGATCGCGGCCTATCGCGGCGCCGGCCTCGCACCGGCCGAGGCCCTGACCATCCACCCCTGGGAGCCCGGCCCGATCGATGACCCTACAAGTTGGCGCCTGCTCGGCACGGTCAGCAACCTCCGCTATGCGACGCGAGACGAGGTGGCCGGCCTGAGGGCGCGCCAGGAGGGCCTCGACCGCCGACAGGCGACCCATGCAGCCCTGATCCCAATCAAAAAGTCGGCGGCCTGGTGGGACCTCGCGCAGGATGACAGACGCGCGATCTTCGAAGAGACCTCGCAGCACACGGCGATCGGCATGGAGTACCTTCCGGCGATCGCGCGCCGGCTGCACCACAGCCGCGACCTCGGCGAGCCGTTCGATTTCCTGACCTGGTTCGAGTTCGCACCGGCCGATGAGCCGGCGTTCGACAGGCTTTTGGCGCGGCTGCGAGCGACGCGGGAATGGGATTTCGTTGAGCGCGAGGTCGATGTCCGGCTTGTCCGGACCGAGCCTGTCTAAGCGAAGCCTCAGACCCGCCCCGACACCGGAATGAACGCACCGGTGACGCCGCTGGCATCCTCGGCGAGCAGGAAGGCGATGGCGTCGGCGATCTCACGCGGCCGCACCCAGGCGGTGTGGTCGGCGTCGGGCATGGCCGCCCGGTTCTGCGGGGTGTCGATGATGCTGGGCAGGATCGCGTTGACGCGTATGCGGTCGGCCTTGAGCTCGTCGGCGAAGCTCTCGACAAGCCGATGGACGGCGCTCTTGGCACCGGCATAGGCGCCAAGCCCCGACGGCGCCTTCACGGCCGCACCGGCGCCGATGGCCAGCAGGCTGCCGCGACCGGCTGCGCACATGGGCGGCAGCGCGGCCCGGAAGATGTTGAGCGTGGTCAGGACGTTCAACCGGTACATCTGCTCCCAGAGATCGGGGCCTCCCTCGGCGGCGGCGGCCGAGGCGAAGCCGCCCACGGTATGGGCGATGCCGTATGCAGGGAGGCGAAGGCCTCGCGCCAGGCGGCGAAGCCGAAGGCCTGGCTGCCCTGGGCCGGGATGCGCCGGACCACCTGGCCGCCCGGGTCGCGCACGATGCTCGGCACCACCACCGCGCCGCGCGGGCGCGCCTGCGCCAGGGCCTGCGCGATCGCATCGGGGGGGCCCTCCAGCGCGTCGTCGCCGTCCAGCATCAGCACATGGGCCCCGGTCGCGATCGCCAGGGCGCGGTTGCGCGCGGCATGGGCGCCGGTCGCGACCGGCCCCACCGCGGTGAAGCGCAGCCGCGGGTCGGGCGGCAGCAGCGGCGCATAGTCGGTGCCGTCGTCGGAGGCGATGATCACCTCGACCGCCGCGCCGGCGGCGCGCGCCAGGACCGAGGCGACGGCCTGCGGCACCTGCTCCGGCAGGCGATGGGCGGCGATCAGGAAGGACAGGTCCATGGGGCGCATCCTGGCAGGACGGCGGGATTCATCCACAGGCGAATCCCATTGACTGTGACTCCGGAACCTTTCTAGAACAGCGCCAGGTTGCCGCTTTGTTCCGCACGAGTCGCGGCCGGCACCACGGAGAGAGAGGCCGCCGGATGCTCACGCGCAAGCAGCACGAATTGCTGATGTTCATCGACCGCCACCTGCGCGACACCGGCTTCTCGCCATCCTTCGAGGAAATGAAGGGCGCGCTCAACCTCAAGTCGAAATCCGGCATCCACCGCCTGATCACGGCGCTGGAGGAACGCGGCTTCCTGCGCCGCCGCGCCCATCGCGCCCGCGCGCTCGAGGTCATCCGCCTGCCCGAGAACATGGCGCCGCGTCCCAGCCGAACGCCCAAGGTGCAGGACGCGCCGCTCGGCCCCAATGTCATCCGCGGCCCCTTCGCCGCCAGCCCGCCCCGCCCCGCCCCGGAACCCGCCAACGACGTGGCCGCGGTCAGCCTGCCGCTGTTCGGGCGGATCGCCGCCGGCGTGCCGATCGAAGCCCTGCGCGACCACGGCGCCTCGGTGGATGTGCCCGCGGCGCTGATCGGCTCTGGCGACCACTACGCGCTGGAGGTCGCCGGTGATTCCATGATCGACGCCGGCATCCTCGATGGCGACACCGTGCTGATCCAGCGCGCCGAGACGGCCGAGAACGGCACCATCGTGGTGGCGCTGGTCGACGAGAACGAGGTCACGCTGAAGCGGCTGCGCCGGCGCGGCAATTCGATCGCGCTGGAACCGGCCAACCCGCGGCACGAGACCCGCATCTTCGGGCCCGACCGGGTGCGCGTTCAGGGCCGGCTGGTGGGGCTGCTGCGGCGGTATTGACCCGCCACCGCACTACCGCAGGTCGCATTACTTTTTGGCCATGCACCGCTGACATCGTGGCGCCCGACGGGCGCGCGGCCGATGCTGGTTGCGACGTCGGAAGGGCTTCGCCATGGCCATCATCACCGCGACCGCGGGCAACGACACCATCACGACCGCGGTGTCGAGCGTCGGGCCGCTGACCACCGGCGGCAATGACAGCGTCCTGGCCCAGGGCGGCAACGACAGCGTCAACGGCGGCAGCGGGCTCGACACGCTGCGTGGCGGGCTTGGCAATGACAGCCTGGCCGGCAGCAACGACAACGATTTCCTGTTCGGCGACGAAGGCGACGACCTGTTCTTCGGCGGCGCCGGCAACGACCGCATCGACGGCGGCACCGGCTTCGACATCGTCAGTTTCGCCGCCAATCCGACGGATGGCGCCGTGACGGTCAACGTCACGAATGTCGGCGGCGTCAACACCATCATCTCCGCCCCCGCGCCGACCATCCTGACGCAGGGCGCGGACACCATCACGAATGTCGAGCAGATCAACGGGTCGAACAGCCACGACACCATCACCCTGGCCTCGGTCAATTCCACGCTCGGCTTCAACGTCCGCGGCAATGCGGGCAATGACAGCCTGGTCGGCACGCTGGATGCCAATACCAGCATCTTCCTGGACTACCGCAGCGCGAGCGCGACCGCCGGCGTCTCGGTGGACCTCGTGGCCGGTCGCGCGACGGACGGGCTGGGCGGCATCGACACCATCGCCAATTTCGTGGCGGTGCGGGGCACCGAGCTCGGCGACACGCTGAACGGCGATGCCGCGATCAACCGCTTCCGCGGCCGCGCCGGCAATGACCGGATCGACGGGCGCGACGGCAACGACATCGCCGACTACAGCCAGGCGACCGGCGCGGTCAGCGTCAACCTCGCCACCGGCCGCGCGCAGGATGGCGAAGGTGGCACCGACACGCTGGTCAGCATCGAGGAAGTCTGGGGCACCATCGGCAACGACCTGATGGTCGGCTCGGGCGCCGACGAGTTCTTCTTCGCCTTCGCCGGCGCCGACACGATCAACGGCGGCGGCGGGCAGGACCGCGTCGGCTTCCAGTTCAGCGCCGGGCTCGCCACGGGCGCGACGCAGGGCGTCGTGGTCAACCTGGTGACCGGCGTGGTGACGGATGGCTGGGGCAGCACCGACCGCCTGACCGGGATCGAGCGCGTCACCGGCACCGCCTTCGCCGATTCCATGCTGGGCGGCACCGACCAGAACCGTTTCCGCGGCCGCGCCGGCAACGACACGCTGGATGGCGGCCTGGGCGGCGACTATGCCGAGTACAACAACGCCACCACCGGCGCGACGGTGAACCTCACGACCGGCGTCGCGACCGATGGAGAGGGCGGCACCGACCGCCTGGTATCGATCGAGAACGTGATCGGCGGCGCCTTCGCCGACCGCCTGACCGGCATCGCGCAGGGCGGGCAATCGACCTCGGACCTGCGCGGCGGGCGCGGCGACGACACGCTGGTGGGCATCGCCGGCGAATACGTGCGCGCCGACTATGCCGACCAGACCCAGGGGCTGTCGATCAACCTCGCCTCCGGCAGCGTGGCTGACGGGAGTGGCGCCACCGACAGGCTGATCAACATCCGCGGCGCGGTCCTGTTCGGCGACTTCAACGACGTGGTGCTGGGCTCGGCCTTCGGCGAATGGATCAGCCCCTCGGAAGGCGCGGACAGCGTCAATGGGCTCGGCGGCTTCGACATCATCTCCTATACCGGGGCCGATGTCGGCGGCGTGTCGGTCAATCTGGCGGTGTCGCGCGCGCGCGACACCGGCGGCGACACCGACACCATCCTGGGCTTCGAAGGGATCTCGGCATCCTTCGGCGACGACACGCTGACCGGCTCGGCGATCGGCAACCTGATCGGCCCGGGCGCCGGGGCGGACCTGGTGAACGCGCTGGGCGGCGCCGATACGCTCAGCTACAGCCTGGGCTTCTCGCCCGGCGGCACGCACTTCACCAGCAACGAGGCCGGCGACCGCCTCCAGGTGCAGGGCGTAACCATCGACCTGATCACCGCGCGCGCGACCGACTACGGCGGCAGCCTCGACACCATCATCGGCTTCGAGAACGCGATCGGCGGCACCGCGGCGGACATCATCCGCGGCACCAACCTCGGCAATTATCTGGCGGGCGCCGAGGGCAACGACACGCTCGAAGGGCGTTCGGGCAACGACACGCTGGACGGCGAGGCCGGCAATGACCGTCTGGTCGGTGGCATCGGCGACGACTTCTACCTCCATGCCACCGGCGACGTGGTGTTCGAACTGCTGAACCAGGGCATCGACACGGTCTCGGCCACGCAAGGCACCGCCTTCACGCTGGGGGCCAACCTCGATGCGCTGGTGCTGGCCGGCGCCACGCTGCTGAACGGCACCGGCAACGGGCTCGCCAACAGCATCACCGGCAACGACAACGCGAACCTGCTGCAGGGCGTGGCCGGCGACGACGCCCTGGCGGGCGGCGGCGGCAACGACACGCTGGTCGGCGGCGCGGATGCCGACACGCTGCAGGGCGGCACCGGCGCGGACCATTTCCGCTTCGCGCTGGTGAGCGACAGCGCGACCGGGAACCCGGACGTGATCCTCGACTTCACCTATTCGGCCGGGGCGGGGTTCGACAAGATCGACCTGCGGACCATCGACGCCAATGCGGCCGCCGCGGGCAACCAGGCCTTCACCTGGATTGGCACGACCGCCTTCGCGGGCACCGGGGCGGCCAGCGCGGGGCAGCTCGGCTACGACACCGTCGCCGCCGGCATCCATGTGATCCGCGGCGACACCAATGGCGACGGCACGGCGGACCTGTCGATCGTGGTGGCGAGCACCTTCACCCCGGTGCAGGCCTGGTTCTTCCTGTAGGGCGGGTCGCGTTCGGCGGGGACCGGCCGACCGGATCACGACCGGCGGTGCGGGCTGCGTGTCGCGGGGGCGGTCATTCCACCGCGGCCGGGGGCAGTTCCTCCCGCGCGCGGGGCACCGGCGGCGGCGGCACCCAGGGGCGCGCGCCGCGGAAGGCGCGGTCGGACACCACGCGCGCGGCCGCGCCGTCCAGCCACACCGCATGCGGCCCGTCGCGCCATACCGCGAAGCGGTCGACCACCTGGCTGCCGGCGCAGCGCCCGCGCACCGGCTCGGCCGAGACCACCACCGCGGCCTGGCCGCAGGCGTGCTCCGGCGCCTCCCCGCGCAGCAGGATCGCGACCGGGCCCTGCGGCGTGGCGCGCAGCCTGCACGCGCCGAGGGTGCCGCGGGCGCCGGCGCGGCAATCGATGGCGCCGGCCGCTGCGTCGCCCTCGCGCGGGAAGGGCTGCGCGCTGGCCAGCCCATGCGCGCGCAGCCAGGTGTCGCGCACCAGGTTCGACGCGCCCGATTGCCGCTGCAGCCAGAACCCGCCATCCGCCGCGAAGCCGACCAGCCGCGCATCGTTCGACACCAGCAGGTCGGGCGGGCGATGCAGCGAAGCGCTGGCCAGCCCCAGCGCCATCAGCGGCACCCCCGCCCAGCGCCAGCGCGCCCGCCACAGGCACAGCCACAGCATCCCGAAGGCGAAGCACATCACGCCCCAGGGCGGGATCGGCCGCGCCCCGGTGGCGGCACCGGGCCAGGAAGCGACCTCGCGCGCCACCATCAGCACCGCCTCGCACCCCCAGCCCATCACCGCCAGCGCCGGGCCATCGAGGCCGAGCGGCATCAGCAGCGCCGCCAGCATGGCGGCCGGCATCACCAGCACCGAGGTCAGCGGCACCGCCACCGCATTCGCCGCCACGCCATACCATTGCAGCCGGCCGAAATGCGCGAGGCCGAAGGGCGCCGTCGCCAGCCCCGCCAGCACCGAGGTCATCACCAGCCCCACGCCGAACACCGCCGCGCGCCGCCACCAGGCGCCGTCGCCGCGCAGCCGCTGCACCGGCGCGCGCAGGGCCTCCCACCCCGCCACCAGCGCGAGCACCGCGGCGAAGGACATCTGGAAGGACGGGCCCAGCAGCGCATCGGGGGCGAGCAGCATGACCGCAGCGGCCGCCAGCGCCAGGCCACGCAGCGTGACCGCGTGCCGCCCGGACAGCAGCGCCAGCGTCACCAGCACCGCCATCGCGAAGGACCGCTGCATGGGCACCTGCGACCCCGTCAGCAGCATGTAGAACCCGCCCGCGCCCAGCGCCGCGACCCCCGCCCAGACCTTGCCGTCGACGCGCAGCGCCAGCCAGCGCCAGCAGGCCACCAGCAGCCGCACCACCCAGAAGGTCACGCCCATCACGATGGCGATGTGCAGGCCGGAGACCGAGAGCAGGTGCGCCAGGCCGGAATCGCGCATCGCCGCCATGTCGGCGCGCGGGATGGCGGATTGCCCGCCGGTCAGCAGCGCCGCGGCGACCGCCCCGGCGGCACCGGGCACCGCCGCGGTCACCCGTGCCTCCATCGCGGCGCGCAGCCCCGACAGCGGCGGCGCGGCGCCGGCGGCGGGGGTGACCTCGGCCGGGCCGATGGCGAAGCCTGCGCCGCCCTGCCCGGCGAAATACGCCGCGCGCTGGAAGTCCCAGGCGCCGGGAAAGGCGGGGAGCGAGGGGGCACGTACCAGGGCGCGCAGGCTGATCCCATCCCCCGGGGCGGGGCGTGCGGGGTCGTTGGCGCGCAGGCGCACGCGGATGCTGCGGGGCTGCACCGCGTCCTGCGGCCCGAAGCGCACCTGGCCGAGCGTCACCCGCAGGCCTTCGGGCAGCAGGTCCACATCCTGGACGATGCCGCTCAGCACCACCGCGCGCAGCGGCGGGGCGATGACCGGCGGGGCGGCGGCGGCGTGCAGCAGCGCCGCGCCGAAGCCCAGCGCCGCGGCGGCCACCAGCCCGATCAGCCAGCCGGCATGCGGGGCGCGCGTCGCGACCAGCCAGGCCGCCACCACCAGCAGCGGCCCGGGTGCGACGGCCCAGAGCGGCGGTTCCTCGTGCAGCGTGAAGTAGCCCAGGATGCCGGCCCCCATCGCGACCGCGAGCCAGGGCGCGAGGCGGCCCCGCTCGCTGGCCAGCAGCAGGTCCATGCGCTGCCCCACGGCGACAAGGGCGGCGCCGATACGGCAGGCGGCATCTCGCGCGATGGTGCTGGACAGGAGCGCGTTCCACAACTCAGGCGTTCATCCTAGCCTGATCCGGCCAGGGCGCGGGAGGGTGTTGCGGGTTCACCGCGCCCGGGCGATCTGGTATCCGGGTGCCGTGCCGCAGGCGCTGGCGGCGTGGCGCCCGACGGGCCGGCGGCCCTGGCACCAGGCCCGCAGCCTCATGCCGCTGGATCAGCGGCGCCCTTCCCGACCGAGCCCAGGTGACATGACCGTCCGTACCCGCTTCGCCCCCTCGCCCACCGGCTACCTGCACATTGGGGGGGCGCGGACCGCGCTGTTCAACTACCTGTTCGCGCGCCACCACAAGGGCGCCTACCTGCTGCGCATCGAGGATACCGACAAGGAACGATCGACCCAGGCGGCGGTCGACCAGATCCTGGAGAGCCTGGCCTGGCTCGGGCTTTCCCCGGACGAGGCGCCGGTCTTCCAGGCCGCGCGAGAGGCACGCCATGCCGAGGTGGCGCATGCGCTGCTGGCGGCGGGCCGCGCCTATCGCTGCTGGGCGACGCCCGAGGAACTGACCCAGATGCGCGAGCAGGCCGCCGCCGAGGGCCGCCCGCCGCGCTACGACCGCCGCTGGCGCGACCGCGCGCCCGGCCCCGAGCAGGCGGGCAAGCCCTTCGTCATCCGCATCGCCGCGCCGCTGGAGGGCGAGACGGTGGTGGAGGACCTGGTGCAGGGCGAGGTGCGCGTGGGCAATGCGGAGCTGGATGACATGATCATCCTGCGATCGGACGGCTCGCCCACCTACCTGCATGCGGTGGTGGTGGACGACCACGACATGGCGATCACCCATGTCATCCGCGGCGACGACCACCTGACCAACACCTTCCGGCAATGCATGGTCTATGACGCGATGGGCTGGCGACGGCCGCATTTCGCCCACATCCCGCTGATCCACGGCGCCGATGGGGCGAAGCTTTCGAAGCGCCATGGCGCGGTGTCGGTGCTGGATTTCCGCGACCAGGGCTACCTGCCCGAGGCGGTGAACAACTACCTGCTGCGCCTGGGCTGGGGGCATGGCGACGAGGAGATCGTGCCCCACGACCGCGCGGTCGAATTGTTCGACATCAAGGATGTGGGGCGCTCCGCGTCGCGCATGGACTACGCGAAGCTCACGCACCTGAACGGCGTGTACCTGCGCCAGGCGGATGATGCGCGGCTGACGCGCGCGGTGCTGGAGATTCTGGCCAAGCGCGGCGTGCTGTTCGGCACGGATGGTGCGGAGCGCGTCGCGATGCTGATGCCGGACCTGAAGGAACGCGCGCGCACGCTGGAGGAACTGGCGGGATCCGCCGCCTTCGCCGCGCATGAAAGCCTGCCGGCGATCGACGAGAAGGCGCTGGCCGCGCTGACGCCCGAGGCGCGCGCGCGCCTCGCGGACCTGGCGGAGTTCCTGAGCGCCGCGCCCTGGGAGAAGGCCGACCTCGAGCAATGGCTGCGCGATTATGCCGAGGTGAAGGGGGTGAAGCTGAAGGACATCGCCCAGCCGCTGCGCGCCGCGCTGTGCGGCAGCCTGATGAGCCCGCCGATCAATTCGGTGCTCTGGGCGCTGGGGCGGGATGAGAGCCTGTTGCGGATCACGACGGCGGCGGCGCTGGCATAGCGGGAGGATCAGCCGAAGGGGTTCAGCACGCCGACGCCGAGACCCCCGACGTCGCGGGCACTGCGCGTCACCAGCGTGAGGCCGTGAACATCCGCGGGCACAGCCATCAGCGCATGGATCACCGGCACCTTCCGCCCGCGGCAAGGCGCCCCAGCGTTCCGCCACCCGCGCATCGATGCCGAGGATGCGCGGGCCGAAGCCGGCCACGAGCGTGGCGAGGCAGGCCTCGGTCGTGGTGGGGCGGGGCAGGTCCCGCCGTGCGAGGGCGCCGATGCCGCGCCGGATCTCGCCCAGCAAAAGCACGCTGAGGAACAGGTCGTGTTCCTCCACGCCGGCCCACCAGGCGGAAATGGCGGGATGGCAGCGCGGCCCCTTCCTGACCTCCGAGATGATGTTGGTTTCGACCAGCCAGGTCACAGGTCGCTGTCGCGGCCCGTGTCGCGCGGGCGCTCAAGGTCGAGCCCGTCGAGCGATACGGCGGCCAGCAGCGCCTTGAGCCCGGCCGCCGATGCGAAGCGGCGGCGCAGATCCGCGCGCGCGGTCTCGGCTTGCGCCGCATCGGCCAAGGCGGCGGCGACGGCGCGCAGCGGCGGCGTGTCCTCCTGCCGGACCTGCACCTCGACACGCCGCAGGCAGAGGCTGCGCTGGCGCAGGCGGTCGTGGACGAGAGCGGTGGCGGGGGCGGGGCCGTCGTGGCGGTTCATGTTTCCGGAAATCTATCCGGAAACTCTGAAAGGCAGGCCCAATCCCCGCGCAACCGTCAACCGCCGGTGATCCGCCACGCCAGCATCCCCTCGCGCTTCATCCGCGCGAAACGGTCCCAGCCCGCCAGCGCGCCCGCCAGCAATTCACCCCAGGCCGCCAGCATCGCGGGATGCGGCGCCACGATGCCGCGCAGCAGGGCGATGCGCTCGCGCGTCACGACAACGCTGCCATCGGGCTGCGCTTCGGCGTGCGCCGCATCGCCCTCCGCTTCCGCCAGCGCGACCATGAACCCTGCGAAGTCCCGCGCGCCCAGCGCTGCGGCCGTCGCATGGACATGCTGCATGCCGATCAGCCGCGCCGCGTGGCCGAGCAGCGCGCCACCGGCCTCGGCGCCGAACACGTCGAACGCCGCCGCCAGCGTGGTGCGGCAATAGGTCATGGCATAGCCGCGCTTCGCCCTGGCCACACGGTCTTCCGGCCAATCGGACGATGGTAGGCGTGGCGCGGCGGCGGCATCGAAGCGGGGCATCGTCTCGTGCTTCGCGAAGCGCAGACGGTCGGGTTCGGCCAGCGCGTGGTCATGTTCGACGTAGTAGCCCTCGAGCCCCGGATCCCCATCCACCGTCTGCCCGGTGCACACGAAGCCGAGGCCAGGGCAGCCCAGCATCACGCCGTTGTTCGCGTGCCAGCCGCGCAGCATGGCGGCGTTCACCTCGGAGGGGATGGCGCAGATGGTGGCGCCCGGCCAGATCCAGCGCGGCGGCGGGTAGCGGATCCAGGCCTGCCGTGGCGACTCCTCGACATATTCGACGCCGACGCCGCCGATGAAGTTCGACAGGTAGTGGTAGCGCGCCGCGGCCACCGCCGGCGGCAGGCCATCGAGGCCGAGCTTGCGCAGGCCGGGCAGGAAGGTCTCCGCCTGCTGGCGGCGGAACACGGCGAAGACCAGCGCCGCCGCATCCGCCGGGCCGCGCCGCGCGACGGCCGCCAGCACGATCCCGGTGAACCAGGCGTGGTACCAGTCGGCCACGGCCTCCATTGCCGCACGGTCGGTCACGCGCTGCCCCTTGCAGATCGCGCGCCGCTGCCCATCCATGGGCGCAGTCCAGGGAAGGCCACCGCCATGTTCGTCGCCGCCAACCGCTTCCGCGTCATCCCCGACCAGGCGCCCGCCTTCGAGCAGGCCTGGCTGACGCGCGAGAGCCACCTGCACGAGGTGCCCGGCTTCGTCACCTTCCACCTGCTGAAGGGCGCGCAGGCCGCGGACCACATCCTCTATTCCTCCTTCACGCTCTGGCAGTCGAAGGAGGCCTTCGAGGGCTGGACGCGGTCCGAACAGTTCCGCCGCGCCCATGCCGGCGCCGGCGCCGTGTCCAAGCCGACCACCCTCGGCCCGCCGCAATTCGAGGGCTTCGAGGTGCTGCAGACCATCGGCGCCTGAAGCCCTCGGCGCCTGCGCTGCAACGCCGCCGCCGCCGCCTTGCCTTTGCGAACATCGCCACCCGGTCGCATGCGCCGATCCGATCGGGACCTGGCCTAGTCGGCGCGCACGCCGGCGCGCTGGATCACGCCGCCCCATTTCTCGTTCTCGGCGCGCAGGAAGGCGCCGAATTCCGCCGCGGTATTGCCGCCCGGGATCGCCCCCTGGTCGTGCAGAGCACGGCGGATCCCGGGGTCGTTCAGCGCGCCGGCCAACGCGCCGTGCAGCCGGTCCAGCACGGGTTGCGGCGTGCGGGCGGGGGCCACGAAACCATGCCAGTTGTTGGCGTCCACGCCGGGCAGCCCGACCTCCGCCATGGTCGGCACGTCCGGGATCCATTCCAGCCGCTGCTGCGTGCCGACCGCCAGCGCGCGCAGCGCACCGCTGCGGATATGCGGCAGCAGGATCGGCAGGTCGGCGAAGCCCAGCTGCACCTCGTTCTGCAGGATGGCCAGCGCCAGCGGCGCGCCGCCGCGATAGGACACATGCGTGATGTCGATGCCCGCCGCCATGCGGAACAGCTCGCCCGCCAGGTGCGGCATGCTGCCCGACCCTGCCGAGCCGTAGTTCAGCCGCCCCGGCTGCGCCTTCGCCGCCGCCACGAGGTCCGCCACCGTGCGGAAGGGGGCGGCGGCGGGCACCACCAGCGGTTCGGGCACCAGCACCGCCAGTGTCAGCGGCGCCAGGTCGCGCAGCGGATCATAGGGCGTGCCGCGGTCCAGCCGCGGCGAGATGGCAAGCCCGCCCGCGCTGCCGATGCCGATGGTGTATCCGTCGGGTGCGGCCTTAGCGACCGCGTCCACGCCGGTCACGCCGCCGGCGCCGGCGCGGTTGTCCACCACGATTGGCTGGCCCAGCGTCGCCGCCATGCGCGGTGCCAGCAGCCGCACCACGATGTCGGACGGGCCGCCGGCCGCGAAGGGCACCACCACGCGGATCGGGCGGTCGGGCCAAGCGGCGTGCGTTGGCGCCTGCGCCAGGGCGGGCAGTGGCAGGGTGGCGGCCAGCAACAGCGTGCGGCGGTTCATGCGGTGTCTCCCCCGGCGCGCAGCGGGCGCCGCGCGTGGGCCGAGCATCGCCGAGAACCTCGCGCGGCGGAAGCGTCAGCGCGGATGGCGCTGTGGGATCAGGCGCGTCGCGACATACGTCAGCGTGCCGAGGTCGGGGCGCTCGATCCGCCCATGGCACAGCACATGGGTGCGGCACAGCAGGTCATCGATGGCGCGGCGATCGGCGTGGCTGTGGAATTCCAGGTGGATCACATGCGCCTGCGCCACACGGTCGCCGAGCGCGCCCAGGATGGCCAACTCGGCGCCTTCGGTGTCGATCTTGATGAGGTCGAAGCCGGGCAGGTCGTGCTGCGCGGCGAGTTCGCCGGCGAAGGCACCGGCGTGGCGCAGCTGCACTGCCGCCGACTGCGCCGGCACGCCGTCGTACTTCATCGGGAACAGCGAACTGAGCACGGAGATCCGTGCCGCGTTGAAATGCGCCACGGTGTCGCGTTCGAACAGGCCGAGGTTGAAGGCGCGGCAATTGCCGATGCGTTCTGCGTTGCCGGCGAGGATGGCGAAGGACTCAGGGTCGGGTTCGACGCAGAATATCGCGGCATTCGGATACATCAGCCGGAAGAAGCCCGACGAGAAGCCGGTATGCGCGCCGATGTCGAGCACCACGCGCGGCGGGGCGATGCCCGGCACCGGCGCATAGACACGGTCGTGGAAGATCTCGCGGATGACCAGCGCGCTGGAGGAATCGTCGCGCCCGACCAGGTCGAGCCCATGATCGCCCCGCTTGAAATGGGTGGTCTTGAGCGGCGTGCCGGCGGCTTGCATGGCGGCAGGATGCAGCGCCAGATGGCCGGCGGCAAGACGAACGGCCGAGGGGGAAGGACCATGCGGATCGCCCGCGTCACCACGCATCACCACCGCACGGACTTCACCTATGGCGCCAGCGCCGGCGGCGTCGGCGGCAACCTGCATCTGCGCGCCATGGACACGCTGCTGGTGCGGATCGAGACCGAGGACGGGCTGCATGGCTGGGGCGAGGGCTTCGGCTTCACCCTGGTCGAGACGACGAAGGATGCGATCGATCGGCTGATCGGCCCGGCCTGCATCGGGCAGGATGCGACGGACATCGCCGCGCTGATGCGGATGCTGGCGCGCCGCTTCCACAATTTCGGCCGCAACGGGCCGGTCAGCTTCGCCCTGTCGGCGATCGACATCGCGCTGTGGGATATCCGCGCCAAGGCGGCGGGCGCGCCGCTGCATGCGCTGCTGGGCGATGCCGCGCGCGCATCGGTGCCGGCCTATGCCTCGTTGCTGCGCTATGGCCAGCCCGATGACGTCGCGCGCAACGTGACCGAGGCACTGTCGCGCGGCTATCGCCACATCAAGCTGCATGAATTCGACCTGCGCTGCATCCGCGCGGCGCACCTGGCCGCACCGTCGACGCCGCTGATGCTCGACATCAATTGCGTCTGGAACACCGAGCACGAGGCGGCGCAATTCTGCGAGGATGTCGAGGGCCTGAACGCCGCCTGGGTCGAGGAACCGATCTGGCCGCCCGAGGACATCCCCGCCATCGCGCGCATCCGCGCGGCATCGCCGGTGCCGATCGCGGCGGGCGAATGCAACGGCACGGTGGAGGATTTCTGCCGGATGTTCGAATTGCGCGCGGTGGATGTGGCGCAGCCGTCGATCACCAAGATCGGCGGCCTGTCCGCCATGCTGGAGATCGCCGAGCTGGCGCGCGAGGCCGGCGTGCGGTTGGTCCCGCACTGCCCCTATTTCGGCCCGGGGTTGCTGGCGACGCTGCATTTCCTCGCCGCCATGCCGGAGGCCGAGCCGATCGAGATCTACTTCGCCGACCTGGCGCGGCCGGCCTATCCGGCGCTGGTGCCGCGCGACGGCGCCATCGCCGTGCCGGGCGCGCCGGGCCTGGGCTTCGAGCCCGACCTCTAGCGGTTCTTCCAGTCGGGCTTGCGCTTCTCGGCGAAGGCCTTCGGGCCCTCGATGTAGTCCTCGCTGTCGCGGTTGCGCTGCTGGGCGGGGAACATGGTGCCGATCGCCTCGCGCAGGGTCGGCGCATCCATGCCGTCATAGACGCATTGCTTGGACGCCCGCACCGCCAGCGGTGAGCATTCCAGGATCAACGCCGCCCAGCGCTTCGCACCCGCCAGCGCCTCGCCTGCCGGCACCACCTCGTTGACGAAACCGAGTGCGAAACCCTCCGCCGCCGGCACGCGCCGCCCGGTCAGGATCATGCCGAGCGCCTGCTTCTGGCCGATCATGCGCGGCAGGCGGTGCACGCCCCCTGCCCCGGCCACCAGGCCGACGCGCGGTTCGGGCAGCGCGAAGACGGCGTTCTCGGCCGCGACGATCAGGTCGCAGGCCAGCGCGATCTCGAAGCCGCCGCCCATGGCGATGCCGTTCACCGCGGCGATCAACGGCTTGTCCAGGTCGAAGCGCGTGGTCAGCCCCGCGAAGCCCGAGGCCGGCGTCGGCCCGCGTTTGCCCGCCGCCTGCACCTTCAGGTCATTGCCGGCGGAAAAGGCGCGGTCGCCGGCGCCGGTGACGATGCCCACCCACAGATCGTCGCGCGCGGCGAAGTCGTCCCAGACCTGCGCGAGTTCGACATGCGCCTCGCTGTGCAGCGCGTTCATCACCTCGGGGCGGTTCAGCGTGACGATGCGCAGGCGGCCTTCATCGGCC
Organism: Roseomonas sp. CECT 9278; assembly: GCF_918698155.1. Classification (GTDB taxonomy): domain Bacteria; phylum Pseudomonadota; class Alphaproteobacteria; order Acetobacterales; family Acetobacteraceae; genus Neoroseomonas. Next base: position 43,837 of record NZ_CAKKLX010000032.1, read on the forward strand.
ACGGTGCAGAAACGGTGCTGGGTCATGCCTCGATCCTGTAGAAGCGGGCGGCGGAGCGGTGGAACAGGTCGGCCTTCGCCTCGGCCGAGGCACCCGCCGCCAGCCGCTTGAAGGCGTTCCAGCCGGCGGCATAGCCGAAGCCGCCCTTGTCGACCGGGAAGTTGCTCTCGAACATGCAGCGGTCGGTGCCGAACATCTCGATGATCGGCTCCATCCAGGGCCGCCAGGCATCGGCGAGCTGCTGCGAGGAGGGCGCCGCCGCGCCCTGCTCCAGCCCGAAGCCCGGCAGGCGCATCCCCAGCCCGCCGCACTTCACCATCACGTTCGGGCAGGCGGCGAGTGCGCGCATGTTCGCCGACCACGCCGCGAAGACCTCGTGGCGCCTGCCCGCATAGCCGCGGATGCCCAGCACCCCGCCGCAATGGTTCAGCACGATCGGCACCTCGGGATGCGCCTGCGCCAGGCGCACCAGGCGCGGGATCTGGTGGAAATACAGCCAGGCCTCGAAGGACAGGCCGCGCTTGCCCAGTTCCGCGAAGCCGGCGCGGAAGCCGGGCGTGTCGAGCATGTCCTCGGCCGGCGTATAGGCGGGGTTCAGCATCTCGGGATCAGGGTCCCAGGTGGCGGAGTGCCGGATGCCGCGGAAGCGGCCATTGCCGGCGGCGAGATGCGCGTCCAGCACCGCGCCCGCCGCGGCGCCCAGCGTCAGGTCGGCATGGCCCACGATACCCGCGCAGACGCGCACATCGCCGTAGAACCCGCTCTCGCACATCGCGGCGATGCCGGCGGCGAATTGCGTCTCGCCGACCGGGCGCAGTTCCACCGGCCCATCGGCGCGGTGGAAGGCGCGCGCCTGCACCAGCACGGTGGCGCGCACGTCGTGGCCGGTGCGGATATCGGCCAGGATCTCATCGAGCAGATACCGCCAGCCCGGGCGGTCCCACAGGTGGTGGTGCGGGTCGATGATGCGCTGGCCGGGGTCGAGGATTTCCTCCTGGCAGGTGGCCAGCCAGTCCTCGCGGACGGGAAGGTAGTGGACGCTCATGCGGCCCTCCGTGGCGGCGACAGGCTCGGCCGCGTGTTGAGCGTGGCGGGTTCGAAGCCGGCCAGGCGCTTGTAGTGGGTGGCGATCTCGCTGCGTTCGGCCATCGGCATCACCGACTCGATGTCGGCGAAGCCGTCGGGGGCGCGGGATTCCGCGATGTCGAGCACGACATCCGGGCCGTCGCCGCGCGTCGCGTGCAGCAGCGCGGCGGTGGCCGGGCGGCGGATGGCCTCGTAGGCGTGCAGTGCGGCGACCGGGTCGGCCTGCGTCGCGAGGTGCAGCGCCAGCGTGCGCGCATCGAGGATGGCCTGCGACGACCCGTTCGATCCGATCGGATAGAGCGGATGCGCCGCATCGCCCAGCAGCGTGACGCGCCCATGCGTCCAGCGCGGCAGCGGGTCGCGGTCCACCATGGGAAATTCATAGATGGATTGCGCGGTGCGGATCAGCGCCGGCACGTCGAGCCAGTCGAAGCGCCAGTCCTCGAAGCGGTCGACGAAATCCTCGATGGCGCCGGGGCGGTTCCAGTCCTCGCGCTTCCAGTCCTGGTTGGGGTCGACGCGCAGCTCGGCGATCCAGTTGGTCAGCTTGCGGCCATCGGGCAGGTCGGCGATCGGGTAGACGACGAATTTCTCGTCGCGATTGCCGGCCACCGCCATGGTCGCGCCGGTCAGGAAGGGATCGGCGATGGAGGTCGCGCGCCACAGGATCGCGCCGTTCCAGATCGGCACGCCTTCATTCGGGTAGAAGCGCGTGCGGGCGGCGGAATGGATGCCGTCGGCGGCGATCAGCACGTCGCCTTGCGCGGTGCGGCCATCCTCGAAGCGGGCGGTGACGCGGGTGGTGTCCTCGGCAAAATCCGCCAGCCGCGCGCCGAGGTGGATGCGGTCGCTGCCCAGCCTTTCGCGTGCGACATCAAGCAGCAGCAGGTGCAGCCGGCCGCGATGGATCGAGACCTGCGGCCAGGTGTAGCCGGCGTGCCGCCCGCGCGGTTCGGACCAGATCATCTGCCCGAAGCGATTGGCGTAGGCGAGTTCGCGCGTGACGATCCCCGCCGCCGCGACACGGTCCTGCAGCCCGAGCTCCGTCAATTCGCGCATGGCGTGCGGCAGCACGTTGATGCCCACGCCGAGGGGACGGATCTCGGTCGATTGTTCGAAGACGTCGACCTCGATCCCTGCCGCGTGCAGCGACAGCGCCGCCACCAGCCCGCCGATCCCCCCGCCTGCGATGATGACGCGCATCGCTCCCCTCCCGTTTCGTGCTTTGCAGGATAAGGTGCCTTCCCTGCCCCGGCGAGTGGTCCCCGCGGTCCAGGGGGCCGTCGTCCCCTGGTGGGGGAGTTCGAGGGGGCAAAGCCCCCTCGAGGACCCTTCCCATGCCCCGCACCATCCTGATCACCGGCGCCGCCGGCGGCATCGGCCTGGCGATGGTCGATGCCGTGCTGGCGGCCGGCCACTGCGTCGCCGCGCTCGACCGAGACATCGCCGGCCTGCCCGTGCATGACCGGCTGCACCCGATCCTGGCGGATCTCGGGACCGAGGCCGGCTGCCGCGATGGCGTGGCTGCTGCCGTCGCGCATTTCGGGCGCATCGACGCGCTGGTAAACAATGCCGGCATCGGCGTGTCGTCCTTGCGCCCCGATGCCGAGACGCGCCTGCCGGCGATCGAGGAGCTGGACGCCGCCGCCTGGGACCGCTTCTTCGCCATCAACGTGCGTGCGCCGATGCTGCTGCTGCGCGCCGTGCTGCCGATGATGCGTGCTGCCGGCTGGGGGCGCGTGGTGAACAACACGACATCCTTCCGCACCATGCTGCGCGTGCTGCCCTATGGCGCGACCAAGGCGGCGCTGGAGGCGGCCTCGGCGGTGTGGGCGCAGGAGCTCGCGGGCAGCGGTGTCACGGTGAATGTGCTGATCCCGGGCGGGCCGACCGACACGCCCTTCATCGGCGCGGAGAGTGGCTGGTCGCGCGATGCCATGCTGAAGCCCGCCATCATGGGCCCGCCGCTGGCCTGGCTGCTGTCGGATGCGGCCGGTGGCTTCACCGGCCAGCGCATCATCGCCGCGCGCTGGAATGGCGACCCGGCAGCACCCGGCGTGGTGCGCCCGATCGGCTGGCCGGAGCTGGGGGCCGATGCGGTCTGGCTGCAGGGCGCGCGCTGATTCACCTTGCGGCAAGGCATCTGCGCGACCATGGCGCCACCATGCCGCGCGACCCTCTCTCCACCCTGGCCCGCCTGCGCGCGATCGAGGTCGAGGCCGCGCGCCGTCGCCTGTCGGAAGCGCGCGGCGCCCTGGCGCGCCAGCAGGATGCCGCCGCGGCCGCCGAGGCCGCCCTGCGCAACGAGGCACCCGACGCGACCGGGGCGACCTACGGCGCCTTCCTGGCCCGCGGGCTGGCCGTGCGCCACGCACAGGCCGCGGCCGTGGCGCGCGCCGAGGCCGCGCTGGAAGCCGAACGCGACGCCCTGGCCGGCGCACGGCGCGCCGAGAAGGTGCTGGACCTGCTGCGCGACCGCCGCGCCCAGGCCGAGCGGCGCGACGCGCTGCGCCGCGACCAGGCCCGGCTGGAGGATGCGCTGTCGCCGGAATAGCGCGCTGCCCGTGCGCCCTGGTGCGGAGCCCCGCCCCTTGGTTCCACGGGCGTCTCCATGCGGCCGAAGCCCGGTCGTGCGCCGCGTTGAACATCCAGCAGCCGGGACGATCCCGCCGGGCGTGCTGGCCCGCAACACGGCGCGTGCCGCCATCGACGCCACCGTGGCGCGGTTCCACTGGACCGGGCGCTGCAGTAGATTGCGCGTTCCGGGAGGAAGAATCGCATGAACCGCATCCATCGCCGCGCCCTGCTAAGCGCGGCCAGCCTGCCGCTGCTGCCCATCGCAGCCCGGGCGCAGTCCGACTACCCGAACCGGCCGGTCCGCATCATCGTGCCCTTCCCGCCCGGCCAGGCCTCCGACATCATCACGCGCCTGGTCGCCGATGAACTCTCGCGCCGCTGGCCGCAGCGCGTGGTGGTCGAGAACCGCGCCGGCGGCGCCGGTGCGCCGGCGCTCGAAGCCGGCGCGCGCGCGCCGGCCGATGGCTACACGCTGACCGCCGGGACATCGGGAACGCTGGGCGTGAATCCCTCCGTCATGCAGCGCGTGCCCTACGACGCTGAGCGCGATTTCGCCGCCATCAGCAATGTCGCGATGGTGCCGCTGCTGGTGATCGCGCATCCGTCGGTGCCGCAGCACACCATGCAGGCACTGGCGGCGGAAGCGCGCGCACGGCCGGGCGCGCTGGACATGGCCTCGGCCGGGCCGGCCACGTCGCAGCACATGGCGGCGGAACTGCTGATGATGCGCGCCAATATCCGCTTCAACATCGTGCACTACCGCGGGTCGGGCCCGGCCATCGCCGACGTCATCGCGGGCAACGTGAAGCTGATGACGGATTCCGTGGCGTCGTCCCTGCCGCATATCCGCGAGGGGCGCGTGCGCGCCATCGCGCTGTGCAGCGCCCGGCGCGTGCCGCAACTGCCCGACGTGCCGACCATCGCCGAGACGCTGGTGCCAGGCTACGCCACGGCGGGCTGGACCGGGCTGGTGGCACCCACCGGCACGCCGGCCGACATCATCCGGCGCATCAACACCGACGTCGTCGCCATCCTGCGCGAACCGGCCATCGCCAACCGCATCCTCAGCATGGGGGCGGTGCCCGATCCGATGACGCCGGAGGAGTACGCGGCGTTCATCCGCAACGAGATCGCGACCTTCCGGGAAGTGGCGCGCGCCGCCAACGTGAGGCTGGAAGGCTAAAAGAAAGGTCGGGGGAGGGAACTCCCCCGATCCCCCGCCCATTTTTTGGAACTCAGGGGCGCGGCAGGACGCGGCAGGCTTCGTCGGCGGCGCGGGCCAGCAGGATCATGCGGCGGGCGGCCACGGCGCCCGCGGCGGCCTCGCCGGCGATGTGCTCGGCCAGTTTCGAACTCAGCAGGCCACGCACGGCGGCATCCACGGCGACATCGGTCGCAGCCACCGTCGCGGCATCCACCGCGACACGGCGCAGCAGCGCCAGGGTGCCGGCAATGCCGGGGCGGAAGCCGTGCAAGGCGGCCACCTGCCGCACCAGCCGCAATCCACGCCAGACAAAGATCAACGCATCCGCGGCCGGCGAGGGGCTGACCGCGGTGACCGCGAAGGCCTGTACCGCGGCGGCACGGCCCAGCGCGGCGGCGTCCTGCGCGATGGGCGCCAGCGTCCTGGCCTCGACCAACGCGACGACAGCATCAATCGGCGCGGCGGCGATGTCGTTCGTGCGCGCGCGCCCAGGCGGCAATCGCGCCTGCCAGGCCACCAGCTCCGACCGCAGCCCCGCCACGTCGCCACGCGCGGCGGCGGCGCGCGCACGATCGACCGTGCGCAGGGCCAGGTAGCCGTGCATCTCCCGCCAGATCGCCGCGAAAACGAGGCCGAATCCGCCCGTCGCAACCGCCAGCGTGACCCAGCCAAGCCAGGCCGCGCGCGCGAACTGCGCGGCGACGAAATTGCCGGCTTCCAGGACCGAGAAGCCGAGCACCAGCACCGCCGCCCCCGCCCCCACGAGCGCGACGGACGACCAGCCGCGACCAGGCGGCAGAGCGACCGGCGCGACCGCCCGGTCCCAGCCGAAGTCCAGCCGCGGCAAGGGCTTGGCGCCCTCGTCGAGGATCACGCGCGGGCGGGCGCGGGTGGCGCCCTGCGTGGTCGTTGCCGTAGCGCCTGCATCCTCGGCGACGACGCGCGGCTGATGGCGTTCCACGGCGGCTTCACCGCCGCGATCGCCCGGCGCATCGGTGATCACGCGCGGCCGAACCAGCCCTCCGGGGCCTTCGCCCCTGCGGCCATCGGGCGCGCTTTCAGTGTGGCGCGGCCGATTCAGCCCTCCGGGGCCTTCGCCCCTGCGGCCATCGGGCGCGCTTTCAGCGTGGCGCGGCCGATTCAGCCCTCCGGGGCCTTCGCCCCTGTGGCCATCGGGCGCGCTTTCAGTGTGGCGCGGCCGATTCAGCCCTCCGGGGCCTTCGCCCCTGCGGCCATCGGGCGCGCTTTCAGCGTGACGCGGCCGATTCAGCCCTCCGGGGCCTTCGCCCCTGCGGCCATCGGGCGCGCTCACAACGCGTCCCCGATCAACCAGGCGAGCAGCGCATCCAGGCCCATATGCGGCATGCCGCTGGCCCCGGCGGGGTCGAGCCGTGGCGGGCGGAACTCCGGCATGGTGAACAGGCCGGCATCCCAGAAGGCAGGTTCGGGCGGTTTCATCGGCACCTCGCCCGGATAGATGGTGGCGCCGACGCCGTTCTCCAAAAGCACCCCGCGCACGGCCGCGACGGCATGGCCCTCGAGGCGCGCGACGGCATCCTCCGTGCAGCGGATGGCAGCAAGCGCGTGGAACGACACCGCCGCCCCCGACTGCTCCGCCCGACCGCGCGCGCCGACCGTGATGTGCTCCACCAGCGCCGCCAGCGCATCGCGCGCGCGCGCCGGCACGTGGTCCGCCTTGGTGGCGGCGAAGGCCACACGCGTGGGCGCCGCGCCAAGCAGCCGTTCCAGCCAATTGGCGCCCGAGACCACCGAGGCGATGGCGGACAGCGCATCGCCGGTGTCGTGGAAGGCTTCCTCCCCGGCATGCAGCGCACCCAGCACATCGACCAGCACGACCTGGCGATGGAAGCGCGCGAAGAAGGGGTCGAGGAAGGTCGCCCGCTGGTCCGCGAGATACGCATCGAAGCGCCGCGCGCAGAGCTGCGCCAGCCCGCCCTGCGCGGTGGCCGGCAGCGGGAAGAACCACAGCAGCGGCGCTTCCCCGCGCGGCCCGGGATTGAGGAAGCGCCCGGGCTGGAGGAAGCGCAGCCCGAGCCCGTCGCGACACTCGCGCAGCATGTCGCGGTACAGCGTGTAGCCGCGCTTCGCGAGCGCATCCTCGGCGGCCGCGTCATCCGGCAGGCCATCCAGGAAGGCGAGGAATTCCGCCGCCGCGCCGGCGCGGATGCCGCGCTTCAATCGCGCCAGCGTCTCCTCGGACCACGTCGAGAAATCCTGGCGCAGCATCGGCAGGTCGAGCAGCCATTCGCCCGGGTAGTCGATCAGGTCGAGCGTGATGCGCCGTTCCGGCAGCATGCCGCCGAGCGAGCTGCGGCGCTCGACGTCGATGGCGATCGACAGGGTCGAGAAATCCTCGGTGCGTTCGGGCCAGCGCGGCGGATCCGCGGCGAGCGCAGCCAGGTGCGCGTCCGGGTCGAAGCGCGGCACCGTCTCGGTCCCGGCGGGCACCACGAAGACACGGCGGATGCGCCCGCCCGCGGCGTCGCTGAGCACCGGCAGCGTGCGCGCCCCGCGCCCGGCGGCGACCAGGTTCGCGATCAGCGATGTCAGGAACACGGTCTTGCCCGCGCGTGACAGGCCGGTGACCGCGAGACGGATGCGCTCGCGCCCGACCAGCGCCCGCGCGGCATCCTCGGTGGTGTCGAGGAGGCCGCGCAGCAGGGAGAGCGGGTCCATCCCCGCCTGCCGCTACCGCTGGATCAGCTCGATCTTGTAGCCGTCCGGGTCTTCCACGAAGGCGATGATGGTGGTGCCGAACTTCACCGGCCCGGCCTCGCGCGTGACCTTGCCGCCGCCATTGCGGACCGCCTCGCAGGCCGCCGCGACATCGGGCACGCCGACCGCCAGGTGGCCGAAGGCATTGCCCTGGTCGTAGGAGTCGACACCGTAGTTGTAGGTCAGCTCGATCTCGCCCTGGCCTTCCTTGTTGCCTTCGCCATAGCCCAGGAAGGCCAGCGTGTACTTGCCATCCGGCACGTCGCGCCGGCGCAGTTCCGTCATGCCGAGCAGAGTGGTGTAGAAGGCGATGGAACGGTCGAGGTTGCCCACCCGGATCATGGTGTGCAGGAAGCGGCCCGTGGTCATGTCGTCGATCCTTCCGAATATTCCGCGGGGTCGAAGGACAGCAGGAAGATCCCGGCCGCCGCCGCCCGCGCGATGGTTGCGTCACGCTCCAGAAGGATGGTGCCGCCGGCCTCGAAGGCCAAGCCGCGCAGCCCCGCTTCCCGCGCGCCATCGACCGTGCGCGGCCCGATGGTCGGCAGGTCCGCCAGGCGCGACTGGCCGGGCTTGAGCGCCTTCACCAGAACGCCGCCGGGGCCCTCGCGTTGCAGGGCGCCGGCGCGGGCCAGCATCGCGTCGGTGCCCTCGATGGCTTCGACCGCCAGCACCAGGCCCTGCTGCACGACGCAGCCCTGGCCGACATCGACGGCACCGAGCGCCCGGCACACCGCCAGGCCGCGCTGGATGTCGGCGCGCGCCAGGTCGTCCGGCACCGGGCCGGCCAGGTGCGCCGCCGCCGGCAGCAACCCGCCCAGCACCTGCTGCGCGCCCAGCACCTCGAACCCGTCCTCGGCGAGCACCTTCATCACCGCGCGCAGGATGGAATCATCGCCGGTGAAGGCGGCGCGGCCGATCCGCGCCAGCAGCTTCACCCCCGCCGCGTCGGGCCGCAGCGACAGGATCGAAGGCCGCGCCACGGTGCCCGCCAGCACCACCTGCCGCACCCCCTGCGCCTTCAGCCAGGCCAGCATCGTGGCCGCCAGGCCCCAGCGGAAGGCCTGCGCCGGGAAGCGCGGATAGGCCCGCGGGTCGCCATGGCTTTCGAGCACGGCGACCACCACCGGGCGGCCGGTGGCGGCGACCGCCTCCGCCACGCGCACGGGCAGCAGCCCGCCGCCGGCGATGATGCCCAAGGGGGCGTCGCTGGGGCCGGGGGTCACGACCCCTCCCCGTTCTCCTCATCCGTGCCGCCGAGCTCCGGCGCCGCCATGCGGCCGGGCCGCACGAGCTGGCGCCGGCGCGAGGGGTCGCGCACGAAGGCGAGCAGTTCCTGCACCAGCGCATCCTCGACGAAGCGCGCCGCGGCCTCATCGAGCTTCGCGGCGAATTCGCCCGGGTCCTTGAACAGCATGGTGTGGACGGCGCGCAGCGCCCGCAGCTGGTCGCGCGTGGCACCGCGGCGCAACAGCCCGATCCGATTGAAGCCGACCAGTCGCGCCGGCACGCCGAACACGTAGCCGAAGGGCGGGATGTCGTTGGTCACGCCCGACATGCCGCTCACCATCGCGAGGCGGCCGACGCGCACGGTCTGGTGCACCGCCGCGCCGCCGCCGATGAAGGCGCCGGGGCCGACCTCGACATGGCCGCCGAGCATGACGTTGTTGGCGAGGATCACGCCGTCGCCCAGCACGCAGTCGTGCGCGACATGCGAGGCCGCCATCAGCAGGCAGTTGGCACCCACCACCGTCACGTCCGCCCCGCCCACGCTCGCGCGGTGCACGGTCGCACCCTCGCGCACCAGCGTGCCGGCGCCGATCTCGCAGCGTGTCGGCTGATCGCGGTACTTCAGGTCCTGCGGCGCCATGCCGATGGTGGCGAAGGGGAAGACCCGCACGCCACGGCCCAGCCGCGTGTGGCCGTCGACCACGACATGGGCGATGAGTTCGACATTGTCCTCGAGCACGACGTCGGCGCCCACCACGCAGCCGGGGCCGATCCGGCAGCCCTGCCCGATGACGGCGCCCGGGGCGACCGCCGCGGTGGGATGGATCTGCGTCATGCTCAGCGATCCAGGATCATGGCGGCGTAGGTGGCCTCGGCGACGACCTTGCCGTCCACCTTGGCCTCGGCCTCGAACTTCCAGATGTTGCCGCGCTGGCGCTGCTTGACGACATGCACGCGCATCTGGTCGCCCGGCACCACCGGCTTGCGGAACTTCGCATTGTCGACGGTCATGAAATACACGAGCTTGCCGGCCCAGCTGGGGCCGAGCGTCTCGACCACCAGCACCGCCGCGGTCTGCGCCATGCATTCGATGATCAGCACGCCGGGCATCACCGGCATGGTCGGGAAATGGCCCTGGAAGAAGTTCTCGTTGATGGTGACGTTCTTGATGCCGATGCAGGAGACGTCCTTCACCAGCTCCACCACCCGGTCCACCAGCAGGAAGGGGTAGCGGTGCGGAATCGCGTGCATGATCTGCGCGATGTCGTAGGTGCCGACCTCGCCGGCCTTGCTGGTGTCCTCGGTCGTCATGCCGCCCCGCCCGTCTTGTCGTTCGCTGACTTCGCACCCCCTGGGGGCGCCACCTGGCGTCGCAGCCAGGCGAAGGCCTTGAGCGTCTCACGCGCCGGCCAGGCGGGGCTGCCCACCACGTCGATGCCGGCGGGCACGTGGTTCATCACCCCTGCCTGCGCGCCCACGCGCGCGCCATCGCCCAGCGTGATGTGCCCGGTGATGCCGGCCTGCGCGGCGATCACCACGTAGTTGCCCAGTTCCGACGACCCGGCGATGCCGGCATGCGCCACGATCACGCAGCCGCGACCGGTCTTCACGTTGTGGCCGACCTGCACCAGGTTGTCGAGCCGCGTGCCCGGCCCCAGCACGGTATCCCCGCCCGCGCCGCGATCCACGCAGGCATTGGTGCCGATCTCGACACCATCGCCCAGCAGCACGCGGCCGACCTGCGGCACCGTCACGTGCTCGCCCGCCTTGGTCGTGACGAAGCCGAAGCCCTCATTGCCGACGCGGGCGCCTTCGTGCAGCACCACGCCCTTGCCGGCGATGCAGTGCAGCAGGCTGGCATGGGTCCGCAGGATCGACCCGGCCCCGAGCACGCAGCCCGGCCCCACCACGGCATGCGGGTGCAGGATGCACCCCGGCCCGATCTCCGCCCCCGCGCCGACCACCACGAAGGGGCCTATCTCGCAGCCCTCCCCGATGGTCGCGTCGGCAGCGATGACGGCGCTGGGGTGGATGCCGGGCACCGGCGCCGGGCGCGGATGGAACAGCGCGGCCACGCGCGCGAAGGCGAGCTGCGGCGCATCGACCACCAGCGCCGCACAGCCGGCGGGAACCTCGGCCACGGCCTCGGCGGCCACAAGCACGGCGCCGGCGCGGGTTTCGCGCAGCGCCGCGAGATGGCGCCGGCCCTCGCAGAAGGCGATGTCCTGCGCGGCCGCCAGCGCCAGCGGCGCGACGCCCGCGATGCTCCGCCCGTCCTCGGCGGCAAGGTGCGCGCCCGCAGCCTCGGCGATCGCCGCGAGGCTCAGCGGGCCGCGCGCGGGAAAGAAGCGGGGGTCCGCCCCCACGATCAGTTCCGCCGCGGCGGCTGCGCCGGGCGCGCCGGCGCCTGGGCGGGCCGCGCCGGAGGCGTCTCGCCGGCCTCGGGCGGCAAGGTCACGCTCGGGATCATGCGGTTGAGCTGCGCGGCGACTTCCTCGGTCAGGTCGAATTGCGGCTCGTTGAAGATGACCAGCGGGCGCGGGATCACGATGTTCACGCTGCGGCTGGAGGCAACCTGGCGGATCACCACGCCCAGCGCCTGCTCGATCTCGCGCAGCGCGGTCTGGGCCAGTTGCTCGATGCCGGCGGCGCGGTCGCGCAGCGTGCGCTGGCTGTCGGTGATGCGGTCCTGCAGGTCGCGCTCGCGGTTGCGCAACTGCTCGGGCGACAGCGAGGCGCGTTCCGTGGCCAGCCGCTGCTGCTCGTCGCGCCAGCGCTGCTGTTCGCGCTGCAGGTCCTCGTTCAGCCGCGCGCGGCGCGTCTCGATCGCCTCGCGCACCTGGGTGAAGGCCGAGGAGACGCGCTGGATCTCGGGCACGTCGACGATGCCGATCACGGCGGCGGGCGGCGGCTGGCCCGGCGCCAGCGGGGGCGGCGTGGGCGCCGGGCGCTGGGCCGGGGCCTGCGCGGGGCGCTGCGGCGGCTGCGCGG
>NZ_CAKKLX010000033.1 GCF_918698155.1 Roseomonas sp. CECT 9278
ACCTGGCCCAGGCCCTGATGGCGGCGGATGCGCTGCGCCAGGCGGGCGGCGACCCTGGCCTGGCGGCGCGCGGTGCGGCGCTGGAGGCGACGCTGCTGGCGCTGCAACGCGACAGCGGCGTGTTCCGCGCCGAGGGCGATGCGCCGGCCGCCGCCGGCGACCATGCGGCGGCGCTGCTGGCGCTGGCGCGCCGCGACCGCCCGCCGGCCGCGGCGCTGGTGCGCGGCATCGCGGCGCTCGGGCTCGCGACGCTCGATGGGCCGATCGACACGCTGGCCCTGCGCGGGGAGGGCAACCCCGCGGCGGTCGCCACCGAGGACCTCGCGCGGCTGCTGCGCGCGCTGCGCGCGGTGCAGGCGGCGCGCGCCGCGGGGGCGGTGGCGCTGCCCGAGGAGACGGCGCGTCGCCTCGCCTTCCTGGCGGCGACAGCCACGACCTTGCTGCAGGGCCGCATCCGCCCCGAGGGCGCGGTGCTGGTGGTGGCCGGCGGCCCGCCCGGCACGGCGCCGACGCTGGGCGCGCAGGCAACGACGCTGGCGGCGCTGTTGCCGCCCGAGGCAGCGACGGCGAGGGCAGCGGCGTGACCATCGGCAAGACGTGCGGCACGGAGCCGACCCATTCCCCGCCGCGCCGCCGTGGCGCCCGCGGGCCGCGGGCGGGCTGGTCCGCCGCGGTCGTGCTGCTGCCCCTCCTGGCGGCCGCCTGCGCCGCGCCGCCGCCGCCGGCGCCCGTCGCCATCGAGCCGCCGCTGTCCTACCCGCCCAGCGCGCGCGAGCGCATGCTGCGCATCGCCACCGCGGAGTGGGAGGAATGGGGCCGGCAGCAATCCGACGCGCCGCCGCGCACGCGCGAATCCGACGCGGCGAACTTCCCGCGCGTGCTGGCCTATTGGCGCGCCGTGCCCGAGGGCGAGGCGCCGATCGCGCGCAACCGCGCCCGCTACCGCTGGGGCAGCGCCGATACCTGGCGCGAACCCGCCTGGTCGGCGGCCTTCATCTCCTTCGTGCTGCAGGGCGCGGGGGTCGATCGGCGCGAATTCCCGCCTTCGGCCGCACATGCCTTCTACCTCGATGCGCTGATCCTGGACGCGCAGCGGTTTCCCGCGCTGGCGCCCTTCATCCCGCATGATGTCGCCGACCGCGCGCCGCAGGTGGGCGACCTGGTCTGCGCCGACCGTTCGTCGCGCCCGATCGGGTCGTGGCGCGAGCGTGCCGCCGATCGCGGCGCGTTCCGCCCCACCCATTGCGACATCGTGGTGCGCGTGGGCGCGGGCGTGGTCGAGGCCGTCGGCGGCAACCTGCGCGATGCCGTGACACTGGCCGTGATGCCGACCGACGCCGCCGGGCGCCTGCTGCCGCGCGGGCGCGGCGAGCCGCGCTTCTTCGCCGTGTTCGAAAACCGCCTGGGGCGCCTGCCGCCCTTCGCGCCACCACCAGCCAACGGGGCACCGCCATCGTGACCGACCTGTTCTCTCCCTTCACCCTGCGCGGCGTCACGCTGAAGAGCCGCATCGGCGTCGCGCCCATGTGCCAATACTCCGCGAAGCCGGATGGCATCCCGACCGACTGGCACCTGGCGCACCTGGTCTCGCGCGCGGTGGGTGGCGCCGGCGTGACCATCGCGGAAGCCACGGCGGTGACGCCGGAAGGGCGGATCAGCCCCGGCGACCTCGGCATCTGGTCCGACGACCACATCGCGCCGCATGCGCGCCTGGCCGCGGCCATCGCGGCGGTTGGCTCGGTGCCGGGCATCCAGATCGCGCATGCGGGCCGCAAGGCGTCGCGCAACGCGCCGTGGCTGCATGGGCCGGCGGATCCGTCCTGGACCTGCGTGGCGCCCTCGGCCGAGGCCTTCGGCGACTTCGCCGTGCCGCAGGCGATGACCGAGGCGCAGGTGGCCGCGACCATCGCCGACTTCGTCGCGGCGGCGCAGCGCGCGGTGCGGGCGGGCTACCGCTTCATCGAGATCCATGCCGCGCATGGCTACCTAATGCACCAGTTCCTCAGCCCGCTGTCGAACCGCCGCAACGATGGCTGGGGCGGTGATTTCGACGGGCGCACGCGGTTCGTGACCGAGACGGTCGCCGCGGTGCGCGCGGCCATCCCGGGCGACATGCCGCTGGCGATCCGCGTCTCACACACCGACTGGGTCGAGGGTGGCTGGACCACGGAGGAGACGGTCGAACTGGCGCGCCGCGTGAAGGCGCTGGGCATCGACCTGGTGGATGTGTCGTCGGGCGGGAACGATCCGCGGCAGAAGATCACGCTGGTGCCGGGCTACCAGGTGCCGGGTGCGGCGGCGGTGCGCGCGGCGGGCGTGCCGGTCGCGGCGGTCGGCCTGATCACCGAGCCCGAGCACGCGCAGTCGATCCTGAGCGAAGGCAAGGCCGACCTGATCTTCCTGGCGCGCGAGCTGCTGCGCGACCCGTACTGGCCGCTGCATGCGGCGGCGACGCTGGGGCGCACCGAGGCGCTGGCCATCCCGCCGCAGTATGACCGCGCCTGGGGCACCTACGGGAAGGTGCACATGGACCTGGCCATCGCGGCGCCGCAGCCGGCGCTGTGACGTGGCGCGCGGATAGGGTCGTGTCGGCGCGGACGCGCGGGTGGGGTCGTGTCGGCGCGGACGCGCGGGTGGGGTCACGTCCGCGCGGAAGCGCGACGGGCGTCGCGTTTTCACGCACGCCAGGGCCACAGGCGTCTGCGCGCGCCTTGGCCCGCCGCCGCGTCTCTCGCGCTCTGCCGTCACGGGCATCCTGAACCGCGCGAACGATACCGTTGGCGCGGGTGATGCTCTAACGTCGCGCCACGGCGGGAGGGAGAGCACCCATGGGGGAGATCGACGGCGTCCGCGCCCTGCTGACCGGCCGGCCGCGCCCGGTGGGCTGGCCGGCGCGCCGCGCGCGGATCGAGGAAGTCGCGGCGGTGGACGCGCCGCCCGCCGACATCGTGTTCACCCCCACAAGCATCGGCGGCGTCGCGGCCGAATGGTCGGCGGCGCCGGGCGTCGATGCCGCCCGCGTGCTGCTGTTCCTGCATGGCGGCGGGTATTGCTCGGGGTCGATCGTGAGCCATCGCACCATGGCGTCCCGCGCCGGCGCCGCGGCGGGGATGCGGGCGCTGGCGCTGGCGTATCGCCTGGCGCCGGAACACCCCTATCCGGCGGCGCTGGAGGATGCGCGCGCCGCCTTAGCCGCGCTGCTGGCGCAGGGCTTCGCGCCGGCGGATATCGCGGTGGGCGGCGACAGCGCGGGCGGCGGGCTGTCGCTGGCGCTGATGGTCGCGCAGCGCGATGCGGGCCTGCCGCTGCCTGGCTGCGCCTGGCTCGCCTCGCCCTGGGTGGACCTGGCGATGACCGGTGCCAGCATGGACGCGAAGGATGGCGTGGATCCGCTGATCCATCGCGGCTACCTGGCGGAACTGTCGGCCGCCTATCGCGGCGGCGTGGCGGCGGATGATCCGCGCGTGTCCCCGCTGCATGCCGACCTGCGCGGCCTGCCGCCGGTGCTGGTGCAGGTGGGGTCGGCCGAGACGCTGTTGGACGACGCCGTGCGCATCGCCGGGCGGCTGGGTGCGGCGGACGTGCCGGTGCGGCTCGAGGTCTGGCCGCACATGATCCACGCCTGGCCATTGTGGTCGGCGCGGCTGGCGGAGGGGCGGCGCGCGCTGGCGTCGGCCGGCGCCTTCCTGCGGGCGCGGGGGATTCCCGAGGCCGCCACGACAGCGTAGCCTGGCGCCGACAAAACGGGAGGCCGACCATGCGGACGGGATTCATCGCGGCGGCGCTCGGCCTTGCGCTCACGGCCGGCGCGGCGGCGCAGGAGGCTTTTCCCTCGCGCACCGTCACGCTGATGGTGGCCTATCCGCCCGGCGGCAACACCGACCTGATGGCGCGCGCGTTGCAACCCGAGCTGACGCGCGCGCTGGGCCAGACCGTGGTGGTGGTGAACCGCGGCGGGGCGGCGGGCACGATCGGGTCCGCCGAACTCGCGCGTGCACGGCCGGACGGCTACACCATCGCGATCACGCCGAACAACCCGATGACGGCGCAGCCGCATGCCATCGCGCTGACCTACGGGCTCGACAGCTTCCGCTTCCTGTGCCGCGTGTACGACAACCCGCAGGTGGTGATCCTGGGGCGCGGCGCGCCGTTCCGCGACTTCGCCGGGCTGGTCGCGCATGGGCGTTCCGCGCGCGAGGCGCTGGTCTATGGCGCGCCGGGCAATGCCAGCACGCAGCACATCCTGATGGCCGCGCTGCTGAAGCGCGCGGGGATCGAGGGGCTGATGGTCTCCTTCACCGGTGCGGGTCCAATGAGCACGGCGGCGCTCGGCGGGCAGATCCAGGCCTTCATCGAGGCGTCGTCGATCCCGGCCTCGACCGGCCTCACGCCGATCGCCGCGGTGGCGGCGCAGCGGCTGCCGCATCTGCCGGACGTGCCGACGGTGGCGGAGCTCGGCTTCCCGGTGCAGGGCAGTTCGCATGGCGGGCTGATCGCGCCGGCGGGCATCCCGGACGCCGCGGCCGCGGCGATCGAGCGCGCCTGCGAAAGCGCCGTGGGCAGCGAGGGCTTCCGCGCCACGGCGCAGCGCCTGGCCTCGGTGCCGGCCTTCCTGCCGGGCGCGGCATTCCGCGACACCTTCGCGGCCGAGAGCGCGGCGAATGAGGGCCTGCTGCGCGACCTCGGCCTGCTGCGGTCGCGCTGACGGGGCAGGCTTGCCGGCGCTTGCGCGGCGCGGCCATGCTGCGCCGCCAGCAACCGGAGGCATGGACATGCCCGCCTACCTGATCGCCAACATCACCGTGCAGGACGCCGCCGGCTTCGAGGCGTATCGCGCCGCGGTGCCGGCCGTGATTGCGCGCTTCGGCGGCCGCTACCTGGTGCGCGGCGGCGCGATCGACGTGAAGGAAGGCGCGCCCGCCCTGAACCGCCTGGTGGTGCTGGAATTCCCCGACATGGCCACCGCCCGCGCCTTCTACGACAGTGCGGACTACGCCCCGCTGCTGGCGATGCGCCTGGCGTCGACCACCGGCACCGTGGCGCTGGCCGAGGGCGTGCCGACGTGACCATCGACGCGCTGGCGCCCTGGTATCCGTGGGTGAAGTCGATGCACCTGCTGGGCGCCTTCGCCTGGATGGCGGGGCTGTTCTACCTGCCGCGGCTGTTCGTCTATCACTGCCAGGTGGCACCCGGTTCGGCGCAGTCCGAGCTGTTCAAGGTGATGGAGCGCCGCCTGATGCGCGCCATCATGAACCCGGCGATGATGTGGACCTGGACCTTCGGCCTGCTGCTGGTGCTGACGCCCGGAGTCGCGGACTGGGGCGCGGGCTGGTGGTGGGGCAAGGTCGCCGGGCTGAGCGCGATGACCTGGGTGCATCATGTGCTGTCGGTCGGGCGCAAGCGCTTCGAACGCGACGCCAATGCGCGCAGCGAACGCGACTGGCGCATCATGAACGAGGTGCCCACGCTGGCGCTGATCCTGATCGTGGTGATGGTGATCGCGAAGCCGTTTTGATGTGCCCTCAAACGGCGGGCGGCGGGCATCCGCCCGCCTTGCCTTCGCGCCGGGCACTGGCGCTCTGGCGGCGGCTGGCAGGTTGGGCGCGGTCGCGCCGTGCGCTCGCGGATCGCGCCTGGCGCGATCCGAGGGGCGGGGCGGGCGCCCTTGCAGCCGCCCCGGCGCCTGCGCATATCCGCGGTTGACGCGCGGCCCCGGCCTTCCTAGGGTTCCGCCGCTTCCCGCCTGCGGCGCGGGGTGCCCCGCGCCTTGAGCCGCGAATTCCTCCTTCCTTCCTTTCGGGACATTGCCCCTCGCGCCGGTCCTCGGCGCCGATCCGGGCAGGCAGGCACCGGCTTCCATCGCCGCGCCCGCGGGAACGTCCCGGCCAATCCCCCGCTCTCTCGGACGCCGTCCAGGACCCTATGCACCTCTCCGAACTCAAGGCCAAAAGCCCCGCCGACCTCCTCGCCTTCGCCGAGGAGCTGAACGTCGAGAACGCCTCGACCCTGCGCAAGCAGGACATGATGTTCGCCATCCTCAAGACCCTGGCCGAGAACGACCAGGCGATCTTTGGCGAGGGCACCCTCGAAATCCTGCCGGATGGCTTCGGCTACCTGCGATCCCCGCAGGCGAACTTCCTGCCCGGCCCGGATGACATCTACATCTCGCCCGCCCAGGTGCGGCGCTTCGCGCTGCGAACGGGGGATACGGTCGAGGGCCAGATCCGCGCGCCCAAGGATGGCGAGCGCTACTTCGCGATGCTCAAGGTCAACAACATCAATTTCGAGCCGCCCGAATCGCTCAAGCACCGCATCAACTTCGACAACCTGACGCCGCTCTATCCGAACCGCCGGCTCAAGATGGAGAACCCGGAGGTCGAGAGCGTCGCGAAGTCGCCGGCCAAGGACAACACGCACCGCGTCATCGACCTGATCGCGCCGATCGGCATGGGCCAGCGCGCGTTGATCGTGGCACCGCCGCGCACCGGCAAGACCGTGATGCTGCAGAACATCGCGAAGTCGATCAGCGCCAACAATCCCGAAGTCTTCCTGATGGTGCTGCTGATCGACGAGCGGCCCGAGGAAGTCACCGACATGGCCCGCACCGTGCGCGGCGAGGTGGTGGCCTCCACCTTCGACGAACCGGCCACGCGCCACGTCCAGGTGACCGAGATGGTGCTGGAAAAGGCCAAGCGCCTGGTCGAGCACAAGCGCGACGTGGTGATCCTGCTGGATTCCATCACGCGCCTCGGCCGTGCCTACAACAGCGTTGTCCCCTCGTCGGGCAAGGTGCTGACCGGCGGTGTCGACGCCAACGCCCTGCAGCGCCCCAAGCGCTTCTTCGGCGCCGCCCGCAACATCGAGGAAGGTGGGTCGCTGACCATCATCGCCACCGCGCTGATCGACACCGGCTCGCGCATGGACGAGGTGATCTTCGAGGAATTCAAGGGCACCGGTAACAGCGAGATCATCCTGGACCGCAAGCTGTCCGACAAGCGCGTCTTCCCGGCGATCGACATCACCAAGTCCGGCACCCGCAAGGAAGAACTGTTGGTCGATCGCGGCACGCTGTCCAAGATGTGGGTGCTGCGGCGCATCCTGAACCCGATGGGCACGCAGGACGCGATGGAATTCCTGACCGACAAGCTGAAGTACAGCAAGACGAACCAGGACTTCTTCGATGCGATGAACACCTGAGTGGTGTTCCTCGCATCCGCATCGTCGGGCACGCCTTCGGTGTGCCCCGGCCGACGCCTGCCAGGGCAGATCCCGATCAGATCGAATCATCTGATCGGGTGAAGATGCTCGCAAGGGCAATGGTCGTGAGGCGTTTCGGTGAGCCAAGGCGAACGGAAGCGGCTCTGGCGTTGCGTGACGGCGCAGGTGGTTCGCCCCTTCGGCACCCGGCCTTACCGCAACCTGCGCGGCTCGGTTCAGCCGCCCCCTACCGCGCCGCGCGCGGCAAGGGCCGCAACCGCTCGATCGCCCAGGCCAGCGCCGCATCCGCCTGCCGGTCGTCGGACGCCGCCAGCGCCTGCTGCGCCACCCCGAGGCGTGCGGCCACCTGCTCCGCATGGCGCAGCCGCGGCGCGGCGGCGAGCATCTCCCGCGCGACCGCCAGCTCCTCCGTCGCCCGCGCGCGCTTGCGTCGCGCATCCTCGCTCTGGGGACTCACGCAGCGCGGGCAGATGAAGCGGCGCACCAGGCGCAGCTGTCCGATCAGCGCCCGCGGGTCCGGCGGCGCGCCGGCGGCGACGCGCCCTTCCGCCTGCAGCGCCACGATCGCGGCGTCGATCGCCCAGGTCGCCTCCTCCTCGCCGTAGAATTCCAGGACCTCGGTGCCGTAGCTCAGCAGGCGCAACGCCGGCACCGCCCCGGGCAGGCCCGGCGTCGCCTCGATCACGTTCGACGCGCGTTCGATCCAGCCGCTGCCGTTGATCGACCGCAGCGACGGATGGTTCACGCCCGACCGCTCGATGTCGTCGCTGCAGCGTGGGCAGAGCCAGGCGCGCGCACGGCGCAGCAGCTCGATCGCGTCGCGCGCCTGGGGCGTGATGGTCCCGCGCGCCTCCGGCGGGGCAGGCGCGGCGACAACCGGCTGCGCGCGCGCCGCACGATCCACGGCCAGCACGGCAAGCGCGCCCGCCAGCACCACCCGCCGCCGCACCGCGCGCACCCGATCCGTCATCGCCACCGCTCCCGGCCCCCGCGGCGCAGCCTATCCCCTTGCGCCAGGGCCCGCGACGGCCACAAAGGAGACGCCATGAAGCCCTGCACCGACCCCGCCGCCGAGATCCTGCGCGCCACGCTGTTCGCCGCCCGCGCCCATGCCGGCCAGGCGCGCAAGGGCGCCGCCGCCGAGCCCTATGTGAACCACGTCATCGAGGTGGCCGGCATCCTCGCCGAGCACGGCGCGCCGCTGCCCGCCATCCTGGCCGGGCTGCTGCACGACACGGTCGAGGACACCGACTGCACCCACGCCGACCTGGTCGCCGCCTTCGGCGAGGAAGTCGCGGCGATCGTCGCGGAAGCCACCGACGACAAGTCCCTGCCCAAGGAGATCAGGAAGTCGCTGCAGGTCTCCCACGCGCCCAAGAAGTCGGATGCGGCGAAGCAGCTCAAGCTCGCGGACAAGGTGTCGAACCTGCGCGCCATCGCCGACAGCCCGCCGGCCAATTGGAACCACGCGCGGCGCACCGAATATGTCGGCTGGGCGGGGCGCGTGGCGGCCGGGTGCCGCGGCGTGAACCCCGCTCTCGATGCGCTGTTCGACGAGACCTATCGCGCGGCGCTCGCGCGGCTGGCGGACGAAGCGCGGCCCTGACGTCCCGGCGGATGGACGGGGGCGGGGCCGCATGGCACCTTCCGCCCCGCATGCTCTCCATCCCCGCCAGCCGCCCCAACGCCTATACCGGCAGCCCGCTCGACCGCGCCGGCGAGAAGCGCGACGATGCCGACTTCATCGCCGCCGCGCTGAACCATCCGGACACGCTGTTCACGCCGGTCTGGCGCGCGCGCTCCCTGATGAAGGGCGTGGCGGACGGCCACCCGGAAGCCGTGCTGCTGACCGGCGCGGCGGCGCAATCCGTGCGCATGGCCGATGGCCCGTGGGCGTTCCTCGGCCTGTGGGAAGGCCGGCCGGTCTTCGCGGTGGATTGCTCGACCGCCGACGACCCGCTGCCGCTGCTGCCCGATGGCATGGGCGCCTTCACCGACCTGCGCCAGGTGGCCGGTCTGCTGCCGCCCGGCGAAGCCAGCGTGCTGGCCCATGCCCGCGGGCTGATGCATTGGCGCACCAAGCACCGCTTCTGCGGCATCTGCGGGTCGCGCTGCGAACCGCGCTCCGCCGGGCATGTGATGGTCTGCCAGGGCTGCGGCGCGCAGCATTTCCCGCGCACCGACCCCGCCGTCATCATGCTGGTGGTGCGCGGCGATGCCTGCCTGCTCGGCCATTCCCACCGCTTCCCCAACACCGCGATGTATTCGACGCTGGCGGGCTTCGTGGAACCGGGCGAGAGCCTGGAGGAAGCCGTCCGCCGTGAGGTGAAGGAGGAAGCCGGCATCGATGTCGGCGGCGTCTGGTATCATTCGTCCCAGCCCTGGCCGTTCCCGTCCTCCATCATGCTCGGCTTCCACGCCGAGGGGCTGTCGGAGGACATCCACATCGACCACGACGAACTGAAGGATGCGCGGTGGTTCACGCGGGACCAGATCCGCGATCACCAGGCGCTGGGCTTCTCCCTGCCGCGCGCGGATTCCATCGCGCGCCGGCTTATCGAGGATTGGATGGGCGCATGAGGCGCGTGCTGCCGGTTCTGGTCTTGCTGGCGCTCGGCGCCTGCCAGCAGGGCGGCATCTGGGCGAATGTGCCGGTCGACAACAGCCCCGACGGCCAGGCCTGCCGGCGCGAGGCCGAGCAGGACCCCGAGGTGCGCCGCATCGCGAGCACCGCCGCCTCCGGCAACCCGGCGCATGACGAGGTCGTCCGCCAGGAATTGCTGGCAGCCATGCCGCGCGCCTGGCGCAGCTGCATGACGCGGCGCGGCGCGCTGCCGCCGGGCGGCGTGGAGCAGGTCCGCCGCGTCACCTTCTGACGCGGGCGGCGGCCGGATCAGGCGACCGCCTCGGCCTCCACCTCGACCACGAAGTCAGGGCTCGCGAGGCCGGCGACGATCAGCAGCGTGCTGGCCGGTGCATGGCCCGCGAGGAAGGCGTCGCGATGCCTCCGCCACGGCACGACATGCAAGGGGTCGGTCAGGAACACCGTCATCTTCACGATGTGCGCGGGCCCCATGCCATGCGCCGCCAGCACGGCGCCGAGATTCGCGAGCGACTGCGCCATCTGGTCCTCCGGCGCGGCCACCAGCGTGCCGTCGGGGCGCAGCCCGACCTGGCCGGAGACGATCAGCCGCCGGCCCTCGCCTTCGATCAGCGCGGCCTGCGAATAGCGCGACTGCGGCTGCGGCGCGCCGGGCGGGTTCGAGAAGGTGAGCGTGGCCATGGCGGGGGTCCCCTGGGCTGCCGTGCGTGGCGCAGCCTGTCCCGAAGCGGGCCGCGCGGCAAATCCCGCCATCCCGGGGCAGGGTGCGGATCGCCCCGCCCGGCCGGTGATCAGATGTCGAGCCTGGGTGCGGCCGGCGGCGCCGCGACAGGCGCCAGCATCGCGCGCAGATTGCGCCGGATCTGGTATTCGAATTCCACATTGAGGTCGGCACCGGCGGCGCGCACCAGCTCCTCGGCGGCGCGGGCGCGCTCCGCCGGGCTGCCGGCGGGGCGCACAGCGGCGCGGCGCACCTCGGCCTCGGCGAAGCCGGCCTGGGTGCCGTCCTCGCCGCGGATCTCGATCCGGCAGCGCAGCGTGCAGGTCAGCCGCTCGGTCGCTGCGGTGAACACGCCGCCCGAGGCCGAGCCCTCGCGCGTCAGCGTCGCGATCTGCACGCGGAAGCGCGCGATCCCGGGGCCGCCGGCGGCCGACAGCCGTTCCTGCGCCATGATCCGCACGACATCGGCGGGATTCAGCGGCGCCGGCGGCATGGTGCGCGTGGCGGCGGCGTCGGTGCCGGGCTGGAACTCGATGCGCCCGACCGACAGGCGCAGCGGTGTCAGGTGGCTGTAGGAAGGCGGGCCGGCCGGCAGCGGCGGGGGTGCTTCCTCCGGCCCCGCGCAGGCGGCGGCGACCAGCGCGCCCAGCACGGCGCGGCGCGGCGGCACCACGGCGTCAGGCCTGGTTGCCGCGCAGCTCGGCGCGGTCGAAGCGGAAGCCGAGGTTGCAGAATTCGCAGGTCATGGTGATGGTCCCGTCCTCCGCCATGTGGTCGAGGTCGTCCTCGCCGAACCCCGCCAGCACGCCAGCCAGCTTCGCACGCGAACACCGGCAGCCATAGGACAGCGCGCGGGCGCGGTCGAGCGCCAGCCCCTCCAGCGAGAACAGCCGGTGCAGCAGGCGTTCGCCGGGCAGGGCATCGTCCAGCAGCTCGGCATCGGTCAGGGTCGCGGCCAGCGCCACGGCGGTGCGCCAGGCCTCGTCCTGCGCGTCGCGGTCCATCGCTTCGCCGATGCCGCCCTCGCCGGCGACGCGCTCCAGGATCAGCGCGCCGGCGCGCCAGCCGGCATCGGTGCGGGCGCAGGCCAGGTGGACATGCGTGGCGATCTGCTCGGAGGTACGGAAATACGTGCCGGTCATGGCGGTCAGGGTGTCGCCCTCGATCGCGACGATGCCCTGGTAGCGGTCCATGTCGCCGCCCTGGTCGCAGGTGAAGGCAAGGAAGCCCTGGCCCAGCAGCGCCGCCGCGCTTGGCGCGTCCGTCGCGGCCATCACCTCGGCGAGGCGCTCCGGATGGGCCCGCGCATAGCCGCGCAGCGCGCCGCCATCGGTGCAATCCGCCAGCAGCATGGGCACCGCGCCATCGCCCTTGGCCTGCAGGCTGAACGACCCACGGAACTTCAGCGCCGCCGCCAGCCCGGCGGTGAGCGCCAGCGCCTGGCCGGCCAGCGCGGTCACGGCGGGGTGGGTGTCGTGGCGGGTCAGCAGCGCATCGGCCAGCGGGCCGAGCCGCACCAACCGCCCGCGCACCGGGCGGTCGGCCAGGTGGAAGGGCTGCACGCCGCGCGGCACCACGAGGTCGGGCACCGGCGGGCGGTCGTGGTTGAGGAAGTCGGGCGTGCGGGAGGGATCGGTTGGGCTGGACACCCGGCCCAGATAGGACGTGGGCGGGGCGGCGTCCACGGGCGCGGGCGGCGCGGTCCGGGACTTTGGGATTTTACGACTTTAGAATTTTAGAGCCGATCGCGTTCGGATGGAATCATCTGAACGCGTGAAGATGCTCTGAAAACAACAGGCTAGAGCCTGCGACGTGAGCGCGAGCGAACGCAGCATGCTCGGGGGCTGCGCGTGCAGGCCCGTCGGGGCTTCCCGGCCGGCGGGCGCCGCCCGCTGTGCCGGCGAAGGGCGCGCCGCCCGCGGCCTGGCCAAGGTTCCGCCCTTGATGCGGCAAGCATACAGGAAAATTTTCCCGACCGCAAGCCTTCCCGCGCCGGTCTCACGCCGCCCGCAGCGACGCCACGATCCCGTCGAGTTCGGCCCGCAGCGATGCCTCGCCGGTCACGACATCCTGCGCGACACGGCGCAGTTCCGCCACGCGCGCCGTGGCGGCCTCGGCGCTCAGGCGGATCTCGGCGACGCTGCCCGAGACCTCCCCGGTGCCGGTCGCGGCCAAGCCCGCCCCGCGCGCGATCTCCTGCGTGGCGGCACCCTGCTGTTCCACCGCGGCGGCGATCGCGCCGGCGATCTGGTCGACCTCGCGCACCACCTCGCCGATGCCCTGGATGGCGGCGACGGCCTGGCCGGTGCTGGCCTGGATGCCGGCGATCTGGCGGCCGATCTCCTCGGTGGCCTTGGCGGTCTGGGAGGCGAGCGCCTTCACCTCGCTGGCCACCACGGCGAAGCCCTTGCCGGCCTCGCCGGCCCGCGCGGCCTCGATCGTGGCGTTCAGCGCCAGCAGGTTGGTGCGCCCGGCGATGTCGCTGATCAGGCTGACCACCTCGCCGATCTTTTGCGCCGAGGCCGCCAGTTCGCGCACCCCGGCATCGGTCGCGCCGGCCTGTTCGGTGGCGCGGCGCGTGGTGGTGGCGGATTGGCTGACCTGGCGCGTGATCTCGCTGACCGATGCCGCCATCTGCTCGGCCGCGGCGGCGACGGTCGCGACATTGGCGCTGGTGCGGTCGGCGCCGGCGGCGGCGGCGGCGGTCTGGCGGGACGAGGCATCGGCCCCCGCGGCGATCTCGCCGGTGGCGTCCTCCAGGCGCCGGGCCACGGTGGCAAGGGTCGCGGCGACCGCGCCGATGCGCTCCTGCACGGTGCTGGCGGCGGAGTCCGCGGCGCGGCGGCGGGCGTGTTCGGCCTGCTCGCGCGCCTCGGCGGTGGCGGCCTCGGCGGCGGCGGCGCGGCCGGTGGCGGCGCGCAGTGTCTCGACCGAACGCGCGATCACGCCCAGCTGGTCGGTGCGGTCGCGGCAGGGCACATCCACATCGGTGCGGCCCTGCGCGATCGCGTCGATCGCCTTGGCCATGCCGCCCAGCGGCCGCATGGCGCGCACCAGGACGAACCAGATGAAGGCGCCGACCAGCAGCACCACGACCAGGCTGGTGAGCAGCGCCTCGCGCTGGCGTGCGGCGATGTCGGCGGCGATCTCGGTGATCGGCACGCCGACCAGGAGCATGCCGAGCTGCTGGCCGGCGGCGTCGCGGACAGGTTCGTAGACGGTCAGGTGAAGCCGCCCGAGGATGTCGTTGGCGCCGCGATAGGTCTGGCCGCGGGTGATCGCCGCGTCATAGGCCGGCCCGGGAGCCAGGCGCGTGCCGGTGCCGCGCGTCCCGTCCGGGCGCTGGGCGTTGGTGGCGATGCGCAGGTCGCCCTGGAAGATGGTGGCGACACCGCCGGCCAGGCGCTTGACGACGTCGACCACGTCGTTGCGGCCTTCCAGCGGCTGGCCGCCGAGCGTCAGGCGGCCATCCTGCAGCGCCCAGCCGGTGCCGAGCGGACGCAGCATCTCCTTGAGGATCTCGAGGTTCATGTCGAGGTCGGCCTGGGCGCGGGCCATCTCGCGCCGTTCGAAGGCCCGCAGGTCGATGACCTGCACGGCGGCGACGGCGGCGCCCACCGCCAGCACGGCGGCGACGACCAGGCGCTGCACCAGGCCGATACGGTTCCAGACGTTTCCGGGCACGCCGGTGATCCGCGCCATCGATCGAGTCCTCCGCGCCATGACAAGACGGGGCAGTGTCTCGCGGGAACGTGAGGCGCGGGTTAAGCGCGACCGGAAAATCGCTTTGTATTCAAAGGCATGGAGTTCGCGCCCGCCCCGGGGGGGCGGCAGCGGCGACCGGTGCGGGCCCGCGAGCCGCGGAGGGGCCGCCCCGCGGTCACCGTGCAGCACGGGACGCGGCTGGTCAGCGACGGTTCGAGACCGCCCGGCACCGGTCCGCCGCGCCACCGGGCGGCAGCAGGCGCCGGATCGCGCCGTCCCGATGGGGCGCGATCAGGCCCCGCCCAGCGCCCACAACAGCACGCCCTTCTGCGCGTGCAGCCGGTTCTCCGCCTCGTCGAACACCACGGATTGCGGGCCGTCCATCACCTCGTCGGTGATCTCCTCCCCGCGATGCGCCGGCAGGCAATGCATCACGATCGCATCCGGCGCGGCGTGGCCCAGCAGCGCGGCATTCAACTGGTAGGGCGCCAGCAGGTTGTGCCGCTGCGGCGCGCGGCCTTCCTTTTCGTCCGACATCGACACCCAGGCATCGGTCACGACGCAGCGCGCGCCGGCCACCGCCGCCACCGGGTCGTTGGTCAGCTCGATCCGCGCCCCCTGCGCGCGCGCCCAGTCGAGCAGCGCGGCGGGCGGCGCCAGTTCCTTCGGCGTCGCGATGCGCAGCGTGAAGCCGAAGCGCGCCGAGGCCTGGATGAAGGACTGCGCGACATTGTTGCCATCGCCCGTCCAGGCCACCACCTGGCCGGCGATCGGGCCGCGATGTTCCTCGAAGGTCATCACGTCGGCCATGATCTGGCAGGGGTGCGAGATGTCGGTCAGGCCGTTGATCACCGGCACCGTGGCGTATTCCGCCAATTCGCGGATCTTTCGCACGTCGTCGGTGCGCAGCATGATCGCATCGACATAGCGCGACAGCACGCGCGCGGTGTCCCTGGGCGTCTCGCCGCGGCCCATCTGCATGTCGCGCGAGGTCAGCACGACAACGTCGCCGCCCAGCTGCCGCACGCCCACTTCGAAGGACACGCGCGTGCGGGTCGAGGGCTTCTCGAACAGCAGCGCCACGGTCTTGCCGGCGAGCGGCCGGTCGGTCACCTCGCCGCGCTTCGCCCGGGTGCCGAGGTCGAGCATCCGCCGCAGCGACGCGGTGTCGAAGTCCATGATCTCGAGGAAGTGGCGGGGGGCGCTGGCCCCCCCGCCGACCGGCTTGAGCGCCGCACTCACTTCGCGGCGACCTGCGCCTTCGAGGGCGTCAGCCGGCGGCAGGCGCGGTCGAGCAGGTCGACCGCCTCGTCCGCATCGGCCTCGGTGATGATGAGCGGCGGCGCCAGGCGCAGCACGTTCATCCCCGCCGCGACGGTCAGCAGCCCTTCCGCCACCGCGGCGGCCTGCATGTCGCCATTGGTGACCGCCGGCGTCAGCTTCAGCCCGCACAGCAGCCCGCGGCCGCGCACCGCCTCGACCACCGAGGGATGCTTCACCACCAGGCCTTCCAGCCCGCGCCACAGATGCGCCGAGACGCGCATGACGCCATCGAGGAAGCCCGGCGCCAGCACCACGTCCAGCACCGCGTTCCCCGCCGCGCAGGCCAGCGGATTGCCGCCATAGGTCGACCCATGCGTGCCGGGCCTGAGGTACTGGGCGACCTTCTCCTTCGCCAGCACCGCGCCCAGCGGGAAGCCGCCGGCGATGCCCTTGGCCGCCGACATGACGTCGGGTTCGATCCCGGCCCATTCATGGGCCCAGAGCTTGCCCGTGCGCCCCATGCCGGACTGCACTTCGTCGAGCGCCATCAGCAGGCCGAATTCGTCGCAGACCGCGCGGATCTCCTGCAGGAAGCGGTCGGGGCAGGGGCGCACGCCGCCCTCGCCCTGCACCGGTTCGATCATGATGCCGGCGGTCTTGGCGCTGATGGCGGATCGCAGCGCGTTCATGTTGTCGAAGGGCAGGTGCTGGAAGCCCTCCAGCGGCGGGCCGAAGCCGGCGAGGTATTTCTCGTTCCCGGTGGCCGCCAGCGTGCCCAGCGTGCGCCCGTGGAAGGCGCCTTCGAAGCACAGGATCTCGTAGCGTTCCGGGTGGCCGGTCGCCGCGTGGTATTTGCGGACGGCCTTGATCATCCCTTCGTTCGCCTCGGCGCCCGAATTCCCGAAGAAGACGGAATCCGCGAAGGACGCCGCGACATGGCGCGCCGCCAGCTTCTCGGCCTCGGGGATGCGATACAGGTTCGAGACATGCATCACGCGCCCGGCCTGCTCGGCGATCGCCTTGGTCAGATGCGGGTTGGCATGGCCGATGCTGCTGGTGGCGATGCCGGCGCCGAAATCGAGGAATCGTCGCCCGTCATCCGTCCACAGGCGCGCACCCTCGCCCCGCTCGAAAGCAAGGTCGGCACGGTTGTAGGTCGGCATCAGGGCGGGAATCACGGTGGAATCCACTCTCCGCATCTCCCGGCGCGCAACCACGACCATCGTGGCATCAACGCAGGGAAGCGCAGACACTAGCCGCAACAACGGGCGGAAAGGAAGCCGGGCGCGGGCGGGTCCGGGAGGGCAGAGCCCTCCCGGTGCGCGCCCTCCCGGTTCCGATCACAGCCCCGGGTTGTTCGGGTTCCGCCGGGTCGGCGGGTTGCTGCCCGCGGCGCGTTCCGCGGCGGTGCCCGCCGGGTTGGCGCGGGTGCCGTCGCTCTGCGACGGGTAGGCGCCGGACATGTTGGTGCCGGCGGCGCGGTCGATGGCGCGGCCCGCGGCGGTGCCCGGCGGGTTGGCGCGGGTGCCGTCGCTCTGCGACGGGTACGCGCCCGAGGCATTGGTGCCGGCGGCGCGGTCGACGGCGCGCACCGGCTCGACGTTCGAGGTGGGGTTGCCGCGCTGGTCGCAGGCCACGAGGCCGCCCATCAGCAGGACAGCCATGGCGGCGCGGGGAAGAAGGGACATCGACGGGGCTCCTTTGGGTTCGTCCGATGTCCCTGCAACGTCGCGTGTGACGGAAAGTTGCAGGGGCCTGGTACGCCGTTCGGGAAGCACCCCGCCGCGCCGGCAGCGGCCCCCGTGCGCGATGCCGGTGCGGGGCGCCTGGCCGGCGCCGGCGAAACCGAGGGGCTCCTCAGGCGGGGTCGCCGGTATCGGCGATCAGCCCGGCGGCCTCGATCCCGGCGATGCAGCATTCCTCGTCCTTGGGCGAGGCGTCGCCGCTGATGCCGACGGCGCCGAGCAGGATGTTGTTGGCATCACGCACCAGCACGCCGCCCGGCACCGGCACGGCGCGGCCGCCAGTCAGGTCGGAGAGCGCGTTGGTGAAGCCGGGCACCGCCTGGGCACGCCGCGCGAGCTCTCGCGTGCCGAAGCCCATGGCCAGCGCGCCGAAGGCCTTCCCGGTGGCGATCTCGGGCCGCAGGATGGAGGCGCCGTCCTCGCGCCTGGCGGATTTCAGCTGGCCGCCGGCATCGAGCACCACCACGCAGAGCGGCAGCAGGCCGAGCGCACGGCCCTTGGCCAGCGCGGCGGCGGCGATGGTCTCGGACTGCGCGAGCGTCAGGCCGTTGATGGCGGCGGGGTGGGCGGGCTGGGGCATGGCGGGTCCTCGGTTCTTCGACCCGGGCGGATAGGCGCTCAGCGCCGGCGTGTCGAGGCGGGGCGGCCGCAGAGGCGTTCGCAGGGCACGCCGTCGCGGTCGCCATCCAGGCGCAGCAGGCCGCAGTGGCGGAAGTGGAACAGGGCTTCGTCGCAGCTGGTCATCTGCGTGCAGTAGGTCTTCTCGCCGCAGCGCCAGCGAGCGGGGCTGGCTGGCGCGTCGCGGCGCAGGGCTTGCGCTCCGGCGGGCTGGCAGAGGCCGATGCACCACAACGCCGCACCCAGCACGGATGCGATGCGGCCTGCGCTGCTGCGACGAACGCCAGGGGCCACCATCCGCACGCCTCCGCGGCGAAGGCTGCCGCGGTTGCCGGCAGCTGCGCAATGGCGACGCGGCGCGGGCGGGCGGCCAGGGACCGTTCGAGACTGCGCCGAGCGGCGCATTCTGCAGCCCGGCACCGGCATTCTCAAACGGTCTCTCAGCCCGGCGGCGTCGGCGCCGGCTGCGGGACCACCGGCGCGCCGGGCGCGCGTTCGCCCGCCGTGGCGGTGCCGAGCATGCCCTGCGGCGTGGTGCCGGTCGCATCGGGATCATGCGCGTGGCCCACCGCGGAGCCGTCGGTGCCGCGGTTGACGGCGTGCGGGCTGTCGGTGCGCGGCGGGTGGTTGGCCGGCCCGGCATCGCGGCCGACGGCCTCCACCTGGCCCGGCTGCGGGCCGCCGGCCTGCGGCGGCGTGACCGGCTGGGACATGGCCAGGTAGGGCAGGCACAGCAGCCCGGCGGTGGTGATCATGCGGATGATGAACATGGCGTCGGCTCCCTTCCTGTCCCGCAACGCCTTGAAGCCGCCACGGTTGCCGGCCTCGTCACCGAAACCCGGCCGTGGCAGAACCGCGCGATGGCGGATGAACCGCAGGCGAATTCCCCGCGCGGGCGGCGCGCCCCGCGCCCGGCAGGCCCGGCCCCCACCGCGTCCCGCCTGCGCGAGGCCGCGCTGCTGCACCTGGCGCGCTACGCGGCCACCGAGGCCGGGCTGAAGCGCGTGCTGGACCGCCGTATCGACCGCTGGGCCCGCGCCGCCGAGGCCGAGGGCGAGCCGCGCGACCAGGTGGCCGCCGCCGCCGCGACCGCCCGCGCCGCGGTGGCCGAGGTCGCGCGCGCCATGGTGCAGGCCGGCGCGGTGGACGATGCCGCCTTCGCCGCCAGCCGGGCGCGGCGCCTGGCGCGGACCGGGCGGTCGCGCCGCGCCATCGCGGCGCATCTGTCGGCCAAGGGCGTCGATGCCGGGATCGCCGCCGCCGCGCTGCCCGCGAACGAGGAGGCCGAGCTGGATGCCGCGCTCGCCTATTGCCGCCGGCGCCGGATCGGTCCCTTCGCGCGCACGCAGGAGGATGCGGAGGCGCGCCGCAAGGCGATGGCGGCGCTGGCGCGCGGCGGCTTCGGCCACGCCGTGGCGCGGCAGGCGCTGGCGATGGACCCCGCTGCCGCGCAGGACCGCCTGCTGGCGGCGCGCAGCCGCGCATGAGGCACGCCGCGTCCCGGTTCCGCGACACCCGCCGCCGGCGGGCCGGCGCATGAACGCCGCGCGCGTCGTCTTCACCCGCCACGGCGTGCGGCGCGGCGTGCGCCAGGCGGTGCCGCTGGTGATCGGCACCTTTCCCTTCGGGCTGGTGGTGGGCGTGATCTCGGCGGCGAAGGGCCTGTCGCTGCTCGAGACGTCGTTGATGTCGGGGCTGGTCTTCGCCGGGTCGTCGCAGCTGCTGGCGCTGGAATTATGGACCGAGCCCGCGCCGATCCTGGCGGCGACGCTGGCGGCGCTGGTGGTGAACATGCGCCTGGCGCCGATGGGCGCGGCGCTGGCGCCGTGGCTCGATTGGCTGCGCGGGATCCGGCTGTGGGGCACGCTGGCGACGCTGGTGGACCATTCCTACGCGCTGTCGGCGGCCGACCAGCGCAAGGGCGGGCGGGATGCGGGGTTCCTGCTGGGCGTCAGCCTGGCGCTGTGGCTGTTCTGGATGATTGCGGTGGCGCTGGGCCACGCGTTCGGCGCGGCGGTGCGCCTGCCGCCGGGGCATCCGGTATTCTTCGCCGCGACCGCGACCTTCTGCGCCATCCTGGTGCCGGTCTGGCAGGGGGTGCGGCGCGACCTGCTGCCCTGGGGCCTTGCCGCCGGCGTGTCGCTGCTGGCGTGGGCGGCGGGCCTGCCAGCGCCCTGGCCGCTGATGGCCGGCGCGCTGTGCGGCGCGGCGCTGGGCGCGTGGCTTGAAGTGCGGCGGGCGCCATGACGCTGCGGATGGACGTGCTGCTGGCGATCCTGGGCATGGCCCTGGCGACCTATCTGTGCCGTGCCGGGGGCTATGCGCTGTTCCGCGCCTTCCGCCCGCCGCGCGGGGTCGAGGTGGCGCTGCAGCACCTGCCGGGGCCGATCTTCATCGCCTATGTCGCGCCGGCGCTGGCGGCGCAGGGCGCGAAGGGCTTCGCCGCCGCGGCGGTGGTGGTGGCGGTGCAGGCCGCCACGCGCAACATGGCGGCGGCGATCGCGGCCGGCGTGGCGGCGATCTGGGTGTTCGGGATGGTGGCGTAGGGCGACCGCGCATGTGGCGCGGCGCTACAGCAGGCTCTCGACCCGACCCGACAGCAGCGTGATGCTGGCCGGCGTGCCGTCCGACGCACCCGCCAGCGCCGCCAGGAAGGCCTGCGTGTGGGGCGCCGCCAGGTGGGATTCCGCCGCCGCGCGATGCGTCCAGCGCTCCACCGCGACGAAGGCGCAAGGGTCGGTCACCGAGGCGAAGATGTCGTACAGGATGCAGCCATCCTCGCGCCGCGTGGTCGCGACGAAGGCGGCCACCAGCGCGGCGAAATCCGCGCGCGCCTCGGGCTTCACGCGGGCCGCCGCCAGCACGCGCACCTCTCCGCCATCGATCCCCATGCCGTCCATCTCCGTGTCCTGCGGGCGGGCCCGGGGCGCCGCCGGCGGATCTACGGCGCCGGCGCGGAAACGGATGCAGGGACCAGCGTGATGGTGATGCCCCCGGTCGGCGCGCTGTCCGGCCCGCGCACCCGCACGCCGACCGACGCCGCCACGCCATCGGCATCCAGCACGGTGATGCGGTAGGCGCCGGGGCCGGGCGGCGTCCAGGCGACCTCGCGCCGCGCGGCCTCGGCGCGCAGCGGTGCGCCATCGACCAAAAAGGCGAGCGGGCGGCGCCCGCCAGCGGCGCGCAGCACGACCGGCCCGGCGCCATCGGCCAGCGCCGCGCCGGGCGGCGGGAACAGCAGCCGCAGACGATCCGCCGGCGCGCCCTGGCGCGGGGCATCGGCCACCACGCGCAGGCCCTGGCGCGGGGCCTCGGGCAGCAGCGCGAAGACACGCGCGAGCACCGGCAGCGCGCCCTGCCGCCCTGTCGCGCCGGGCATGGCCGTGCCGTCGGGGCGGCCGATCCACACGCCCGCGACATGCCGCGCATCGAAGCCCAGCGCCCAGGCATCGCGCCCACCCCACGAGGTGCCGGTCTTCCAAGCCACGCCCGCCGGGCCACCGCCGGGGAAGGGCTGCACCAGGATGGCGGCGACGGCATCCGCCGCGCGGCGTTCGACCACCTGCTGGAATGCCGTCGGCGTGGTTGAAACCGGCGACGTCGCCGGGGTGCCGGAAGGGTGCGGCTCGGCCGGCGCGCGTGCTCCCTGCGGCTCAGCCGAGGGGCCCGCCACCAGGCGCAGCGGCCGCGCGCGGCCATGGTCCGCCAGCGTGGCATACAGCGCCACCATCTCCCGCAAGGTGGTGCCCGCCCCGCCCAGCGCCAGCGGCAGCGACGCATCCGCCCCGGGCGGCAACCGCGGCGCCGCCCCCGCCGCCTTCAGCGCCGAGGCAAACCGCAGCGCGCCCACCTGGTCGAGCAAGGCCACCGCCGGCAGGTTCAACGACATCCGCAGCGCCTGCGCCGCCGTCACGCGCCCGGCGAAGTCGCGCGAGAAATTCTCCGGCGCGTATTCGCCGAAATGCCGCGGCAGGTCGGCCACGATGGTGCCCGGCGTGGCGATGCCGCGCTCGAAGGCCATGGCATACAGGAAGGGCTTCAGCGCCGAGCCCGGCGAGCGCACCGCCCGCGTCAGGTCCAGAGCGCCGGCCCGCGATTCCGCCCCCCACTCGCCGCCGATCAGCGCACGCACCTCGCGCGTCGCGACATCGGCGACGACGATCGCCAAGGCAGCACGGTCGGGCAGCGTCGGCAGGATGTCCCGCGCCAGGCGTTCGGTCGCGCGCTGCAGGGCGGCGTCGAGCGTAAGCGCCACACTGCCCGCCGCACCACGCGCCATCTCCCGCGCCAGGTGCGGCGCCAGGCGCGGCATGTCGCGCCGACGGTCGGGCATGGCGGCGGCGATCGACAGCGCGCGATCAGCCTCGGACATGCCCGCCGCAGGACCTCCACGCCGCGCCAGCACGGCATCGCGCGCCGCCCGCGCGGCATCCGGATGCCGGTCCGGCCGCAACGACGCCGGCCGCCGCGCCAGCGCGACCAGCAGCGCCGATTCCGCCGCATCCAGCCGCGCCGCCGGACGCCCGAACCAGGCGAGCGCACCAGCGCGCATACCCTCGATATTGCCGCCCTGCGGGGCGAGGGTCAGCCAGATGCCGAGAATCTCGTCCTTGCTGAACCGCGCCTCCAGCTGGACCGCACGAAAAATCTCGATGAGCTTGGATCGCAACGTCCGCGGCCGCGGCTCCAGCAGCCGCGCCGCCTGCATGGTCAGCGTCGACCCACCCGACACCACCCGCCCCGCGCGCACCCACTGCACGACGGCCCGCCCAAGCGCCACCGGATCAACCCCGACATGGCTGCGAAACCGCCGATCCTCCGCCGCCACCAGCAGCTCAACCAACACCGGCGGCACATCCGCCACCGCCGTCCGCAACCGCCACACCCCACCCGGCGCCGGCAAGACCGACAGCGTGCGGCCGTCACGGTCGAACACCTCGACCCCCGCGGCGTGAAGACGCGACAGGTCCGGCGGGGATATCCTGTCGAGCGCCAGCACGGCGAGGATGACGGTGACGGCCAGGAGAAGGGCGGCGCCCATGCGGCGGAGGGCGGCGGGGAGGGCTTTGCCCTCCCCGGACCCCACCCACCAAGGGCTTAAGGCCCTTGGAACCCTCGACTTGATCGGGGGAGTTGGGGAGGGGCAGGGCGTGCCCGTGGGGTCAGGCGGCACCGACGATGCCCCTCCCCAATCCCCCGATTCAAACCCCGCGGTCCAGGGGGCCGTAGCCCCCTGGTGGGGGGAGGTTCGGAGGGGGGCAAAGCCCCTCTCCGTCACCATCAGCGCAAGGCGCGCCCGCCTCACGGCAGCACCGTGATCCTCGCCGTGTTCTGCCGCGCGAAGATCCCCGGCCGGTACATGTCCTGCGCTTCGCCGCCCGGCAGTTCGAAGGTGCCGGGCGTGACGGCGCGCAGGCGGACGGCGATGCGGGCGAAGGGGCGTTGGGGGGTGAGGGTGATGGCGGCGGCGTAGCGGTCGTCCAGCGCAGGTTGGCTGTCGACCTCGGTCAGCGTGCCGAGCCAGGGCATGCCGGCGATGTCGCCGGCGGGCAGCCGGGTGGCGATTTCCCAGCCGGCGGGCAGGCCCTGGATCAGCATGGCCTCGTGGCGGTCGTTGGTTTCGCTGCGGACTTCCATCAGCAGGATGAAGGAGGCGTTCTGGCGCAGCTGGTCGAGGTTCAGCGGTTCGCCGTTCAGCGCGAAGAAGCGGCGGGTGACGCGGAAGCCCTCGCGCGCGGCGGGCAGGGGTTCGCGCGGGATGCCGTTGATGGACACGGATTGCCAGACCGATGCGCTACCCAGGTTGCGCGCGGTGCCGGGGCCGGTGAGCGCGGCCATCACCACCGGGCGCGGCGGCAGCGCGCTGCCGTTCACCGCGATGGTGGCGGCGCGTGTGCCCTGGCCCAGCACCTGCGCGGCCAGCACCGCCCAGGATTGTTCCTGCGTGCTGGAGCGATAGGGCGTGAAGTCCGGCCCGGGCAGGGTGGACATCACCTGGTTCAGGCGTTCGGGCAGCAGGCCGGATTCGCGCAGCAGGGTGGTGGTGGCGAGCAGGTCGCGCTGCGCGGTGCCGTAGTCGTAGAACCAGAAGCGCCTTCCGGTCGCCGCCAGCGCGGCGGTGAAGGCCTGTTCGGCGCGCGCGGTATCGCCGCCGCGTGCGAAGGTGGCCGCGAGCTGCGCGCGCGACAGCTGCGTGGGCAGGTCGGCCAGCGCTTCCATCAGGCGGCGCGCTGCACCCAGGCGCACCTGCCCCGCGAGGGCCATGGCGTGCAGGCGATAGGCCTGCGCGGCGCGGTCCTGCGGGGTGTCGCCGCCGGCATCCTCGATGGCTTCATCCAGGAAGCGGAGCGCTTCGCGCAGCGCGCCTTCCGGCACGGTGGCACCGGCGGTGCGGGCGCGGACCAGGGCTTCCACCGCGAAGGGTGTCAGCCATTGCTGGGTTTCGCCGCTGGCGCTCCACATCGCGAAGGACCCGTCGAAGCGCTGGCGGTCCAGGATGGAATCGACGGCGCGTTGCAGGCGGATGGCGCGGTCCTGGTTGCTGTCCTCCGACATGCCGGCGGACAGCGCCAGCGCGCGCGAGGCCGATTGTTCGAGGCAGTAGAGCGGGAAGTCCTCGACCGCGCGCAGCATGCCGGCCACGTCGTAGCGCACGGCGGCGCCGAAGGACGCGCTGGCGCGCCAGGCGCCCGGCACGAAGCGGTCGATCGGCGGGGCGAGCGGCAGTTCCACGCCGGCGGGCAGGTCCACCCCCGCCACTTCCGTCACGCGCGGGCGGGAGGATCGGATGGTGATGCGGCTCTCGCGTTCCACGCGGAAACCGTTCGGGCCGGTGACGGCGATGCGCAGGATGCCTTCGCCGCCCTCGGTCGCGCGCAGCGTGGTGAAGGGCTGCGCGCGGGCGCCGGTGGCGAGCGTGGCGGCGAGGCGCGCCGGACCGTCGATCGCGAGGCCGCCGGACGCGGTGAGTTCGGCGGCGATCTCGCCGGCCGGCAGTTCGATGTTGTGCAGCAGCACCGACAGGCGCGCCTCGTCGCCGGGGGCGAGGAAGCGCGGCAGCAGGGCTTCGGCCACCACCTGGTCGCGCACCGTCATCGGCTTCGCGGCGCTGCCCACGCGGGTGCCTTCCCAGGCCACCACCATCAGGCGGAGTTCGCCGGCGAAGTCGGGGATGTCGAGCGGCACCATCGCCACGCCATCCGGCCCGGCGCGGACCACGCCGGAGAACAGCGAGACCAGGCGTTGCGGCGGTTGCAGCGCGTCGGCGGCGGCATCCTCGTCGCCGCCCTGGCGCAGCAGGGCCAGTTCGCCCTCGGCGGGCGCGATCAGCCGGCCGTAGTCGTCGCGGATATCGACGCCGAGCTGGCGGCGCGACAGGAAATGCGCCGCCGGGTTCGGCGTGGCGAAGTTGGTCAGGCGCAGGATGCCTTCATCGACCGCGGCGAGCGTCAGCAGCACGGGGCCGTTGGCGTTGGTCACGCGCACCGGCACCTCGATGCGCTGCCGGGGGCGGATGCGTTCGGGCGTGTCGATCGCCACACCCAGCGTGCGCGGCGCGGGGTCGATGCCGACCCAGGCCAGGCCCAGACCGCGACCGGCCTGGCCGTTGCGGGTCTCGCCGGCGCGGAAGACGGTCACGGCCACATAGGCGCCGGGGCCCCAGGCGGCATCGACGGGGATTTCGACCTCGGTGCCGGCGGTGGTGACCTCAATTTCGCGCAGTGCCACCAGGCGGTCGGTCAGCACGGCGACCGAGGCGCGGCCGGCGAAGGGCGGGGTGATGCGGATCCGCGCGCTCTCGCCGGGCGCATAGGCGCGGCGATCGGCGGCGATGTCCACGCGGTCGGGGATCTCGGCGGATTCCACGCCGGCATAGCCGGAGCGGAAGCGGATGGAGGTGATGCCGAGGCCGTTCGCGTCGGTCACTTCCAGCCGGTAGCGCCCGAATTGCAGGGACCGCGCGAAGCGCGTCGGCTGGCCGGCGACCACGCGGATTTCCTGTGCATCGACCGGTTCGTCGCGCCACACGGTTTCCCAGCGCGCGATCGACCCGCGCACGACGATGCGCCAGTTGGGGCGTTCGCGCACCAGGCGCACGCGCAGCGTGGCCGGCACCGCCGCGCCATCCGGCGAGACGGCGGCGATGTCGAAGGCCGCTTCGCCACCGGCATCGACGGCGTCGTGTTCGAAGGCGGGGCGCACGCCGACCAGCGTGGCGCGGGCGCGCACCGGCACGGTGAAGCGCGTGCGGGTTTCGCGCCCGCCGGGTTCGCTGACCGAGACAGCGACCTCGGCGCGCACCGGGCGCGTGGTGTCGGGCGGCTGCGGCAGCGTCAGCGAGAGGGTGGTCGCGCCCTGTTCGTTCGTCTCGGGGATTTCGAAGGGGATCAGGTCGGGGGCGAATTGCTCCTGCGCCAGGCCGAAGCGCCAGCCGCGCCAGGCTTCGAAGGGCTCGGGGTCGTGCACCAGGCGCAGTTCGGCGGTGCCGGTCAGGCCGGCGCCGGGCGCGCCGTACAGGAAGCGCGCGGTGACGGGCACTTCGAGCGTACGGCCGGCCACCAGCGGGCCGGGCACCGGGCCGGCATTCACCTCCAGGCGTTCGGGCACGAAGGCGTCGACGCGGAAGGTGGTGCGGCCGATCGGCGGCGCATTGGGGTCGGTGAGGGCCTCGATCACCCATTGGCCGAAGGGCGCGCCGGCGGACAGGCGCAGCGGCCAATAGATGGCGCCGCCATCCTGGCGCGGGGGTACGATCTCGGCGGCGACCTGACCGTTCGGGCGGCGCAGGCGCAGCCGGATCGGCAGGTCGAGCGGCTGGCCGGCGGGGTCACGGATCAGCGCGGCGGCGTTCACCGTCTCGCCCGGCCGATAGATGCCGCGGTCGAGCCACAGGAAGGCATCGACCGGGCCGGGATGCGGGCGGCCGGTGGCGCCGCGGTCCGACAGGTCGAAGGAGGCGGCTTCGAGCGACAGCGCGGCGATGTCGTCGGTGGTCTCGGCATGCACGGCGACGGGGGCGAGCGGCCCGGTGCCGCGCATCAGCGCGACGGGGAAGCGCACCAGGCCATCGGCGCCGGTGCGGGATTCGGCCAGGATCTCGTTGTTGCGCGCCATCAGCATGATGCGCAGGCCGGCGGTGATGGTGCCCGCCTGAAGCGAGCGCGCCTGCACGGCCAGCCCATCGGCGCCGCGCCAGGCGGTCAGGCCGATATCGGTGACGAAGAAGGGCAGGGCCGCGGTCTCGCCGCCGCCGCGGCGCGATTCATCCTGGCGCAGCACCAGCAGGTAGGCGCCGGGGCCCGCGCTACGCAGCACGTCGGGCAGTGGCAGGATGGAGCGGTGCGTGCGGTTGGGTTCGACGCGCTGCAATTCGGCGCGGCCTTCCCACAATACGCGGCCCATCTCCTCGCTGACATTGGCGGCGGTCCAGGATTCCAGCGCCTCGCCGGGCGTCCAGTCCCGGCGCAGGGGCACCAGGTTGCGCTCGGCCACGCGCACGATGCGCATGGACATGCCCGTCACGTTGACGGTGGCGACGCCCACGCGCGGTTCCTGCCCGCGCGGCAGGATGAAGGAGGCGGTGTCGAAGGCGATGCGCGGGTCGCGGTTGGGCACGGCAATGCCCACCGCGGTGTCGGTGCGCAGGTTCTGGCGGTCCTCGCCGGGCAGGCCGGCGCGCAGGATGACGCGCGTGGTGGCCCCCCAGGGCAGGCCCGCGACACACAGCAGGTCGCCCTCCCGTTCCACCGCCAGGTTCGGAATGGGCGGGTCGGCGCGCACCCAGTCCTGCGGCTGCCAGTCGGTGCGGCGCGCCGGCGGGTTGGTGAAGGCGATGCAGGCGCGGGCGGGGTCGGCATCGGCCTCGGGCGTCACGCGGCGCACCAGCATGCCGGCGGCGCGGCGCGCGGCTGCCAGGCGTTCGCGGTGCTCGGCGCTGTCCATCCGTTCCAGGATGGCTTCCAGCGCCTCGATCTGCTGGACGGGGCGGTTGAGGCGGCGCAGCGATTCGGCGATCACGATCAGCGGCGCCACTTCGGGTTCGCCATAGGGGGCGAGCTGGAAGGCGCGCCAGGCGGCCTGCAGGGCGCGCTGGTTGTTGGGCGGGTTGGCGGCGAGCTGCGCCTGCGCCAGCGACAGCCAATGCACCGCGTTCGACTGCCCCATGCCGATGCGTTCTTCCCAGGCCGCGGCGGCGGCGGCGTAGTCGCGCCGGCCCTCGGCCTGGCCGGCGCGCAATTCGGCGGCGGCGCGCTGCTGCGGGGAGGCTCCGGCGGGGAAGCGGCGCGTCATCTCCTGCTGGTAGGCCGAGGCGTCGCGCCCCAGCCCCGGCAGGTCGAAGGACTGCGCGGCCGCGAGGCCCGGCATGGTCAGGGCGAGGATCAGCAGCAGGCGGATCAGGCGCATGTGGGGCGGTTCCAGTCGAGACGCTTGGCGCGGGGAGCATGGCACGTCGCCACGCGGCGCGCACGCGGCCCGCGCAGGGGATCCGCACGATCGTGAAGCACTTCACCGCGCGTGACGGAAGGCCCTGGTCCTGGCGGCGCGGCCTGCACAGACTGGGCGCATGCGCCACGTCCTTCTTCTCGCGGCCGCGCTGGCCGCCGCCGTGCCGGCCGTCCAGGCCGCCGAGACCTCGCTGCCCGCGCTGATGCGCCTGCTGCCGCAGCCACAGCCTGGCAGCCAGCGGCCCGGCCAGGTCATCCTGGCCTATGCGCGGCCAGACCTGCTGGCCGGGCAGAGCGGGCCGACCGCCACGCCCGGCGCCTCCCGCGCCGAGGCGGTCACCGCGGCGGCACCGGCGGCGCTGGGCAACATCGCGCTGGGGCAGCTGGAGGACTGGCCCGCGGTATCGGGCTTCGACTTCGACGCGATCGAGGCGCTTGTGCTGCTCGATACCGGGCCGGTGCCGAATGCGGTGCGCCTGCTGGCCGGGGCGCGCATGCCGGGGCTGCAGGCCCTGGCGGCGCCGCTGGCCGCGCGCGGCTTCGCACCCCGCCGGATCGCGGGGCAGGAGGTGCTGGCGCGCGGTGCCGACAATGCCCCCAACTTCCCCTTTCGCGCGCCGGGGGATGCGCTGGGCGGCAGCCTCGGCCTGTCGCTGCGCTATGCGGTGCCGGCGGCCGGCGTGCTGGTCGCGACGCGCGAGGACGCGACGATGGCCGCGGCGCTGGGCGCGGCGGGGGCCGGGCGGAGCCTGGCGGATGTGCCGGAGCTGCGCGCCCTGGCCCGGACGAGCGCGGGCGGGCCCGAGGCGCGCGACCTGGCGCAGGCGCTGGTCTTCGTGACCGCACCGCAAGTGATGGTGCCCGACCTGACCGGCCGGCCCGAGGATGTGGCCCGGCGGCTGCGCGCCGAGATGCTCGACACCGACACGCTGCCGAGCCCGCCACCCTGGGCCTTCGCCATGCTGTCGGAGCGGCGCGACGCGCAGGGGATCGTGACGCGCCTGGCGATCGCGTATCGCGACCGCGCGCCGGCGGTGGCGGCGGCCGAGGCGATGGCCGCGCGGCTGGCCGCGATGCCGCCGGCGCCCGGGATCGGCGCCGCCCGGCAGGAGGTGGTGGACGGCGCGGCGGAGGGGATCCTGGTCGCGGCGATCGAGGCGCGGCAGCCGCCCGGCACGCAGGAGACGCTGCTGCGCGTGATCACCGGCCGCCACTACAACGGCGCGCCGACGCCGATGACGATCGGCGCGGTGCCGCGCGCCGCCTTTGCGCGCTGAGGTTCAGGCGGTCTCGCGCAGGAATTCCGCGAAGGTTGCGGCGGCGGTCATGAGGTCGGCGGTGTCCATCGCCTCGTGCGGGTTGTGGCTGCCGTTCGCGTTGCGGATCAGCAGCAGGCCGGTCGGGATGCCCTGCGCGGCGAAATTCGCGGCGTCGTGGCTGGCGGGCGAGCCGAGCGGCATCGTGGCGACGCCGGCGCGCGCTGCGGCGGCGGCGAGGGCGGCCTGCAGCGCGGGATCGCAGGGACCGAGCGGGGCGGCGTTGCGCGGGCCGCGGTCGATGGCCACGCCACGGCGGTGCGCGGTGCTGTCGAGGATGTCGTGGAAGCGACGTTCCAGCGCGGCCAGGTGGTCCACGTCGTAGGCGCGCAGGTCGATCGAGAAGGTGAAGTCGCCGGCGACGACGGTGATCTCGTGCTTCGCGGCATCCGTGTGGAAGCGGCCGATGGTCACGGCCATGGCGCGGCAGGCGGCGTCTTCCTCGGCCCATAGCGCATCGAGCGCGGTGAAGATCTCGGCGCCCGCCAGCGCGGCGTCGCGGCGGAAGCGGCGCGGCAGGCCGACATGCGCGTCCTGCCCGGTGATGCGGATGGCGGCGTGGCGGACATTGCCGGGGATGCCGGTGCAGATGCCGATCGGCACGCCGGCTTCGAGCAGCGAGGGTGCCTGTTCGATATGCGCTTCCAGGAAGCAGCGGATCGGCCCTGGTGGAAGGTGGCGCGTGCCTGGTTTCAGCGCGGCCGGATCGCCGCCGCAGCGCGCGATGTGTTGCGCCAGCGTGAGGCCGGTATCGGCGCGGCGGCGGTCCAGCGCCTCGGGCGGCAGGATGCCGAGGGCGGCGCGGCTGCCGATCAGGCCAAGGCCGAACCACACCGCTTCCTCGCAGCGGAAGGCGGCGATGGTGATGTCGGCGCGCGGCGCGAAGCCTTCCGCCTTCAGTGCGGAGACGGCGGCGAGCGCGGCCACCACCCCCGCGGCGCCGTCGAAATTCCCGCCATGGCGGACGGTGTCGAAGTGGGAGCCGAGCAGGGTGCGCGGCGCGGCGCGGTCGGCACCGGGCCAGGTGAGGTACAGGTTCGCCGCGGCATCGCGCGTGATGTCGAGGCCGAGGCGCCGTGCCTCGTCCACGGCCAGTGCGTGCGCGGCATCCTCGCGGTCGCCGAAGGCATGGCGGGTGATTCCCGGCGGGTCGGCGCCGATCACCGCCAGCGCGTCGAGCATGGCCTGCACGCGCGGTGCCTCGGGCGCCAGCGCGGCGGCGCGCGTCATGCCGGGAGTTCCGCCAGCACCTCCGCCGTGTGCTGGCCCAGCGCCGGCGCCAGCGCGTGGAAATGGCCGAGGCCCGGCAGCATCGGCAGCGGCACCTCGCCCAGCTGCGGCTGCGCGATGCGCGTGGCGGCGCCGGTGGCGACCACGTGTTCATTCGCCAGCCAGTCGAGCGGCGAGTTGACGCGGTCCGCCAGCAGCCGCGCGCCCTGCAGCCGCGCCACCCAGTCGGTGGAATCGCGCTTCGCGAAGGCGGCGCGGACGATGGCGTAGAGCGCCTCGCGGTTCTCCCAGCGCAGCGGGAAGGAGGCGAAGCGCGGGTCGGCCTTGGCGTCGGGGATGTCGAGCACGTCGCAGATGGCGAGCCATTCGGGTTCGCGCACCAGCGTCACCATCACCCAGGCGCCGTCGGCGGCCTGGTAGGCGCCGGCCGGCGCATTGGGCGGCGCCGCCGACTTCCCCTGGTAGCCCCATTCGCCGATCTGGTGCGTCAGCAGGTTGGCGCTGGCGGCCATCAGCGACATGTCGATGATGCGCTGGCGTGGCGCGCTGTCCTGCAGGCGCGCGGCCAGCGCCACCTGCACCGCGGCGAAGGCGTGGATGCCGGTGGCCATGTCGGCGATGAAGGGGCCGGCCTTGTGCGGCGCGCCGTCGGCGCCGGCATTCAGCGCGACGAAGCCGGAGAAGGCCTGCGCCACGGAATCCGTGCAGGGGCGTTCGCGATAGGGGCCGGATTGCCCGAAGCCGGAGATCGACAGGCAGACCGCGTCGGGCTTCGCATTCTCCGGCCCCAGGCCGATGCGCGCGGCGACACCCGGGCGGAAGGCCTCGATCAGCACATCGGCGCGGGCGGCGAGCTTCGCGGCGGCGGCGCGGCCGTGATCGGATTTCAGGTCGAGCACCACCGATCGCTTGCCGCGGTTGAAGGCGACCGTCATCACCGAGACGCCGTCCCTGGCCGAGCCCAGCCCGCGCGACCAGTCGCCCTCGGCCGGTTCCAGCTTGATGACATCCGCACCACAGGCGGCGAGCATCATGCCGCAATAC
Organism: Roseomonas sp. CECT 9278; assembly: GCF_918698155.1. Taxonomy (GTDB): domain Bacteria; phylum Pseudomonadota; class Alphaproteobacteria; order Acetobacterales; family Acetobacteraceae; genus Neoroseomonas. The sequence goes on from NZ_CAKKLX010000033.1 coordinate 31,908, forward strand.
GGCCCCGCGATGCCCTGGCCCGCATCCAGCACGCGAATGCCCCTGTAGGGGCGCATTGCCTCGTCCATCGCGTTTCCTCCTCAGCGTTTGTGGGCCTATCCTGACGCGAAGCCGCGACAAGGGAAGGGGATGCCATGAGGATCACGCGACGCGCCGTGCTGGCCGCCACGCTGGCGACGCCGGCCCTGGCGCAGGAGTGGCCGACGCGCCCGGTGCGCTGCATCGTGCCCTATCCGCCCGGCGGACCGACCGATCTGGTGGGGCGCGTGGTGGCGATGCGCGCGCAGCAGGAACTCGGCCAGCCGCTGGTGATCGAGAACAAGCCGGGTGCATCGGGCACCATCGGGTCGGCGGAGGTGGCGCGCGCGGCGCCGGATGGCGGCGTGTTCCTGGTGAATGCCTCGGCGCATGTCATCATCCCGCACATCAACCGCGCCATGCCGTATGACGCGCTCAACGACTTCACGCCGGTGACGAACATGGCGATGGTGCCGCTGGTCGCGCTGGTGAACCCGCGCCTGCCGGTGCGCTCGCTGCGCGAATTGGCGGACCATGCCAAGGCCAATCCCGGGCGGGTTTCGTATGCATCGTCGTCGATCGGGGGCGCGCAGCATCTGGCGGCGGAGATGTTCAAGCAGATCGCCGGGGTGGACATGGTGCACATCCCCTATCGCGGCGCGGGGCCGGCGATCCAGGACCTGATCGCGGGCAATGTGCAGGTGATGTTCGACAGCGTGCCGGCCGGCGCGGGCGCGGTGCGCGAGGGGCTGCTGCGGCCGCTGGCGGCGCTGAATGCGCGGCGCGTGCCGGTCTATCCGGAGCTGCCCAGCGCGGCCGAGGCGGGCTTTCCCGACCTGGTGATCTCGACCTGGTATGGCATCTGGGCGCCGCCACGCACGCCGATGGCGATCGCCGAGCGCATGCAGCGCGCGGTGGCGGCGGCGGTGCAGGATGCGGAGGTGCGCGCGCGCCTGGCACCGCTGGGCGCCGACCCGGTGGCCGATTCGCCGGCCGCCTTCGACGCCTTCTGCCGCAGCGAATCCCAGAAATTCGGCGCCATCGTGCGCGCCGCCAACATCCGGATGGAATGATGCGCGCTGTCATCTGCGAATCCTGGCGCGACTTCGATGCGCTGGAGCTGAAGGACATCCCGCCGCCGCCGCTGCGCCCGCGCTGCGTGCGCATCCGCGTCGCCGCCGCCGGCGTGTCCTTCGCCACGCAGCTGGTGGTGGCCGGCAAGTACCAGCGCCGCCCGCCGCTGCCCTTCGCGCCGGGCACCGAAGTGGTCGGCACCATCATCGAGGCCGCGCCGGATGCCGAGGCACCGCCGATCGGCACGCGCGTCTTCGCCGTGCTCGACTGGGGTGGCTATGCCGAGGAAGCGGTGGTGGACGACATCCATGTCTTCCCCATCCCCGATGGGCTGCCGATGGAGCCTGCGGTGGCGCTGCCGACATCCTATTCCACCGCGGGGGCGGCGCTGCTGTGGCGCGCGCGGCCCGCGCCTGGCGACTGGGTGCTGGTGCATGGCGCGGCGGGCGGCGTGGGGCTGGCTGGTGTCGAGATCGCCAAGGTCATGGGGCTGCGCGTGGTCGCCCGCGCCGGGGCGGCGAAGCACGGCATGCTGCGGGCGCGCGGCGCGGACGTGGTGCTGGACAGCGCGGAGCCCTTCCGCGAGGCGGTGCGCGCGGCCACCGGCGGGCAGGGCGTCGGCTGCGTGCTGGACACCATCGGCGGCGACGCCTTCGATGATTCGCTGCGCTGCCTGGCCGATGGCGGCACGCTGGTGGTGATCGGCTTCGCCGGCGGCGGCATTCCGACGGTGGCGGCGAACCTGCTGCTGCTGAAGAACATCGCGGTGGCCGGGGTGAACTGGGGCACGTATGTCGGCTGGTCGCCGGGCGACAACCGCCGCGTCCACGCGCAGCGCGTGCAGCAGATGTGGTCGCAGCTTGTCGGCTGGTGGCGCGACGGCGCGCTGAAGCCGGAGGTGCATGCCGCCTTCCCGCTGGCGCTGTTCCGCGAGGCGATGGCGGAAGTGCGCGAACGCCGCAGCGCCGGCCGCGTGATCCTGACGCCGTGAGCGGCGCGCGCGATCATCGCGGCATCGCGCTGATCGTCGCCTCGGCGCTGTTCATGCAGAACCTGGACAGCGCGGTGCTGGCGACCGCGCTGCCGGCCATGGCGCGCGACCTGAACGAGGATCCGGCGCGGCTGGGCGCGGCCATCACGTCCTACCTGGTGGCGCTGACGGTGTTCATCCCGTTCTCCGCCTGGATCGCCGACCGCTTCGGGGCGAAGCGCGTGTTCATGCTGGCGATCCTGGTGTTCGTCGGTGCATCCGTGCTGTGCGGGCGCGCGCAGGGGCTGGGCGAGCTGATCGGCTTCCGCATCCTGCAGGGCATGGGCGGGGCGATGATGGTGCCGGTCGGGCGCCTGCTGCTGCTGCGCGACGTACCGAAGAAGGACATGCTCTCGGCCATGGCCTGGCTGACCATGCCCGCGCTGCTGGGGCCTGTGACGGGGCCGCCGCTGGGGGGCGTGCTGACCGACCTGTTTTCGTGGCGCGCGGTGTTCTGGATCAACGTGCCGATCGGGCTGGCGGGCTTCGCGCTGGTGGCGTGGAAGATCCCGGCCGTGGCGCCGACACGGCCCGGCCCGCCGGACCTGGTCGGGCTGGCGCTGACGGGTGCCACGCTCGCGCTGGTGATGTTCGGGATCGAGACGGTGGGGCGGCATGTCGTGCCGGGCTGGATGTCGGGCGCGGCGCTGGCGCTGGGCCTGTGCGCCGGCGTGCTGGCGGTGCGGCACATGCGGGGGCGGGCGCGCCCGGCGGTGGATCTCTCGCTGTTCCGCATCGCGACCTTCCGCGACCCGGCGGTGGCGGGCAGCATCTTTCGCACCGGCGCGGGCGCGGTGCCCTTCCTGATCCCGGTGATGCTGCAGATCGGCTTCGGCATGAGCGCGACGGAAAGCGGCTTCGTGTCCTTCGCCACTGCGCTCGGCGCCTTCGCGATGAAGCCGCTGGTGCGGCCGCTGCTGCGGCGGACCGGCTTCCGCGCGGCGCTGATGGGCAATGGCGTGGTGGCGGCCGCCGGCATCGCGGCGCTGGCGCTGCTGACGCCTGCCTGGCCGGCGGCGGCGATCTTCCTGCTGCTGGCGGCGGGCGGGCTGGCGCGCAGCCTGCAGTTCACCGCGCTGAACACGCTGGCCTTCGCCGATGTGCCGGCCGAGCGCATGTCGGCGGCGACGGCGCTGTATGGCACCTTGCAGCAGCTGACGCCGGCGCTGGGCGTGGTGCTGGCGACGACGACGCTGGAGGCATCACTGGCGCTGTCGGGCCGCGCTGCGCTGGCGGTGGCGGATTTCTCCTGGGGCTTCGTGGTGGCGGCGCTGGTGGTGGTCGTGTCGGTGCCGCTGCATGCGCGGCTGGCGCGGGATGCGGGGGCCGAGGTGTCGGGGCACCGGCGTTAGAACAGCTCCATCAGCTTCGCATGGTCGTCGAGTTCGGATGGCGCGCCTTCGAAGATGAAGCGCCCCGATCGCATCACCAGCACGCGGTCGGAGATGGCAAAGGCCTCGCGCACGTTCTGCTCGACCAGCAGGATCGACATGCCGCGGGTCTGGCGCAGCGTCGCGATCGGGCGGATCAGGTCCTGGAACAGTTTCGGCGCCAGGCCGATGGAGGGTTCGTCCAGCAGCAGCACGCGCGGGCGCGTCAGCAGCGCGCGGCCGATCGAGACCATCTGCTGCTGCCCGCCCGACAGCGTGCCGGCGCGCCGCGTGCGGAACTCCTTGATGCGCGGCAGGACGTCGAGCACTTCGTCGATGCGTTCGCGCTGGCCGGATCTCGGCACGCCGGCGGACCACAGCGCCAGGCCGAAGATCTCGTCCACCGTCAGGTCGGGAAACACGCCGCGGCCTTCGGGCACCAGGGCCACGCCCGCCGCGCCCATCGCCGCCGGGTTGTGCTGCGCGGGCTGCTGGCCAAAGACGCGCAGCGCGCCGGCCGAGGGGCGATGCAGGCCGAACAGCACGCGCAGCAGCGTGGACTTGCCCGCGCCGTTGTGGCCGATCAGGCAGAGGATCTCGCCGTCGTTCAGCGTGAGGGAGGCATCCTGCAGCACGTCGCGCCCGCCGAAGCCGGCTGTCAGGCCGGTCGCCTGGAGCGCGGGCGCGGCTGCGCCGGCGCTGGTCGTGGCGCTCATGCGGCCTCCTGCGGGCGGTCGCCGAAATAGATCGCCGCCAGCGCGGGATCGCGCAGGATCGATTGCGGGTCGCCTTCCGCCAGCACCCGCCCCTGGTCGAGGAAGGCGATGCGGTCGGACAGTTCCGCCACCACGTCCAGGTTGTGTTCGATCAGGCAGATCGCCACGCCGCGCGCGGTGGCGGCGCGCAGCAATGCGCCGAAGCGCAGGCGCGACGCCAGGTCGAGGCCCGAGGCCGGTTCGTCGAGCAGCCAGATATCCGCCTCGGCCGCCAGGATGCGCGCCATGGAGAGGAACTTGCGCTCCGCATAGGCCAGGTCGACGGCACGTGCATCGGCAAGGTCGGTCAGGGCGGTCGCTTCCAGAGCGGCCTGCGCGCGCTGTTCGCGCGCGGTGCGGGCGCGCGCGCCGCCGGGCTGCCAGAACCAGGCCGCGGTCTCGGTCGCCGCCAGCACGTTCTCGCGCACCGTCATGTGGGTGAACAGCCGCAGGTCCTGGAAGGATCGCGCGACACCGAGCCGCGCCACCTGCCAGGGCTTCAGCCCCATGATCGGCTGGCCGCGGATATGCGCGGTGCCGGAATCGGCGCGCAGGTTGCCGGTGATCAGGTTGAAGGTGGTGGTCTTGCCCGCGCCGTTCGGCCCGACCAGCGCCGTGACCTGCCCCGCGGGCAGCGACAGCGACACCCCCGCCACCGCCTGAACGCCGCCGAAGGCGCGCGCCAGGTTCTCGGATTTCAGCAGCACCTCGGTCACGAGGTGGACCTCCCCTTGCTCTGGTCGCCGACCAGGCCGGCGGGGCGGAAGATCATCAGCAGCGTCATCGCCAGCCCGTAGATGATCTGCTGCACGGCGCCGACCTCGGTGGGCGGAATGAAGGGGATGAAGGTCAGCACGGCCGGCAGGCTCAGCAGCATGACCGCGCCCACCAGCGGCCCCCACAGCGTGCCGGTGCCGCCGATGATGACCATCGCCATGATCTGGATCGACTGGTCCAGCGTGAAGGATTCCACGTTGATGAAGGACAGGTGCAGCGCATAGAGCGCGCCCGCGACACCCGCGCCGGCACAGGCGAAGACCACTGCCAGCGTCTTGGCGGCATTGACGTTCTTGCCGAGCGCCTCGGCCGCGCTGTCGGCGTCGCGGATGGATTGCAGCGTGCGGCCGAAGGCGCCGCGTTGCAGCCGTGCGGTCAGGAACAGGATCAGCGCCAGCGCGCCCAGCGCCAGCGGCAGCACGGGCACCACGTTGCCCAGCAGTTCCGGCCGCGGGATGCCGACCAGCCCGCCGATGCCGCCCGTGAGCGGCTTGAGCTCCGCGAACAGCGTCGCCGCCACCATCTGCAGGCCGAGCGACGCCGCGACGAAGTATTCGCCCCGCACGCGCAGCGCCGGCAGCGCGAGGCACAATGACAACCCGCCCGCGATCGCCGCCGCCGCCAGGCAGGCTAGGAACGGGTTCGGCACCAGCAGCAGCGCCACCTGCGCCCCGGCATAGGCACCGAGGCCGAAGAACACCGCATGCGCGACCGAGAAGATGCCCGCATAGCCCACGATGAAATTCAGCGTGGAGGCCAGGATGCCCGAGATGGCGGCGAGCGTGGCCAGGTTCAGCAGGAAGGCGGTCATCGCGTCTGCACCACGCCGAAGATGCCGCTCGGGCGGAAGATGATGAAGCCGAACAGCACGAGGAAGGACACCGCCTCCGCCCATTGCGTGTCGACGAATTGCAGCGCGAGGCTCTCCGCGATGCCCAGCATCATGCCCGCGAGTGCTGCGCCGCGCAGCGAGCCGATGCCGCCCACGATGGTCGCGGCGATCGAGATCAGCATGACCTGGTGGCCGATCGCCTCGTTCAGCCCGGTGGTCATCACCGTGATGATGGCGGCCGGTGCCGCGAGCGCCGAACCGATCGCGAAGGCCAGCACCGACAGCCCGTTGGACGACAGCCCATAGGTCCGCACCAGGTCGGGGTTCTGCGACAGCGCGCGCAGCCCCACCCCCGCCGGATGCCGCGTGAGGAACAGCGTCAGCGCCACGAACAGCACGCCCGCTGTCGCCAGCGCGATCCAGAGCATCGGTGCGACGAAGACATCCGGCAGGATCTCGGCCGAGAAGGACAGCGGCGTATCCACCGTGGCGAAGCCGCGCCCGGCGATCATGCCGATCACGTTCTGCACCACGATGCCCACGCCGAAGGCCGCGACGAAGACCGTGAAGAAGGAACCCTCGTGCCGCTGGATCGGACGATAGACCCAGCGTTCCATCGCCACGCCGAAGGCCATGGCCGCCAGCACCGCCGCCGCCACGCCCGCCCAGCCCGGCCAGCCCGCCCGCCAGGCGAACAGGAACACGTAGCCCGCGATGGTGAAGGCGGTGCCGTGGGCGACGTGGAAGATCTTGGTCGCGCCGAAGATCAGCGCGAAGCCGGCGGCGGTGAGCGCATAGATCGCGCCCACCTGCAGCCCGTTGAGCAGCAGTTGCAGGAACAGCACGGGGCCGCCCCGGTCAGCCGATGGCGACGAATTGCTGGCCGCGGATCTCGTTGACCTGCATCTGGGTGAGCATGTTGCCCTGTTCGTCGAACTCGCCCTCGCCGCCGACCAGGTCGAACTTGCGGGTGGCCAGCATCGCGGCGCGCAGGCTGTCGCCATTCACCGTGCCGCCGGCCGCTTCCACCTGCTTCGCCAGCAGACCGAACAGATAGGCCGCGTTGTAGTAGTTGGCGTGATAGACCACCGGCGGCTGGCCGAAGCGCGCCTGGAAGTCGGTGGCGAAGCGGCGCGTCAGCGCATGCGCGCCGGTCAGGTCCAGCTTCTGCGAGGTGAAGATCGCGCCCTCGGCCTCGGGCATGGTGCGCAGGCTGTCGATGCCGAAGGCGGAGTACGAACAGATGGTTTGCGTCACGCCGTTGTCGCGCAGCGCCTTCACGATCTGCGCGTTCTGCGCGCCGAAGGATGCGACATAGACCGCATCGGGCCGCGTCTGGCGCACGCGCGCCACCACCGGGCCGAATTGCTGGGCGGCGCGCGGCACCGAGAAGCTGCCGACCAGCTCGCCGCCCGCGCGCGGCAGGTTGGTGCGCAGCTGGCCGAGGATGGCATCGCCCAGCGGGTCGTCCACATAGACCAGCGCGACGCGCTTCGCGTTCCGCTGGCGCACCAGGAAGGGCACCATCACCTGCACTTCCAGATGCGCGAGCGCGATGACGTTCCAGAAATACGGCGACAGGCCCGCAAGGTCGGGTCCCACCGCGCCGCCATTGACCATGATGGTCTTCGCGCGGTCGCCGATCGGCGCAACCGCCTTCGACGTCGCGGTCCAGGACACCAGCACCCAATGCGCGCGATCGACGCTGATCAGCTTGTTCATCGCGACGACGGAAGGTTGCGGCAGCGCCTGGCTGTCCTCGCTTTGCAGGCGCACCGGGCGGCGCAGCAGGTTGTCGGCGGCGATGTGCTGCAGCGCGACCTGCGCGCCGCGGGTGAAGGCCTCGCCGAATTCGGCGCTGGGGCCGCTCATGGGAAACAGCGAGCCCATCACGTAGGGCTCGGTGGTCTGGGCGGTGGCGGGGCGGATGAAGGGCAGCGGGAGGCCGGCGGCAAGCGCGCCGCGGCGGCCGATCACGGGACCGGACATGGACGATACTCCCTCATGCGGGCCGGCGCCTCGTGGCGTCGCCTTCGTGGCGCGGAGCCTCGGCCCGCGACGCCGTGGCTGTCAACCGTGCGGCAGGCGGAAACCCGGCTCGTCCCATTGCATCGCGGCAAGCTTCCCGCTGGTGGACAGCGTGATGTAGGCGGTGCGCATGTCGGGCCCGCCGAAGCAGATGTTGGTCGGCATGCGCTCGGGCATCCTGACCACGCGCAGGATCTCGCCGGCGGGGGAGACGGTGGTGATCTCGCCGGCCACCAGCGTGGCGACGATGATGTTGCCGGATGCCGCGATGGCGATGGAATCGAGCCGCCGGTAGCCGGGGAACTGGCAGATCACGCGGCCGCCGTTGCTGGATGGCCAGGGTTCCTTCTTCAGCTTGCCGGGGGCCTCGACATCCCAGGCCCAGAGGCGGCCGGTCTCGGTCTCCGCGACGTACACGGTCCTGCCGTCGGGGCTGATGCCGATGCCGTTCGCGCCGCCGAAGATGGGGAAGGCGGCCTCGACGGCGCCCGATCCATCCGCCTTCGCGTAATACGCGCCGCCATGGTCGCGGTCGCGCGCGCGGACCTTGCCGAGGTCGCTGAACCAGAAGCCGCCATGCGCGTCGAACATCAGGTCATTGGGGCCGCGCAGCGGGCGGCCATCGACGGCGCGGATCAATGTCTCGACCGCGCCGGTCGCGGGGTCGATGCGTTCGATGCGCCCGCCCGAATAGTCCGCCGCCTGGTGGCCGGGGCGCAGCAGGCCGGGTTCCTCGTGCCAGGAAAAGCCGCCGTTGTTGCAGACGTACAGCATCCCGTTCGGACCGAGCGCGAGGCCGTTCGGTGCGCCCGTCACCGTGGCGATGGTGGATTTGGTGCCATCCGCCGCCACGCGGGTGATGCGCCGTGCCTCGATCTCGACCAGCGCGACCGAGCCATCCGGCAGGCAGACCGGGCCTTCGGGAAAGCGTAGCCCATCCGTCACGATACGCAGGTCGGGGGCTTCGACGGTGACGGTCATGGCGCTTCCTTCCCAATGGTTGGCGCGATGATGGCGCGGCGCGGGCGCGCTGCGAAGCCTTGACGGCGGGCGCGGCGCGCCGGAGCGTTCCGCCATGACCACGCCCGATCCCGTGACGCTCTCCGTGCTCGACAACCGCTTCCGCGCGATCGTGGAGGAGATGGGCGAGGCGATGCTGCGCACCGCCTATTCGCAGATCCTGAATTCGTCGCGCGATTTCTCGATTGCGCTGTGCGATTCGCGGGCGCGACTGCTGGCGCAGGCCGACCACATCCCGGTGCATGTCGGCGCCATGCCCTTCGCCGTGCAGGCGGTGGTCGATGCCTTCGGCGATGCGGTGCGCGACGGCGACATCTACCTGCTCAACGATCCGTATCATGGCGGGTCGCATCTGCCGGACCTGACCATCATCGTGCCGGTCTTCGCCGAGGCGCGGCTGCTGTTCTGGTCGGTGGTGCGGGCGCACCACACCGATATCGGCGGCGGCACGCATGGTGCCTACAACCCCGCGGCGACCGAGATCTTCCAGGAAGGGTTGCGCCTGCCGCCCATCCTGCTCGGCCAGGGGCGCGTGCCGCGGGCCGACCTGGTGCGGATGATCGTGACGAACACGCGCCTGCCGCGCGAGGTGCGCGGCGACCTGATGGCGATGATCGGCGCAGCGCATCTGGGCGAGAAGCGGCTGCACGCCGTGGTGGCCAAGCACGGCGCGGCGCTGGCGGCAGCGGCGGCGGCGGGCATCCAGTCCCTGTCGGAAGCGCATGCGCGGCGCATCATTTCGACCTGGAAGGACGGGACCTGGAGGGGCGAGGCCTTCCTGGACGATGACGGCTTCGGGCAGCAGGACATCCCGATCCGCGCGACGGTCACCAAGCGCGGCGACGCGATCATCGTGGACCTGTCGGAGTCCGCGCCGCAGGTGCCCTCCTTCCTGAATTCGTCGTGGCCGAACACGGTCAGTGCGGTGCGGATGGCGATCGCCTTCCTGCTCGACCCGGAGGTCGCGAAGAATGATGGCTGCTTCCGCCCCATCGAGATCATCGCGCAGGAAGGCACCATCGTGCTCCCGCGCGAGGGCGCGCCGGTGACCATGTGCACCTCGCATTGCTCGAACGAGATCGTCGAGGCGGTGGTGAAGGCGCTGGCCAATGCCTGCCCGGAGCGCGCGATGGGTGGCTGGGGGCGGCGCTTCCGCGTGGCGATCAAGGGCAGCGATGCACGCCGGCCGGGGCGGTCCTTCGTGTGGCACCTGTTCCATGCGCGGCCTGGCGGCGGCGGCTCGCCGAAGGGCGATGGCTGGTCCACCGCGGGCGAATGGCATTCGGCCGGCGGGCTGAAGTTCGGCAGCGTCGAGATGGCGGAAGCGCGCTTTCCGCTGTTCTTCGCGAAGCACGAATTCCGGCCCAGCAGCGCGGGGGATGGCACCTATCGTGGCGGGTTGGGTGGCGAGTTGGTGATGCGGCTGGAGACAGATGGCCCATCGGTCGCGAATACCGCGGGCGACGGCGTGCGCCATGGCGCGGCGGGGATGCTGGGCGGGCGGGACGGCGCGCCGCACCACTACACGCTGGATCGCGCCGATGGGACCTCGCGCGACCTTCGCACGAAGGAGGTCGGCATTCCGCTCGCCCCCGGCGATACGCTGCATGTGCGCGCCGGCGGCGGCGGCGGATGGGGGCCGCCGGAACTGCGCGACCCGGCGGCGCGCGCGCGCGACGCGCAGGAGGGCCTGCTGTGAGCGCGCCGGAGGATCGCAGCGCCGCGGCATTGGCCTATCGCATCGGCGTCGATGTCGGCGGCACCTTCACCGACGTGGTCTGCGTCGCCGCCGATGGCACCACCACGCTGGCCAAGGCAGCCTCCACGCCGGCCGACCAGAGCGAGGGCGTGGTGGCGGGCCTGTCCGTGCTGGCGGATCGCCTGGGTGTCACGCTGGCCGACCTGCTGGCGCGCACGGAACGCATCGTCCATGGCACAACGGTCGCGACGAATGCGCTGCTCGAACGCCGCGGCGCCAAGGTCGCGATGCTGACCACCGAGGGCCATCGCGATGTCATCGAGATGCGCGAAGGCCTCAAGCCCGACCGCTACGATCTGCGCCTGCCCGCCGCGCCCGCCCTGGTGCCGCGCCGGCTGCGGCTGCCGGTGCGCGAACGCATCCGCCCCGATGGTCGCGTGGAACAGAAGCTGGACCTCGCCTCGCTGGACGCCGCCATCGCCACGCTGAAGGCCGAGCAGGTCGAGGCCGTGGCGATCTGCTTCCTGCATGCCTGGCGCGACGATGCCCATGAACGCGCGGCGGCCGAGGCGGTGCGCGCCGCGCTGCCCGGCGTGTTCGTGACCACGAGTGCGGAAGTGCTGCCGCAGATCAAGGAATTCGAACGCTTCTCCACCGCCTGCGTGAATGCCTATGTCGGGCCCGTGGTGTCGCGGTATCTCGCGCGGTTGCGCGGGCGGCTGGACAGCGCGGGGTATCAAGGCCCGGTCTTCGTCATCCTGTCGCATGGCGGCGTGGCGCCGGTCGAGGAAGCGGCGCGGCTGGCCGCCGGCACCGCGCTGTCGGGGCCGGCGGGCGGCGTCGCGGCGGGTGTCGCGCTCGCTGCGCGCGGGCTGGGCCAGGACCTCATCACCTTCGACGTGGGCGGCACCTCGACCGACATCGCGCTGGTGCAGGATGGCGAGGCCGCGCTGGGCCGCGGGCGCACCGTGGCGGGGGAACGCATCGCGCTCGAGAGCCTGGATATCGTGACGCTCGGCGCCGGCGGCGGGTCGATCGGGCATGTCGGCGCCGGCGGCACGCTGCAGGTCGGGCCGCGCAGCGCGGGCGCGGTGCCGGGGCCGGTCGCGTACGGCCAGGGCGGCACGGAACCGGCGGTGACGGATGCGAACCTGGTGCTCGGCTATCTTGACGCGAACAACTTCCTGGGCGGCGCGCGCAAGCTCGATCGCGACGGCGCGCTGGCGGCCTTCGGGCGGCTGGGCGCGGCGCTCGGCATCGACGCGATGGCAGCGGCGGAGGGCGTGCATCGCCTGGCGAATGTGCGCATGGCCGATGGCATCCGCGTCGCCACCGTGCGCCGCGGCGTCGATCCGCGCGACTTCACGCTGCTGGCCTTCGGCGGCGCGGCCGGGCTGCATGCCAGCGCGGTGGCGCGCGAGCTGGGTGTCACGCGCGTCGCGGTGCCGGTCTTTGCCGCCGGGCTGTCCGCCTGGGGCATGCTGCACACCGACCTGCGCTACGAGATGGCGCGCAGCGAGATCGGCGCCGGCGGCGTGCCCGAGGATGCCGCGCTGCGGACCATCTGGGCCGGGCTGGACTCCGAGGGCCGCGCACGCGTCGCCACCTGGTTCGGCGGCACGGTGGAGACCAGGCGCGCCGCCGACATGCGCTATGGCGAACAGGTCTTCGAGATCGCCGTGCCCCTGGACGCGGTGGACTGGGACGCGCCGGGCCTCGCGCAGCGGGTGACCGAGGCCTTCCACGCCCGCCACGAATCCCTGTTCACCTACGCGCTGGCCGGCGAGGAGGTGGTGCTGGTGAATGCGCGCCTGGCGGTGATCGGCCGGCTGCCGCCCATGCCCGCCCCGCCGGCCGCGGGGCCGCGCGCGCCGGCCGCCCCCTTCGCGACGCGCCGCGCGCGGATCGACGGCGTCGAGGCCGCGTTGCCGGTGCTCGACTTCGCCGCGCTGGCCGATGGCCAGGTCGTCGTGGGGCCCGCCATCGTCGAGAGCGACACCACCACCGTGCTGCTGTTGGCGGGCGACCAGGCACGGATGGATGCGCGTGGCTGGCTGGATATCGCCTTGCCGGGAGATGCCGCATGACCGCCACGCCGCACGGCGCCCCCGCGGCGCCCGATCGTTCGTCATGGTCGCCGCCGGCCGGCCATGGCGGCCGCTGGATCCTGGCCTGCATCGGCGGCGGCGCGGTCGGCCTCGCGCTCGCTGCCGTGTGGAACGCGCTGGTATTGCCGGCGCTGGCGCCGGGGCTTGGCGGCATGGTCGCGCCGCTGCTGCAGGCCGGCGGCGGGGCGGTGCTGGGCGCCTGCCTGGCCGCGGCGCAGGGCGCGGTGATGCGCCAGGCCTATGACGACCTGCCGCTGGGCACCTGGATCGGCGCGACCGCCGTGGCCGGCTACCTGACCGCGCTGGTGGTGGGGCTGGTCTATGGCGTGCTGGCGCAGCGGGCCGTCGGCATGCCGATCGAGATGTTCGTGCTGATGGGCGCCGCGCTGAAGGGCGTGGTGGGCGGGCTGCTCTATGGCCAGGCGCAGGGGCGCGTGCTGGACCGGGTGGTGGCCGGGCGCGCCGGCTGGACGCGGGTGGTGATGGTGGGGTTCATGCTCGGCGCGCTGCTGGGCAGCATGCGCTGGCTGGCCGGGCCGGCATCGATGGGCCCGGCATCGCTGGTGATCGGCGGGCTGGTCGGCGGCGCGCTGGAGGGGCTGGCGCTCGGCCTGGTCACCGCCGGCGCCTTCCGCTTCATGCCGCCGCGCGGAGGTCCGCCAGCGCCGCCGTGAGGTTCTCGCGCGCCCGCGCCTCGTAGATGGTGGACAGGCGCGTGCGGAAGATTCTCGGTGCCTCCAGGAAGCGCGCCAGCACCGCGCCGCGCCCGGCGCGCCAGCGCGCGTCGTCCACCGCCGCGTATTCGCGCCGCAGGAAGCCGGTGTTGCGGTCGAACACCGCGGGCGATTCCGCCAGCGGGGTCAGGTCGAGGTCGAGCAGCCGGTGCACCCGGCAATCCGTGCCCGCATGGCCCAGGTGGTCGGCGGTGGCGCGGATGGCGTCCTGCGCCCAGGCGGTGTCGCCCGGCACCAGCTGCGCGAGCAGCGCCGCCGAGGCCTCCTCATTGTCCTTCGCCATCGGGTCGTAGATCGCGTCGTGGAACAGGATGGCGAGTGCGAGGTCGCGGTCCCCCGGGTCGCCGCCATGCAGCAGGTGGCGCAGCCAGAGCAGCCCGACATGGGCGGCATCGTGGTAGGCGCGATGCGCTTCGCCGTAGCGCCGGCGCAGCTCCGCGGCGGCGGCGGCGGGCAGGTCGGCGCGTGCGAGCAGCGCACCGAAGCCGGCGCGGCACTGATCGAGGTCCTCCGCCAGGGCGAGGGCGGAGCCTTCGCGGCCGGGGCGTGGCGTCATGGCCTCAGCCCTCCCGCCGCAGGGCGATGCGCCCGCCGGTATCCTCGAGCAGCAGCGTGCCGTCGGGCTGCAGGGCGTAGCGGTAGGTCTCGTGGGGCAGCATGCGGATCGGCGTGCAGCCGACCAGGCCGCAGGCGCGGCGCGGCGCCCAGTCCTCGATCGTCAGGCGCAGCCAGGGGCCGGCATCCTCCAGCGTCCAGTGGCCGGAGACGGTTATGGCGCGGCCGTCCGGCCCGCGGTCGCGGCGCGCGAAGCGGCCATCGGCCTCAAGCGTGATCTCGACCGCCTGCCCGCCCTGCGCGGCGCGCCAGGTCCCGGCGAGCGGGCTGGCCTGCGCGAGGCCCGGGAGCAGCAGGGCTACGGCGAGGATGGCGGCGGGGAGACGGCGGGACATGATGCGCTCCGGCGGGCATTCGGAAGCCCTACGCGCGGTGAATGCCCGTGGATGCGCGCCGCGGCGATGAAGTGATTCAGGGGGCGGCGAACACGCGCCCGAGCGGGCCCAGCGGCGCGGGGTCGATGCCGGCGGCGTCCAGCAGCGCCGCCACGCCGAGCGCGGCGCTGTCGAGCACCGGGATGCCGAACTCGGCTTCCAGCGGCGCCATGCAGGGCAGGCCGGGCAGGTTGGTGCTCCAGACCAGGATGGCATCCGGCGCCACCGCGGCCGACAGGCGCCGCGCGGCAGAAACGATTGCGCCGTCAGGCACCGCGGCGGCGGAGAGGTTGTCCGGGCAGTCGAGGCCTTCGGCGGCGAGGGTCTCGATGCCCTCGGCGGCGAAGCCGGCGATGTGGGCGGTGCCCTCGGCCGCGGTGCCGGGCAGGATCAGCGCGATTCGCCGCGCCCCGCGGCGATGCAGCCAGGCGGCGGCGAACAGCGCGGTGGTGGTGGCGGGGCACCGCGCCTCGGCGGCCAGGGTCGCCGCCAGGGCGCGGTCGGCGGGCAGGCCCAGGGCGGCGCCGCGCGTGCCGTTCCAGCACACCGCCGCGACGCCGGCATGGCCCAGCAGCCGCGCGGCGGTGGCGTAGGAGGCCGCGTCGTAGGCGCCCGGCGGCTGGCCGCTGCCGTCCGGCGCGTAGGGGATGCGCGCGACGCAATGGTCGATGCCGGGCAGGTGGCGCAACAGCGCCGCGGTGGTGCGCTCCACCACGCGATTCGAGGAGGGCAGGATGGTGCCGATGGCGATGCGCGACATCGGCGCATCATCATCCGCGGCGGCGCCGGCGCAACTGCGCAAGCGCGATCAAGTGGCATCGTGCCATGAGGCGAGGCGGACAGGAGGAGCGGCGATGTCGCGACGCAGCAGGACCGGGCAGGACCACGCCACGCGCATCGCCCGCGCCATGGCGCTGATCGCCGCCCGCCCGCACGACCCGCCGGGGCTGGAGGCGCTGGCCGAGGCGGCAGCCTTCTCGCCCTTCCATTTCCATCGCGTCTACCACCTGGTGGCCGGCGAGACGCCGGCGCAGACCGCCGCGCGTGGGCGGCTACTTCTTGCCGCTCATGCCGAGCTCGGCCTCGATCTCGCGGATGCGCGCCACCAGCGTGGTGCGCATCGAGGGCGAGGCGTGCGGCTTCAGGCCCGCGAGGGTGTCCTTGAGCTCGCGCAGCAGCTTTTCCTTTTCGCCGCGGCTGCGCTGGATCGGGCGCGCGTCGGAGAACTGGCCGTCCCGGCTTCGCATGGTGGCTTTCCTTTCTGGATTGGGCCGCGCCTGTTGCCGGCGCGGCCGGGCGGGTCAGATGTCGAGCATCAGACGCCGCGGATCCTCGATGCTTTCCTTCACGCGCACCAGGAAGGAGACGGCTTCCTTCCCGTCGACGATGCGGTGGTCGTAGGACAGCGCGATGTACATCATCGGGCGGATCTCGACCTTGCCATTCACCGCCATCGGGCGGTCCTGGATCTTGTGCATGCCCAGGATGCCCGACTGCGGCGGGTTCAGGATGGGCGTGGACATCAGCGAGCCATAGATGCCGCCATTGGTGATGGTGAAGGACCCGCCGGCCAGGTCATCGAGCTTCAGCGCGCCGTCGCGCGCCTTCCTGCCATAGGCGCCGATGGTCTTCTCGATCTCGGCGAAGGACAGGCTGTCGGCGTGGCGCAGCACGGGCACCACCAGGCCGGAGGGGCCGCCCACCGCGATGCCCATGTGGACGAAGTTCTTGTAGACGATCTCGTCGCCGTCGATCTCGGCGTTCACCGCCGGGAATTCCTTCAGCGCGGCGACGGCCGCCTTCACGAAGAAGGACATGAAGCCGAGCTTCACGCCGTGCTTCTTCTCGAACGCGTCCTTGTATTCGGCGCGCAGCGCCATCGCGGCACCCATGTCCACCTCGTTGAAGGTGGTGAGCATGGCGGCGGTGTTCTGCGCTTCCTTCAGGCGGCGCGCGATGGTGGCGCGCAGGCGCGTCATCTTCACGCGCTCCTCGCCGGCTTCGATCGCACGGGCGGGCCTGGGCGCGGCGGGCGCGGCGGCGGCGGGTGCGGGGCGCGCCAGGTAGTCGAGCACGTCGCCCTTGGTGATGCGGCCATCCTTGCCGGTGCCCGCGCCGATCGCGGCGGCGTTCGCCCCCGTCTCGGCCATCATCTTGGCCGCGGCGGGCAGCGGGGCGGCGGCCTGCGCTGCGGCGGGCGCCGAGCCGGTGGGCGCGCCCGGCACGGCGACCGGCCCGGTCACGGCGCGCGGGGTTTCGACCTGCGGCACGGCGGCGGCGGGCTTCGGCGCTGCCGCCGCGCCACCGGCGGCGATCGACCCCAGCACGGCGCCCGGGCCGACCTCGGCGCCCTCGGCGGCGGCGATGGCTTCCAGCACGCCGGCGGAGGGCGCGTTGACCTCGACCGTGACCTTGTCGGTCTCGAGTTCCACCAGCGGCTCGTCGGCGGCCACCGCCTCGCCGGCCTTCTTGAGCCAGCGCGCCACGGTCGCGGAGGAAACGCTCTCGCCGAGCGTGGGAACCAGGATGTCGGTCATGTGTGCCGTCCGTTGATCGTCGGGGCGCGCGTCGCGGCGCGCAGTGTCGTGCCGGGCCGCGTGGCCCGCAGTGCCTGTCCGGGTGTCACAGCCCGAGCGCCGCGCGCACCAGCGCGGCCTGCTGCTGCTGGTGGATGCGCGCCAGGCCGGTGGCCGGGCTCGCGGCATCCTCGCGGCCGATGTACTCGGGCCGCTTCGCCTGGATGTCGAGGGTCTTCAGCACCTTCTCGATGCGGCGATCCATGAAGGTCCAGGCGCCCATGTTCTCGGGTTCCTCCTGGCACCACACCACCTCGGCGTTGCGGTAGGGCGCCAGCGCCTTGGCCAGGGAGGTGGCGGGGAAGGGGAACATCTGCTCGACGCGCACGATGGCGACGTCGGTGATGCCCTTCTCGCGCCGTTCGGCCAGCAGGTCGTAATAGACCTTGCCGGTGCACAGCACGACGCGCTTCACCTGGTCGTCCGGCGCGATCGCGTCGGTCTCGGGGATCACGTAGCGGAAGGCGCTGCCGGGCCCGAAATCCGCGATGCTGCTGACCGCGAGCTTGTGGCGCAGCAGCGACTTCGGCGTCATCACCACCAGCGGCTTGCGGTAGTTCGCCTTGAGCTGGCGGCGCAGCGCATGGAAGTAGTTGGCCGGCGTGGTGAAGTTGCAGACCCGGATGTTGCGCTCGGCGCACAGCTGCAGGTAGCGTTCGAGGCGCGCTGAGGAATGCTCCGGCCCCTGGCCCTCGTAGCCATGCGGCAGCAGCATCACCAGGCCCGACATGCGCAGCCACTTGGTTTCGCCGGACGCGATGAACTGGTCGATGATGACCTGCGCGCCATTGGCGAAGTCGCCGAACTGGCCTTCCCACAGCACCAGCGTGTTCGGGTCGGCCAGGGTATAGCCGTAGTCGAAGCCGAGCACGCCGAATTCCGCCAGGAGCGAGTTGAACGCCTCGAACTTCGGCTGGCCCTCGCGGAGGTTGTTCAGCGGGACGTATTCGGCCTGCGTCGCCTGGTCGATCAGGTAGGCGTGGCGGTGGGAGAAGGTGCCGCGCTGCACGTCCTCGCCGGACAGGCGCACGCGATGGCCTTCGAGCAGCAGCGTGCCGAAGGCCAGCGCCTCGCCGGTCGCCCAGTCGATGCCTTCGCCGGTGTCGATCGACTGGCGCTTGGTGTCGAGCTGCCGGACGATCTTGGGGTTGGCGCCGAAGCCCTCCGGCACGCGGCACAGCGCGGCGCCGACCTCACGCAGCCTGTCGAGCGGCACGGCGGTCTCGTGCAGCTTCTCGACCTCCTCGCCGGCGCCGGCCGACTTCAGTCCGGACCAATGGCCTTCCAGCCAATCGGCCTTGTTCGGCTTGAAGGATTGCGCGGCCTCGAAGGCGTCCTCGAGCTTCGCGTTGAAGGCGTCGTACATCGCCTTGGCCTGGTCGGCGGTCAGGCTGCCCTCGCGCACCAGCTTCTCGGCATACAGGGTGCGCGTGGTCCGCATGTCCTTGATGCGGTTGTACATGATGGGCTGGGTGAAGGCGGGCTCGTCGCCCTCGTTGTGGCCATGGCGGCGGTAGCAGACGATGTCGAGCACGATGTCGGCGCCGAATTCCATGCGGAATTCGGCGGACATCTTGGCGCAGAACAGCACGGCCTCGGGGTCGTCGCCGTTGACGTGCAGGATCGGCGCCTGGATCGCCTTGGCCACGTCGGTGCAGTACAGGCCGGAATAGGCGTGCGCGGCGACGGTGGTGAAGCCGATCTGGTTGTTGGTGATGATGTGGATGGTGCCGCCGGTGCGGTAGCCGATCAGCTGAGACATCGCCAGCGTCTCGTAGACCACGCCCTGGCCGGCGAAGGCGGCGTCGCCATGCAGCAGGATGCCCATGACCGACCGCCGACCCTTGGTGTCGCCCGCCATGTCCTGGCGCGCGCGCACCTTGCCCGCCACCACGGGGTCCACCGCTTCGAGGTGCGAGGGGTTGGGCTGCAGCGACAGGTGCACCATGCGCCCGCCGATCTCGATGTCGGTGCTGGTGCCCAGGTGGTACTTCACGTCGCCCGACCCCTGCACGTCGTCGGGGTTGGCGCCCACGCCCTTGAATTCGGAAAACACCTGGAGATACGGCTTCCGCACGGTGTTCACGAGCACGTTCAGCCGGCCGCGATGGGCCATGCCGATCACCACCTCGTTTACGCCGAGCGGCACGGCGGTCTCGATCACCGCTTCCAGCGCCGGGATGGTGGATTCGCCGCCTTCCAGGCCGAAGCGCTTGGTGCCGACGAATTTGCGCGCGCAGAAGGCCTCGAAGCCCTCGGCCTTGGTGAGGTCGGCGAGCAGTTCGGTCTTGGTGGCGACGTCGAAGGCGGTCAGCCAGGGCGCGCCTTCGATGCGGCGCTGGATCCAGGATTTCTGGTCGGGATCCTGGATATGCATGAACTCGACGCCGATCGGCCCGCAATACGAGGCGCGGCAGATCGCCATGATCTCGCGCAGCGTCGCGGTGTCGCGGCCCAGCACCATGTCGAGGAAGATCGGCCGGTCCATGTCGGCTTCGCTGAAGCCGTAGGTCTTCGGGTCGAGCTCCGGATGCGCCTTGGGCGCGGTCAGGCCGAGCGGGTCGAGCTGCGCTTCCAGATGCCCGCGCACGCGGTAGGAGCGGATCAGCATCAGCGCGCGCAGGCTGTCGAGCACCTGGCGGCGCGCAGCCTCGGCATTGGCAGCCTGCGCGGCGGGGGCATCGGTGGCGCGGCGGGCGGTGGGTGCGGGCGCCTCGGGGTCGGGGCCGAAGGCGCCGCGGATGCGCGGCGCCCAGGACGCGCCGGTGGCGTCGGTCAGGACCGCGCGTGCCTCGTCATTGAGCGCGGCGAACAGCTCGGCCATCGAAGGGTCGACGCTGTCGGGCTTCTCGGCCCAGCGGGCATAGAGGTCGGCGAGGTACGCGGCATTCGCGCCGGTCATCGCGGTGGCGAGGACGTCAACTCCGGCCATTGTCTTCTCCGTGCCGACGGGCGGCGCCGCCGGATGTCACGCTCGGGTGGTCTCAGATGCGGGTCGCCGCCGCCCCTGGGTGGAGGGTACGGCGGCGTCGCTTAACATAGGGCGGATGGCCGCCTTGTGGCAGGGCTTTCGCCCCGCCGGCGCATTACCGCTTCAAGGCCTTCACCATGGTGGACCCCAGCGCCGAGGGGCTGTCGGCCACATGGATGCCGGCCGCCTTCATGGCCTCCATCTTGGCCTCGGCGGTGTCCTTGCCGCCCGAGATGACGGCGCCGGCATGGCCCATGCGCCGCCCCGGCGGGGCGGTGGCGCCGGCGATGAAGCCGACCACGGGCTTGTTCGGCTTGCCGGGGCCGAAATTCTCGCGCTTGAGGAAGTCGGCGCCGATCATCTCGGACTGCCCGCCGATCTCGCCGATCATGACGATGGACTTGGTCTCGTCGTCCTTCAGGAACAGTTCGAGCACGTCGATGAAGTCCATGCCCTTCACCGGGTCGCCGCCGATGCCCACGCAGGATGACTGGCCGAGCCCCGCCGCGGTGGTCTGCGCCACCGCTTCGTAGGTGAGCGTGCCCGAGCGCGACACCACGCCGACCGACCCGCGCTTGTGGATATGGCCGGGCATGATGCCGATCTTGCAGGCTTCCGGCGTGATCACGCCGGGGCAGTTCGGCCCGACCAGCAGCGACTTCGACCCGCACAGCGCGCGCTTCACGCGCACCATGTCGAGCACGGGAATGCCCTCGGTGATGCAGATGATCAGCGGCACTTCCGCGTCGATCGCTTCCAGGATGGCATCGGCGGCGAAGGGCGCGGGCACGTAGATGACCGACGCATTGGCCTGCGTGCGCGCCACGCACTCCGCCACCGTGTCGAAGACCGGCAGGTTCAGTTCCGGGTGCATCGTGCCGCCCTTGCCGGGCGTGGTGCCGCCGACATAGGTGCTGCCATAGGCGATGCCCTGGGACGCATGGAACGTGCCCTGGGCCCCGGTGAAGCCCTGGGTCATGACGCGGGTGGTCTTGTCGACGAGAACGGCCATGGCCTTACGCCCCCTTCACGGCCGCAACCACCTTTTGGGCGGCATCGGCAAGATTGTCGGCGGGGATGATCGCAAGGCCGCTCTCGGCCAGGATCTTCTTGCCGAGTTCCACGTTGGTGCCTTCCAGGCGCACCACAAGCGGCACCTTGAGGTCGAGGTTCTTGCTCGCCACCACAATGCCCTCGGCGATCATGTCGCATTTGGCGATGCCGCCGAAGATGTTGACCAGGATGGCCTTCACATTGGCGTCGGAGGTGATGATGCGGAACGCCTCGGTCACGCGCGCCGCATTCGCGGTGCCGCCCACATCGAGGAAGTTCGCCGGCGACGACCCGTACAGCTTGATGATGTCCATCGTCGCCATGGCCAGGCCCGCGCCGTTCACCATGCAGCCGATCTCGCCATCGAGCGCGACATAGTTCAGGTCGTTCTTGGTGGCATCCAGTTCCTTCGGGTCCATCTCGCTGTCGTCGCGCAGGGCCTCGAGGTCCTTGTGGCGGTACAGCGCGCTGTCGTCGAAGGACACCTTGGCATCCAGCGCGACGATCTCGCCCGCGCCGGTCACCACCAGCGGGTTGATCTCGACGATCATGCAGTCCAGTTCGACGAAGGCGCCGTACAGCGCGGTGACGAACTTCGTGAAGGACGCCACCTGCTTGCCCTCAAGCCCCAGCCCGAAGGCCAGCTTGCGGCAATGGAAGCCGGAAATCCCCGCGGCCGGGTCGACCGCGACCTTCAGGATCTTCTCGGGGTGGTTCTCGGCCACCTCCTCGATGTCCATGCCGCCTTCGACCGAGGCCATGATGGTGACGCGCGATGTCGCGCGGTCCACCAGCAGGCCGAGATACAGCTCGCGCTTGATGTCGCAGCCATCCTCGACATAGACGCGGCTGACGACCTTGCCCTCGGGGCCGGTCTGCTTGGTGACCAGCGTCTTGCCGATCATCGCCTCGGCGGCGGCGCGCACATCCTCGATCGACTTCACGACGCGCACGCCGCCCTTGCCGTTCGGGTCTTCCTTGAAGCGCCCGGCACCGCGCCCGCCCGCATGGATCTGCGACTTCACGACATAGACCGGGCCGGGCAGCTGCCTGGCGGCGGCCACTGCCTCGTCGGCCGACCAGGCGACATGGCCGTCGAGCACCGCGACGCCATAGCGGCGCAGCAGCTCCTTGCCCTGGTATTCGTGGATGTTCATGCTGGGGGGTTCCCTGAAACGGGGCGGACAGGAAAAAGGCCCGGTGTCGCCACCGGGCCCGGGTGGATCAGCCCACCAGCTTCTTGGATGCGTCGATCAGTTCCTGCACCGCGCCGCAGGACTTGTCGAAGGCGGCCTTCTCGGTGGCGTTCAGCTCGATCTCGACGATGCGCTCCACGCCGCCGGCGCCGATCACCACCGGCACGCCGACATACAGGTCCTTCACGCCATACTGGCCGGTCAGCCAGGCGGCGCAGGGCAGCACGCGCTTCTTGTCCTTGAGGTAGCTCTCGGCCATCGCGATCGCGCTCGCGGCCGGCGCGTAGAAGGCGGAGCCCTTCTCCAGCAGCTTCACGATCTCGCCGCCGCCATTGGCGGTGCGGGCGCAGATCGCGTCCACCTTCTCCTGCGTGGTCCAGCCCATCTTCACCAGGTCGGGCACCGGGATGCCGGCGACCGTGGAATAGCGCGTCAGCGGCACCATGGTGTCGCCATGGCCGCCCAGCACGAAGGCGGTCACGTCCTCGACCGAGACGTTGAATTCCTGCGCCAGGAACAGCCGGAAGCGGCTGGAATCCAGCACGCCGGCCATGCCGACCACCTTGTTGGCCGGCAGGCCGGACTTCTGCTGGAACACCCACACCATCGCATCGAGCGGGTTGGTGATGACGATGACGAAGGCGTTCGGGCAATGCGTCTTCACGCCCTCGGCCACCTGGGCGATGACGCCGGCGTTCTTGGACACCAGGTCGTCGCGGCTCATGCCGGGCATGCGCGGGAAGCCGGCGGTGATGATGACCACGTCCGAACCGGCGATGCCGGCATAGTCGCCGGTGCCGGCCATGGCAGAATCGAACCCGTCCACCGGGCCGGACTGCATGATGTCGAGCGCCTTGCCCGCCGCCACGCCGGGGAAGACGTCGAACATGACGACGTCGCCCAGTTCCTTGAGGCCGATCAGGTGGGCCAGCGTGCCACCGATATTGCCGGCGCCGATCAGCGCGATCTTCTTGCGGGCCATGAGGCTTCCTCGGGTCTGGTGCAGTGCGCAAAAACGCGCTGCTACCTACTCCGCGGCCCGGCCGCCGGCAAGGCTGGCCGGCTACATGGGCATGCAGCGGACGATGTTGGCGTGGCCATGCGCCAGGGTCGCCAGCGTGCCGCTGGGGCAGGCATGGGCCTGGGCATTGGTGGCGGGCTCCAGCCCGCCCTGCCAGGACACGGTGCGGGTGCGCGGGGCGCAGTTGCGGCCGCGGCAATTGGCCGCCGCCTGCTGGCGGTCATTGGCGCGGGTGGCGGCCTGGCGGGTGCCGCGGGCATCGCGGGTCCGGCTGGCCGAGGCCTGGCGGGTGGTGGCGGCGGGGCGCGCCGCGGCCTGGCGGCTGCTGGCGGCTTCGCGGCGCTGCGGCGCCGCCGCGG
>NZ_CAKKLX010000034.1 GCF_918698155.1 Roseomonas sp. CECT 9278
GCGAACCGCCGCATCCTTCGGATCGCCGCCCTGCCGCGATCCTGGAGCGCACGGCGCGACCGCGCCCAACCCGCCCGTCGCCCCCGGCGCACCAGCCCCCGGCGCGCAGGCAAGCCGGCCGGTGCGAGACGCCACATCCTTCGGATCGCGGCCCTGCCGCGATCCGGGAGCGCACGGCGCGACCGCGCCCCACCCGCCCGTCGCCCCCGGCGCACCAGCCCACGGCGCGCAGGCAAGCCGGCCGGACGGCCGGCGCCCGCCGCCTGAGGGCATAAACAATGCGCATCATCGCCGGGCGCCATCGTGGGCGCACGCTGGTCGCGCCCCCCGGCGATGCCACCCGCCCGACCGCCGAGCGCGCCCGCCAGGCGCTGTTCGACATGCTGTGGCACGCGCCCTGGGGCGGGCGGACCACCATCCAGGACCAGCTGGTGCTCGATGCCTTCGCCGGCACCGGCGCGCTGGGGCTTGAGGCGCTGTCGCGCGGTGCCGACCACTGCACCTTCATCGAGAAGGGCCGCCCCGCGCTGGCCGCGCTGCGCGCCAATATCGCCGCCTGCCGCGAGGACCCACGCAGCGCGGTGCTGGCCGCCGATGCGACTCGCCCACCGCCGGCGCGCGTGCCCTGCGGCCTGGTCTTCCTCGACCCGCCCTATGGCAAGGGGCTGGTGCCCACCGCGCTGGCGGCGCTGGCCGCCGCCGGCTGGATCGCCCCCGGCGCGCTGGTGGTGGCGGAGACGGCGGAGGAGGATCCGCTCGACCTGCCGGGCTTCACGCCGGTCGCCACGCGCAGCCACGGGGCGGCACGGCTGCATGTGCTGCGGGCGCCGGGCGAGGGGTGCTGAGGGCGCGCTACCGCCGCCCGAACATCCGCTCCAGCGCCGCGCCATCCAGCCGCAGCACGGTCGGCCGGCCGTGGCTGCAGGTGGCCGCGCGCGGCGTGGCTTCCATCGCGCGCAGCAGCGCATCCATCTCGGCGGGCAGCAGGCGGCGCCCGGCGCGCACGCTGCCATGGCACGCCAGGCGCGCGACCGCCGCATCCAGGCGCCGCTGCAGGGAGGCCGCCTCGCCGAGTTCGGCCAGTTCCTCCGCCAGGTCGCGCAGCAGCGGGGCGGGGTCGGGCGCGCCGAGCAGGGCCGGCAGCGCGCGCACCAGCACCGCGGCCCCGCCGAAGCCCTCGATCTCGAGGCCGAGCCGCGCCAGCGCGGGCGCATGGTCGAGCAGCCGCGCGGCATCGGGCGCGGGCAGGTCGACCACGGCGGGCAGCAGCAGCGGCTGCGCGCGCACGCCGCCCTCGACCAGCTGGGCCGCCAGCGCCTCATGCGTCAGGCGTTCATGCGCGGCGTGCTGGTCGACCAGCACCAGGGCGCCGTCGGGCGCTTCGGCCAGCACGTAGGTGTCCAGGATCTGCGCCAGAGCGCGGCCGAGCGGATGGCGCTCGGGCGCGCGCTCCGCGATCGTGGCGGTGGCGCGTGGCGCCGCCGGCACCAGGCCGAGCGCGCGTTGCACCGGCGCCGCGGCGTGCAGGGCAAGGGCGCCAAGCGCCTCGGCAAAGCCGCCGGCGGCGCCGTGCGGGGCAGCGCCGGCTTGTGGCCAGGCGGTGCCATCACCGCCGGGAACGTGCCAGGCGGCGGCGCCGAAAGGCGGCGTCCCGTGATCGGGCGTGCCTTCCGATGTGCCGGGCGTGTCGCGACGCTCGGATGCCGCCGTGTCGTGGCTTGGAACCGCGACACCACCGGCCACCTCCGGCCCTCCGCCGTCGGGCCAGGTGCGTGCGATGGACGGCCAGGATGTGGCGCTGCCGGCGCCGAGGCCGGCGACCGCCACCGCGGCGCCGGCGCCGACCGCCAGCGCGCGCCGCAGCGCCGAGATCACCGCGCCGCGCACCGCATCGCCCTCGCGGAAGCGGAGTTCGGTCTTCATCGGGTGGACATTCACGTCCACGCTCTCGGGCGGGATGTCGAGGAACAGCGCCGCCGCCGGATGCCGCCCCTGCGGGATCAGGTCGCGATAGGCGACGCGCAGCGCGACGCGCAGCAGCGGGTCGCGCACCGGGCGGCGATTGACCACCAGATGCTGGCCCATGGTGGTCGGCCGGGTGAAGGAGGGCAGCGCCGCCAGCCCGCGCAGGTCGATGCTGGCGCCGACATGTTCGACCGGCACGGCGGCCGCCGCGAAGCCGGGGCCGAGCACCTGGCGGATGCGTCCGTCCCAGTCGGCGGCGGGCAGGACCAGCGCCTCGCGCCCGTCGCTTTCGACGCGGAAGGCCACGGCGGGCCAGGCCAGCGCCAGGCGGCGCACCGCGTCGATGGCGTGGTCGGCCTCGGTCCGCGCGTGGCGCAGGAACTTGCGGCGCGCGGGGGTGGCGAAGAACAGGTCGCGCACCTCCACGCGCGTGCCGGGCGCGCCGGCGGCGGGGGTGACCGGGCCGACATGGCCGCCTTCCACGGTGATGCGGTGGGCGGTGCCGCCAGCCGGGCGCGAGGTGATGGACAGCCGCGCCACCGCGCCGATGGACGGCAGCGCCTCGCCGCGGAAGCCCAGCGTGGCGATGCGGAACAGCGTCGCTTCCTCGGGCAGCTTGGAGGTCGCGTGGCGCTCGATGGCCAGCGCCAGGTCGGCGGCGTCCATGCCGCAGCCGTCATCCTCGACCAGGATGCGGTCCATGCCGCCGCCTTCGAGCAGCACGGCGATGCGCGCAGCCCCGGCATCGAGCGCGTTCTCGACCATCTCCTTCACGGCGGCGGCCGGGCGTTCCACCACCTCGCCGGCGGCGATGCGGTTGGCGGTGGTCTCGGACAGGCGGCGGATGGCCGGGCGGGACAGGGGCGCGCCACGCGACTCGGCCGGGGGGACGGAGTCCATGGGGCTTGGTAGAGCAGTTCGGCGGCGGCGGGAATCGCGTCCTGTGCAGCGCTTCCTTCCGGCCGGCGCCACGCTGCGCCATGCTGCGCGCCCTGGCAGGGGTGGGGCATGACCAACGAGGCGGACCGGCGACCGATCGCGGCGCGCAACCTTGGCATCACGCAGCGCATGGCGGCGGCGCTGGTGGCGCGTGGCGCCTCGCCGAACGGGATCTCGCTGGCCGGCATGGCGGCCGGGCTGCTGGCCGGGCTGTGCTTCGCGGCGGTGGCGTGGCTGCCTGGGGCGGCGTGGCTGTCCTGGGTGCTGGGCGCGCTGCTGGTGCAGGCGCGGCTGATGGCGAACCTGCTGGATGGCATGGTGGCGATCGGGCACGGCGTCGCCTCGCCGGTCGGCGAATTGTACAACGAGGTGCCGGATCGCGTGTCGGATACGGCGGTGCTGGTGGGGCTGGGTGTCGCGGCGGGATGGGTCTCGCTGGGTCTGGTGGCGGCGCTGGCGGCGATGCTGACGGCCTATGTGCGGACCACCGCGCGCGCGGGCGGCGCGCCGTCCGATTTCTGTGGCCCGATGGCGAAGCAGCATCGCATGGCGCTGGTCACGGCGCTGGCGCTGTGGTGCGTGGTGGTGCCGGGCGCCTGGGGCGGGGGCGATGCGGTGGTTGTGGTGCTGGTGGTGATCACGATCGGGTCGGTGTTCACCGCCTGGCGGCGCCTGGCGCGCGCGGCCGCCGCGCTGGAGGCGAAGCGATGACCCGCCACGGCGCCTTCGACCACCCGGTCACCATCGGCATCGTGGCCGCCGCCGTGCTGGTGGTGGCGGTGGCCTTCGGCGTGATCGGCGTGATGACCGCGCGCGGCCGCGGCACGCCGGAACTGCGCCGCGAATTATGGCTGCGCACCGCATCCTGGTGCCTGCTGCTGCCGCTGATGATGGTGCCGGTGCTGCTCGGCCGCGAATGGGTGATCGGCGCGGTGACGCTGCTCGGCCTGGCGTGCCTGCGCGAATTCGACCGCGCGACGGGGCTGTTCCGCGAGCCGCTGGTGGCCGGCATCGTGGTGCTGGGCATCCTGACGGCGAATTTCGCCGCGCTGGACCACTGGTACGGGTTCTTCGTGGCGCTGTGGCCGCTGACCGTGGGTGTCATCATCATCGGCACCATCCCGCGCGACCGGCCGGCCGGGTATGTGCAGCGTGTCGCGCTGGGCATCTTCGCCTACATGCTGTTCGGCGCGGGGCTGGCGCATTTGTCCTTCATGGCGAACGAACCCGGCTACCGGCCGATCCTGCTGATGCTTCTGACCACGGTGGCGCTGTCGGACGTCGCGGCCTTCACCTTCGGCAAGCTGATCGGCGGGCCGAAGCTGGTGCCCCAGACCAGCCCGAACAAGTCGATCTCGGGCGCGGTGGGCGCGCTGGTCGTCACCACCATCCTGGTCGCGGTGCTGTCGTCCTTCATCTTCGCGGGTACGCCGCTGGCGCAGTGGCATTGGCTGCTGCTGCTGGGGTTCATCGTCGGTGTCGGCGCGCAGGCGGGCGACCTGATGCTGTCCTCCATCAAGCGCGACATCGGCATCAAGGACATGGGCACCATCCTGCCCGGCCATGGCGGCGTGCTGGACCGCTTCAACTCGCTGCTGCTGGTCGCACCCGCCGCCTTCCACTTCATCCAGTTCTTCGTGGGCTTCGGCATGGGGCAGCCGGGGCGGCTGATCACGGGGGGCTGATGGACTTCAAGCTGCGCCCGGCGCGCGACCATGGGCTGGACGCTGCCGACCGGCTGAAGTCGCTTTCGCGCGAACGCGGGCTGGGGTCGGTGGTGCTGGGCAGCGCCTGGCGGGCGCTGGTGCGGGCGTACCTCGCGGCCTTCCATCGGCTGGAGGTGACGGGACGCGAACACCTGCCCCCCGCGCCCTTCGTGCTGGTGGGCAACCACGCCAGCCACCTCGATGCGCTGACGTTGTCGGCCGTGCTGCGGGGCGATACGGCGCGGCGCGCCCATGCGCTGGCGGCCGGCGATACCTTCTTCACCTCGACGCTGTCCTCCGCCTTCGCCGCCTATGCGGTGAACGCGCTGCCGGTCTGGCGCAAGCGCACCAAGGCCAGCGAGATCGCCACCCTGCGCGAACGCCTGGTCGAGGACCGCCTGGTCTATATCCTGTTCCCCGAGGGCACGCGCTGCCGCGATGGCGTGATGGCCGGCTTCCAGCCCGGCATCGGCGCGCTGGTGGCGGGCAGCGCGGTGCCGGTGGTGCCGTGTTTCCTGGACGGCGCCTTCGCCGCCTGGCCGCCGACGCGGCGCTACCCGAGGCCGGGGAAGCTGCGCCTGCGGATCGGCGCGCCGGTTGCGTGCCACGACCTGCCCGCCGGCCGCGCCGGCTGGGAGGAAACCGCACGCCGCGCCGAGGCCGCGGTGCGCGCGCTGATGCCCCTGCGCGGCTGACGCGGCGCCGGCGCGGCTACGGCGCGCCCTGCAGCCGCAGGATGGCCGCGACGCTCGCCGCCGTCGCCGCCTGCTTCGCGGCCGCGCGCCCCTCCAGCGCGGCCAGCGTGCCGCCGGCCAGCACCTTGCCGAGTTCGACCCCCCATTGGTCGAAGGGGTTGATGCCCCACAGCGCGCCCAGGCACGCCACCTTGTGTTCGTACAGCGCCACCAGCTGGCCGAGCGTGCCCGCGGTCAGGCGCGGGATCAGGATGACGTTGGACGGCCGGTCGCCGGTGAAGACGCGGTGCGGCGCGATGGCGGCGATGCGCGCCGCGTCGGCGCCGGCCATCTCGGCCCGCACCTCGGCCAGCGACTTGCCGACCAGCAGCGCCTCGGCCTGCGCCAGCCCATTGGCCAGCAGCTTGCGGTGGCTGTCGGCATGCGCGTGGTCGGGGTTCGCCACCAGGATGACATCGACCGGCACCGGCACCGGCCCCTGGTGGATCAGCTGCATGAAGGAATGCTGCGCATTGGTGCCCGGTTCGCCGAACACCACCGGCCCGGTGGCGCGCGCCACCATGCCGCCATCCAGCGCGACCGCCTTGCCGAGGCTCTCCATTTCCAGCTGCTGCAGATGCGCCGGGAAGCGCGCCAGGCGTTCGTCATAGGGCAGCACGGCGCGCGCCGGATAGCCCAGCCCGTTCACGTGCCACAGCTCGGTCAGCGCGAGCAGCAGCGGCAGGCTGGCCGCGGGCGGCGCGGCGGCGAAGTGCTCGTCCATGGCGCGCGCGCCGGCCAGCAGCGCCGCGAAGGCGCTCCAGCCCAGCGCCAGCGCCAGCGACAGCCCGATCGCGCTCCAGAGGCTGAACCGCCCGCCCACCGTGTCGGCGAAGCCGAAGACGCGCTCCGCCGGGATGCCGAAACCCGCCGCCGCGGTCAGGTTGGTGGACAGCGCCGCGAGGTGCGTGGTGCCGGCCTCGCCAAGTGCCGCGACCAGCCAGGCGCGCACCAGCGCGGCGTTGGTCATGGTCTCCTGCGTGGTGAAGGTTTTCGATGCCACCAGCACCAGCGTGCGCGCGGGGTCGAGCCGCGCGCGCAATTCCTCCCAGGCATGGGCATCGACATTCGCCAGGTAATGCGCGCGCATCGGCGCCGCCGGCGTCCACAGCGCACGCGCCACCATCGCCGGGCCGAGGTCCGACCCGCCGATGCCGATGTTCACCACATCGGTGAAGCGCGCGCCGGTCGCACCCCGCAGCGCGCCGCCATGCACCGCGCCGCAGAAATCCTGCATGCGCGCGAGCGTGGCCTGCACCGCCGCATCGCCGCCGCCGCGCTGTGCCGCGTGCAGCGCGGCGCGGCCCTCGGTCGGGTTCACCACGGCCCCGCCCAGCATGCGGTCGCGGAAGCCCGCCACATCGGTGGCGCGGGCCAGGCGCAGCAGCGCCGCCAGCACATCCTCCGACACCGCGCTGCGCGACAGGTCGAGCAGCACATCCCCCGCGCCATGCGTGCAGCGCGCCGCACGCTCCGGGTCGGCCGCGAATAGCGGGCGGATGGCACGCGCCCCGGGCCGGCGCGCCAGCGCCATCAGCGCGGACCAGGCGGCATCGGCATCGTCGTTCGGCATGGCGTGTCCCGTTGGTGGCCCGCGCCAGACTGCCACAGGCTTGGCAAGCCGCGCAGCCGGGACCATTCCAGGCGGATGTGGCTTCGCCGAGGCATCCTCGCCGCCCTGGTCCAGCCCGCCGCGGCGCGGGCCGAACGGCTGCGCCCGGTCGATGCCGACAGCACCCAGGGCGCCGCGCTGGTCGCGGCCCTGCGCGCCGGCGGCCACGTGCTGTTCTTCCGCCACGCCGATACGCGCGGGGAGGCTTGCGACACCACCTTCCGCGTCGGCGACCGCGCCGGGCAGCGCAACATCTCGCCCGCCGGGCGCGCGCAATCGGCGCGCATCGGCGCGCGGCTGGCGGAGCTGCGGATCCCGCTGGAACGCCCGGTGCTGGCGGGCCCGGTCTTTCGCGCGCGCGACACCGCGGAACACGCCTTCGGCGCCGACCGGGTGGTGGTGACCGACAGCCTGCTGGCGGATGATTTCGCCGGTGCGCGGCTCGACTGGGTGCTGGCGGAACATCGGCGGCTGTTCACCATGCCCGTCGCGGCCGGCGTGAACCGCGTGCTGGTGGGCCACCGCACGCCCGCCATCATGGTGGCGGGGGATGCGGTCGGCGGGCGCGCCTTTCCCGAAGGCGGCGCGCTGGTGATCGCGCCGACCGGCGGCGGCTTCGCGGTGCGCGGCATCCTCGAATTCGCGCCGCTGCCGGGCGGGGGCTTCCACGGCTGCTGATGGCCGGTGCCGCGCGCTGCCGCGGGGCGGGGAACATGCCGGCGACAGCGGGTCGTGGCGCCGGGGTGGCGGCGCCACCGCCGGCCGCGGCACGCGCCACTTGCGCGGCCGCCGCCGACGGCATGAGATGGCGGCACCATGCCTGTCGACATCACCCAGCCCACCGCGCATGACGGCCTCAGCCTTGAGGAGCTCGCGCTCTATCACCTGATGATGGACTACCGGGCGACGCTTGGCCTGTCCGCCATCCCGCTGTCGAAGGGCCTGACCGCGACGGCCGGGCGGCACGTGCTCGACACGCGCGAGAACATCTGGGCCGCCAACCTGGTGCTGCCCGAGGGTGCCAACCTGCATTCGTGGTCCGATGCGCCCTATTTCGGCAACCACAGCCAGCCCCAGGTGATGTGGGACGCGCCGGAGCGGATCGGCACCGGCTATACCGGCAATGGGTATGAGATCAGCGCGGCGGGCTATGGCTCCATCGCCGCGGCGCTGGCCGGCTGGCAGGGATCGCCGGGCCACAACGCGGTCATCGCGCAGACCGGCGGCTGGACCACGCCGTTCCTGGCCATCGGCGTGGGGGTGGAGACCTCCTCCGGCGCCGGGCCTTATGGCGGGCGCGTTTTCCATGTGTGGTTCGGCCACCAGGCCGACCCGAACGGCGTGCCCGACATCCTGGGCAGCGCCGCGGCCGACAGCGCGCGCGCAACCGCCTTCGCCGATCGCATCCTCGGGCTGGACGGCGCCGATACGCTGGTCGGCGAGGGCGGCCACGACACGCTGGACGGCGGGCCCGGCATCGACAGCCTGGTGGGCGGGGCCGGCGACGACCTCTATCGGCTGAATTCCGGGCTGGACCGCGTGCTGGAACAGGCGGGCGGGGGCTTCGACCACGTGATGTCGCTGGCCTCGGTCACCCTGGCGGCGGAGGTCGAGAAGGCCACGCTGATCGGCGGCGCGGCGGTCAATGCGAACGGCAATGCGGGCGCCAATGCCATTGCCGGCAACGGCGCGGCGAACCGGCTGACCGGCGGCGGCGGCGACGACACGCTGGCCGGCGCCGGCGGGGCCGATACGCTGGCCGGTGGGCCGGGTGCCGACCGCCTGCTGGGCGGCACCGGCGCGGACCAGTTCCGCTTCGCGGCACCCGGCCAGGGCCTCGATCGGATCCTGGACTTCACCGCGGAGGATGTGGTCGCGCTGTCGCGCGCCGGCTTCGGCGGCGGCCTGGCCGAGGGCGCGCTGGATGCCGCGCGATTCAGCCTGGATGTGGCCGCCGGTGGCCAGGCGCAGCTGGTCTATGTCACGGCGACCGGGGTGCTGCGCTGGGATGCCGATGGCGCGGGGGGCGCGGCCTCGGTCGCGATCGCCGTGCTGCAGGGCGCGCCGGCGCTGTCGGCCGCGGAGTTCGTGGTGATCGCCTGAGCGATCGTTCGGGAATGCGCCGCGCGGCGCATCCTGGCATCCGGCACCGGGCCTGTCGCCCACCCGGCCATTCCGGGATGCTGTCGTGGGTGGCGCGAGACCCGGGCGGTCCGTGCGCGCGTGGCGGGCCGGACGCCGCGCCGCTTGACGCCCCGCCGCCGCCCTCCCCATAACCCCGCCATGGCCTGGAACGCGCCCGCGCGAATTACCCTCCCGGTCCTCCTCTGAGGGCCGGGTCTTTTCACGCGCGCTTTCCACTACCCGGCCAGGGCCGCAGCATCAGCCCGCCGCCGGCGCACCGAGACAGGCACCGATGACCGACAGCCCGACCGACGCCCGCGACTATCGCGGCACCGTCTTCCTGCCCAAGACCGCCTTCCCCATGAAGGGGGATTTGCCCAAGCGCGAACCCGCCATGCTGGAGCGCTGGGCGCGGCTGGGCCTGTGGCAGCGGCTGCGCGCGCAGTCCAAGGGGCGCGAGAGCTTCGTGCTGCATGACGGCCCGCCCTATGCGAACGGCAACCTGCATATCGGGCACGCGCTGAACAAGATCCTGAAGGACGTGATCAACCGCGCGTCCCAGATGGCCGGGCATGACGCGAACTACGTGCCGGGCTGGGACTGCCACGGCCTGCCGATCGAATGGAAGGTCGAGGAGGAATACCGCGCCAAGGGCCGCGACAAGGATGCGGTGCCGGTGCTGGATTTCCGCGCCGAATGCCGCGCCTATGCCCAGCATTGGCTGGGCGTGCAGTCCGAGGAATTCCAGCGCCTGGGCGTGGCCGGGGATTGGCCGAACCGCTACGCGACGATGGACTTCGACAGCGAGGCGATGATCGCCGGGGAGATCGGCAAGTTCCTGCTGAACGGGTCGCTCTATCGCGGGCTGCGTCCGGTGATGTGGAGCCCGGTCGAGAAGACCGCGCTGGCGGAAGCCGAGATCGAATACCACGACCATGTCTCGCCGACGCTTTGGGGTCTTTTCCCGATCGTGAATGCTTCGCACGCTGCGTTGGACGGTGCCAGGATCGTGATCTGGACAACGACGCCCTGGACTATTCCGGGGAATCGCGCTGTCGCTTACGGGCCTGAGATTGAGTACGGCGTCTATACCGTCATGGGCCACGTTGGCGCGCACGTCGTACGACCCGGCGATCGTATCCCGGATAAGCCCGACCATCTGCTCGCGATGGCAGGCCAAAAGATCGTTCTGGCGGTCGCGCGCGAAGAAGCATTTGGCGACGAGACGGGCTTTATGCTGCGGCTCGAAGCGAAGCTCTCCGGCACCGAACTCGCGAATGCCATCGCCGCGCATCCGCTGCGCGGCCAGGGCTACGATTTCGACGTGCCGGTGCTGCCGGCCGACTTCGTCACCACCGAGGCCGGCACCGGCTTCGTGCACATCGCGCCCGGTCATGGCGAGGACGACTTCAACCTCGGCCGTGTCCACGGCCTGCCGATCCCCGAGACCGTCAACGACGACGGCACCTTCACCCAGCACGCGCCGGGCTTCACCGGGCTGCATGTGTTCAAGGCGCATACCGCGGTCTACGAGGCGATGCGCGCGGCCGGCACACTGGCGGCGACGGGCAAGCTGACGCACAGCTACCCGCATTCCTGGCGGTCCAAGAAGCCGGTGATCTTCCGGGCCACGCCGCAATGGTTCATCGCGATGGATCGCCCCTTCACCGCCGACGAGGCTGCCGATCCGCGCCCGATCCGCGAGAAGGCGCGCGAGGCGATCGCGCAGACGCATTTCGTGCCCGAGGCCGGGCGCAACCGGCTCGATTCCATGATCGCGGCGCGGCCGGACTGGTGCATCTCCCGCCAGCGCGCCTGGGGCGTGCCGATCCCGGTGTTCGTGGACCGCGCGACGGGCGAACCGCTGCGCGACCCCGCCATCATCGCGCGCGTGGTCGAGGCCTTCCGCACCGAGGGTGCCGACGCCTGGTACAAGCCCGGCGCCGCCGCGCGCTTCCTGGGCGAAGGCCGCGACCCCGCGCAGTACGAACAGGTCATGGACATCGTGGATGTGTGGTTCGAGAGCGGGAGCACCCACGCCTTCGTGCTGCCGCCGCGCGGCCTGCATTTCCCGGCGGATCTGTACCTGGAGGGTTCCGACCAGCATCGCGGCTGGTTCCATTCCTCGCTGCTCGAAAGCGTGGGCACGAATGGCGTGGCACCGTTCAAGGCGGTGCTGACGCATGGCTTCGTGCTCGACGAGCAGGGCCGCAAGATGTCGAAGTCGCTGGGGAACGTCACCGCGCCGCAGGACGTGATGAAGCAGTACGGCGCGGACATCCTGCGCCTGTGGGTGATGAATTCCGACACCGCGCTCGACCTGCGGATCGGCCCCGAGATCGTGAAGCAGCAGGCGGAGCTGTATCGCCGCATCCGCAACACGCTGCGCTGGCTGCTCGGCAGCCTGGACGGGTTCAGCGAGGCCGAGACGGTGCCTTATGCCGAGCTGCCGGAGCTCGAACGCTGGGTGCTGCATCGGCTGACCGAGATCGACGCCCGCGTGCGGAACGCGGTGGCGACGCATGACTGGTCGGGCGTGTACCCCGAAATCCACGCCTTCTGCGCGACGGACCTGTCGGCCTTCTACTTCGATATCCGCAAGGATGCGCTGTACTGCGACCGCGCCGACAGCCCGCGGCGGCGCGCGGCGCGCACGGTGCTGGACGTGCTGCATCGCTGCCTGTGCAAGTGGCTGGCGCCGGTGCTGGTGTTCACGGCGGAAGAGGCGTGGCTGGCGCGGTTTCCGGAGGAAGAGGGCAGCGTGCATCTGCTCGACTTCGTCTTCGTGCCTGAGGGGTGGAAGGATGAGGCGCTGGCGGCGAAGTGGGCGCGGGTGCGGGAGTTGCGCGGCGTGGTGACCGCTGAACTGGAGAAGGCGCGCGCGGGCGGCACCATCGGCTCGAGCCTTCAGGCCATGCCGACCTTGTTCGCGCCCGGCGAGGATCATGCGCTGCTGACGCGCGACCAGTGGGCGGAGGTCTGCATCGTTTCCGACTTCACGCTGCTCGATGAACGGGCCGAGGTTCCGGTTGCGGATGCCGAGGCCCAGGGTCCGAAGGCCCGGTTCCATCCGGCTCCCGGTACCAAATGCGCCCGCTGCTGGCGCGTGTTGCCCGAGGTCGGCACCTCCGCCAACCACCCCACCCTCTGCCTGCGTTGCACCGACGCCGTGGAGTCCCTGACATGACGGCGGGGTCCGGGGTGACACTGTCACCCCGGCGGGGATGTGGGGGCGGAGCCCCCGCCTCGCGAGGGCGCGTGCCTCTGCCACCCGGGCGAGGGTTCGCGGGCAGCGCCCCCGGGACCACCCCCGCATGAGCCTGCGCCTCGGCCTCCCCATCGCCGCCGGCATCCTGGTCGCCGACCAGGCCAGCAAGTGGTGGATCCTGGACGTCGCCCGCCTGCCCGAGGTCGGCCAGATCCCGCTATTCGCCGCCGGTCCCTTCGGCCTCGACCTCACCATGGTGTGGAATCGCGGTGTCACCTTCGGGCTGCTCTCGGGCGAGGGGGCCTGGAACCACCTCATCCTGGCCCTGCTGGCCGCCGCCATCGCCGGCTTCCTGCTGCGCTGGCTGGTGCGGGCCGAGAACCGCCTGACCGCCGTGGCGCTGGGCGCCGTCATCGGCGGGGCGGTCGGCAACGTCATCGACCGGGTCCGTTTCGGCGCCGTGGTGGATTTCGTGGACGCCCACGCCTGGGGCTGGCACTGGTATGTCTTCAACGTGGCGGATGCGGCCATCGTCTGCGGGGTGCTGGCCCTGGTCGCCGATGCCTTGTTCCGGCCAAAGCCGGAGACTAAGGAGGGGCCATGAGGATGCGCCACACCCCCGTCCTGGCCGCCACGGCGGCACTGGCACTCGCGGCCTGCGGGCCGAACACCACCCGTTCGCTGGGCCTGGTGCGCGATGCGCCGGACGAATTCCAGGTCACCACCCGCGCGCCGCTGTCCATGCCGCCGGACATGACCACGCTGCCGTCCCCGCGCCCGGGGTCGCCGCGGCCGCAGGAACGCAGCGCGCGCAACCAGGCCGAGGCGCTGCTGGTGCCGGGCCTGTCGCTGGACGACCCCCGGCGCGCGCCGAACCAGCGCAGCACGGTGGGCGAATCGGCGCTGTTGCAGCGTGCCGGCCCCGATGCGCCGGGCGACATCCGCCGGCGGGTGGACGAGGAAAGTCTGCGCCTCGATCAGCCCAACCGCGCGCTGACCGACCGGCTGATCTTCTGGCGCGACCCGCCGCCGCCGGGCACGCCGGTCGACCCCAACCGCGAGGCGCAGCGGCTGCGCGAGAACGCGGCGCTCGGGCGCGACGGCAATATCGGCGAGACGCCGGTGGTCCAGCCGCGGCGGCGCAGCTTCTTCGAGTGGCTGGGGTTCTGAGAAAGACGTTTTGAGCCCTCAGACGGCGGGCGCCGGCGTCCGCCGGCTTGCCTTCGCGCCATGGGCTGCCGCACCCGACAGGGCTGATGGTCTGGGCGCGGTCGCGCCGTGCGCTCCCGGATCGCGCTTCGCACGATCCGAACCTGGTCACTGGCGCCTGATCCCGGTGCGCTCCGCAGTCCAGCGAAAGGCCCGCCGCCGCGCCGCCCTTGCCACCCCGCCTGTTCCCGACAATACCCTTCCGTAAGGACGCTTCCCCCCGCCGGGCCGCACCCCCATCTTCGCCCCATGCCCCGATTGACCCGCCGCACCACCCTCGCCGCCGCCGCCGCCGCGCTCGCCGCCGCACCGGCCTCCGCCCGTGCCCAGGCCGCGCCACCCGCGCCGCCCGTCACGCCAATGGCCGACCGCCCGCTGTTCGGCGCCAAGCAATGGCAGCTGTCCAACGGCCTACGCGTCGTGCTGGCGGAAAACCGCCGCGCGCCGGTCGTCGCGCAATACCTGTTCTACGCCGCCGGTGGCGCCGAGGACCCGGCCGGCCGCTCCGGCGTCGCGCATTTCCTCGAACACATGATGTTCAAGGGCTCGCCCAACGTCGCCAACGGCGAATTTTCCCGCCGCGTGGGGCGCGAGGGCGGCAACGACAACGCCTTCACCTCGCGCGACGTCACCGCCTATTACCAGCAGGTCGAGGCCTCCCGCCTGCCGCTCATCATGCGCATGGAGGCCGACCGCTTCGCCGCCGCGCTGATCCCCGCCGACCAGGTGGAAAGCGAGCGCTCCGTGGTCATCGAGGAACGCCGCCAGCGCACCGACAGCTCTGCCCGCGCGCGCTTCCAGGAAGCCTTCCGCGCCGCGCTCTGGGGCCCGCAGACCTGGCCCGGCCGGCCGATCATCGGCTGGGAGGACGAGATCCGCGCCATCACCCGCGATGACCTGGTGGCCTTCTACGACCGCTTCTACGCGCCCCACAACGCGACGCTGGTGGTCTCCGGCGCGGTGGACGAGGCGACGCTGCGCGCGCTGGCCGAGGAACACTACGGTCGCGTCCCGGCCCGCCCGGGTGCCGCGCGCGACCGTGCCCGCGCCCCCGCCACCCCGCACGAACCCCGCCTGGTCCGCCGTGAACCGACAGCGCGCGAGGCGCTGCTGCTCCAGGCCTGGATGGCGCCCTCGCTGACCGCCGGGGCGACCCGTCACGCGCTGCCGCTGGAGGTGCTCGCGCATCTGCTCGGCAGCGGCCAGGGCTCGCGCCTGCACGCCGCCTTGGTCGAGACCGGCCTGGCGGTCTCCGCCGGCGCTTCCTATGACGGCGAGGCGGCGGGCGAGACGGAGTTCATGGTCTATGCCGTGCCGCGCCGCGGCGTTGCGCCGGAACGGCTGGAACAGGCCACCGCCGCGGTCATCGCCACCCTGCTGGCCGATGGCCCGACCGAGGCCGAGGTCGCGCGGTCGCGCCGCCAGCTCTCCTCCGGCGCGCTGCTGGCGCTGGATGGCTTCGGCGCCGCGCCGCGCATGCTGGGCGGCGTGCTCGCCATCGGCCTGCCGACCGACGTGGTGGAATTCTGGCCCGCCCGGCTGCGCGCCGTGACCCAGGCCGAGGTGACCGAGGCCGCGCGCGCCGTGCTCGGCACGCCGCGGGTCACCACCGGCTGGCTGCTGCCGGAGGCCGTGTGATGACCACCCCCTTCACCCTGCCGATCCAGGTGGTCGAGGCCGGCCCGCTCACCGCCTGGCTGGTCGAGGATCATTCCGTACCGGTCGTCTCGATCTCGTGGTCCTGGCCCGGCGGCGCGGCGCGCGACCCGGCCGGCCAGGAAGGCACCATGGCGATGGCCGCGGCCATGCTGATGGAAGGTGCCGGCGACCTGCGCGCCCTGGCCTTCCAGGACGCGCTGCGCGATGACGCGATCGGCCTGACCTTCGCCGCCGGGCGCGACAGCTTCGAAGCCGGCTTCCGCTGCCTGGCCGATGCGCTGCCCGATGCGCTGCGCCTGGCGCGGCTGGCGATGACCGCGCCGCGCTTCGATGCCGATGCGCTGGAACGGGTGCGCGCGCGCGCCATCGCCGGGGCGCGGCAATCGTTGGAAACGCCGCGCGGCCAGGCCGGGCGCGCCTTCTGGCAGGCCGCCTTCCCGACCCACCCGGCCGGGCGCCCCGCCACCGGCACGGCGGAAAGCCTGGCCGCGGTCAGCATCGATGGCATGCGCGCCGGCCTCGCGGCCCAGCTGCGCCGCGACGGCGTGCTGGTCGCGGCCGCCGGCGCCATCACCCCGGCACAGTTGCGCGCCCTGCTGCCGGACCTGCTCGGCGCGCTGCCCCCCGGCGCGCCCGACACGCCCGCCCCGCTGCCGGCCTTCACCGCCTTCGGCCGCCAGGTGCTGCCGGTGCCCAGCCCGCAATCGCAGATCATCCTGGGCCAGCCGGGCATCATCCCGTCAGACCCGGATTGGGAAGCGGCGCAGATCGTGCTGCGCATCCTGGGCGGCGGCGGCTTCTCCTCCCGCCTGATGGAAGCCGTGCGGGTCCAGCGCGGCCTGACCTACGGCATCGGCGTGGGGCTCGACACGCTGTTCGGCGGCGGCGTCATCACCGGCGCCTTTGCCACCGAGAACGCCCGCGTGGCCGAGGCGCTGGAGGTCACGAAGTCGGTCTGGTCCGACCTCGCCGCCAGCGGGCCGACCGCGGCCGAGCTTGATGAGGCGGTGGCCTTCCTGACCGGGTCCCTGCCGCTGCAATTCACCGACAGCCGGCGGATCGCCGCCACGCTGCTGGCGATGCGGCGCAACGGGCGCGCGATCGGCTGGCTGGACGGGCGCAACGACCGGCTCCAGGCGGTCAGCAGGGACAAGGCCGCGCAGGTCGCAACGCGGCTGCTCAGGCCGGAGGGGATCGCGACCATCGTGGCGGGGCAACCGCAGGGGCTGTAGCGCGGGAGGGCTCTGCCCTCCCGGACCCACCCGCCAGGGGGCGACGGCCCCCTGGACCGCGGCCTTCAGGCGCCGACCAGGGACAGGGCGCGGGCGATGCGGGGGGCGGCCCAGGAACGCACGGCACCTGGGATGCCATCGGAGGGCACGTCCACGCCTTCGCCCTCGCCCAGCAGGACGGTGCCGCCGGCGACCCGCAGCTGCACCCGGCCGCGCGCGACGAACACGGCGTGCACGCCATCCACCACGCCGGCGAAGAAGCGCGTGCCGCGCACGCCGATATGCGCCCAGGGCAGGGTCACATCGACCGGCACCCGCCGGTCCGCCGGGGGCACCTCGAGCAGCAGCGCGCCGCCGAAGCCGCGCAGCGCCACGCCCGGTCGCGGGCCCCGCAGGGTCAGCGCATCGACGCGCAACGCGGCATTCTCCCCCATGCGGACATCGATCCCGCCTTCCAGCCGGCACGCCAGGCGCGCGGCCGGGCCGGTGGTCAGCAGGTCCTCCAGCATGATCGGCGCGGCCGGCGAGAGCGCCCGCGGCGGCTCCCCGGTGAACAGCGCGGCGGCGGTGCCGGACAGCGCCGTCACCTCCCCGACGCGAAGGCGCACCGCCAGCGCCGGCCGCGGCAGGGCCAGCAGCATGGGCGCAACCAGCAACGCGTGACGGCGTGACGGCATGGGCTTGGACCGTATCCCGCCGGGGATCGACCGGGAAGCGCCGCGACGGGGCGCGCCCGACGCTGCCCCGCGCATGCCAACGCGCAGGCCGGCGCACCGGAACGCGGCCGGGCGGTGGCGCCGCCTGCCTGGCCACCCGGCATCGCCAGGAGGCGCCACAGGCACCTGACCGCAGCCCCGGCCGCGCGCCGTCGCCGCCTGCCGGGCGGGCGGTCGAAGCCTCGGCGGCGGGTGCCTCAACCCGTGCCGGGCGGCCCCGAGATGGCCTGCAGCACGATCCCCTCCGTGAGGATCTGCGGCAGCAGGCGCGGCGCGCCGCCGCCCGGGGGATAGAACAGGTACAGCGGCACGCCGTCGCGCTGGTGCGCGCGCAGCAGCGCGGTGATGGCCGGGTCGCCGCGTGTCCAGTCGCCGACCAGCGTTGCCACGCCGCGCTCGGCGAAGGCGCGCTGCACGCCCTCGGTCGCCAGCGCCATGCGTTCGTTCACCTTGCAGGTGATGCACCAGGCCGCGGTCAGGTTCACGAAGACCGGCCGGCCCTCGGCGCGCAGCGCGGCGACGCGGGCTTCGGACCAGGCTTCGCCGGTGGCCTCGGTGCTGCGCGCGGCCGCCGGCGTGGCGCCCTGCACCAGCGGCAGCAGCGCCAGCGCGCCGGCCAGCGCCACCGCACCCGCGATGCGCCCGACCGCGCCCCGCGACAGCCCCCAGGCCCAGGCGCCGAAGCCGATCAGCACCCCGCCGAGCAGCACGGCCAGCACGGCGGACGGCCCGGATTGTTCGGCCAGCACCCAGACCAGCCAGGCGGCGGCGGCATACATCGGGAAGGCCAGGCCCTGCTTCAGCCGGTCCATCCAGGCGCCGGGCCGCGGCAGCAGCCGCGCCAGGCCCGGCGCGATGCCCAGCAGCGCATAGGGCAGCGCCATGCCCAGGCCGAGCGCGGCGAAGACCGCGATCGCCTCGATCGGCCCCATCGCCAGCGCCGCGCCGATCGCCGCCGCCATGAAGGGCGCGGTGCAGGGGGTGGCGACCAGCACCGCCAGCGCGCCGGTGAAGAACGACCCGGCATGCCCGCCCTGCGCCGCGAGCCCCTGCCCTGCCGAGGCCGGGCCGCGCACGGCGAACACGCCCGACAGGTTCAGTCCGACCGCCAGCATCAGCCAGGCCATGCCGGCCACGAAGGCCGGCTGGGTGAACTGGAAGCCCCAGCCCGCCATGCCGCCCGCCGCGCGCAGCGCCACCAGCAGACCGCCGAGCGCGACGAAGGACAGCACGACGCCCGCCGT
Organism: Roseomonas sp. CECT 9278; assembly: GCF_918698155.1. Classification (GTDB taxonomy): domain Bacteria; phylum Pseudomonadota; class Alphaproteobacteria; order Acetobacterales; family Acetobacteraceae; genus Neoroseomonas. The sequence goes on from NZ_CAKKLX010000034.1 coordinate 18,349, forward strand.
GTAGGACGCCGCATGGGCCCGCACCTGCCCCTGCGCCGCGCCCGACAGCCGCGCGATGCCGACCGCCTTCATGGCCAGGATCGGGAAGACGCAGGGCATCAGGTTCAGGATCAGCCCGCCCAGCGCCGCGAAGATCGCCGTCTGCCACAGCGGCAGCCCGCCACCCTCCGGCACCACGCCGGGCGCCGCCGAGACCAGGTAGGCCCCGCGCACCCCCGCCGAATCGGTGATGGCGACGACGCCGCCGAGCTGCGCCGGCAGCGCCTGCGCCGCCCCGCGCACGAGGGACAGGCGCAGCGCGCCGTCGGTCACGCTGAGGGCCTGCGGCGCTGCATTGGCGACCAGGTCGCGGTCGATGGGGAAGAAGAAGGCGTCGCGCACCGCGCCGGGCGCGATGTCCGGCCCCGCGACCTCGATCGCGCCAGTGGTGCCGGCGAAGCCGATCCGCGCGGTGAAGGGGCCGGGGCGCGGTTCGGCGGCCTCGGCGGCGGTGAACAGGGCGGTATTGGCGGGCCGAGGCGTGGCTTCCACCGGGATGTCGATGCGGAAGGCGCCGTCCTCGGGGATGCAGACCTGCTCGCAGACCAGCCATTCGCCGCGGGCCTCGATGGTCAGGACATCGCCGGGGCGCATGGCGGCGGGGGCGGTGACCGGGATGATGAAGACCGGTTCGCCCTCGTAGCCGAAATTCACCAGCGGGCCGAAGGGGATGCGCTGGGGGGCGGGGAAGCGCATCGGCGCAGCGGTAGCGCCGGCGGGCAGGTCGAGCGTGACCTCGGGCGGCTGCCCGGCATCGCCGGGGTTGGTCCAGTAGGTGTGCCAGCCGGGGGCGAGGCGCTGGCGGAGTGCCAGGCGGAAGGACTGGCCGGGGGTGACCTGCGCGTGGTCGGAGACGATGGTGACGGTGGCGCGCGGGGAGGCGACGGGCAACGATTCCAGCGCGCGCGCCGCGGGGGCGAGCGCCGTCAGTGCGAACAGGACCGCGAGCAGCCTCGACATGGGGTCAATCAAGGCGTGTCGCGCCGGGGGCGCAAGCCCGGGTTACAAAATTGGCTGGCAGGCCGCGGCGCGCCGCCGTTGGTCGTTGCATCGCGGCCGTCGCCGGGAACGCTCCGCGCGCTTGACCGGAACCGCCTTTGGACCGCCCGCGTCAGCCAGGATCATTGTTCGGCATTGAAATGCGCATCATTCGATGTCAGTTCCCGTGCATGAGAACCACGCTCGCCCTTGACGACACGCTGCTGTCGGAAGCCGAGGCCCTGACCGGCCTGCGCGAGAAATCCGCCCTCGTGCGGGAGGCGCTGAAGGCGCTGATCGAACGCGAGAGCGCCCGGCGCCTGGCGCGCCTGGCGGGTTCGGAGCCGGCCATCGTGGCGCCGCCGCGCCGGCGCATGGAGTGATCCTGGCCGATACCTCGGTCTGGATCGACCATCTGCGGGGGACCGAGGCCGCGCTGGCGCCGCTGCTGGAATCCGCCCAGGTGCTGATGCACCCCTGCGTGCTGGGCGAGATCGCGCTCGGCACGCTGCGCGCGCGCGCCGCGGTGCTGGGCGGGATGGCCGGGTTGCCGAAGGCGGTCGTCGCGACGGATGCCGAAGTGATGGGATTAATCGATCGCCACGCGCTGCACGGGCAGGGCATCGGTTGGGTCGACGCGCATCTGCTGGCGAGCGTGCTGCTGACGCCCGGCGCGCGGCTGTGGTCGGCGGACCGGCGGCTGGCGGGGGCGGCGGGGCGGATCGGGGTGGCGTGGCCCGACCGGGATTGAGCCGCCGCGCCGTCTCGCCCACCCCGCCCACGCGTGCCAGCATCGCTGCATGGCGCCTGCACCCGTCCTGACGTTCAACGACCTTCTGGTGGCCGGGGGGCTGCAGCCACGCGGGCTGCGCCTGGTGCGCCACCGCGAGGTCCGCCACGGTCGCGCCGTCGATGCGGCGCTGCGCGCTGCGGCGTTGCGGCTCGACCCCGCCTTTCTCGGCTACCAGGCGATGCATGGCGGGGAGTCCTACCGGGACGCCACCCACATCGCCGCCTTCATCTTCGAGCCCGGCATGGGGACGGTCTTCATCGGGGTCTGGAGCGTGGCCGGCGTGGGGCGCGGGCCGAATTTCAACGCCTTTGCGCGGGAGCCACAGGTCCCGGCCGAAGGCATTGTCTATGACCTGCATCACCTGTCGGCCTTCGATGCCTATCGCGGCAGGCTGGTGATCGACTGGGGGGAGGGCTTCCGAGCCTGGGTGCAGCATGCCTGGCGGCAACCCAAGCCCATCGTCGCGCTGGTACCGCGCGCGCAGCCGCCCTTCCCGGGCTGGGCGCGCCTGTGCCTGAATCTCGCGGAGATTCCCGTGGCGCCGGAAGCCTGGCGCCAGGTGCTGGCGGCGGCGCGCGGCGTCTACCTGGTCGTTCATCGGACCTCCGGCGCGCAGTATGTCGGCGCGGCGCATGGCGATGGGGGCTTCCTCGCGCGCTGGTCGGCCTATGCGGACGGCCATGCCGGCAATCTCGGCCTGCGCGAGCTGGCGCGACCACCTGAGGAATACGACGTGTCGGTGCTCTGGCTCGCGTCGTCGAAGGATTCGGAGGACGACATCCTGGCCCAGGAAGCCTTCGAGAAGGACCGCCTGGGCAGCCGCGTCCACGGCCTGAACCGCAATTGAAAAGGGCCGGCGGATCGCTCCGGCCGGCCCCGTTCAAAACCCGACCACGGCACCCTGGCGGCCCGAGGCTCTCGCCTCGGGCCGGGAGCGCACGGCGCGACCGCGCCCAGACTACCCTCAGCCGCCGGCGCACCCGTGCATGGCGCGAAAGCCAAGCCGCCGGATGGCGGCGCCGGCGCCTGAGGCAGACTACGAGTGCGCCAGCATCGCCAGCAGCAGCAGCGCCACGATGTTGGTGATCTTGATCATCGGGTTCACCGCCGGCCCGGCGGTGTCCTTGTACGGGTCGCCCACCGTGTCGCCGGTCACCGCCGCCTTGTGCGCGTCGGAACCCTTGCCGCCATGGTGGCCGTCCTCGATGTACTTCTTCGCATTGTCCCACGCGCCACCACCGGTGGTCATCGACACCGCGACGAAGAACCCGTTGACGATCACGCCCAGCAGCATCGCGCCCAGTGCGGCGAAGGCCTGCGCCTTGCCCGCGATGGCCTGGATGCCGAAGTAGATCACCAGCGGTGAGAGGACCGGCAGCAGCGAGGGGATGATCATCTCCTTGATCGCCGCCTTGGTCAGCATGTCCACCGCGCGGCCGTAATCCGGCTTCTCGGTGCCCTCCATGATGCCCGGCTTTTCCTTGAACTGGCGCCGGACTTCCTCGACCACGCTCATGGCCGCGCGGCCCACCGCCGTCATCGCCATGCCGCCGAACAGGTAGGGCAGCATGCCGCCGAACAGCAGCCCCACCACGACGTAGGGATTGGCCAGCGAGAAGTCGATCGCCGTCACCCCCGCGAAGTACGGGTACTGGACCGCATTTGTGATGAAGTAGGTCAGGTCCTGCGTGTACGCCGCGAACAGCACCACCGCACCGAGTGCGGCCGAGCCGATCGCATAGCCCTTGGTCACCGCCTTGGTGGTATTGCCCACGGCGTCGAGCGCATCCGTGGTCTGGCGGATTTCCTTGGGCAGGCCAGCCATCTCGGCAATGCCGCCGGCATTGTCGGTGACCGGCCCGAAGGCATCGAGCGCCACCACCATGCCGGCCAGCGCCAGCATCGTGGTCACCGCGATGGCGATGCCATACAGCCCCGCCAGCCCATAGGCGATCAGGATGCCAAAGATGATCACCAGCGCCGGCAGCGCCGTCGATTCCATCGACACCGCCAGGCCGCGGATCACGTTGGTGCCGTGGCCGGTCACCGAGGATTCCGCGATGGCCTTCACCGGCCGGAAGTTCGTGCCGGTGTAGTATTCGGTGATGTAGATGATCAGCGCCGTCACGATCAGCCCGACCGCCCCGCACAGGAACAGCGAGAAGGCGCCGAAGGACGCCCCCGCCGCCGTCGCGGTGCCGAAGCCGAAGATCATGTAGGACAGCGGCAGCAGGGCCACCAGCGACAGCACGCCGGTCACCGCGAAGCCGCGATACATCGCCCCCATGATGTTGTTGGACGCCGGCAGCTTCACGAAATACGTGCCGACGATGGACGTCACCACGCAGACCGCGCCGATCGCCAGCGGGAAGATCATGCCCGCCTTCAGGAAGGGCGAACCGGCGAAGGCGATGGCGGCCAGCACCATCGTCGCGACCATCGTGACCGCATAGGTCTCGAACAGGTCGGCGGCCATGCCGGCGCAGTCGCCCACGTTGTCGCCGACATTGTCGGCGATGGTGGCGGGGTTGCGGGGGTCATCCTCGGGGATGCCGGCCTCGACCTTGCCGACCATGTCGCCGCCGACATCCGCACCCTTGGTGAAGATGCCACCGCCGAGCCGCGCGAAGATCGAGATCAGCGAGGCACCGAAGCCGAGCGCCACCAGCGCATCGATGACGGTGCGGTCATTCGGTTCCAGCCCGCCCAGAACCACCAGCAGGAAGAAATACACGGCCACGCCCAGCAGCGCGCCGCCGGCCACCAGCATGCCGGTGATCGCACCCGACTTGAACGCCACATCCAGCCCGCCAGCGAGCGAGACCGTGGAGGCCTGCGCCGTGCGCAGGTTCGCCCGCACCGACACGTTCATGCCGATGAAGCCCGCCGCCCCCGACAGCACCGCGCCCAGCAGGAAGCCGATCGCGACCGTCAGGCCCAGCCGCCAGGCCACCAGCACGAACAGCACCGCGCCGACGATGGCGATGGTGGTGTATTGCCGCTTCAGATACGCGTTGGCGCCTTCCTGGATCGCCTTGGCGATCTCCTGCATGCGCTCGTTGCCGGGATCGCGCGACAGCACGTCCTTGGCGGTGATGACGCCATAGGCGATGGACAACGCCCCCAGCGCGATCACGATGATCAGCCAAACGGTCAGCAAGTTCAGGACTCCCCCTTGGTCACAGGTCCGGCGGGACGCCGCGGCGGCCCGTCTCGTGCCCGTCTTGTGCAGGCGGGGAGGGAGGCTAGAGGGGCCTCAGGGGTCGCGCAACGGCGCAGCGCGGCCCCGGGCGGTCATAAACCGTCCAGGCCGTCGAAGACATCGCCCAGGAAGGCATCGCGCGCCGCCGGGCCCGGGGATCCTGGCGCAGGCGGCCGCCCGTGTGCCAGGCGGGCGAAGACTACGGTCCTGTCGCCCCGCCGCGCCCAGCCGACGAACCAGCCCCATGGCTCCGCGGCGCCGCGGTGCCGCGCGCCGCCGGTCTTGCCGAAGACGCGCCAGCCATGGGGGTACTCGCCCTGGTCGACCAGCGCCTCGGTCATGGCCCGCGCCCGGCCCGAGACCGGCAGCTCGCCGCGCAGCAGGCGCCGCAGGAAGGCCACCTGCCCGGCCGGCGTGATCTCCAGCGAGGAGCCGATCCAGGACCGCGCCAGCCCGTTCCCCCGCCCCGGATCGCCCGAGACATCCGCATTGCCATAGCCGAAGTCGCGCACGGTGCGCCGGAAGCGCGCCGCGCCGAGCGCCTGGGTGATGCGTTGCGAATACCAGACCACCGAATGGCGCATCCAGGCGGCGGGATCGATGGGCTGCCGCCATTCGGGCAGCCAGTCGGCGTCGCCGGGGCGCAAGGACAGCACCGGGTCATGCGCGTCGCGCAGGACACCGGCGTCGAAGCCCATCAGCGCGAGCGGGATCTTGAAGGTCGAGGCGGGCGTGGCGGGCTGGTCGGCCGCGCCCTGGTGGCGCAGCGTGGCGCCGGTCGCGGCATCCACCACCAGCGTGCAGACCGTCACGGCCGTGGCGGCGGCCGGCCTGGCCACCGCCGCCGGGATCGCGGCCAGCGCGTGCAGGGCCAGCCGCCGCCGCATCACACCTTGGCGCGGTCGATCGCCTCGGTGATCAGCCGGCGGGCTTCCTCGGCATCGCCCCAGCCGATGAACTTCACCCACTTGCCGGGCTCGAGGTCCTTGTAGTGCTCGAAGAAGTGCTGGATCTGCTCGATCGTGATGCGCGGCATGTCGGTGTAGTTGTGCACATGCTGGTAGCGCAGCGTCAGCTTTGGCACCGGCACGGCGATGATCTTCTCGTCCCCGCCGCCGTCATCCTCCATTTTCATCACGCCCACGGGCCGCACGCGAATCACCGCGCCGGGGATGATCGGGCGGGTGTTCGCCACCAGCACGTCGATCGGGTCGCCATCCTCGCTCAGCGTGTGCGGGATGAAGCCGTAATTGCCCGGGTAGCGCATCGGCGTGTGCAGGAAGCGGTCGACGAACAGCGTGCCGGCGGCCTTGTCCATCTCGTACTTGATCGGCTCGCCGCCGATCGGCACCTCGACGATGACGTTCACGTCGTTCGGCGGGTCCTTGCCGATGGGAATGGCGTCGATACGCATGGGGCAGGCTCTCCGGTTCGGCGCGTCCCTTGGCGCGGTGCCCGCCGGCCGGCGGCAGGCATCGCGCGCTGCAGGGTCTGGCGGTTGCGTGGCGGGTCAGGCGGCGGGACGGCGCGCGCGATCTAGCAGAGCGCCCCGGCCGGCGGAAGCCGCCCGGGTTGCGCGCCGCCGCGGCGCCGCCCAGGCTCGGGCCATGACCCCCGCCCGCACCGCCTTCGCCGCCGCCGCCCATGCCCGCGCGCCGGAGGTCGCCGCCCTCACCCGCCGGCTGATCGCCGTGCCCTCCCCGAACCCGCCGGGCGACGTGCGCGCCTGCGCCGAGGCCTGCGCCAGCCTGCTGCGCGACCTGGCGCCGGATGCCGAGGTGTCGCTGCACGCGACCTCGGCGGAGGTGACGAATGTCGTGGCCCGCATCGCCGGCGCCGGGCCCGGGCGCATCCTGGCCTTCAACGGCCACCTCGATACCTACCCGGTCAACGAGGCGCTGCCCTGGACGGTCGATCCGCTGGGTGGCGAGATCCGCGACGGGCGGCTGTTCGGGCGCGGCGCGGCCGACATGAAGGGCGGCATCGCGGCCGCCATCCTGGCCTTCGCGCTGCTGGCCCAACACCGGGCGGATTGGCGGGGGGAGGCGTTGCTGACCCTGGCGGGGGACGAGGAATCGATGGGCCCGCTCGGCACCAAATGGCTGCTCGACCACGTGCCGGGCCTGGCGCAGGCGCAGGCGGTGATCATCGGCGATGCCGGCTCGCCCCGCGTGCTGCGCTTCGGCGAGAAGGGCTTCCTGTGGATCGAGCTGGAGGCCACCGGCACCGCCGCCCACGGCGCGCATGTGCATCTGGGCGAGAACGCGATCGACCGGCTGCGCGCCGCGCTCGATGTCGTGGCGGGGCTGCGCGACCTGCCGGTGGCCGCGCCGCCGGCCGTCACCGCCGCCATCGCGGCCGCGCAGCCGATCAGCGAGGCCCTGGCCGGTGCCGGCGAGGCGCGGGTGCTGGGCAGCGTCACGGTGAATATCGGGCGGATCGACGGCGGCACGGCGCCCAACCTGGTCCCGGCCGCGGCGCGCGCCGCCTGCGACATCCGCCTGCCGGTCGGCGTCGCGGCCGCCCAGGTGGAAGCGGCCCTGGCCGCCGGGCTCGGCCCGCTGCCGGGCATTGCGTGGCGCGTGCTGCGCTGCTTCGAAGCGAACCATACCGACCCCGCCGCCGACATCGTCCGCGCCACCCATGCCGCGGCCGAGGAAGTGCTGGGCGGCCCGGTCGCCGTGAACATGCGCGTCGGCGGCTCCGATGCGCGCTGGTTCCGCATGCTGGGCCTGCCGACCGTGGTCTATGGCCCCACCCCGCACAACATGGGCGGCGCCGATGAATGGGCCGATGTGGCCGAGCTGGAGGCGGTGGCCCGGGTGCAGGCGCTCGCGGCGTTTGATTTCCTGGCCGGCTGAGGGCAATCACACAGGCGCATGGGCCTGTAGCTCAATGGTCAGAGCGGACCGCTCATAACGGTTTGGTTGCAGGTTCGAGTCCTGCCGGGCCCATGCGACCCCGCTACAGGATGAAGTCCCCCACCTGCAGCGGCACGTTGCCGGCGATGCGGATGGAGAACTCCGCGGTGCCCGCCGCGCCGTCGGTATTGCCGTACAGGTAGGTATCCCCGCCGATCACCTGGCTGCGCAGCTGCGCCGTGCCGGTGAAGGCCGCCGCGGTGCCGATGTAGGTGAAGGCCTGGTTGCCCGCGGCCACCACATCCGCGTCGATCAGGAACACATCGATGCGATCGAGCTGCGCGCGGGAGAAATCGGCGATGCGGTCACGCACCTGGCCCGGGGCGCCGCTGTCGGTGGCGGCGCTGAAGCGGAACAGGTCGGCCCCGACCCCGCCGCGCAGGATGTCCGCGCCCGCGCCGCCGGTCAGCGTGTCATTGCCGATCTCGCCCGACAGCATGTCGTTGCCGCCGGCGCCCGCCAGCAGGTCGTTGCCGTTGCGCCCCACCAGGGTGTTCGCCTGGTCGTCGCCGGTCAGCGTATCGTTGGCGCCGCTGCCCGCGACCCATTCGATGTTCGCGAAGTCGTCGCCCAGCGCATCGCCGCCGAAGGCCTCGCGGGTCGCGAGGTTCACGTTCACCGCCAGGACCGATCCCAGGTAGTCGAGCTGGTCGCGCAACCCGTCCCCGCCATCGATCACGTCGGGCTGCGCGCCGGGGCGCAGGATGTCGTCGCCGGCCCCGCCGTCGAGCGTATCGGCGCCGGCATTGCCCTCGATCAGGTCGTTGCCGGCCCCGCCCTGCATCAGGTCGGCGTCGTTGTCGCCCTGCATGACGTCGCGCTTCAGCCCCCCCAGCAGCGTGTCGTTGCCGTCGCCGCCGAAGATGCGCCCGTTCAGCACCACGCCGTCGGTGCCGTCATACAGGTCCGCCGCGCCGCCCAGGCCGATATTGCCCAGGATGGTGCCGGCGTTGAACACCTGCTCGATCGTGATGGTGCCGAACACCGCGTCGGTCTCGCCGCCGATCCGCCCGGTGTTGTTCAGCACGTTGACGCCATTGGCCCCCGACGCGCCGCTGAAGATGAAGACGCGCTCGATGTCGCCGTCGTTCTGCACCAGGGCGGAGCGGCCATCGATGGTGACGCCGTTGATGCTGCCGGTGTTGATCAGCACGATCGCCTCGGACCCGCTGGTGGCGAAGCCGCGCCCGCCGGCGCCGTCGCCCGACAGCGTGCCCTCGTTGACCACGGTCACGCTGTTCGCGCTGTCCAGCACCAGGCCGTTCTCGCGCCCGGTGATGGTGCCGGTGTTGAACACCGTCATCTGCGCGTCGTTGGAGACCAGCACGCCCTGGATGCCGCCCTCGATGCTGCCGCTGTTGGACAGGGTGCCGCCCTGGGAGGACAGCAGCACCCCCGCCACGCCGCCCGAGATGCGCCCGTCATTGCCGATGAAGGCGGCGTCGGCGTTGATGTCCACGCCGACGGTGCCGCCGGTGATGGTGCCGCTGTTGAAGACACGCGCATCGGCGCCGCCGATGGTCACGCCATCGAACCGGCTGCCGCTGATCGTGCCGCTGTTGTCGACGCGGGTATTGGCGGTCAGCGACGACACGCCGTTCTCCCAGCCCGAGAGCCGGCCGCTGTTCACCAGCACGTTCGGGCCGGTGCCGGAATTGGCCAGCGTGCTGTTGCCGAACACCACCGCGCCGGTGCCCGTCGAACCCGTGAGGCCGCCGGAGACGATCTCCCCGGCATTGGTCACGCTGTGGCCAAGGCCGATCAGCGCGATGCCGGATCCGACCCCGCCCTGCACATAGCCGCCGGCGCCGATGTCGATGCGCGCGCCCACCGTCGGCGACGGCCCGATCTGGTCGAGGCGGATGCCGTCCGCCCCCGCGGCGTAGATCGTGCCGAGGATGGTCAGGTCGTTCGCCAGGCGCTGCAGCAGCACGACGGGGGAATTCGACCCGGTCGTGGTCAGCGTGGCGTCGGCGCCCACGAACATGCGGTCGGATTCGGTGGCGCCCAGCGTGTACAGCGGCGTGGAGGCGGCCGTTCCCGCCTGGTTGGTCAGGACGATCGTATTGGCCATGGCGCGCCGTCTCCCGTTCTCGTGAGGACAGACTGCGACATCGCAACGATACTGTGCAAGGAAGGGTGTGGCCCCGGGTGGCCGGGCGCAGCGCCCGCGGCGCTACATCAGGAGCAGCGCCACCCCCGCGCCGGCCGCGCCCAGCAGGGCCAGCCCGCGCGCGATGCGCCGCCGCGGCACCGGCTTGGGCCGCGGCCTGGTCCGGGGCGACAGGCCCGGCGGCGGTGCCCTGCGGAAGGCCCGGCGCAGCGCCGGCCAGGCCGCGGCCGGCAGGGCGCGCGAGGCCGCGAGCGCCGGCGCCGACCCCTCCGCCCGCGCCGCCACGATGCGTTCGCGGTACCGTCCGGCCTGGTCGTCGTAGCGGGAGGCGACCACCACCACCACCAGGCGCGGGTCCGCCAGGGCCTGCGTGAGTTCGCGGAAGCGCCACTGCGCCGCCTCCAGCCCGCCATGCGCGCTGTCGGTGTACCATTGGCCGTGCCGGATGCCGCCGCCGGGGATGGTGGCCAGCAGCATCACCTCGAAGGTCTCGGGCTCCATGGCGGGCTCCGTCGCCGTGTCTCGCGGGCTGCTTGGCGCGGTGGGGCTGCCCCTGTAGAACCCCGCCTTCCCAGACGAGACGCAGGTCCCCGCACCATGGCCGCCTACCAGTACGTCTATGTGATGAAAGACCTTACCAAGTCCTATCCGGGCGGACGTGAGATCTTCAAAGGCATCACCCTGTCCTTCCTGCCGGGGGTGAAGATTGGCGTGCTGGGCCCGAACGGCGCCGGCAAGTCCACGCTGATGCGCATCATGGCCGGCCAGGACAAGGAATTCGGCGGCGAGGCCTGGGCGGCCGAGGGCGTGCGCGTGGGCTACCTCAGCCAGGAGCCGGAACTCGACCCCAACCTGACGGTCGGCGAGAATGTGCGCCTGGCCTTCGCCGAGCTGAATGGCTGGATGGCGCGCTTCAACGAAATCTCCGAGAAATTCGCCGAGGAGATGTCGGAAGACGAGATGAACACCCTGCTCGCCGAACAGGCCGAGCTGCAGGAGAAGATCGACGCCGCCAATGGCTGGGAGATCGACCGCCAGGTCGAGATCGCGCTGGACGCGCTGCGCTGCCCGCCGCCCGAGGCCGCGGTGACCAACCTGTCGGGCGGCGAGCGCCGCCGGGTCGCGCTGTGCCGGCTGCTGCTGGAAAAGCCCGACATGCTGCTGCTGGATGAGCCGACCAACCACCTCGATGCGGAATCCGTGTCGTGGCTGGAGCGCACGCTGAAGGACTACACGGGCACGGTGTTGATCGTGACCCACGACCGCTACTTCCTGGACAACGTGACGTCGTGGATTCTCGAGGTCGATCGCGGCCGCGGCATTCCGTATGAGGGCAACTACTCCACCTACCTGGAGCAGAAGCGCAAGCGCATGGCGCAGGAGGAGCGCGAGGAGAGCGCGCGCCAGCGCCAGCTCGCCGAGGAACGCGACTGGATCGGGCGCAGCCCGTCGGCCCGCCAGGCGAAGTCCAAGGCGCGCATCGCGGCCTATGAGGACCTGCTGCGCGCGTCCCAGGACAAGGCGCCCGACCCGACCGAGATCGCCATCCCGCCCGCCCCGCGCCTGGGCAACACCGTCATCGTCGCGGAGGGGCTGCGCAAGGGCTACGGCAATGCCCTGCTGATCGACGAGCTGTCCTTCAAGCTGCCGCCCGGCGGCATCGTCGGCGTGATCGGCCCGAACGGCGCGGGCAAGACCACGCTGTTCAAGATGATCATGGGCCGCGAGCAGCCGGACGCCGGCACGCTGGTGGTGGGTGAGAGCGTGCAGCTCGGCTACGTCGACCAGTCCCGCGACAGCCTCGATGACAGCAAGTCGGTCTGGCAGGAGATCTCGGGCGGCGAGGACATGATCACGATCGGCAAGCGGTCGGTGCCCTCCCGCGCGTACTGCGCGGCCTACAACTTCAAGGGCGGCGACCAGCAGAAGAAGGTCGGTTCGCTGTCGGGCGGCGAGCGCAACCGCGTGCACCTGGCCAAGATGCTCAAGCGCGAGCACAACGTGCTGCTGCTCGACGAACCGACCAACGACCTCGACGTGGAAACCCTGCGCGCGCTGGAAAACGCGCTGATGGATTTCGCCGGCTGCGCGGTGATCATCTCGCACGACCGCTTCTTCCTCGACCGCCTCGCCACGCACATCCTGGCCTTCGAAGGCGACAGCCACGTCGAGTGGTTCGAGGGGAATTTCGAGGCCTACGAAGAGGACAAGCGACGTCGACTCGGCGAACACGCCACCGACCCGCACCGGATCAAGTACAAGCCGCTCGCCAGGTGAGGCCGGCGACGCCGGAGCCGTCCTTGTCGTTCTGCGGGCCAGCCGCGATCCGGCGCGCACGCCCCTGCGCCGGAGAGCGCAGATGAGCGCGGCCATGCAGGCGCTGAAGTCGAGCCGCATCGTCAACACCGATCGGCTGATGCTGATCCCGCCGGGCCGCGAGAACCTGCCGGACCTCATCCGCCTCAAGGCCGATGAGCGCGTGTTCGGATGGATGCTGCACGGCGTGCGGTCGCCCGAGCGCACGCGCGAGGAGCTGGAGGACGACATCGATTTCTGGGAGGTGCGCGGCTACGGCACCTGGTGCGTCTTCGAACGCGCGAGCGGCGATTTCCTGGGCATTTGCGGCCTGATGGAACGCCCCGACGGGCGTGGCATCGCGCTGCGCTACGCGCTGTGGCCGGAATGCCGCGGCAAGGGCTATGCGCGGGAGGCGGCGCGCGCGGCCCTGGCCTTCGGCCATGCGGCAGGGCTGGCGCGCATCATCGCCGTGGCGCGCTACACGAACCATGCCTCGCGCGCGGTGATGACCGATATCGGCATGAGCCCCTGCGCCGACTACACGCGCAAGGGCGAGGCGATGCTGATCTTCGAAAGCCTGGGCTGACCGCCGGCGCCGCCCGGGGCCGACCCCCAGGATGCGCCGGACGGCGCCGCTGCGAGCGGTCTCTATGCCCCGCCGGCCACCAGCGCCTTCAGCTCCGCCTGGGGCCGCGCGCCGAAATGGCTGATCGCCTCCGCCGCCGCGACCGAGGCCCAGCGCCCGCATTCCGGCAGCGGCCGCCCCGCGGCCAGCGCGGCGAGGAAGCCCGCGGCATAGGCATCCCCGGCGCCGGTGGTGTCGACCACGGTGGTGGGCACGACAGCGATGCTGTGCGTCGCCTCGCCCGCCACGATGATGCTGCCCTTCTCGCTGCGCGTCAGCGCCGCCAGGCCGACATCGCGGCGCGCGGCGGCGGCGGCTTCGTCGAAGGATGGCGTGCGGTACAGCGCGGTGATCTCGGATTCATTGGCGAACAGGATGTCGGCCTCGTCGCGCACGAAGGCCAGGAAGGCGTCGCGGTGGCGTTCCACGCAGAAGGCATCCGACAGGGTGATAGCGACCTTGCGCCCGGCGGCATGGGCGATGCGCGCCGCGGCGCGGAACGCCGCCTGCGCGGCCGGCGGGTCGAACAGGTAGCCTTCCAGGTAGGTGACCTGCGCGGCGGCGATGGCGGCGGCATCGAGGTCGGCCTCCCCGAAGGTCACGCAGGCGCCCAGGAAGGTGTTCATGGTGCGCTGGCCATCGGGCGTGACCAGGATCAGGCAGCGCGCGGTGGGGGCACCGCCGGACAGCGGCGGCGTCGGGAAGGTCACGCCGGCGGCGGTGATGTCGTGGCGGAACACCTGGCCCAGCGTGTCGTCCGCCACCTTGCCGAGGTAGCCGACCTTGGCGCCGAGTGCCGCGGCGGCGGCGCAGGTATTGGCCGCCGACCCGCCGCTGCTCTCCATGCCGGGGCCCATGGCGGCGTAGATCGCCTCGGCCTGGTCGGTGCCGATCAGCGCCATGCCGCCCTTGGCCATGCCGTGGCGGGCCAGGAAGGCATCGTCGGATCGCGCCAGCACGTCGACGATGGCGTTGCCGATGCCGAGGATATCGAGGGTGGTCATGCGGGGGGCGCCTTGCCGGAATGAGGGATGCCGCATAGCGGCGGCGCCGGCCGGGGGCAACTAGCGCGGGAAGAAGCGGTTCGCCGGCATGTCCAGCCCCAGGTGCCCGCGCAGCGTCGTCGCGGTGTACTGCCGGCGGAACAGGCCGCGGCGCTGCAACTCGGGCACCACCTCGTCCACGAAGCCGTCGAAGGCGCCGGGGAACCAGGCGGGCAGGATGTTGAAGCCGTCCGCCGCGCCGCTTTCGAACCATTCCTGCAGGGTGTCGGCGATGTCGGCGACGGTGCCGGCCATGACCCAGTGGCCGCGCGCCGCGCCGGTCAGGTTGTGCATGTCGCGCCAGGTCATGCCCTCGCGCTTGGCCTTGGCCAGCATGGCGCGGGCGAAGCCGTGCGAGGTGTCGGGCAGCGGCAGGTCGGGCACCTTGTCGTCCAGCGCGAAGCCCGAGACATCGATGCCGAGCCGCCCCGACAGCAGCGACGCCGCGTTGGTCGAGGTGACGAAGGATTGCAGCTGGTCGAGCGTGTCGCGCGCTTCCTGCCGCGTGCGGCCCAGGATGGGCATGACGCCGGGCAGCACCGCGATCTCCTGCGGCGCGCGCCCGTAGCGCGGCATGCGGTCCTTCAGGGAGGCGTAGGCGGCCTTGGCTTCATCGAGATCCTGCACCACGGAGAACACGACATCCGCCGTGCGGGCGGCCAGGTTCAGCCCGGGTTCCGACGACCCCGCCTGCAGCACGATCGGCCGCCCCTGCGGGCAGCGCCCGATATTGAGCGGGCCCTTCACCTTGAAGAACTCGCCCTCGTGGTCGAGCGCGCGGACCTTCGCACCGTCGATGTAGCGGCCGGTGTCGCGTTCCGCGACGATGGCGCCGTCGTCCCAGCAATCCCACAGCCCGGTCACGACATCGATGAATTCCTCCGCCACGCGGTAGCGCGCGTCATGCGGCGGGTGCTGGCGGCCGAAATTCGGCGCGGATCGCGGGTTGGACGACGTCACGGCATTCCACGCCGCCCGCCCGCCGGTCAGGTGGTCCAGCGATGCATAGAAGCGCGCGACGTTGAAGGGTTCCTCGTAGGTCGTGGACATGGTGGCGCCCAGGCCGAGATGCGTGGTGGTCGCGGCGAGTGCGGCCAGCATCGTGATCGGTTCGAAGCGCGCGGTGAAGGATGGGTGGTCGTTGACGCCGGCCGCCAGGCCATCGCCCAGGAACAGCAGGTCGAAGCAGCCGCGTTCGGCGATGCGCGCGATGTGCTGGATGACCGGCAGGGACTGGAAGCTGTCATAGGCGCCGGGCATGCGCCAGCCGGCGATGTGGTTGCCGGTGCCCAGCACGAACACGCCCAGATGCATCTGCCGCTGCGCCATCATGCCCTCCGCCTTGCGTGACGACAGCGTGACCGCGTCGCGGCGCGCCGGCAAGTCGCGGTTCCGTCGCATGGCCGACGCTGAATCTTAACGGGCAGCCGCCTTGTTGCGGGGGTGGTTGAAGGAACACCTTGCGGCCCGAAACGCCGCCCAGTCGGCGCCGCGCCAGGAGACAGCCGCATGTCCGCGACCTACCACAACCTCGCCGCTGGAAATCTCAGCCAGGATTGGAGCAATACCGGGCTGATCGCGGCCAGCGACGACTGGAGCGGCGTGCCCTCCATCATCGGCTATCGTGGTGACGACGTGACCTCGGCGACCGGTGCCGACCCGCAGCTGCTGACCGGCGACGGCACGGTCACGGTGGACGTCAACGCCAACCAGACGGCGCCGAACACCTTCTCGACCGGGGGCGTCGCGGAATTCGAGATCGCCAACCCCACCATCGCGCTGAACGGATCCGGCACGGCGGATGCGCCGTATCTCGTGGTGTTCCTCGACACCACCGGGCGCAACACGGTGACCCTGAATTTCAACGCGCGCGACCTGGACGGGTCGACCGACAACGCGGTGCAGCCGATCGCGGTGCAGTACCGCATCGGCGAGACCGGCGCCTGGACCAACCTGCCCGCCGGCGCCATCGCCGATGCCACCACGGGCCCCTCGCTCGCGACCCAGGTGACGCCGGTCAGCGTGGTGCTGCCGGCCGAGGCGGAGAACCAGCCGCAGGTGCAGGTGCGGATCATCACCGCGAACGCCGCCGGCAATGACGAATGGGTCGGCATCGACGACATCCTGGTCACCTCCAGCGGCGCCGGCGGCGGGCCGGTCGAGACCCTGTCCATCGCCGCCGCCTCCGCCGACAAGGCCGAGGGCAATGCGGGGACCACCGACTTCACCTTCACCGTGACCCGCACGAATGGCGAGGGCGAGGCCGGCGCCACCTGGACGCTGACCGCGCCCGGCGGCGCGGATGACTTCGCCGGCCCGCTGACCGGCACCGTGGACTTCGCCGCCGGCGAAACCGAGAAGACCATCACCATCGCGGTCGCCGGCGACACGCTGGTCGAGGCCAGCGAAGGCTTCACCGTGACCCTGTCCGACCCGACCGGCGGCGCGGTGATCGGCACCGCCAGCGCCACCGGCACCATCCGCAACGACGATGTCGAGGTGGTGCGGATCAGCACCGTGCAGGGCACCGGCGCCGCCAGCACGCTGGTCGGCCAGACCGTCACCATCGAGGCGATCGTGGTCGGCGACTTCCAGACCGGCGACGCCGACACCAAGCGCAACCTGGGCGGCTTCTACCTCCAGGAGGAGGACGCCGATGCCGATGGCAATGCGCTGTCCTCGGAAGGCATCTTCGTGTTCCAGGGGTCGCTGCCCGGCGATGTCGCGATCGGCGACAAGGTTCTGGTGACCGGCACGGTGCGCGAGAATTTCGGCCAGACGGAAATCACCGCCACCTCCGTCACAGTTGTGGACAGCGGCAACGCCGCGCCGACCGCCGCCGAGATCCTGCTGCCCGCCGCCGGCACCACGCTCAGCCAGAACGGCGACGTGCAGCCCGACCTCGAAGCCTATGAAGGCATGCTGGTCACGCTGCCGCAGACGTTGACGGTGACCGAGCAGTTCCAGCTCGATCGCTTCAACGAGATCAAGCTGGTGGCCGGCGACCGCCCGTCGCAGTTCACCCAGGACAACCTGCCCGACGTTGCCGGCTACCAGGCCTCGCTGGACGAGGTCGGCGCGCGCACCATCACCTATGATGACGGGCTGAACACGCAGAACCAGCCGATCGGCACCCTGGACGGCTTCGGCCCGACCTACAGCACCGCCAATGCCCCGCGCATGGGCGACACCGTCACCGAGCTGACCGGCGTGCTGGACTACCAATGGGCCGGCAACAGCGCGAGCGGCTCCACCTGGCGCGTGCGCTCGGTCGAGGACGGCGCCAATAGCTTCGACGAAGGCACGCCGCGGCCCGAGACGCCGCCCGATGTCGGCGGCACGCTGCAGGTGGCGTCGTTCAACGTGCTGAACTTCTTCCCCACGCTGAACACCATCAACGACACCGGCACGAACAACCCGGCCGACGATACCGCGCTCGGCTTCGACCCGCGCGGCGCCAACAGCACGGCCGAATACGAACGCCAGCTCGAGAAGCTGGTGACCACGCTGGCGGCGCTGGATGCCGAGGTGATCGGGCTGATCGAACTCGAGAACGACTTCCGCCCCGGCGCCGCGGGCAATGCGATCGAGATCATCGTCAACGAGCTGAACGACGATGCGGGCGCCGATGTCTGGTCCTGGGTGAATCCGGGCGTCGATTTCGTCGGCACCGATGCGATCGCGGTCGGCATGATCTACCGCAACGACGCGGTGCGCCTGGCACCCGGCAGCGCGGTGGCCGTGCTGGAGGACGGGCTGATCGCCGATGCCGGCCGCGCGCCCCTCGCCGCCAGCTTCGAACACCTGGGCAGCGGCGAATCCTTCACGGTCACGGTCAACCACTTCAAGTCGAAGTCGTCCGCCGCCGACCTGCCCGGCGATGCCGATGCCGGCGACGGCCAGGGCCTGTCCAACGCCACGCGCGTGCAGCAGGCGCAGGAGCTGGTCGACTGGCTGGAGACCAACCCGACCGGGGCCGATACCGACGGCGTGCTGATCATCGGCGACCTCAACGCCTATGCGAAGGAAGACCCGATCCGGCTGCTGGAAGGCGCCGGCTATACCAACCTCGAGGACCCGGACGACTATTCCTACGTGTTCGACGGGCTGACCGGCTCGCTCGACCACGCGCTGGCGAATGACGCGCTGGCCGGGCGCGTGACCGGCGCGGCGGCCTGGCACATCAACGCCGACGAGGCCGATGCGCTGGACTACAACCTCGATTTCGGGCGCGATGCGGCGATCTTCGACGGCACCGTGCCCTACCGCACCTCGGACCACGACCCGCTGATCGTGGGTCTCGACCTGCGCCCGGCCGAGGCGATCGAGTTCATGCTGTCGCAGGGCCCGAAGGACGGTGTCGGGCTGCTGTATCGCAACGCGGCGGTCGCCGACCTGCAGGACAGCACGGATGCCGATGACAGCACCGGTGCGACGCTCGGCCGCTTCGACCGCGACGATGGCGATGTGCGCGTGCTGGCGGTCGAGCTGGAGAACGGCCGCACCATCGGCAGCCAGCGCGACCCGCAGGCGCGGCTCGACTGGCTCGAAGACGGCGCGGCGGTGCTGCGCGACACCGCGCGCCACGGCGCCGATGCCGTCGCGGTGACCGACTTCGTGGGCCAGGCTTTGACGGTGAAGGGCTTCGACATCGTCGATGTCGCGCTGGACCGCGACGCCGCCATCGACCTGCGCATCCGCGATGCCGAGCACGCCAGCGTGACCACCGGCGCCGGCGACGACACCATCCGCGTCGATGGCGAGACGGGCTCGCTGTGGCGCCCCAACCGC
This sequence comes from Roseomonas sp. CECT 9278, assembly GCF_918698155.1. Taxonomy (GTDB): domain Bacteria; phylum Pseudomonadota; class Alphaproteobacteria; order Acetobacterales; family Acetobacteraceae; genus Neoroseomonas. The sequence goes on from NZ_CAKKLX010000034.1 coordinate 37,152, forward strand.
TTCGACATCGATGCCGGCGACGGCGACGACCTGATCCGCCTCGATGTCGAGGATCGCTGGTCGTGGCTGGTGGCGCGCGCGCGCGCGGAGCTCGACGGCGGCGCGGGCGACGACACCATCCGCGGCGGTGCCTCGGCCGATACCATCGACGGCGGCGCCGGCGCGGATGTGATGTCGGGCGGCGGCGGGCGCGACACCTTCGTGCTGCGCGCCGGCGAGATCGACGGCGACGTGATCCGCGACTTCGACAGCATCCGCTTCGGCCTGCTGGGCCGCGACCAGCTGGTCTTCGAGGGCTTCGCCGACGACGCCGTGCTGGCCAATGCCGGCGGCGACCTCTGGACGATCGGCGGCGAGACCTTCGAGCTCGACGGCGTGCGCGCGCTGCGCGCCAGCGACTACGAGATCGTCTGACAGCAGGCCGGGGGCCGGTTCAGCCGGCCCCTGGCACACGGGTTGCTAACCATGCGAGGCTCACGTCGCGGCCGCCGGGGCCGCGCGCCGCGCAGGAGTGACCCCATGCCCCGCCTTCGCCCGACCCTCGCCGCGGCGGCGCTGCTGCTGGCGGCCGCCGCGCCGGCCGGCGCGCAGACCCTGCGCATCGCCTTCAAGGCGTCGATGGACGGCACCGACCCGCACCAGACCTTCACGCCCAACCGCAACGCGCAGCTGCATGTGTGGGAAACGCTGGTGACGCAGGACGCGACGCTGCGCCCACGCCCGCAGCTGGCGGAATCCTGGCGGTCGGTCGATCCCGTCACCTGGGAATTCAGGCTGCGCCGCGACGCCGTGTTCCATGACGGCACGCCCTTCACCTCGGCCGATGCGGCGTTTTCCATCCTGCGCGCGCGCGCCGCCACCGGCCCGCGCACCTATGCCGCCGCGGTGCGCAACGTGGCCGGCGTCGAGACGCCCGATGCCCATACGCTGATCGTGCGCACCACCGTGCCCACGCCCCTGCAGCCGGACTTCCTGGCGGCCATCGCCATCCTGAACGCACGAGCCGCGGAAGGTGCGGTGGATGCCGATTTCAACGGCGGCCGCGCTGCCATCGGCACCGGCCCCTATCGCTGGGGCCGCTGGACGCCGCAGCAGGACGTCACCTTCGAACGCAGCCCGAACTGGCGCGGCACGCCCGAGCCCTGGGCGCGCGTGCAGATCCGCTTCGTGCCGAATGACAGCGCGCGCGTCGCCGCCCTGCTGGCCGGCGACATCGACGTGATCGACAACGTCCCGACCGGCCTGCACCAGCGCGTGCGTGAGAATGCGAACCTCCAGCTGGTGAACGGCTATTCGGTCTTCACCCACTATTTCTACCTGGATGCCATGAGCGCGCAGGTGCCCAACATCACCGGCGCGGACGGCCAGCCGCTGCCCAGCAACCCGCTGCGCGACCTGCGCGTGCGCCGCGCCATCAACCACGCCATCAACCGCGTGGCGCTGGCCGACCGCGTGATGGAAGGCGGCGCCACCGCCACCGGGCAGATCGCCGCCCCCGGCCTGATCGGCCATGTGCCCAACCTGCCCCTGCCCGAATTCAACCCCGCCCGCGCCCGCGCGCTGCTGGCCGAGGCCGGCTACCCCAACGGCTTCACCTTGACCGTGCATTGCACGCAGGACCGCTTCGCCGGCGATGCGCGCACCTGCCAGGCGATCGGGCAGATGCTCACCGCCGTGGGCATCCGCACTCTGGTCGAGGCGCTGCCCATGCCGATCTACCTGCGCCGCAGCGCGACGCTCACGCCCGGCGGCGCGCCGGAGCTCTCCGCGCACCTGGCGATGTTCGGATCATCGTCCGGCATCGCCTCGGAGGGGCTGACCGCGCTGCTGCGCACGCCCAACGCCGCGCGGGCGCATGGCGGGTGGAACCGCACGCGCTTTTCCAACGCGGAATTCGACGCCATGCTCGACCGCGTGGACAGCGAATTCGATCCCGAGACGCGCGAACGGCTGACCCAGGAAGCGATCCGGTGGGTGGCCGACAACGTGCCCCTCGCACCCGTCTTCCATGTCGGGGCGTCCTGGGGGGCGAAGCGCGGCCTGGTCATGACACCGCGCGCCGACCAGTACACCATGGCCACGGAGATCCGGCCCGCACCATGACGAAGCAGCTTCACCTCGGCGCCTTCTTCTTCACGCCGGGCAGCCATTCCGCCGGCTGGCGGCATCCGCTCGCGGTCGCCGAAGCCGACATGTCCTTCGCGCACTACGTGCAGATGGCGCAGACCGCCGAACGCGGCTGCCTCGACTGCGTGTTCTTCCAGGACACCGCGGCGGTGAACGGCAGCGCGGGGCTGGATGGCGCATCGCCGTGGCGGCCCGGCATGGGGCGCCAGGTGTTTCCCGAACCGGCCACGCTGATCGCGGCGCTGGCACCCGTCACGAAGCACATCGGGTTGGTCGCCACCGCCACCACCACCTACAACGACCCCTATACCATCGCGCGGCGCTTCGGCTCGGTGGACCATATCTCCGGCGGGCGTGCGGGGTGGAACCTGGTCACCTCGCAGATCGAGGACGAGGCCGGCAACTACGGCTTCGACCGCCACCCCGACCACGCCAACCGCTACGAACGCGCCGAGGAATTCTTCGACGTCTGCGCCGGACTGTGGGACAGCTTCGAGGACGGCGCCTTCATCCGCGACAAGGCGTCCGGCCGCTACCTCGACCCATCCAAGGGCCACATCCTCAACCACCAGGGCGAGTTCTTCCGGGTGCGCGGGCCGCTCAACCTGCCGCGATCCCCGCAAGGCCGCCCCGTCATCGCGCAGGCGGGTTCGTCCGATGACGGCCGCAAGCTCGCCTCGCGCGTCGCGGACATGATCTTCACCGCGCAATCCGTGCTGTCGGAAGGCATCGCCTTCTACCAGGACATCCGCGCCCGCGCCGCCGCCCATGGCCGCGACCCCGACCATGTCCGCGTCATGCCCGGCTTCATGACCATCCTCGGCGAAACCCAGCAGGAAGCCGACGACATCGCCGGCGCGCTGGCCGACATGATGGACGAAGCCAATGCCATGCGCCTGCTGGCACGGCTGTGCGGCGACCTCGACATCCACGCCTATCCGATCGACGGCCCGCTGCCCGACCTGCCGCCCTCCAACGCCGCGCGCGCGCGGCAGGAACACCTGGTCGCGAAGGCGCGGGCCGAGAACCTCAGCATCCGCCAGGTGGCGCGCTACCTCGGCACCGCGCTCGGCCACCAGCTCATCATCGGCACGCCGAAGCGCGTGGCCGACACCATGCAGGAATGGTTCGAAGCGGGTGCCTGCGACGGCTTCACCCTGCTGTTCCCGTTCTACACCAAGCCGCTGGATGATTTCGTGCGGCTGGTGGTGCCCGAACTGCAGCGGCGCGGGCTGTTCCGCACGGCCTATCCGGGGCCGACCCTGCGCGACAGCCTGGGCATCCCGGCGCCGGCGAACCGCTTCGCGGCGGGGTGACGCCAGCCGGGCCTGCCCCTGGGCGGGCCGGATCCGCAGCCCATGCCTTCGCCGCGCCGGCGGGGGCGGGCACCGGGGTGCCTGCCGCGCGCGTCAGCGCAGCGCCTTGGCCATGTACACGCGCGCGAAGCCCTTCTCGCTGGCCCGGCCGGTCTCGCGGAAGCCGACCCGGCCATAGAGCGCGATGTTCTCGGTCATCAGGACATGGGTGTAGAGCCGCAGCTCGGCATGGCCGCGCCGCCGTGCCTCGGCCTCGGCGAAGGTCATCAACGCACGGCCATGGCCCTTGCCCTGCGCGGCCGGCGCGACCGCGACATTGTCGAGCAGCAGCGCGTCGTCGGCATCCTCCAGCACGACCAGGCCCACCAGCGCGCCGTCGGCTTCCAGCACCCAGGCCTGGCCATCGGCGATCCGCTGCGCGTAGTCGTCCACCATCGGGCCGGGCGGCTTGCCCAGGCGCGCGACATAGTGCCCGTAGGCATCGGCCACGAGCCGGCGGAGGCCCTCGGCTTCGCCAGGTTGCGCGCGGCGCGGGCGGATCGGGCTGGGGGCGGTCATGGACGCGATCCTGCGCGGTGCCGCGCCGGGGTGGCAAGCCTGCGCCCCGTCACCCGCCGGGCAGCCAGACGCGGAAGGTCGTCCCGACGCCTTCCTCGCTTTCGATCGTGAGCGTGCCGCGGTGCCGGTTGACGATGTGCTTGACGATCGCGAGGCCGAGCCCCGTGCCGCCGGCGCTGCGCGAGCGCCCCTTGTCCACGCGGTAGAAGCGTTCGGTCAGGCGCGGGATGTGGTCGCGCGGAATGCCGGCGCCGTCATCCGCCACGCTCAGCACCACGCCGGCGCGGCCATCCGGCGCCGCGCCGGGCGCCACCGCCAGGCGGATGCTGCCGCGGTCGCGCCCGTGGCGGATCGCGTTGTCCAGCAGGTTGCGGATCACCTGCGCCAGCTGGTCGGCATCAGCCGGTTCGGCGGCGCAATCCACCACCTCCAGCACCAGCTTCGCCTTGCGCCCGGCCAGGATCGGCGCCATCGCATCGGCCTCGGCGCGTGCCACCGCGGCCACGTCGGCACGGCCGGACGGCGTCTGGTGTTCCGTGAGCTCGATGCGCGACAGGCCGAGCAGGTCGTCGATCAGCCGCCGCATGCGGTCCGATTGCTCGGCCATGATCTGCAGGAAGCGCTGCTGCGCGGCGGGGTCGTCGGCGGCGGGGCCGCGCAGCGTCTCGATGAAGCCGATCAGGCTGGCCAGCGGCGTGCGCAGTTCATGGCTGGCATTCGCCACGAAATCGGCGCGCATGCGTTCCACCGCGCGTTCCCGCGTGCGGTCGGACAGCAGCACGATCACGCGCCCGCCATCGGCCAGCGGCGGGTCCATCGGGATCACCTGCACCGCCACGTCGCGCATCACCGGCACCGGCAGCACCAGGTCGGCCACCGCCGGCGCGCCGCTGGACAGCGCCTGGTCCAGCGCCTCGGCCAGGGCCGGGTGGCGCAGCAGCGCGGCGGCATCGGGCGGCGTGGCTGCGCCGGCGCGCGGGTCGGTGCCCTCCCGGGTGCCGAGCATCTCCCGCGCCGCGCGATTGGCGCGCAGCGCGCTGCGGTCGGCGGCCAGCACCAGCAGCGGGTCGGGCAGGGCCTCGATGATGGCGGCGTCGGCGCGGCGCAGGCGTTCGACCAGCGCGCCGCGCTCGGCCAGGCTGCGGGCCAGGCGCGTCACGCCATCGGCCACGTCCTGCACCGAGGGCAGCAGCGGCGCCACGCTGAGATCCGGCATGCCATCGCCGCCCGAGGCGGCGCGGATCTGCCGGGCCAGGCGCCCCAGGCTGCCGAGCCAGATGCGCGCCACCGCCGCCCCGCTGGCGAGCGTGACGATCAACGCGGCGGCCGCGTGCCGCGGCGCGAGCTCGCCGATGGCCGCCAGCAGCAGCAGCATCGCGGACGGCGCGCCCGCGACGACCAGCGTGGCGCGAAACCAGGGAGCGGCGCGCGGCGCCTCACCGAACATGGCGCGCGCGCCGCTGCGCGACGTCAGGACCCGGCCGCGCCCGGGGCCGGCGCGCGCTCGACCATGCGCGACTCGCCGCTCGGCTCGACCGCGAACAACGCCAGGCCCCGCTGCACCAGCCCTTCCGGCTGCAGCCGCACCGGGCCGTCCACGCCGTCGAACACCTCGCCGGTATTGGGGCCGGCCTGGCCGCGCGGCGTCAGCACCACGCGCGCCGCCACGCCGGCGGCGTCATAGGCGATGCCGGCCAGGCGCGGCGGGCGTTCGCCGAAGGCGCCTTCGAAGCGCGCATCGAAGCTGGCGCGCGACCGCGGGTCGGGGGCGGCGAACAGCGCGCCATGCAAGGCGGGTTCCTGCCCCAGCGTCGCATCCTGCGCCCATAGCGCATGGCCCAGGATGCGCGGCGCCGGCGCATTCAGCCCGGCCGGGCCCAACCCCGCCGCGATGCCGCGCGCCAGCGCCCCGGTGCTGCCGATCAGCACGGCGTCGACGGCGCCGGCGGTGCGCTGCGCGATTTCCTGCGCCACCTGCCCGCCGCTGGCGCGCGCCGGGTGCAGCACCACGGTCGGGTCCGGCAGGCCCCATTCGGACGCCACCGACCGCATCGCCGCGGCCAGGGCGCGGCCGAAGCCGTCGTCCGGCGCCGCCACCGCGAAGCGTTGCGCCCCGTTCGACATGGCGGCACCCATCGCGCGGCGCACCTGCTGGGCCGGCGTGACGCCCAGCGTCCAGACCCCGGGGCCGGATTGCGCGGCATCGTTGGTGAAGGCGATCACCGGGATGCGCGCGGCCCGGGCGGGCGCCGAGGCGGCGGAGGTCTCGGCGGCGGTCAATGGCCCGACGATCACGCGCGCGCCCGCGCCGACCGCCTGGCGGGCCGCACCGGCCGCGCCGGACGCCGTGCTGCCGGTATCCATCGGCAGGAAGTCCACGGTGCGGCCGCCGCGTTCGAACATGGCGAGCTCGGCCGCCTGCTCCATCGCGCGGCCCAGCGAGGCCTGCGGCCCGGACAGCGGCAACAGCAGCGCGATGCGGTTGCGCGCCGGTTCCTGCAGCGGCTGGCGGGAGGCGATCGGCCCCGCCCCTTGCTCCCCGCAGGCCGCGAGGCCCACAAGGGCCAGCACGGCAAGCGCGGAGAAGCGGCGTGGCAGGCGATGCGGCAGAAGGGACACGGTCCTCGGATCCTCCCGGTGGTCCGGCCATGCGGCCGGGCCTGGTGCTTGTCGCGACGCCGATCGGCAACCTCGCCGACCTGTCGCCGCGTGCCCTTGCCGCGCTGAAGGCCGCCGATGCCGTGCTGTGCGAGGACAGCAGGGTGACCGGCGGATTGCTCGCGCGCCAGGGCGTGGCGGCTACCATGATCCCCTTGCACGATCACAATGAGGCCGCGCAAGCCCCCCGGCTGGTCGAACGCATGATGGCGGGCGAGCATTTCGCCCTGGTGTCGGATGCCGGGACCCCGCTGGTGAACGATCCCGGCTACCGGCTGGTGCGCGCGGCGATCGAGGCCGGGGTGGCGGTCTCCGCCGTGCCGGGTCCGAATGCGGCGGTGATGGCGCTGTCGCTGTCGGGCCTGCCGCCGCACCCCTTTCTGTTCGCCGGCTTCCTGCCGGCCCGCGCGGGGCCGCGGACGGCGGAACTCGCGCGGCTGCGCGGGCTGGAGCGCGCCGGGCTCGGCGCCACTCTGGTGTTCTTCGAGGCCCCGCACCGCCTGGCGGAATCGCTCGCCGCCATGGCCGCGGCCTTCGGCGCCGGGCGGCCCGCCGCGGTCGCGCGCGAATTGACCAAGCGGTTCGAGGAAGTGCGGCGCGACGATCTCGGCACCCTCGCGGACCACTACGCGACCGCCGAGGCGCGCGGGGAGATCTGCGTCGTGGTCGGCCCCGCGCCGGCCGAGGCCGCCGGCGAGGCCGACCTCGACGCCGCGCTGCGCGCCGCCTTCGCCGCCGGGCTCAGCCTGCGCGACGCGGCGGCCAGCGCGGCCGAGGCGACCGGCCTGAAGCGCCGGGACGTCTATCGGCGGGCGCTCGAACTGGGCGAAGGCTGAGCGACGTTTGAAAATGCGCCGGGCGGCGCATTCAGCAGCCCGGCGCCGGCATTATCCAACAGTCACTGACCGCGCCCGGCCGCCGCCCCCTGCCCTGCCGGACACCATTGCGTGATGGCCCGGAAGAAGCCGCCCTGGCGCCGCGTTGTCCCGGCAGCCGCATCCGGACCCTCCCGGTGCAGGCCCAACAACGGGAGAGATCACCATGCCCACCATCTTCGGCACCGAGGACAATGACCGCCTGTTCGGCACCAGCCTGGCCGACCGCATCCTGGGCCGGTCCGGCAATGACGAGATCTTCGGCCAGGACGGCGCCGACCTCCTGGAAGGCGAGGCCGGCAACGACGAGCTGTTCGGCGGCGCGGGCAACGACACCCTCCTCGGCGGCGCCGAGGACGACACGCTGCATGGCGGCATCGGCAACGACAGCCTGAACGGCGGGATCGGCAATGACGTCGCCCGCGGCGAGGACGGCGCCGACCGCCTGACCGACGACATCGGCAACGACACGCTGGATGGCGGCGCCGGCAACGACATCCTGCGGTCGGGCCGCGACAACGACCTGCTGCTGGGTGGCGGGGGCGCCGACCAGATGTTCGCCGGCGCCGACAACGACACGCTGGATGGCGGCGGCGCCAACGACCGCATGTTCGGCGAGCATGGGGACGATTCGCTGGCAGGCGGCGCGGGCAACGACCTGATGGACGGCGGCGCCGAGCACGACACGCTGGACGGCGGCGCCGGTGCCGACACCATGCTGGGCGGCGAGGGTTCGGACCTGGTCCTGGCCGGCAGCGGCGACGACCTGATGACCGGCGGCGCGGGCGACGACACCTTCCGCTTCGAGGGCCGCACCTTCGCGGATGTCATCACCGACTTCTCGGTCACCAACGACAAGATCCAGATCGCGGTGCAGGGCGTGGACGATTTCGACGACCTGCGCTTCAGCCAGACCATCGACGGCGATGCCGTCATCGCCTGGGGCACCGCGCTCACGGGCGGGAGCGTCACGCTGCTGGATGTCTCGGTGGCGGCGCTCTCGACGGATGACTTCTCGTTCGGCTGAAGGGGCACCGGGAGGGCGCTGCCCTCCCGGACCCACCCGCCGGGGGCATACGTGCCCCCGGACCCGCGAAGACCGAATGACCCCGGGTGTGGGGGGCTGGCCCCCCGTGGCGCCCCTCATCGCGTGAACCACGCCGTGCCGCGGCGCAGCGAATCCTCGCGCCCGTCGCGCGTCGTCTCCCACAGCGGATTCTCCACGGCCAGGCGCTGGCCGCCATCGCGCTGCGTCGGGCGGATCACCGCGCCGATGCTCGACCGGCTCTGCACGCCGAAGATGTCGAGCGGCACGCGGATGAAGATGCCCTTGTCGAAGGACCCTTCGCCGAAGCGCGCATACGACACGTCGGTGAAGGTGGCGAAGGCGCCGACCTCGATGCCGGAATCGAAGCGCCGCGCCACCTCGACCGTGCCGCCCCAGTCGCCGGCGAGATACCGCCCGCCGCGCAGCGTGGTGGTCAGGTTCCACCACGGCAGGTCGAGATACAGCGAGAGATGCCCGGTCGTGACCCGGTAGTCCTGCAGCCCGAAGCGCTGGTCGTAGTCGCGCTGCGCGACGTAGTTGACATCGAGCCCGATGGCGAAGGGGCGGTCATGCGGGCGCCACAGGATCTCGCCTGAGACCCCGGCGAACATCGGTTCCAGATACCCGACGGTGCCGCGCGCAAACACGTCGGGCGCCAACGACCACATGCGTTCGCCATAGAGCGACGTGACCGCCAGGTTGCGCCCCTGCTCGGCATAGAGCGCGTAGTCCGAGCGCACCCGCGGCAGCACGGAATCCGACGCCGCGGCGCCGTCCATGTTCTGCGCCAGCACCTGCGCCACCGCCCCGCCGATCGCGAAGCCCGCACCCAGTTCGACGCGCGCATTCGCCCCGATCGCCGCCTGGTACAGCGCGGTGCGCGACGGGTCGCCGAGGATGACGCGCAGGCGCGGTTCGATCCCCCAGTCGATGAAGGGCCCCGGCGCGCGCGCGGCATCCTCGAAGGGTTCGCCGGGCGGCATCAGGATGGCGGTGGCGAAGATCTCCTCCGCACTGCCATGGCCGCGCGCGGCGGCCTCGATGGCGGAGCGCAGCACCAGCAGCCGCGCGATCTCGACGCCGTCGCGCGACCAGGCGATCAGCACGCGCTCGACCGCGCGCGGCAGCACCGGCTGCACCGCGCGGGCCACGCGCCCGGCGACCTGCGCCAGCGTGCGGAAGGGGCCGCCGGAGACAGCGATGCGCGCCTCCTCGCCATCCAGCACGAAAGCCGTCCCGCGCAGGCGTGCCTCGCGCAACGCAGCGAAGACCCGCGGCGCCAGCGCGGCCGAATCCGCCGAACCGCCCTCCACACGCGCGGTCATCGCCGGGGGCGCGGGCAGCGGCGCACGCGGCGGGTCATGCGCATCCATCCGCACGCTCGCGCGCAGCAGCAGGTCGGTGCCGTTCACCCAATGCACGCCAAGGTCCAGCCAATCATTCGACCACTGCAGCCCGGCATTCACCCGGCTGGCGGAATACCCGCGCAGGTTCGTCGTGCGCCCGGGATACCCGCCGCGCTCGTCGCGCAGCCTGTCGCCGCTGAACTCGACCTTCGCGCGCAGCCCGTCGATATCGCCCCAGGGCGTGGGCAGCGCCGGCACATTCCATTCGATGCCGCCGAAGATCGAGATATCCTCGCCGCGGAAATACGACCCCCAGCGCAGCGTGCCGCCCCGCCCGACATCGCGCGTGCGCTCGCCGAAGCCACTCCAGATATCCATCAGCGGATTGTTGCCATCGGCATAGGTGCCCAACCGCCCCCAGCCGATCCCGAGCGACAGGTCGAAATCCCAGAACCGCTTCGACGCCACCAGGTATTCGCCCGCGTAGATGCCGGTGCCCGCGATGTCCTGGATGCCGACCGCCAGCGCCGGCCGCCACTCCTGCTCGTCCCACAGCCGGATCTTGATGTCGAAGGACCGATCCGAAACCATCCCCGACCCGGTCGTGCCATTCAGCCGCTCCGTCACCCGGAACGTCGTCTCCAACCAGGGCAAGGCCTGGAACCCGACAAACCAGAACTGCCGCTGATGCCGCCACGCCACCCCCGCCTCAACCACCCCATCCGCCCGAAACCGCGCATTGCGCATCTCGATCAGGCCAACCCCACCCCAGTCCGACCCTGTCCCATCGCCACCCAGGCCCTGAGCGTGTGCGGGGCCGGCGAGGAGGGCGCAGATGGCGAGGGCGCAGCGGGGGGCCAGCCCCCCGAACCCCCCGCCGGGGGCATACGTGCCCCTGGACCCGCGAGAACCTGAATGGCTGGGTTGGGGGAGGGGCATGGTGCGCCGGTTGGGTCGGCGGCACCGACGAGCCCCTGCCCCAACCCAGCCATTTAAGACCCCAGGTCTGGAGGGCGGTTCCCCCCCCGCGGGAGGGTCCGGGAGGGCTGGCCCTCCCGGCTGCGACCTCAACACCGCGCCCTACCTCCCCGCCTCGCGCGCGATCACGGCGAGGGCCGCGGCCGAGACGGAGACCTGGCCGAGGACTTGGGTCAGGTCGCGGATGAAGCCCCAGGTTTCGTAGGGGGAGGGGTCTTGCGGCACGACCACCAGGCTGCCTGGTGGGACGGGCGGGCCGCCTTGTTGCCAGGCGGACAGGCCGGCCGCGGTCGATTGGCCGTTCGGCAGCACGATGAAGGCGCGGGAGGGGTCGGCGAAGCGTTGCGTGCCGCCGGAGGCGCGGACGTAGTCGCTGGCGCGCCACCCGGTGCGGAATTGCAGCGAGCCGGGGTTGAGCACGGTGCCGACCACGGTGACCTCGTTGGGTCGCTTGGGCATGGCGATGATGTCGCCGGGTTCCAGCAGCACATCGAGTTCGGGGCGCGCGGCGAGGATGACGGGGTTGGATTCCACCACCATGCGTCCGGCGGCGCGCGCTTCGCGCAGCGAGTTCGCCAGTTCGCGCCCGGCATTGATGGCGGAACCGAGGTCGGTCTGCGCGCCGCGCGTGCCGGCCACGGCCTGGCCGGCGGCGACCTGGATCAGGCTGGTCTCCAGCTCGCGCGCGGTGCGCTGGAAGCCTTCCTGCTGGCGCTGGCGTACGGATTCGCGGGTGAAGACGGCGCCATAGGGATAGGCCTGCGGCGTGAGCCCGCCGGCGCGCGCGATGACCTCCGACAGGCGTTCGCCGCGGCGGATGTCGTAGGTCCCGGGGCGCAGGAATTCGCCGACCAGGATGACCGGGCCGGTGTCGCGGTCGCCGAAGGATCGCGGGATGCGCACGGTGTCGCGGGGCGACAGCCGCACCGCCGCGAAGTTGCGGCTGCTGAGGTCGAGCCGCGTGCGGGCCAGCGGGATGGCGCCGGACTGGTCGGAGGGTTCGCGCGCGAATTCCACCACGCGCAGGTCGGCCGCGTCCGACAGCCCGCCGGCCGAGGCGATCGCCTGGTCGAGCCCCGTATTGTCCACGATGGGCAGCAGACCGGGGGTCCGGACCTCGCCGGTCAACACCACGGTCTGGTCGAGCAGGAAGGCCGCGAGATCCGGGTAGTCCACCATCACCTGCGGGCAGGTCGGCGCGCCGATCTCCGGGAAGCCGGCGCCCTTGATGTGCGCGAAGCGCTGGGGCGAGGCGCGCGAGGCCAGTGCGAGGGGCGTCAGCGCCGGGCAGTCGAAGGGTGGCGCGCCGGCCTGTTGCGGTGTGTTCGCGGGGGCCTCGCCGCGCAGTGCCCGCTGCACCACCGGCGATGTCAGCCAGGCGATGTCGCCGCGGCCGAGGATGATGACCTCGTCGCCCTCGCGCAGGGCCAGGTTGGCGCGCCCTTCCAGCACGCGGCCGAGGTCGAAGCCCACGAAGCTGCGCGACCCGGTGCGCGCATCCGCCCGCCACACCGCGCCCATCCGCACATAGGGGTCGTTGCGCAGCAGCCGGCGGTCGCTGATCAGCCCGCGCAGCGTCTGCCCCTGCCGCCCGCCGGCGGCGGCGCGGGTGACCGGGATGGCGACGTGGCCCGCCAGCCGCACGGTATTCGCCACCACATCGGCGCCGGGCTGCACCAGCACCGCATCGCCCCGGCGGATCATCGACGCCGGCGAAAGCTCCGCGAAGGACCGCCGCCCCGCACCGTCGCTCTGCTGGCCGAGCAGCCGATTGCCGCCGGGCCGCATGGTGCCGCCGGCCAGCGCCAGCATCTCGGCCAGCGGCGCGCCGGTGGCGCGGGCGGGCAGTTCGTAGATGGCCGGGCGCGCGACATCGCCGGCGATGGCGACGGTGCCGCCAACCGGCGGGATGATGATGCGATCGCCCTCGCGCAGCGACAGGTCGGCCTCGCCGGGCGCATCCGCGATCACGGCATACAGGTCGATCACGCGGCGGCCGCGCGGGCCCTCGATGCGGATGGCGCGCAGCGACCCGGTCTTGCGCACACCGCCGGCGGCCGACAGCGCATCCAGCACGGAGGACAGCGCGTTCAGCCCCTGGAAGCCGGGGCGCAGCACCTCGCCGGCGACGAACACGTTCATCTGCCGCACCTGGCCGATCGAGACGAAGACCTCCGACCCCGCCAGGTCGCGGGTGGCGAGGCCCTCCAGATGCGTGCGCAGATCCTTCAGGCTGCGCCCGGCGGCGGGGATGGGCGCCAGGTCCGGCAGCAGCAGCATCCCGTCGCGCCCGATGCGCAGTGTCAGGGTCTGCCGGGCGCGGCCCCGGAACGCGACGACCAGCTCGTCATCGGGGCCGAGCACGTAGTCCTCGGGCAGCGCGCCGAAGCCCTGCGTGGGGGCGCCGCCGGCGCGGAAAGTGTCGTAGCCGAACTGGCGCAGCGGCGGTCCGTCGAGCCGCGCGGCGAAGAAGGCCTCGGCGGCGGAAAGCGGGTCCTGCGGCTCCGCGGCGGGCGGCAGGGGCTGTGCCTGGAAGGTCTGGATCGGCGCGCCGCGCGGCAGGCCGGCCGGCGGGCCGCGCGTCGCGCCGCCATCGAGGAGGCGTTGCAGCGCATCCTGCTGCACCCCCGGCGGCAGGCCGGGCAGCGGTGCGCCGTTGGGCAGCACCGAGGGCAGGGTCGGCGGGGCGAGCAGCGGCGATCCGCCGGGCGTCATTTGCGCCAGGACGGCCGGTCCGGCCAGCAGCATGGCCAGCAGGGGGATCAGCCATCGGCAGCGGCGCAACAGGCCCGTCATCGGCGGGGCGGCATCCTCCGGAAACGTGAAGCGGTAATGTCATCACCTGTTTACAACTTATTGGTGATTCTGCCTATTGTCCGCGTTCATTCGCGGAGCCTGATGTGACGCGCAGCGCCATGCTGGCCGGGACGGCACCCGGGCCGTCGGTTCCCGGCGGCCGCTGGCGCCTCGCGGCGGACGCGGCCTGGCGCCTGGGCCCGCGGGCGGTGGCGCTGTTCGCCTGGCACCGGGCGATGGTGCGGCTGGGGGTGGTGCGGCGGGCGCTGCGGACCGTACCGACAGCCGTCGAGGCGACACATCGTGCGCCCGCGCCTGCCGTCGCTGGTCTGGTCCAGGCCATCGCCGGCGCGCCGGACGCACGGCACCACACCCCCTCGGAGAACGAGGCCCGTCCCCCCGGGCAGGGGCACGCCGACGGCTCGCCCTGGCACGGCCCTTTCGACGGCCGCGTGCATGCGCTCGACCTCGACCTCTTTGCCGCCGGTGATATCCGCCCGGTCTGGGAGGCGAACCGGCTGCTGCCGCTGCTGACGCTCGATGCGCCGGCCGCCGATACGCTGCTGGCGGGCTGGGTGGCGGCGAACCCGCCCTTCCGCGGCCCGGCCTGGGCCTGCGGGCAGGAGGCCGCGCTGCGCGCCCTGCACCTGTGTCTGTTCGCCGCGCTGCACGGCGCGGACCGCGTGCCCCGGGCGCTGCTGGCGGCGCATGCGCGGCGCATCGCCGCGACGCGCGCCTATGCCGCCGCGCAGGACAACAACCACGCGATCAGCGAGCCCGCCGGGCTGTTCGCGCTGGGCCTGGCGATGCAGGACCAAGCCCTGGCGCGACGCGGCGCGCACGGCCTGGCGCAGGCGGTGGCGCGGCTGGTCGCGGCGGATGGTGCCTTCGCGCAGGCCTCGCCGGGCTATCACCGTCTGTTGCTGGATACGCTCGCGATCGCCGAGTGGCTGCGTCGCCACCATGGCGCGCCGGCCTTCGCCGCGCCCTTCGCCGAACGCGCGCGCGCCGCCACGCTGTGGCTGCACCGCGTGGCGTCGATGGCCGGCGCGCTGCCGCGCGCGGGCGCCTGCGACGATTCCGCGGTGGCGGACCTGTCGGGCGGCGGTGCAGCGGATGCGCGCGGCAGCATCGAACGCGCGGCGCGCCTGTTCTGCGACGCCAGCGCGGGGCATCGCGACGATGTCGGCTGCGGCGTGCTGGGCATCGCCTGTCCCGCGGCCACGCTGCCGCGCCCCGGCGCCTGGCGCGGCGAAGGCTGGCGGGGCGAGACCCGCGGCGCGCTGGCCGTGCTGCTGCGCACCGGCGCGCCGCTGCGCTTCCGCCCCGCGCAGGCGGACCTGCTGCACCTGGAATTGCGCCACGGCGAGACCGCGCTGCTGCGCGATGGCGGCACCGGCGCCTACAACCCGCCCCCTGGCTGCGCCTGGTGGACCGAGGCGCTGGCCGGCACTGCCGGCCACAACACCATCATGTTCGATGGGGAGGAGCAGATGCCGCGCGTCTCGCGCTTCCTGTTCGCCCATTGGCCGCGCTGCCGCGCGCTGCCGGATGGCGCGGCGCTGCGCGACTGGCGCGGGCGGCGGCACGAACGGCGCTTCGCGCTGGGCGACCGCGGCCTGCGCGTGGAGGACCGTGTCGCCGGCCGCTTCGCCGCGCTCACGCTGCGCTGGCGCCTGGCCCCGGGCGACTGGACCCTGACGCCGACCGGTGCGGACGGCGCGCAGGCGCGCATCGCCATCGCCGCCGATGCGCCGCTGCGCCTGCGCCTGGCGCAGGGCTGGGAGAGCCCCGCCTATGGCGTGGTGGTGCCCGCGCCGGTGCTGGAGGTCGCGCTGCGCGCGCCGGTCACGCGCATCACCACGATGCTGGAGGTGCCGTAGTGCCGCTGGGCCTGCTGCTGCGCGGGTTGTGGGGGTGGCGGCGGGGGCTGGTGCTGGCCGTGCTGCTGGCCTGGGCGGGCGGGGCGGCGGTGGTGCTGGCGATGCCGCGCGCGCATGTGGCGCAGGCCGTCGTCGCGCCAGCCGAGACCACCTCCTTCGCGGTGTCGTCGCTGCTGTCGCCCTCGCCCTTCGCGCCGGGCGGGCTGCTGGACACGCGGCCGACCGGCAATTTCGCGATCTACCTCGGTGCCATGCGCAGCCCCGAGGCGGCGGTGATGCTGGCGCGCGAGACGGCGCTGCCGGCCTGGATCGACGCCCGCCGGCGCGAGGGCCTGGGCAGCCTGGTGCGCGCGCTGCTGGGCGACCGGCCGGCCGATGCGGACGACGTGCTGGGCTGGCTGGAACGCAACCTGGCGGTGACGCAATCCCTCGCCTCGGTGACCTGGACGCTGGAGCTGGCGCATGGCGACCCGGCGCTGGCGCTGGACATGCTGCGCCGCCTGCACGGCTTCGCCGAGGCCAAGGTGCGGTCCGACCTGGCGGAACAGGCGGCGCGCCGCGTCGCCGCGCTGGAACGCCGCCTGACGCGCGAGAGCGACATCTTCCTGCGCAACAGCCTGTACGAATTGCTGGCGCAGCAGCAGCGCGCCGGGCTGGTGGTGGCGGCAGACGAGGCGGTGGCCGCGCGGCTGGTCTCCGCGCCGATGGTCGAGGCGCGGCCCTCCCTGCCGAACCGGCCGCTGCTGCTGGTGCTGCTCGCGCTGGCGGTGCCGGCGGCCGTGCTGATGCTGGGCGCGGCGCTGCTGCTGCTGCGCCATGACCCGGTGGCGGTGGTGGCGGCCGCGGCCGCGCCGGCGCGCCGCGAACCGATGCTGGCGCGCCGCGTGCCCGACCGCCCGCCGGTATTGCCGCCGGTGCCGGGCGAATGATGCGGATGGTGGCGTTGCGCGACGCAACCGCGCGCCGTATCGGCGCCGTGGGCGGAGGCATGGCCATGGTGCCGCCGGCGTGCGGCGACCATGGGGCCGGCATCGCCATCGCCGGCGGGGCGCCAGGGCGCATCGCGCGGGCGGCCGGCGGCGGCATCATGCCGCCCCGCGGCGCGCCGGCCACCGCCGCACGCGGCGCGACGTGCCGGCGCGGCACGGTATCCGCGCCGCGGCCGGATATCGCCGCGTGACCGCCTTCGCGACCGCGGTGGGCGTGCTGGCCGCCATCCTGCACTTCGCCGGCGCGCTGAAATCCGCGCCGCTGCTGGCGGGCCTGCCCTTCGACCTGACGGCGGCGGCGGCGCTCGGGCTGCTGGCGTTGCTGCCGGTCTTCGCGGCGGCGCGCAGCTGGCGGATGGACCGCGCGTTGGCGGTGCCGGTCGCAGGCTGCGGGCTGCTGTGGCTGTGGCTGGTGCTGGCCGGGGCCTGGAGCCCCTCCGACGCCATCCTGCGCGCCAAGCTGGTGGATGCGGTGCTGCTGGGGCCGGCGATGCTGGCGGTGGGCGCCATGGTGGCCGGCGATGCGCGGGCGCTGCGCGCGCTGAGCGACGCGGCGCTGGCCATCGGCGTGTTCGTCGCGGTGGCCATCGCCTGGGGCATCGCGACCGACCGCGTGGTGCTGGGCGGCGCGCCCGGCGCGCATCCCGACCTGGTGCGCGTGCAATACCAGATCGCCGGGCTGGCGATCGCCTCGGCCGCGGCGCTGGCGGCGGTGCGCGCGACCGAGTCGCCGGCCATGCTGCCGCGCCTGGCGTGGCTGGCGCTGGTCGCGCTGCTCGGCGCCGCCGCCCTGCTGCCCGGCGGGCGCGCGGCGCTGGCGGCGCTGGCG
>NZ_CAKKLX010000035.1 GCF_918698155.1 Roseomonas sp. CECT 9278
GCGGTGGCCGGCGCCGCGGGCACCGACGGCGGCAGGCCCGGCGCATCCCAGGGCACGCGCGGGGCCGCGGTGATCGGCGGCGGGCCGGGCGGGCGCATCGCCATGCTGCGGTCCCCCACCGTGCCGGACGGGCGCATCGGTTCCGGCCGCATCTCGGGGTCGAGCGGATTGCGGCTGCGCTGGCGTTCCTCGGCCAGGGCGGCGGTCAACGCGTCGCGCACGGCAGGGTCCGCCACGGCCGGGCGTGCGGGGATGGTGCCGAGATTGGGGACGGCCTGGTCGGTGCCCGGCGGTGGCTCGCGCCCCTCGAAGGCCGGGCCGGTGATGCGCGAAAACAGGGGGCCGATCGACGACGGCCCCTCCCCCGGGCTGCACCCGGCGGCCAGCAGCACCACGGCCAGCACCAGCGGCCGTGCTTGCCCGGCCCCTGCCCGGCCCCTACCGTGCCCCGGCAAGATCGCGTGGCCCGTCGTCAAGGTCATGCCGCCTCTGTTCCCGTCACGCGGAAGCGGTAACCCGAATCGGCCGGCCCGCGAAGTCAGGCATGCTGTCCCACGGACCGGAACACCCGATGGCCGAAAAAGAACCCCCGAACCCCGCCTTCCGGCTGCCCGACCCGGCGCTGGTCAGCCGCACGATGGCGGATGTGGCGGAGCGCGGGCAGCGCATCGTCTCGGATTTCCTGAAGCGCCAGGCCGACGGGTCGCCCGACCCTGATCCGCTGAAGATCGGCCACGCCTTCCTCGAGATGACGACGCGGCTGATGGCCAACCCGGCGCGGCTGGTGCAGGCGCAGCTGGGTTTCTGGCACGACTACCTCACGCTTTGGCAGAACACCGCGCGGCGCATGATGGGCGACGTGCCCGCCCCGGTGATCGCCGAGGACGACAAGGACCGCCGCTTCAAGGACGAGGCCTGGCGCGACCACGAGGTGTTCGACTTCATCCGCCAATCCTACCTGCTGTCCGCGCGCTATTTCCGGTCGGTGGTGGAAGGCACGGAAGGGCTGGAGCCCAAGACCGCGCAGAAGGTGGATTTCTACACGCGGCAATTCGTCGATGCGATGAGCCCGACCAACTTCCTGATGACCAATCCCGAGGTGCTGCGCCGCACCGCGGAATCCGGTGGCGAGAACCTGCTGCGCGGCCTGTCGAACCTGCTGAGCGACCTTGAGCGCGGGCGCGGCAAGCTGCGAATCCGCATGACCGACGACACCAAGTTCAAGGTCGGCGAGAACATCGCGGTCACCCCCGGCAAGGTGGTGTTCCAGAACGACCTGATGCAGCTGATCCAGTACGCGCCCAGCACCGAGAAGGTGCTCAAGCGCCCGCTGCTGATCATCCCGCCCTGGATCAACAAGTTCTACATCCTGGATTTGCGGCCGAAGAATTCCTTCATCCGCTGGGCGGTCGAACAGGGGCACACGGTCTTCGTCATCTCCTGGGTCAACCCGGACGAGGCGTTGGGCGAGAAGGGCTTCGACGACTACATGCGCGAAGGCCCCTATGCCGCGCTGGACGCCATCGAGCAGGCGACCGGCGAGAAGGGTGCCAATGTCATCGGGTATTGCCTGGGCGGCACGCTGCTGGCGTCCACGCTGGCGCACATGGCGGCGAAGAAAGATACGCGGGTGAAGTCCGCCACCTTCTTCACCACCATGGTGGATTTCGAGGAAGCCGGCGAACTGGGCGTGTTCATCGACGAGGAACAGCTCGCCGCGCTCGAGGACAAGATGCAGAAGCTCGGCTACCTCGAGGGCCGGGAGATGGCGACCACCTTCAACATGCTGCGCGCCAACGACCTGATCTGGTCCTTCGTGGTCAACAACTACCTGATGGGCCAGGAGCCCTTCCCCTTCGACCTGCTGTACTGGAACGACGATTCCACCCGCATGCCGGCGAAGATGCACAGCTTCTACCTGCGTCGCATGTACCAGCAGAACGACCTGGTGAAGCCGGGCGGCGTGGACCTGCTCGGCGTCAAGCTGGACCTGCGGAAGGTCAAGCTGCCGACCTACATACTGAGCACGCGCGAGGACCATATCGCGCCATGGAAATCCACCTATCGCGCCACGCAGCTCTACAAGGGGCCGACGCGCTTCGTGCTCGCCGCATCCGGGCATATCGCCGGCGTCGCGAACCCGCCCGATGCGGGCAAGTACAGCCATTGGGTGCAGGATGACCTGCCGCCCGACCCCGATGACTGGTTCAAGGGCGCGACCGAGCTCGCCGGGTCGTGGTGGCCGGACTGGCATCGCTGGGTCAGCGGGCTGGATCGCACGACCGTGCCCGCGCGAACCCCGGGCGCAGGCGCGCTGCCGGCGCTGGAGGATGCACCCGGATCCTATGTGAAGGTGATGGCGACGGATTGACCGCGCGCGCGGCACGGGAGCATCCGCCTGGAGCATGCTGCGTTCGCTCGCGCTCACTTCGCAGGCTCTAGCTTTTGTTTGAGAGCATCGTCACGCGTTCAGATAATTCGATCTGAACGCGATCTGCTCTGGCCGGCGCCCTGAAAGCCCGGCGCCAGGTGCCTGAATCGGCGGTCGCCGCCGGCCCGCCTATTCCCCGAGGCCGAGCCCATCCGTGATCGCCCCCGGTGCGCCGGCCTGCCACCAGTTCCCCGCCCCCGCCCAGCCACGGTCGAGGTCAAGCCGCCGGACATCGCGTGCCAGCGCCGCGGTCGCCTGTTCCGCCGCCGGCAGCGGGCCGATCGCGGCCAGGCGGTCGAGCGTCGCCTCGCCGCCTGGTTCGAACAGGCTGGCCGGCAGCGCGGCGGCCGCCCCGGCGCGGTCCCCGGCACGCAGCCGCGCCGCCGTGCGCGACAGCGCCTGCACCACCTCCGTGCCCGGCGCGCGCTGCGCGACGCCTAGCGCGGCGCGGGTCTCGTCGCGGGCCGTCCGCATCGCAAAGCCGATGGATGGCGAGAGCGACGGCCAGGCGCGCCGGTCGGCGACCTCCAGTTCCAGCGCCTCCAGCCGGGCGATCGCCAGCGCGGTCTCGGCCGGGCGGTCCTGCAGCGCCGTGCCCTGGTTGGCGAAGGCGGCGGCGGTCGCGAAGACCGCGGCGCGCAACGGTGCGCCCGCGCCGGGCGCACCGGCCAGGATCGCCGGCGGCAGGGTGGCGGGCGTGCGCAATTCCTCGCAGGCGCCGAGCGCGAGGGGGGCGAGCAGGAACATCCGCCGCGTCGTCATCGCCACCTGTCCCGCCCACCCTGGCGCTGGATGCGCCACATCTCGTTCTGCGCCATCGCGGCCGCCCAGGCGGTCCGCGGCAAGGCCGGCAGGGCTGCGAGCCGCGCGAGGGAGGCCGCCCCACCCGGCATGACCAAGGGTGGCTGCAACGCCGCACCCGCCGCCGCGCCGTCCTGCGCGCCGATGCCCATCCGCACGCGGGTCATGGCGTCGATCACCGCCTGCGGCTCGGCGGCCTCCGTGATGCCGAGCGCGCCGCGCCATTCCGGCCGTGCCTGCAGGAAGGCGATCTGCACGAGCGGCTGCATCTCGGTCCAGCGCTGGTTGGTGCTGAGGTCGATCGCCAGGAACTCGGCCTCGGCGATGGCCTGCGCGGCCTCGGCGGGGCGCCCGGCAAGGCGCTGCGGGTCGGCGAAGGCATAGGCGGTGTGCAGGATCCCCTGGCGCGCCAGGTCGGCGAAGGGGTTGTTCGGGTCGGCCGGCAGCGCGACGAAGGGCGGCGGCGGGCGGTTGCAGGCCGACAGGGCGACCAGTGGCAGCAGGCCGGCGGCGCGGCGCGGCAGGGCAAGGGGCATGGCGGCGTCCTCCCGCCGGTCCATCTGGCGCCGCGCGGGCGCCGGGGCAATGGCGCGGGTCGGCGTCACAGGCAGCCGGCGGCCCGCGCACGGGCGCGCACCAGGGACAGCACGGTGCGGCAGGTCGCCGCCGGCTCGCCCACCAGGTCGGCCAGTTCGACCACGGCGCCGAGCAGCGCCTCGACCTCCATCGGGCGGCCGCGCTCCAGGTCCTGCAGCATCGAGGTCTTGTGGGCGCCGACCTCGGCCGCGCCGGCGATACGCTTGTCGACATCGATGGCGAAGCGGATGCCCAGCGCCTCGGCCACGCGCTGGCCTTCGAGCATCATGGCGCGCGCCACGCCGCGCTGCTCGTCATCGGCGACCAGCACATCCAGCGTCGCGGTGGTCAGCGCCGAGATCGGGTTGAAGGCCAGGTTGCCCCACAGCTTCACCCATAATTCGTCGCGGATGCGCGGGCGCACCGGCGCCTTGAAGCCGGCGGCGATCAGCGCCTCGGACAGCTTCTGCGCGCGCGGGGACCGCGACCCGTCCGGTTCGCCGAGCGAGAAGCGGTCGCCATAGGTGTGCTCGATGATGCCCGGGGCCGGGACCTCGGCCGCCGGATAGACGATGCAGCCGATGGCGCGCGCGGGCGGCAGCAGGCGGGTGACCACGCCACCGGGGTCGACGCTCTCGACGATCCGCCCGGCATTCGCACCCTCGATGCCGTGGAAGTACCACCAGGGCACGCCGTTCACCGCGCTGACCACCGCGGTCTCGGGGCCGAGCAGCGGCTGCATCTGCTGCGCCGCGCCGGGCAGCGAATGCGCCTTCAGCGTGACCACCACATAATCCTGCACGCCCGCTTCCTCGGCGCTGGCGAC
Organism: Roseomonas sp. CECT 9278; assembly: GCF_918698155.1. Lineage (GTDB taxonomy): Bacteria > Pseudomonadota > Alphaproteobacteria > Acetobacterales > Acetobacteraceae > Neoroseomonas. Next base: position 4,635 of record NZ_CAKKLX010000035.1, read on the forward strand.
GCAGCGCGGGCGGGCCACCACCTCCTGGCCCTCGCTGACCAGGCGCAGCCCATCCGCCTGCATGGCCGCCAGGTGCGGGCCGCGGGCGATGACGGTGACCTCGGCTTCGCCGCGCAGCGCCAGCTTCGCGGCCATCAGCCCGCCGATGGCGCCGGCGCCGAAGATGCAGATCCTCATGACGCGGTTTCCTTCGGCATCAGCGCCTGGCTGACATAGAGCGTGTGACCCTGGTCGTCGCGCAGCACGATCTCGCGGGTGTTCCAGGGGCGGTCCACCGGGCCGGCGATGATCGGCACGCCCTGCGCGCGCAGCCGCGCGGCCATGGCGTCCACGTCCTCCACATGAATGTAGAGATGCAGGTGATCCCCCGCCGCGACGTAGCCGACCGACGGGTCCGGGGCGTCCACGCGCTTGAGGTGGATCTCCGCATCGCCGGCGCAAATGCCCGCGTAGAAATCCTCCCAGCGGAACGCGAGGGTGAAGCCGAGCACCTCGACATAGAAGCGGATCGACGCCTCGATGTCCGTCGTGCGCAGCTGCGGCGTGATGCCGGTGATGCGCGTGGCCATGCTAGAGCGCCAGGCCCAGCTTCTCGGCGAGGCCGATCCGCATCAGCTTGCCGGTGGCACCCTTCGGGATCTCGGGCAGGAACACGACCTTGCGCGGCACCTTGAAGTCGGTCAGGTGCTGGGCGGCGAAGTCGCGCAATTCGCGTTCCGTGCAGTCCATGCCCTCGCGCAGCACCACCGCCGCACCCACTTCCTCGCCCAGCTTGGCGTGCGGAATGGCGAAGGTCAGCGCCTGCGCCACCGCGGGGTGGCCCGACAGCACACCGTCCACCTCCAGCGGGCTGACCTTCTCGCCGCCGCGATTGATCAGTTCCTTCAGGCGGCCGGTCAGCGTCAGGAAGCCATCCTCGTCGAAGGCGCCCTGGTCGCCGGTGCGGAACCAGCCACTCGTGTAGGCCTTGGCGTTGGCCTCGGGGTTGGCCTCGTAGCCGGCGGTCACGTTGGGGCCGCGGATCACCACCTCGCCGATCTCGCCTACCGGCAGCAGCGTGCCGTCATCGGCCATCACCGCGACCTCGGGGCCGGCCGGCTGGCCGACCGAACCGGGCTTGCGCGGCCCCGCCAGCGGGTTCGAGCACATCTGGTGCGAGGCTTCCGTCATGCCGTAGCTCTCGACCAGCGGGCAGCCGAACACGGCTTCGAGCTGCTGCATCACCGGGCCGGGCAGCGAGGCGGAGGACGAGCGCAGGAAGCGCAGCGGCGCGCGGCGGATGATGTCGGCATTGCGCTCGGCGCGCGACAGGATCGCCTGGTGCATGGTCGGCACCGCGGTCACCCAGGTCGGGCGTTCCTCATCCAGCCAGCGGAAGAAGCGCAGCGCGTCGAAGCCCTGGGTGCAGACCACCGCGCCGCCGGCGCCGACCGAGGCCAGCACGGCGGCCATCAGCCCATGGATATGGAACAGCGGCATGATGTTCAGGCACGCATCATCGGCGCCCAGTTCCAGCGTGCGCGCGATGTTGCGGGCCGAGGCACAGACATTCGCCTGGGTCAGCGGCACGATCTTCGGCCGCGCCGTGGTGCCCGAGGTATGCAGCACCAGCGCGATGTCCTCGGGCCAGGCGAGCCCCGGCTTCTCGGCATTGGCCGGGCTGCCGCCTTCCAGCGTGAAGTCGCCCGCGGCCTCGCCGGGCACCAGGTCGAGCACCGGGATGGACAGCCGCGCCGCCACCTCGCGCGCGTCGGAGGCCATGCCGTGCAGCACGACCAGCGCCTTCGCGTTCAGATCGGTCAGGTAGAAGGTGAATTCCTCCGCCCGGTAGGCGGGGTTGAGCGGCGCGGTGGTGGCGCCGGCGCCGATCGCCAGGAAGGCGGCCGCCATCTCCGGCCCGTTCGGCAGCACGATCGCCACGCGGTCGCCGCGGCCGATGCCCATGCCGTTCAGGGCCCTCACCGTGCGGGCGCACAGCGCGCGCAGCCCGCCGAAGGTCAGGGAGGCGCGGTCATTGGTCCCGCGGATCGCCGCCGCATCCTCCGCCCCGCCGGCAAGCAGGCGGGAAATCGTCTCGCTCATGCGCAATCCCTCGTTCGCGGCGGCGACTATGGGAGAGGCGGGGCCCGGCGTCAGCCCCCAACCCGCAGCCGCGACGCCCCCGCGGCTCAGCCGCCGAGCGAGCGCCGATGGCGTCCCGACAGCTCGACATAATGCCCCGCCGTGCGGTCGAAGCCGGCGCGGCGTTCGACGGTCAGCACCTGGACCATCTTGGCCGGGTTGCCCATCCAGAGTTCCATCGCCTTGATCACCTTGCCCGGCGGCAGCACCGACCCGGCGGCGAGCACGCCGCCTTCCTCGATGATGGCATCATCCAGCACGGTGGCACCCATGCCCACGAAGGCGCGGTCGTGCAGCGTGCAGGCGTGGATGATCGCCGCGTGGCCCACGGTCACGTCGTTGCCGATGGTGGTGCATTGCCGCCCGGCATTCACATGGATGATCGTGCCGTCCTGGATGTTGGTGCCGGTGCCGATGGTGATGGTGTTGGTGTCGCCGCGCAGCACGCAGTGGTACCAGACGTTGGACCCCTCCCCGATCGCGACCTGGCCGATCACGGCGGCGGTGGGCGCGACCCAGGCGCCGGGATGCACCGACGGGCGGTGGCCCTCGAAGACATAGAACGGGGGCAGGGTCGTGGGCTGGTTCGCGTCCATGGCGGGTCCTCCGGCGAAGTCCGGCGCAGTTTGCGCCTTCGGGCGAGGCGGCGGAAGGCCGGGCGCCGCGGTCGCGCCGCAGGCACGCGCCTGCCTGGCTTGCGCGCCACGCCGCGCCATGGCGTGGGCGCGCCGTGCGCCCGGCCCGAGGCTGCGCCCCGGGCCGAAGACGCCGTTGGCCCTATTCCGCCGCGCGGGCCGTCGCCGCCGGCAGGTCGGCCTGCACCGGGATGCCCAGCATCAGCCCCAGGTTCTGCACGGCCGCGCCCGACGCCCCCTTGCCGAGGTTGTCGAAGCGCGCGACCAGCACCGCCTGGCCCAGCGCCGCGTCCCCATGCACGCGGATCTCCAGCCCATTGGTGCCATTCAGCGCCTGGGGTTCGATCTTGCCGGAGGGATCGGCCGGCACCACGCGGACGTAGGCGCTGCCGGCGTAGCGTGCCGCGAGCAGCGCCTCGATCGCGGCCGGCGTCGTCGGCTTCGCCAGCATATCGAGGTGCAGCGGGATGGCGTCGATCATGCCCTGGGCATAGTCGGCCACCGCCGGCACGAAGATCGGCCGGCGCGTCAGCAGCGAATACTTCTGCAGTTCCGGCACGTGCTTGTGCTTCAGCGCCAGGCCGTACATCTCGAAGTCGGGCGCGGTGCGGGCCTCGTACTGCGCGACCATCGCCTTGCCGCCGCCGGTATAGCCCGACACGGCATTGACCGTGACGGGATGGTCGGTCGCCATGATGCCGGCCTCGACCAGCGGGCGCAGCATCAGGATTGCGCCGGTCGGGTAGCAGCCGGGGTTCGACACACGCATCGCCGCCGCGATCGCCGCCGGCTGGTCGGGTGTCAGTTCCGGCAGGCCATAGACCCAGTCCGGGTCCACCCGATACGCGGTCGAGGCATCGAGCAGCTTCGGCGCATCGGCGCCGAGCGAGGCGGCCATGGCCGTGCTTTCCTTCGCCGCGTCGTCGGGCAGACACAGGATCACCAGGTCCACCTCGGCCATCATCTCGCGGCGCGCGCCGGGGTCCTTGCGGCGGTCGGCGTCGATCGATCGCAGGGCGACATGCGGGTTGGCCGCCAGCCGCTCGCGGATCTGCAGGCCGGTCGTGCCGGCCTCGCCGTCGATGAACACCTTGGGGGTCTTGGCCATGGGATATGGACCTCCGTTGCGTAGCGAGTTTGCCGCGAAAAGCGGCCCGGAATGCAATAGGGGCGGATCCTCGCGGATCCACCCCCTTTTGCATGACAGTCCTGCGTCGAAGGACCGGCGCTGCCGCGCCGATCCGCCGGCGTCAGCGCTTGGAGAACTGGAAGGAACGTCGGGCCTTGGCCTTGCCGTACTTCTTGCGCTCGACCACGCGCGGGTCGCGGGTCAGGAAGCCGGCCTTCTTCAGGATGGCGCGCAGTTCCGGTTCGAAGTTGGTCAGCGCGCGCGAGATGCCGTGGCGCACCGCGCCGGCCTGGCCCGAGAGCCCGCCACCGACCACCGTGCAGTTCACGTCGAACTGCTGGTAGCGGTCGGCCACCAGGAAGGGCTGGGTGATCAGCATGCGCAGCACCGGGCGGGCGAAATAGCGCGCCGCCGGCTTGTCGTTGATCAGGATCTGGCCCTTGCCGGGCTTCACCCACACGCGGGCCACGGCGTCCTTGCGGCGGCCGGTGGCATAGGCGCGGCCCTGCGCGTCGCGCTTGGGTTCACGCTTGATCGCGGCCTCGGGCGCCGCCGGGGTGCCGGCGACCATCTCCTTGAGGTCGGCGAGGGTACGGGTCTCGCTCATGACCTCAGGCCACCTTCTTCACGAGGACGGAGTTCTTGCGGTTCAGCGCCGCGACGTTCAGGGTCTCGGGCGTCTGGCCGCCATGCGGGTGCTCGGCGCCCTTGTAGACGTGCAGGTTGCGCATCTGCTCGCGGCCCAGCGGACCGCGGGTGATCATGCGCTCGACCGCCTTCTCGATGACCCGCTCGGGGTACTTGCTCTCGAGGCGCTCGCGCACGGTGCGCTGCTTGATGCCGCCGGCATAGCCGGTGTGCCAGTAGAACACCTTCTGCTCGGCCTTGGCGCCGGTCACGCGGATCTTCTCCGCGTTCACGATGACGACATGGTCGCCGCAATCGACATGCGGGGTGAATTGCGGCTTGTGCTTGCCGCGGAGGCGATTGGCGACGAGGGTGGCGAGGCGGCCGAGCACGAGCCCATCCGCATCGATCAGCACCCAGGCCTTCTTCACCTCCGCCGGCTTCAGCGAGGTGGTTTGTCTCGTGAGCATCGGTTTTCCAGGTTCAGGCGTGTTTGGTGGCGCGGTGTATCAGCGCGATGGGCGGGAAAGTCAAGCACGCCGCCGCATACGCGAATGCGGTAACCGGATACCTGAACCTTGCCACACTCCCCCGCGCCACCGCGCCGGCGCGGCGCGTCACCCCGCCGCCAGCGAATCGAACCAGGTCTTCCAGGCCGTCACCGACCGCGCATAGGTGCCGCGATGGGTGGCGTCGGCGCCGGCCGAGATCGCCTGCACCGTGTCATTGCCGATGGCCTGCTGGAAGGTCATCGCCAGCCGGCCGATCCCGGTGCGGATCGCCTCGTCATTCTCGCCATAGTAGGTGCGGACCGGCGTGCGGATCACCCAGCGATAGGCCTGGTTCGCCGCCAGCAGGCGCCCGAGCGCCGAAGCCCCGAAGAAGGCCGGGTCGAAGTAGGCGTCGGCCACCAGGTCGCGCAGCACGGTCGGGATGCGGGCGGGATCGACCGCCTCGCCGGCCCAGGCCTGCCGCGAAATGTCGTAATGCGCCGGCTTCAGCACCGACCGCGCCAGGCCGGGGACGCCGTAGTAAATCTCGTAGGAAAACGACACCAGGATGAACAGCGTGGTGACCCAGGCGGCATCGTTCGGCCGCGGGAAGGCCAGGAAGCCGTTCAGCGCCGCCCAGGGATCGACCGGCGCGCTGGCGGTGACGGCGGCGCGCACCGGCACGCCGATCGCCTCGAGCCGTTCGAGCAGCGCCATCGTCACGTAGCCGCCCTGCGACCATCCGGCGAGGAACAGCCCGGGCGCGGCAAGGCCCAGCGCCGCCAGCACCGCCCGCCCGGCGGGAATGAGGTCCGCCGTCGCCTGCTGGTGGCTGGCCTTCACCATGTAGCCCTGCGGCTCGGTGGATTCGCCCATGCCGATGTAGTCGGCGCCCAGCAGCACGTAGCCCTGCCCGGCGAATTGCGCGAGCATCAGCTGTGTCTCGGGCGATTGCTCGGGAAACGAGGGCACCTGCTGGCGGCCATAGACCGTGCCGTGCTGGTAGGACACCAGCGGCAGCGTGGCCGCGCCGCCCTCGGGCACGGCGAGCAGCCCGGAGAGCACCACCGGCCGGTTGCCCCGTTCCGGCACGACCGAGGGATAGCTCACGCGATACAGCCGCACCGCCTGGCGCGCCGGCGTGGCGGCGACCGGCACGCCGAAGAAGGCCGGCGCATCGGTGGCGAGGATGCGGTTGAGCCGGTCGGCATCCCAGCGCCCGACCTGGCGATAGGCGATTCCCCCGGGCAGCTGGATCACCGCCCCCGGCGCAGGCTGCGCGCGGGCCGGCGCGATGGCGGCGGCCAGCGCGCCAAGGCCGGCGCCGCCGACAAGGCGGCGCGGCAGCGGCGGATCGGGATGGCGGTCAGTCATGCGGGTCCCCTGACGGTGGGCTGCCCGCGATGTGCCGGCCGCCCCCGCGGCAGCCTACCCGCCAGAGACCAACAGACCCTTGAAGCCGGCGCCATCGCGTGGCGCTGCGCTGGACAGCACGGCGTCCGACACGGCAGCCTGGGCACCACACAGGGAGAAACGCCGCAATGACGGGCACCACACGCCGCGCGCTGCTGATCGGCGCGACCACCACGCTGGCGGCCCCGCCGCTGCGCGCGCAGGGCGGCTATCCGGGCGGGGGCACCGTCGCGGTGGTCATCCCGTATTCGCCGGGCGGCGCCTCGGACGTGGTCGGGCGGCTGGTGACGCAGGGGCTGCAGGAACGGCTCGGCGGGTCCTTCGTGATGGACCACCGGCCCGGCGGATCGACCTCGATCGCGGCGCGGCACGTGGCCCGCGCGCGGCCGGACGGCATGACGCTGCTGCTGGGCACCATCGCCACCTTCAGCCTGACGCCGCTGGCGCTGCGCAACCCGGGCTACGATCCGCTCACCGACTTCGTGCATGTCAGCCAGGTCTGCGAGACGCTGTCGCTGCTGGTGGCGCATCCGCGCTGGACCAGCCTGCAGGAACTGCTCGCCGCGGCGAAGGCCCGGCCCGAGGCGGTGTCGTATGCCACCTGGGGTGCCGGCACCACGGCGCACCTGCCGATGCTGGACCTGTCGGCGCGCGCCGGCGCCACCATGCTGCACGTGCCCTATAACGGCGCGCCGCCGGCGCTCACCGACACCATCGCCGGGCGCACCGACTGCATGTTCGCGCTGCTGGCGGCCAGCAAGGGGCATCTGGAAGCCGGGCGGGTCCGTGGCCTGGCGGTGCCCACCGCGCAACGCGCGCCGCAACTGCCCGAAGTGCCGACCTTCATCGAGACGGGTTTCGCCGGCTTCACCTGGGGCGGCTGGTATGCGGTGCAGGCACCGGTGGGCACGCCGGCGCCGATCGTCGAACGGCTCAACGAGGCGCTGGGCCGGACCTTCGCCGAACAGCGCACCATCGACTTCATGGCGACGCAGGGGCTGGCCCCCGCGCCGATGGGCGGCGCCGCGCTGGTGGCGCGCATCCAGCGCGAATTGCCGCTGCACCGCGCCCTGATGCAGCGTGCCGGGCTGGAGCCGACCTGACCCCCCGCGCAGCCCCGGCCACCGCAAGGCAGACCGCACGGATGTACAGCCACGTCACCCTCGGCACGGCCGATATCCGCCGCGCCGTCGCCTTCTACGACCCGCTGCTGGCCTGTCTCGGCCTGGCCCGGCAGGAGGCGGATCTGGACAAGGGCCATGCCGGCTATGCGGCGGCACCCGAAACCACGCCGCAGTTCTGGGTGCTCGCACCGATCGACGGGCGGCCCGCCAGCGTGGGCAATGGCGTCACCATCGGCTTCGAGGCGCCCGACCGCGCCAGCGTGGACCGCTTCCACGCGGCTGGCCTGGCCCATGGCGGGACGGATGAAGGCGCGCCGGGCCTGCGCGCGCACTACCACCCCGACTATTACGGTGCTTATCTGCGCGACCCTGACGGCAACAAGCTCTGCTGCGTGTGCCACCGCCCGGCCTGAGGGCAGGCAGCCCTCGCGCGGACCGGAGAGAGACGCGCGCGATGACCGAACACAAGAAGCCCCATGGCCTGGGCCGCAACGCCTCGAACTACGGCGACCCGGCCTTCGCGCTGTATCTGCGCCGGTCCTTCGCCAAGTCCATGGGCTATTCGCAGGCCATGCTGGACAAGCCGGTGGTCGGCATCGCCGACACCGCGTCGGACTACAACAACTGCCACCGCACCATCCCCGAGCTGATCGAGGCGGTGAAGCGCGGCGTGCTCGCCGCCGGCGGGCTGCCGCTGTCCTTCCCCACCATCAGCATCTGCGAACCGTCGCTGTCGCCGTGCTCGATGCACTACCGCAACCTGATGGCGCTCGACACCGAGACGATGCTGGCGAACCAGCCGATGGATGCCGCGGTGCTGGTTGGCGGCTGCGACAAGACCGTGCCGGCGCAGCTGATGGGCGCGATCAGCTCGGGCACGCCATCGGTGATGCTGGTGGTCGGGCCGATGCTGGCGCAGTCCTTCGAGGGCGAACGCCTGTCCGCCTGCACCGATTGCCGCCGCTACTGGGCGCGCTATCGCGCCGGCGAGGTGACGGACGAAAAGATCGCCACGCTGGAAGGCAAGCTCGCCACCACCGCGGGGACCTGCGGCGTGATGGGCACGGCCTCGACCATGGCGTGCATCGCGTCCACGCTCGGCTTCATGCCGCTCGATGCCGCATCCGCGCCGGCGGTGCATGCGGACCGGCTGCGGATTGCCGAGGAAGCCGGCGCGCAGGCGGTGCGGCTGATCCGCAACCCGGTCTCGCCGCTGTCGCTGATGACGCAGGGCAACCTCGACAACGCGGTGCGCGTGCTGCTGTCGCTGGGCGGGTCCACCAATGCCATCGTGCACCTGGCGGCGATCGCCGGGCGCGCGTGGCTCGACCTTGACCTCAAGCGCCTCGATGCGCTGTCGGAGGAGACGCCGGTGCTGGTGGACCTGAAGCCCACCGGCGAGGGCTACATGGAGGATTTCCACGCCGCCGGCGGCATGCGCGCCCTGCTGTGGGAGTTGCGCGACCTGCTCGACCTGACGGCGAAGGACCTGGATGGCGTGTCGCTCGCCGATCGCATCGGCGATGGCAGTCACTTCGTCGACCGGCGCATCATCCGCGCGCGCGGCGAGCCGGTCTCGCCGGTCGGCGGGCTGGTCGCGCTGTTCGGCTCGCTGGCGCCGGACGGTGCCATCCTGAAGCGGTCGGCGGCGACCCCTGCCCTGTTCGAGACCGAGGCACGCTGCCTGGTCTTCGACGGCCTCGCCGACCTGTCCAACCGCATCGACGACCCGGAACTGGACGTCACGCCGCAGGACATCCTGGTGCTGAAGGGTGCGGGTCCGCGCTCGCCGGCCGGCATGCCGGAGGCGGGCTACCTGCCCATCCCCAAGAAGCTCGCGCGGCAGGGCGTGAAGGACATGGTGCGCATGAGCGACTGCCGCATGTCCGGCACCGCCTTCGGCACCATCGTGCTGCATATCGCGCCCGAGGCCGCGGTCGGCGGGCCGCTCGCACTGGTGGAGACCGGCGACCGCATCCGGCTGTCGGTCAAGAACCGCACGCTCGACCTGCTGGTGCCCGAGGCCGTGCTGGCGCAGCGCCGTGCCGCCTGGACGCCCGCCCCCGCGCCGAAGCGCGGCTGGGACAGGCTGGTGCATGACCAGGTGACGCAGGCGCCGCTCGGCGCGGACCTCGCCTTCCTGCGCGCGGAGCCTTGATCAGGCAGCCCGCCCCCATATTGGCGGGGTGCGCCGCGTGATCCTCCTGGCCTGCCTGCTCGCCACGGTATCGGCCGTGGCGTGGCTGCTTCCCCGCCTGCCCGAGGCCTGGAACCCCTTCGCGCCGATCGACCTGGCGGGTCCGGTCGGCCCCTTCACCCGCCACAAGCTGCGCGCGCTGGCGGGCGACCCGGCCGCCTGCTTCGCCGCGCTGGACTCCGCCGGGGTCGCGGCGACACCCTTGCCCGATGGTTCCGCCGCGCCGGATTGCCCGCTGCGCGCCACCACCCGCCTGCCTGGCGCCTTCGACCCGGCGCGGCCGCTGCTGACCTGCCCGATGGCGGCGGCCTGGACGGTGTATGAGCGCCAGGTGCTGGCGCCGGCGGCCGAACGTCACCTCGGCACCGGCATCGCGCGCGTGCGGCACCTCGGCACGCTGGCCTGCCGCGACGTGCGCGGCGGGACGCGGCGCAGCCAGCACGCCAGCGCCAATGCCATCGACCTCGCCGCCCTGCGGCTGGAGGATGGGCGCGAGGTGAGCATCCTGCGCGACTGGGGCCGCGACACCCCCGCCGGCGCCTTCCTGCGGGACGCGCGCGACGGCGCCTGCCGCATCTTCGCCGCGGTGCTGGGGCCGGCGCGCGATGTGGCGCATGCAAACCACTTTCACCTCGACCTCGGCCGCTGGAGCGCCTGCCAATGACGATCGCCCTGGTCGGCGCGACAGGGCGGTCGGGCCTGGCGCTGGCGCGCGCGCTGGCGGAGGCCGGCACGCCCTTCATCCCGGTGGCGCGCGACGCGGCGAAATGGCGCGCGCTGGGCCTGCCGGGCGATCCGCGCGCGGCCGACCTGCGCGACGCCACGGCGCTGGCGCGCGCCCTGGCCGGGGCGGACCGCGTGGTCAGCACCGTCCATGCGCGCTGGGCGCCGGCGCTGCTGGCCGCGGCCGACCCCGGCGCATCCTTCGTGCTGATGGGATCGACGCGGCGCTTCTCGCGCTGGCCCGACGACCATGGCGATGGCGTGCGGGCGGGCGAGGCCGCCCTGCTCGCTTCCGGCCGCGCCGGCGTGATGCTGCACCCGACGATGATCTACGGCGCGCAGGGCGAGGACAATGTGCGCCGCCTGGCGGCCCTGCTGGCGCGCCTGCCGGTGGCGCCCCTGCCCGGCGGGGGCCGCGCGCTGGTGCAGCCGATCCACCAGGGCGACGTCACGCGCTGCCTGGTGGCCGCGCTGCGGCACGACTGGGACGGGGCGCAGGCCATCGTCATCGCCGGGCCGGCGCCGATGGCCTATCGCGACTTCCTGCGCGCCGTCGCGGCCGCGGCGGGGCTGCGCGCGCCGCCCATCCTGCCCATTCCCGCGTTGCCGCTGCGCCTGGTCGCGCCGCTCGCGCGCCTCATTCCCGGCCTGCCGCGGGTGGGTGGCGACGAGATCCGGCGGTTGACCGAGGATAAGGATTTCGACATCGCACCGATGCGCCGCCTGCTGGGTGTGAACCCGATCGGCTTGGCGGAAGGCCTTGCCCTCACCTTCGGGGCGCCCCACACCACCGGCTGACAGGACGGAGGCCACCATGCCCGTGAACAACCGCATCGCCGATTTCCATGCCGAGATGACCGCCTGGCGGCGCGACTTCCACCAGCATCCGGAGCTCGCCTTCGAGGAAGTCCGCACCGCCGGCATCGTCGCGCAGAAGCTGCGCGACTTCGGCTGCGACGAGGTGGTGACGGGCATCGCCAAGACCGGCGTGGTCGGCGTGATCCGCGGCAACAACGCCGCATCCGGCCGCGCCATCGGGTTGCGTGCCGACATGGATGCGCTGCCGATCCATGAGGAGACCGGCGCGGCGCATGCCTCCACCATCCCAGGCAAGATGCACGCCTGCGGCCATGACGGGCACACCACCATGCTGCTGGGCGCCGCGAAGTACCTGGCCGAGACGCGCAACTTCGACGGCACCGTCTACGTGATCTTCCAGCCCGCCGAGGAGAATTTCGGCGGCGGCGAGGTGATGGTGAAGGAAGGCCTGTTCGACCGCTTCCCGATGGAGCGTGTCTTCGGCCTGCACAACTGGCCCGGCGCGCCCGAAGGCACCTTCCTGTGGCGCGAGGGCCCGGTCATGGCGGCGGTCGCGAACCTGGAGATCACCATCACCGGCAAGGGCGCGCATGGCGCCATGCCGAACAATGGCAACGACCCGATCGTGATCGCCGCGGCCATGGTGCAGGCGCTGCAATCGATCGTGGCGCGCAATGTCGAACCGGTGGAAGGCGGTGTCATCACCATCGGCCACATCAATGGCGGCTTCACCTACAACGTGATCCCGGAGCAGGTGCGGATGCTGGGCACCGCGCGCTGGTTCGCGCCCGAGGTCGGCGACCTGCTGGAGAAGCGCTTCCTCGAGACCGTGGGCGGCATCGCCGCCGCCTTCGGCGCGGCCGCGGAGGCGAAGTTCATCCGCCTGTATCCCGCCACCATCAACGAGGTCACCAGCGTCCACCTGGCGGCCGATGCCGCCCGCGCCGTGCAGGGCGATGCGCGCGTGGTGCCCATGCCCAAGCCGACCATGGGAGGCGAGGATTTCTCGTTCATGCTGAACGCCAAGGATGGCGCCTACCTGATGCTGGGCGGCGGGCGCGGGGCGGATGACGCGAATGTCCATCACCCGAAATACGACTTCAACGACGACATCCTGCCGGTCGGTGCCTCCTGGTGGGCGGCGCTGGCGGAACGGCTGATGCCGCGCGCCGGCTGATCCGTCGCGTTAGCGGATTGGCAAGCTTTGCGGGCGAAGGTTGCCGAGGTCCTGCCCTCGCACCCGGAGCCCGCCATGCCCCGCACCACGCCCCGCATCGACGCCTGGCCGCTGCTGCCGCGCAGCGCGGCGGGATGGGCTGAGGGGCGCCCTGTCGATGAACCCGCCCGCGCCGCCTTCGATGCCATGGCAGGCATCGCGGCGGCGCTGCTGGCGTTGCGCTGGCTGCTGCCCCAGGGCGCGCTGGCGCATGAATTCGCCGCCCAGGTGGCGCTGTGGGGCGGGCTCGGCGGCATGGCCGTGACGGCGGCGATCCTGGCCCTGGTCGGCGCCATGCCGCTGGCGATGCCGCTGATGGGCATGGTCGGCCCGCTGAAGGACGTGGCGCTGCGCGCCTTCGACCACGCCGTGCACCTGGCGCTGGTCATGAGCTGCGCGGGCATGGTCGGCGCGCTGGTGCTGTTCGGCCATGTCAGCGTGCCGGTGCTGCTGTTCGCCGGCCAGGCGGCGCTGCTGGTGCTGTGCTACCGCACGCGCATCTGGCTGGCGGGCGAACGCACCGCCTGACAGCGTTTCGCCCCGCGCGACGGCCCGGGAGAAACCGCTGCTCGTGCCCGCGCCGCGCGTGGCAGCGCATCGCTATTTCGGCCGACCGCTTGCGGCGCCCAGGGCGGCGACGCCATTCCTGCGACAGACACGCGCAGGAGACGACCCATGCCGCATGACGGCCACGACCACGCCGCCATCCCCGAGGATGGCTGGAAGCACAGCGGCGTCCGGGTGATCCCGGGCGACAACCTCGATACCAACACCGCGCAGACGCCGGGGATGAACCGCGCCGCCGCCATCAACGCCGCGCGGGTCGGCGCGCAGAAGATCTGGGCGGGCACCGTGCATATCCATGCCGATGCCAAGACCGGCGCGCATCACCACGGGCACCTCGAAAGCGTGATCTATGTGGTGAAGGGCCGCGCGCGGATGCGCTGGGGCGAGAAGCTGGAATTCGTGGCGGAGGCCGGGCCCGGCGACTTCATCTACGTCCCGCCCTATGTGCCGCACCAGGAGATCAACGCCTCGGCGCACGAGACGCTGGAATGCGTGCTGGTGCGCTCCGACAACGAGGCGGTGGCGATCAACATCGACATCGAGCCGGCCGAGAAGCCCGAGACGGTGCTCTGGATCGACCCGATCCACCGCGCGCCGGGCTGACCGGGCGGGGCGCTCCATTGCGCGCGGCGCGGCCGCGGGGAAGACTGGCCGCCCTGCCCGGGAGGCCTTCGACATGCGCATCCTCGCCACGCTGCTGGCCCTTGCCTGCCTTGCCGCGCCCGCCGGGGCGCAGCACCTCCGGATCGGCCTGACCTCCGACCCCGATGTGCTGGACCCGACGCTGTCGCGCACGGTGGCCGGCCGCCAGGTCTTCGCCGCGATGTGCGACAAGCTGGTCGACATCAACGAGCGGCTGGAGATCGTCCCGCAGCTCGCCACCGCCTGGCGCTGGGAACAGGACGGCCGCGCGCTGGTCTTCACGCTGCGCGACGGCGTGCGCTTCCATGACGGCGAGGCGCTGACCGGCGAGGCCGCGGCGATCGGCCTGCGCCGCCATCTCGAAACACCGGGGTCCACCCGCCGCGCCGAGATGGGCCCGGTCACCGAGGTGGTCGCGACCGGCCCCTTGGAAGTCACCTTGCGCCTGTCCGAACCCTTCGCGCCGCTGCTGGCCGCGCTGTCCGACCGCGCCGGCATGCTGGTCTCGCCACGCCAGGCGCGCGTGACGGGCGCGGATTTCCAGCGCGAGCCCGCCTGCGCCGGCCCGTTCCGCCTGACGCGCCGCATCGCGCAGGACCGAATGGAGCTCGAACGCTTCGACGGCTATTGGGACCGCGCCAATATCCATGTCGAGCGCGTCACCTATCGCCCGATCACCGATGCGACGGTGCGCCTGGCCAATCTGCGCGCCGGCGCGCTCGAGGTCATCGAGCGCGTGAGCCCGTCGGATGTCGGCGACGTGCGGCGCGACCAGCGGGTGCGACTGCACCAGGGGCCGTCGCTGGCGACCTTCTACATCGCCATCAACGTCGCGAACGGGCCGCGCGCGCAGACGCCGCTCGGCCAGGATGCCCGCGTGCGGGAGGCGCTGGAGCGCAGTATCGACCGCCAGGCGCTGGTCAACGTGGCCTTCGAGGGGTTGTGGGTGCCGGCCAACCAGGCAGTGCCGGCGGACCACCCCTTCTATGCGCGGTCGGTGCCGATGCCCACGCGCGACGTGGCGCGCGCCCGCGCCCTGCTGCGCGAAGCGGGCCACCAGCGCGTGCGCATCCGCCTGTCGGTGCCCAATACCACCGACTACCAGCAATCCTCCGAGGTCATCCAGGCCATGGCGGCTGAGGCCGGCATCGACATCGACATCCAGCAGGTCGAGACGGCGACGCTGCTCAACCAATGGAGCGTCGGCGATTTCGAGGCGCTGATGATCCAGTGGTCGGGGCGCGTCGACCTCGATGGCAACATCTTCGCCTTCACCACCTGCAACGTGCCGCTGAATGGCGGGAAATACTGCAACCCGCAGGTCGATGCGGCGCTGACGCAAGCGCGGCGCAGCGTGGACCCGGCGGTGCGCGCGGGTGCGTATGACCGCGCGGCGCGGATCTACCTGGCGGAGCGGCCCTACATCAACCTGTGGCAGCCCCTCACGCTGCATGGCGCGCTGGCCTCGGTCCAGGGCTTGCGCGTGGTGCCCGATGGCCTCATTCGCCTGCAGGGATTGCGGGGAGGACGTTGAGATGAGCGGCACGATGCGCGCGGCGATGGTCACGGCGGATGGCGTGAAGGTGCAGGAGGCCCCGCGCCCCGCGCCGGGGCCCGAGGAGGTGCTGGTGCGCGTGCGCGCCGCCACGCTGAACCGCGCGGACCTGGGTGTCGCGGCGGGCGGATCGCATGGCGCGATGGGCGGCGCGGGGACCATCCTCGGCCTTGATTTCGCCGGCGAGGTGGCGGCGGTGGGCAGCGCGGTGACCGGCGTGAAGCCGGGCGACCGCGTGACGTGCTCCGGCGCGGGCGGCTATGCCGAATACGCGATCGCCGACATGGCGCGGGTGCAGCCCGTGCCCGATCGCAACATGTCGTGGGAGGAAGCGGCGACGCTGCCGGTCGCGCTCGCCACCATGCACGACGCCATCGTGATGAACGGCCGCCTGGCCAAGGGCGATAGCGTGATGATCCTCGGCGCGTCGTCGGGCGTCGGCATCATGGGGATGCAGATCGCGAAGTTCATGGGGGCGTCGCTGGTGGTCGGCACCTCGACCGATGCGGCGCGGCGCGCGCGGCTGAAGGAATTCGGCGCGGATGTCGCGGTGAACACGCGCGACGCGGATTGGGCGGACCAGGTGCTGGCCGCGACCGGCGGCAAGGGCGTGAACCTGGTGGTCGACCAGGTGAGCGCGGCGACGATCAATGCGGCGATGCGCTGCACCGCCATCCTGGGGCGCATCGTCAATGTCGGGCGGCTGGGCGGCGCAAAGGGCGAATTCGACTTCGACCTGCATGCGACGCGGCGCATCGCCTATATCGGCGTGACGCACCGCACGCGGTCGCGCGAGGAGATCCGCGCCGAATACGCCGCCATGCGCCGAGACCTGTGGGAGGCGGTGGAACAGGGGCGGTTCTCGATCCCGATCGACCGCGCCTTCCCGCTCGACCAGGTGGCCGAGGCGCTGGCCCACATGAAGGCCAACCGCCACTTCGGCAAGATCGTGCTGTCGGTTTGAGGGAGGCGCGCCATGCATGACCTGGTGATCCGCGCAGGCACGGTGGTGGACGGCACCGGCGCACCGCCCTTCGAGGCCGATGTCGCCGTGCAGGGCGGGCGCATCGTCGCGGTCGGGCGCGTCGCGGATCGCGGCGCCGAGGAGATCGACGCCAAGGGCCTGCTGGTCACGCCCGGCTTCGTCGATATCCACACGCATTACGACGCGCAGGCGACCTGGAGTTCGCAGTTGCTGTCGTCGTCGATCAACGGCGTCACCACCGCGCTGATCGGCAATTGCGGCGTGGGCTTCGCGCCCTGCCGGCCGGACCGGCGCGACATGCTGGTGAAGCTGATGGAGGGCGTCGAGGACCTGCCCGAAGTCGTGCTGACCGAGGGCCTGCCCTGGAACTGGGAGAGCTTCCCCGAATACCTCGATGCCCTGGCGGCGCGGCGCTACGACACCGACATCGCCGCGATGGTCACCCATGCCCCGCTGCGCGTGCACGTGATGGGCGAACGCGCCGAAGCCCATGCCGAAGCCACGCCCGCCGAATGCGCGGAGATGGCGCGGCTCGCCGCGGAAGGGCTGGCGGCCGGTGCGGTCGGGATTTCCACGTCGCGCGCGCTGGCGCATCGCACGCTGGATGGGCGGCATATCCCCACGCTCGGCGCGCCGGAGGCCGAGCTGGAAGCCCTGGCCGGCGCGCTGCGCGCCCATGGCAGCGGCTGGCTGCAGGTGATCTCGGATTTCGACGATCCGGCCGAGGAGGAATTCGCGCGGCTGCGCCGCGTGGCCGCGGTGGCGGGGCGACCGCTGACCTTCTCCCTGTTGCAGCGGGAGTCGAAGCCGCGCTTCTGGCGCTGGCTGCTCGACCGCGTGGACGAGGCGAATGCCGCCGGCGTGACGATGCTGGGCCAGGTGATGGGCCGCCCGGTCGGGCTGATGTTCGGCTTCGAACTGTCGCAGCATCCCTTCCTGACGCGACCGTCCTTCCGCGAAGTGGCTGACCTGCCGCTGCCCGCGCGCATCGCAGCACTTCGCGACCCGGCGCGGCGCGCCCGCATCCTGGCGGAAGCGACCGACGACCCGGCGTTGAAGGCGCGACTGAACAACTGGGACAAGATCTTCCCGCTGAACGACCCGCCGGACTACGAGCCGCCGCCGGAGCGCTCCGTCGCCGCCATGGCCGCGGTGCGTGGCATGACGGCCGAGGCGCTGTGCTACGACCTGATGCTGGAACGCGATGGCCGCGCCATCCTCAACCGCCCGCTGCTGAACTACGCCGATGGCGACCTGGCGGCGATCCGCGAGATGATGACGCATCCGCACACGCTGATGGGGTTGGGCGATGGCGGCGCGCATGTCGGCTACATCTGCGATGCGTCCTGCATGACGCATATGCTGGTGCATTGGGCGCGCGACCGGGTGCGCGGGCCGAAGCTGCCGGTCGAGCAGGCGGTGAAGCGGATCAGCCGCGACAATGCCGCAGCGATGGGGCTGATGGATCGCGGCGTGATCGCGGCCGGGCGCAAGGCGGACATCAACGTCATCGACTTCGCGCGGCTGCGCATGAAGGCGCCGGAGATGCGCTACGACCTGCCCGCCGGCGGCAAGCGGCTGGTGCAGGAGGCCGAGGGCTATGTCGCGACGGTGCTGTCGGGTGCGGCGACGTATCGCGAGGGCCAGGCGACCGGCGCCCTGCCCGGCCGCCTGGTGCGGGGCGCGCGCGCATAGCGCAGATCGCGTTCAGATGGAATCATCTGAACGCGTGAAGATGCTCTGAAAGCAACAGGCTAGAGCCTGCGACGTGAGCGCGAGCGAACGCAGCATGCTCTAGGACCAGACCTCCTCAGGCGTCAGGGGCTGCGCGACCAGCCCCTGCTCCGCGCAGAACCGCCCGGCCAGCGCGATGGCCGGCGCCAGCGCCTCGCGCGGCGTCAGTGATGCGGCGAACACCTGCCGCAGCCCGTCCATCACCGCCGCATCGCGCGCCAGTTCCGATTTCACCACCACCAGGTGGTTCACCGGCTTGAAGCCGTAGCGCGCCTGGAAGTCGCGGCCGGCCTGCGCGGGGTCCGGGAAGACCGTCCGCATGCCGGCCGGCACCTCGAAGCCGAAGATCGCGGCATCCAGCGCGCCGCCGCGCAGCATGGTCGCGATGTCGCTGCCAGGCGCGGCGCGCGTCACGAAGGGCGGGTCGCGGAAGGTCGGCACATGCGCGTCCTCGAAGGTCGTCCAGGCGATCGAATCGGGCGGCACGCCGTGGCTGTCGGCCAGCACGCCGCGCAGCCACATCCCGGTCGTCTGGCTATACGCGCGCACGCCGACGCGCTTGCCCTTCAGGTCGGCCGGCCCGCGGATCGGGCTGTCCTGCGGGCAGACCAGCGCGCCTTCCTGGTAGCGGGCGGCCATCACCACGGGCAGCAGGGTGATGGGGATGCCGGCCGCCTTCGCCATCAGGAAGGTGGCGATGGCCATTTCGCTGACATCGAAGCGCCGTTCCCGCACCATCGGCGCGAAGGCCATGTTGATCGGGCTGACGGCGACGCGGTCGAGGCGCACCGCATCGCTGCCGGGCAGGTCGGCGGTGTGCGGATAGGCGCCGATCGCAGCGGTTAGGAGGCGCGGGCTCATGCGCCGACCTCGGCGAAGAAGGCATCGACCTTCGCGTTGAAGGCGACGGCGTGTTCAAAATGGCCGGAATGCCCGGCGCGCGGCAGCGGCGAGACGCGCGCGCCGGGGATGTCCGGTGCCATGCCGGCAGGTGCGAAGGGCGGGATCACCACGTCCTCCTCGCTGGGGACGAACATCAGCGGCGTGTTCGCCGCGGCGAAGGCAGCCGGCGGGCGGCTGCGCGCGGCGTGCAATTTCGCACGCAGCGCCTCGCGGTCGAAGCCCTGCGTCAGCCCGTAGATGTGCTGATAGAGCTGCGCCAGCGCCGGCTGTTCTTCCGCCATGCGCGCACCCGAGGCCGGCAGCATGTTGCGCGCCAGAAGGTCGGTGCGCGCCTCGGCGCTGGCCTTGCTCCAGGGCGCCAGCTGCGCGCGTTCCGGCTCGCGCATCTGGCGAGGATCGAGCGAGCCCGTCGTCGCCGCCAGCACCAGTGCCTTTACCCGCCCTGGCCGCAGCAGCGCGTATTCCACGCCCGACCAGCCACCCATCGACTGACACACCATGCGGATGTCGCCGAGCCCGAGCTCGTCGACCAGCGCCGCGACGTCGCCAGCATATTCCGCCGGGTCGGGCCCGCTGGCCGGCGCGGTGGAGAGGAAGAAGCCGCGGTGCGAGAAGGTGACGCAGGTGTAGCGGGTGGCGAAATGCGCAACCTGCTGCCACCAGGAGAACAGGCAGCCGCCGAGGCCATGCGCGAAGACGATGGCCGGCCCCTGCCCCGTCACCTCGTAGCGGATTCGCGCATCCGGGCGGTCGATCCAGCCGGCGCGACGCGGCGGTGCGGCGAAGCTCATGCCAGGGTCTCGACGACATGCGGGAAGACCGACTGGTAGCCCTCGCCCCAGGTGATCGACTTGTCGGAATTGCGCGCCGCCTGCGCGCCACGCTGCTGCGCCACGCGGGTGTAGTATTCCCACAGGTGTTCCTGGCCGGCCATGCATTCGATGGCGGCGCGCTTCTGCGGCCAGGCGCTGCCGATATCCAGCAGCACATCGGGCTTCCAGCCGCATTGCTCGGGCTGGTGCGGTTCGAACAGGAAGACCGGCGGCGCGCCCAGCACCTTCTGGCCCGGATTGTGGCCATGCGCCTGGGCGGTGATGCGCGCGTGCTGCGCGAAGTCGGTCACGGCGGGATGGTCGCGGTTGTAGATGTCCTCCTTGCTGTGCGTCAGCACGAAGGCCGGGTGGATGTCGCGATACACATCCACCAGGCGGAACAGCGAATCGTTGGTCAGCGTGATCGGATAGTCGCCCAGGTCCCAGAACTGGATGTCGTGGACGCCGAGCACCGCGGCGGCCTTCTTCGCCTCGGCCTCGCGTTCGGCCTTCACGCGCTCCAGCGTCATGCCGGGCACGCGCCACAGCTTCGCGGATTCGCCGCGCTCGCCATAGGACAGGCAGACCACCGTCACCTTCCAGCCCTTCGCGGCATGCAGCGCGATGGCGCCGCCGGCGCGCCAGACGAAATCGGCGGAATGGGCGGACACCACCAGGGCGGTCTTGGACATGCGGTTCCTCCAACGGGACGTTCGGCGCGCAGTCTGGCGGCAGAGAACGCGCGCGCCTAGGCTGTGCGGACCGGAAACCGCACGGAGCCGCCCGCCCGCCATGGCCAGCACGCCCGACACCTTCGACTACGTCATTGTCGGCGCCGGCGCCGCCGGGTCCATCCTGGCCGCGCGGCTGACCGAGGACCCGGGTGTCACGGTCTGCGTGCTGGAGGCCGGGCCGCCCGACCGCAACTTCTTCATCCATCTGCCGGCCGGCTTCATCAAGACGCTGGTGGACCCGTCGGTCACCTGGCAGTTCAAGACCGCGCCGACCGAGCGCACCGGCGGGCGCGCCATCGCGACCACGCAGGGTCGGACGCTGGGCGGGTCGTCCTCGGTGAATGGCATGATCTACAATCGCGGCCAGCCGGACGACCTGAACAGCTGGGCGCAGCGCGGCAATCGCGGCTGGGGCTATGCCGATTGCCTGCCCTACTACATGCGGACGGAGAAGCGCGTGGGCGTGGGCCGCGACGACCGCCGCGGGCGCGACGGCGCGCTGCCGGTCACCGACATGGACTGGATCCATCCGCTGAGCGAGGCCTTCATCGAGGGCTGCGTCGGCGCCGGCATCCCGCGCGCGCCGGACTACAACAGCGGCGACCAGGCTGGCGTGGGGTATTTCCAGCGCGCCATCCAGGGCGGCTGGCGGGTCTCGGCGGCGCGTGCCTTCCTGCACCCGGCGATGGCACGCCCGGAGCTGGAGGTCCGCACCAATGCGCGCGCCTGCGGCATCGTCTTCGAGGGACGGCGCGCGGTCGGCGTGCGCTACCTGGCGGCGCGTGGCGCCACGCCCATCGAGGTGCGCGCGCGGCGCGAGGTGATCATCTCCGCCGGCACGGCGAATACCGCGCGGCTGATGCAGGTCTCGGGCATCGGGCCGGCGGCCACGTTGGCGCGCATCGGCGTGCCGGTGTTCCACGAATTGCCGGTCGGCGAGAATTTCCGCGACCACTACGCGTCCCGAATCGTGATGCGTGCCAAGCCGGATACCGAGACGCTGAACCAGCTCGCCCGCGGCTTCGGCCTGGTGAAGCAGCTGGCGCGCTGGGCGACCGGCAAGCCGAACATCCTGGCCACCGCGCCATCGCATGTGCACCTGTTCTGGAAGTCCTTCGAGGGGCTGGACGAACCTGACCTGCAATGTGTGTTCACGCCCGGCTCCTATGCCGAGGGCAAGGTCTATGTGCTGGATGACTACCCGGGCTGCACCGCCGGTGCCTGGCAGCACCGCCCCGACAGCATCGGCTGGGTGCGCGCGAAATCCGCCGATGTCTTCGACGACCCCGAGATCCAGCCCAACTACCTGAGCGACGAGAATGACCGCCGCGTGCATCTGGGCGGCATGCGCCTGATCCGCCGCCTGCTGCACACGCCGCAGATGATGCGCTTCCTCGAACGTGAGACGCTGCCCGGCCCGAACATCGAGCGCGACGATGAGCTGCTGGATTTCGCCTATCGCAACGGCAGCACGACCTATCACCTGATCGGCACCTGCCGGATGGGGCCGGAGACCGACACGAGTTCGGTGGTGAACGACCGGCTGCAGGTGCATGGGCTGCAGGGGCTGCGCGTCGTGGATGCCTCGGTGATGCCGTCCATGCCCTCCGCGAACACCTATGCCACCACGATGATGATCGCGGAGAAGGCGGCCGACTTCATCCGCGGCCGCGAACCGCTGCCGGCGGCGGCGTGAGCGCGCGCCCCTGGTCCTTCGACCAGCCGGTCGCCTCGCGCGGCTATCGCTGGTGGTATGTCGATGCGCTGTCGGATGACGGCGCGCATGGCATCACCATCATCGCCTTCATCGGCACGGTCTTCTCGCCCTGGTATGCCTGGGCGCATCGGCGCGGCGAGGTCGATCCCGCCGAACATTGCTGCGTGAACGTCGCGCTGTATGGCGCGCCGAAGCGCTGGGCGATGACCGACCGGCGCGCAGGCGCGCTGAAGCGCGACGCCGACACGCTCACGATCGGCCCGTCATCGCTGCACTGGGACGGCACGGCGCTGACCATCGGCATCGAGGAAGTGACCGCGCCGATCCCTTCGCGCCTGTCGGGCAGCGTGCGCGTGCTGCCCGACGCGGTGTCGGAGCGCGCCTTCGTGCTGGACGGCGCCGGGCGGCACCGCTGGCAGCCGATCGCCGCGCGCGCGCGGGTCGAGGTGGCGCTGACACACCCAGCCCTGTCCTGGTCCGGCCCCGCCTACTTCGACACCAATACCGGCACCGCGCCGCTGGAGGATGATTTCGCCGAATGGGATTGGTGCCGCGCACCCATGCGCGATGCGACGGCGGTGCTCTACAACGCCACGCGGCGCGACGGGTCCACGCAGTCGCTGGCCCTGCGCGTCGGGCGCGATGGCAGCGTGCAGGATGTCGAACCGCCACCGCCGGTGCGGATGGCACCCACGCTGTGGCGCCTGCCGCGGCCCACGCGCGCCGAGGGCGCCGCCGCCACCGCCACGCGCACGCTGGTCGATGCTCCCTTCTATTCGCGCTCGGAGATCCGCACGCGCCTGCTCGGCCAGGACGCAACGGCGGTGCATGAGTACCTGAACCTCAAGCGCTTCCGCTCGCCGATCCTGTATTCGATGCTGCCCTTCAGGGTGCCGCGGACGCTGCGCTGAGCGCGTGCTCGGCGCGCCAGCCGACATCGAGCGTCGCGACCTCGCCGAAACTCGCGCGGCTCGCCATGGCGGCGCGGATGATCGGCCAGGTGGTGAAGGTCATGGTCAGGAAGGGCATCGGGTCGCGCGCGCTCCAGGTGACGTCGCGCGTGGTGGCCAGCGTGCGGAGCTTGCGCCCGAAGCCGCCGCCGCGGAACAGCGAGAGCTGCGTCTCGGTCAGGCAGGAATAGAATTGCTGCAGGCGAGTATCGGGCCGGTGGCGCAGCGGATGCGCGGGGTCCAGCACGGCGCGCGCAAGGTCGTCCGGCGCGAAGAAGTGCAGGCCACTGGTGGTGCGCGGATTGCACTCGATCGCGAAGGGCTGGCCCTGGTCATCCAGCATGAAGTCGAAGGAGAGGAATCCGGTCCAGCGCGTGGCGGCGGCGTAGTCGCGCACGAAGGCCTCGATCAGCCTGTCCTGCACGCGTTCGAAGGCGATGCTGACCGAACCGGACTGCATCACGCCCTGGTAGACGACGGTGCCGCTGACCACGCCGTCATGCACCAGGGAACAGGTGCTGCGTTCGCCCCCCTGGATGCGCGCCTGCACGATGGCGGGCGCGTCGGCGTCGGGCAGCGCCTCGCCGCGACGGACCACGCGCACGCCGCGCCCCGAACAGGCATGCAGCGGCTTCACCACGACATCCTGCATGGCAGCCAGGGCCGCGCCCTCGCCGCTGCCCAGCGGATGCGTGGCCGGCACGGGCAGCCCCCAGTCCGCCGACTGCGCGGCGAAGCGGCCCTTGTCATGCGCGGCGAGCACGACGTCCTGCGGCATGGAAAACAACCGTGTGCGCGCCGGCAGGCGGCCGTGCAGGGCGGCGACATGCACCACTTCCTCGGAGACCGGCACCACCAGGTCGACGGCTTCGTCCTGCACCACGCGCAACAGGTCGGCCAGATAGCGCGCGCGGTCCTGCGCCGGCGCGGTGACCTGGATGCTGCGCGCGACCGTGTTGGATGCGCCGGCCAGGTGGCGGCGGAAGGGTTCCGCAACCACCACGCGCCACCCCGCGGCGTGGAAGGACCGCGCCAGGTCCAGCGCCTTGGGCAGCCGCCCCAGCGTCAGCAGCACCGTGTTCATCGCGCCGGCGTCACGGTGACCATGATCTGCCCGACCGGGCGCGTGGTCAGGCGCGCGGCGGGGCGCACCGATCCGGGTGCCGCCACGTGGACGTCGAAGCGGCGGAACAGGCGCGCGACCAGCAGCACGGCCTCGACCTGCGCGAAGGCGGCGCCGGCGCACACGCGCGGGCCGATGCCGAAGGGGATGTAGGCGCCGGCCGTCATCTCCGCCTCGCGGTCGAAGCGGTCGGGATCGAACAGGTGCGGGTTGCGCCAGTAGGATTGATGGCGGTGCAGCACCCAGGGTGCGACCATGACCAGCGCGCCGCGCTTCACGCGGTATCCGTCCAGCGAGGTCGCGACATTCGCCACGCGCGGCAGGAAGGTGATGGGCGGGTAGAGCCGCAGAGTCTCGCGGAAGATGTTGCGGATGAAGGGCAGCTTGCGCGTGTGCTCGAAGGTGACGGGGCCGTCGCCGCAGACCGCCTGCACTTCCGCGCGCAGCCGCGCCACCAGGGCGGGCTGCGTGGCCAGGATGAAGAACACCCAGGTCAGCGCGCTGGCGCTGGTCTCGTGCCCGGCCAGGAACAGCACGCCGAGCTGGTCGATCAGTTCCTCGCGCGTGAAGGCCCGGCCTTCGAGGTCGCGCGCGGCGATGACGGCGGCGCAGATGTCGTCGAAATCCGCCCCGGCGGCGAGATGCGTATCGAGCAGCGCGCCCAGATGCCCGCGGATCAGCGCGCAGGCATCCAGCACATGCTGTTTCTGGGGAATGCGCGTCCAGGCGCGATCCAGGATCAGGCGGCGGATCTCCACCTGCGCGACCGAGCGTTCGAAATCGGTGAAGGCGTCGAAGACCTCGTGCGCGACCTGGCTTTCCAGGCTGGTCGAGAACACCGTGCGGCAGATGATGTCGGCCGTGAGGTGGCTCATCATCAGGTCCAGCGAGAAGGGCGCGCGTGCCTGCGCGAGCGTCGTCTCGGTGGCGGCCACGCCGGCTTCCATCGCGGGGAAGGCGCGGTTCACGCGCATCATGGTCAGCGCGGGGTCGATCATGGCGCGCTGGCGCCGCCAGGTGTCGCCGGAGGAAACGAAGATCGAATCGCCGATCAGCGGATCCAGCGCCTCCACCATCAGGTCCGACTTCGGGAAGATGCCCTCGGGGTCGGCCAGGACGTGCCGCACGAGGTCCGGCCGGTTCACGATGATGGTGGATCGCCGCGACCATCCCAGCGGGCCGATCGGCATGCGATACGCTTCCGCCGGCAACAGGCCGAGCAGATTCCCCTCGCCTTCCATCATGGCGCGGACCAGCGCGATCACCGCCGGCAACGACCGCGGATGCGGCGGTTCGAAGGGCGCCCAGGGCGTCGTGGTGTCGGCGAGCGCGGCGCTCATGACGCCCGCGCCGCAGCACCGAAATCGGATCGATTCACGACCGGCCTTGGCCCCCTGCAAAGGCACCATTCCGTTGCTTGACATCAACTTCTGTCAAGGTTGATTGTCACATCAAAGCGCGGAGGCCATCGAGGATGGAACTGTTGCTGTTCCACGGCCTGGTTGCCGCGCATATCGTGACGGGCGCGACCGGCGCGATCGCCTTCTGGGTGCCGGTGGTCGGGCGCAAGGGCGGTGCCAATCACCGCCGCTGGGGCCGCCTGTTCACGCGCTGCATGCTGGTCACCGGCTGCCTGGCGATGGCCATGGCGAGCCTGACGCTGATCGATCCGATCGGCACGCATCCGCATCTGGAAGGACGCTTCGACGCAGCCTTCCTGCGCGGCATCTTCGGCTGGATGATGCTGACCACGGCGCTGCTGACCATCAACCTGGCCTGGTATGGCTGGCTCGCGGTGCTGAACAAGCGCGGCGGGCATGAGCGCAACCGCACGCCGTTGAACATCGCCCTGCAATACATCCTGCTGGCGGCATCATTGAACTGCGCGCTGCAGGGATGGCTGATCGGGCAGCCGCTCATGTACGGGATCGCCGTGGTGGGTGTCGCGACGGTGGTGACGAACCTGCGCTTCCTGTGGACCGCCTCGCCGCGGCCGACCTATTGGCTGAAGGAACATGTGAAGGCGTTGGTCGGCGCGGGCATCTCCGTCTACACCGCCTTCATGGCCTTCGGGTCGGTGCGCGTGCTGCCGGAGCTCGCGCTGCATCCGATCATGTGGGCCATCCCCTGTGCGACGGGCATCGGCATCATCCTGTGGCATTGGCGTGCGGTGGACCGGCAATCCGCGGCGCGCCGCGCGGTCGCCGCCTGAGGCCACATGGCTGAACCTAACGTCATCGTGGTCGGCGCGGGCATGGGCGGGCTCACGGCCGCGGCGGACCTGGCGCGGCGCGGCGCGCGCGTGACGGTGGTGGACCGCGCCGCCGCGCCCGGCGGCAAGATGCGGCGCGTCGAGGTGGATGGTGCCGGCATCGATGGCGGCCCGACGGTCTTCACCATGAAATGGATCTTCGACGGGCTGTTCGGTGATGCCGGGCGGCGGCTGGAGGATCACCTGCAGCTGCACAAGGCCGACATCCTGGCCCGCCATGCCTGGCGGCGCGGCGGGCAGCTCGACCTGTTCGCCGACGTGGCGCGTTCGGCGGAGGCGATCGGCGATTTCGCCGGGGCGCGCGACGCGGCCGGGTATCGCGCCTTCTGCGCGCGCGCCGCGGGCATGTACCGCACGCTGGTCGGGCCCTTCATCGCATCGGAGAAGCCATCGCAATTCGACCTGGTGCGGCGCATCGGCTTCGCGCATGTCGACAGCCTGGTGCGGACCTCGCCTTTCGCGACGCTGTGGAATGCGCTGGGCGATCACTTCATCGACCCGCGGATGCGGCAGCTTTTCGCGCGCTACGCGACCTATGTCGGGTGTTCCCCCTTCCTGGCGCCGGCCACGCTGATGCTGATCGCGCATGTCGAACAGGACGGCGTGTGGCTGGTGAAGGGCGGCATGCGGCGCGTCGCCGACGCCGTGCGGGAGCTGGCGGAATCGCAGGGCGCGGTGTTCCGCTTCGGCGCCGAGGTGCGCCGCATCCTGGTGGTGCGCGGCCGTGCCGCCGGCGTCGAGCTGGCGGATGGCGAACGCATCGAGGCCGACGCGGTGGTGTTCAACGGCGCGCCGGATGCGCTCGCCGCCGGCCTGCTCGGCGACCCCGTGCGCCGCGCGACCGAGCCCGTGCCGCGCGAGGCGCGCACGCTGTCGGCCGTGACCTGGTGCGTTCATGCGCCGACCGAGGGCTTCGCGCTCGATCACCACAATGTCTTCTTCGCCGAGGACTACGCGGCGGAGTTCGAAACCATCTTCCGCCGCCGCGCCATCGTGCCCGCGCCGACCGTCTATGTCTGCGCGCAGGATCGCGGCGGCGCGGAGCGTCCGGCCGCGGGGGGCCGCGAAAGGCTGCTGCTGCTGGTCAATGCGCCGCCGGATGGCGACCGCGCCGCGCTGGACGCCGCGCCCGTCGCCGACAGCGCCTTCACGCTGCTGCGCGACTGCGGCCTGCTGGTGCGGCGCGAGGACGGCGCCGGGGTCGCGACCACGCCCGCCGGCTTCGATGCGCTGTTCCCGGCCACGGGCGGCGCGCTCTATGGCCGGCTGGGCCATGGCTTCAACGGCAGCTTCGCGCGGCCCGGGGCGCGCAGCGCGATCGCCGGGCTCTACCTGGCCGGCGGGGGCGTGCATCCCGGGCCGGGCGTACCGATGGCGACGATGTCGGGGCGGCTTGCCGCGGCGCGCCTGCTGGAGGACCGCGCCGGACGCCGGCGCAGCGTCATCGCGATGAAGGTCGGGCGGTAGAGCAGATCGCGATCAGAGGGACTCGGCTGATCGGGCGAGGACGCTCGTGAACGCCAGGGGCTGGAGCCATGTCCGTTCGCCCGGGCTCGCTACCATGCCTCCAGGCCATTGTTGTCACGCGCATCTCTGCCCGTGCAAACGGCTTCGTCTGAACGGATGATGTGCTAGAGTCGTTGCACCGAGCCGGGCCGAGCGGACGCGGCGCCGGCGGCGAAGGCCGTGCCATGCGGCACCACCTGGTCGAGCAGCTTCGCCGATGAGATCACCCCCGGCACGCCGGCGCCGGGATGCGTGCCCGCGCCGACCAGGTACAGGTTCGCCACTTCCTCGCTGACATTGTGCGGGCGGAACCAGGCGCTCTGGAACAATTGCGGCTCGAGCGCGAAGGCCGCGCCGTTCACCGACAGCAGGCGGTCGCGGAAATCCTGTGGCGTCATCACGCGCGATGTCACCAGCGCATCGCCCAGCCCCGGCAGGACCGTGTCCTCCAGGCGCTTCTGGATCGCTGCGCGATAGGGTTCCGCCATCGCCGCCCAGTCGGTACCGCTGCCCAGATGCGGCACCGGCGCCAGCACGTAGAAGGAATCGCAGCCCTCCGGCGCCAGCGACGGGTCGGTCGCCGAGGGGCGGTGCAGGTACAGGCTGAAGTCGTCCGACAGGTGCTTGCGGGTGAAGATGTCGCGCAGCAATTCGCCGTAGCGCGGGCCGAGCACCATGGTGTGGTGATACACGTCGTCGTAGCGCCGGCTGGTGCCGAAGTACCAGACGAACAGGCTCATGGAATACCGCGCGCGGGCGATCTTCCTGTCGGTCCAGCGCCGCCGCTTGTGGTGGCCGAGCAACTTCGAATAGGTCCAGGCGACATCTGCGTTGGACACCACGATGTCGGCGTCGATGCGTTCGCCGGAGGCCAGCGTGACGCCCGTGGCGCGGCCATCCTGCGCCTCGATCCGCGCGACCTCGGCATTGCAGCGCAGGGTGCCGCCGAGGCGGTCGATCAGCCCCGCCATGCCCTGCACCAACGACCCCATGCCGCCCATCGCGTAGTGCACGCCATGCATGCGTTCCAGATGCGCGATCAGGCAGTAGTAGGCCGTGGTGGTGAGCGGATTGCCGCCGATCAGCAGCGGATGGAAGGAGAAGGCGACGCGCAGCTTCTCGTTCTTGAAATAGTCGCAGACGCGCGAATAGACCGTGCGATAGCCCTGCAGCCGGATCATGTCCGGCGCCGCCTTCAACAGCGTGCCGAAGCGGTGGAAGGGGCGGTCGGCCAGTTCCTCGAAGGCGACCTTGTAGATCTTCTCGCTCTCGCGGATGAAGCGTTCGAAGCCGGCCAGGTCCTCGGGTGCGATGCGGCGGATCTCGGCGCGCGTGGCATCGAGGTCGGCGGAACAGCGCATCACCGTGCCGTCGTCGAAGCGGATCAGGTAGAAGGGGGTCATCTCCCGCAGCTCGACATCGTCCGACAGGCGGCGTCCGGCGAGGGCCCACAATTCCTCGATCAGGTAGGGCGCGGTGATGATGGTGGGACCGGCATCGAAGGTGAAGCCGTCCTGGCGGAACACATAGGCGCGCCCGCCTGGCGCATCGAGCTTCTCGAGGACCGTCGCGCGCCAGCCGCGCGCGCCAAGGCGGATGGCCGCCGCCAGCCCGCCGAAGCCCGAGCCGATGACCACCGCATGCGGGCGTGGGTCGCGTGGTGCCTCGGTCCCGTCACGCGCCATCGGTCAGGCCTCCGAAAGAAAAAGGGGGGAGCGGACGTGCCGCTCCCCCTACCTATCCCCGGCGGCGACCGGGGAGTGGCGCCGCCGCCGTCATCACTGCGGTACGAGAGCCGCCGACCGGGCAGGCCCGCCGCTGATTGCACGCAGTTCGGGATAGTCCTGGAGCATCGGGGCGCCGTTGAGCGGCCTGTTCACACCCCGATGGCATGTCGAGCAGTTCACCATGAGCGCATCGCCGGTCGGACCCAGGCGCGCGATGCGCGGACCCGCTTCGGGCGGGCCGTTCGGATGCGCGGCCCACAGCGGCGTGAGCGGCGCGATGTAGGTCATGTTGATGTCGCGCACCATGCGGATGCCGTGCCAGGCAGTGGCACGCGCCGGCGGGCTGCTCTCCCAGGCCGAGAAGGACCGGCTGTTGTGGCAGAAGGTGCAGTTCACCCCGAGGCCCGAGGACATGTGCATCATCAGCGCGTAGGTGTTCTCGGTCTGCTGGATGCTGGTGGTGTTGTAGCGCGGCAGCGAGGTCTGGCTGATCACGCGGATATTGCCGTCGCGCAGCAGGAAGGGCGTGAAGGGATCCGCCGGCATCGACGACAGCCCCGCGGCCGGCGCTGGCCGGTTCTGCCCGGTCTGCGCCTGCAGGCCGTTGCTGGAGGGCATCGGCGCCGACCACACCTCGGCGGGCACCGGCCGGCCGCGGTGGCAGGTGTAGCAGGTCACGCCGGTCTGCCCGACATGCGGATGGTTGTTGATGGTGCGGACCATCTGCAGCATCCGGCGCGAGACGACCTTGGTGTAGACCTCGTCGGACGCCATGTTCTCGACATTGTGGCAATAGGCACAGCCATTGCCTTCGTCGCGCACCGACTGCGGAACCACCCAATCGGTCATCGCCTGCATCACGCGCAGGAACTGCGCGTTCGACAGGTCGCCCAGCAGCTGGACGTTCTGGTAGATCGTGCTGGCGCGGTCGCCGTCATTGTCGGCGGCCTCGGGTGCCTCGGGCACCTGGTTGGCCGCGACCGTCGTGGCCCGCAGGCGCGGATTGACCACCGTGCCCATCGAGGTGCCGCGGAAACCACCCTGGGTGGTCTGCACCGGGGGCCGTTCGAAGGTCGGCACCAGGATCGCGGCGAGCACGAGGGCGCCGACGGCTGCGCCCACCTTGAGGTTGAAGCTGCTCATCGCGCCGCTCCCTGGGTGATGGAAGGATCGACCGTCGCCGGCCACGGCGTCGGGTAGGCCGGGGCGAAGTGGCGATCGACCGCCCAGAGGTACCAGTTGTCCACCACCGTGCCGGTCAGCAGGATGCCGATCCCGCCGGCGATGGGGCACAGCACCGCGAACCACCAGGCCCAGCGATGGATGCTTTCGAAGGTGGCGTTGAAGCCCATGGTCCAGCGCCAGAACAGGCCGCCGCGTTCGGCCGCCGTGCCGCGATGGAGCGTCAGCTCGATCTCGCGCTCACCGCCATAGCGCCCCAGCGCGAGGATCGTCGCGCCATGCATCGCGAACAGCAGCGTCGATCCGTACAGGAACACGATGCTGAGCGCATGGAACGGGTTGTAGAACAGGTTGCCGTACCGGATGGAGAAGGCGGCGGTCCAGTCGAGGTGCGGGAAGATGCCGAAGGGCACCGCCTCGCTCCAGGAGCCCATGGCGATCGGGCGGATGAAGCCCAGCACCAGGTACAGCCAGATCGCGGCGGCGAAGGCCCATGCCACATGCGTCCCCATCCCCAGCGCGCGTGCGCGCCGATAGGTGCGCACCCACCACAGCAGGATCGACACCGTGAGGAAGAAGCCGGCCATCAGCCACCAGCCGCCTTCGCGCAGCGGCGGGAAGCGCAGCCCCCATTGCGGGCCGGGCGGCTCGAGCCCGAGCCAGAACAGCTGCCGGATGAACTGGAGCGGATTCCAGTTCACCGAGGCCAGCATGTTCAGCCCGATGATCTCGAAGGCGATGAAACCGAACAGCAGCGACAGGATGCCCGTGTAGCCGAGGTAGACCGGCCCGATCTGCGCGTCGCCCAGCCGACCGAACAGATGCACCTCGCGCGGCGTGAGATCGCGCGCATCATTGTCGGGACCGAGCGGCACGCCCGGGTAGGGGGTCGGTCCGCGGACCTGCACCCGCGTGAAGATGTTCTGGTATTCGGCCATGTGCGTCTCCTCCCCTTCCCGTCAGGACCAGATCGGCAGGTTGAGCCACCAGCCCCACCATTCGGGCCAGCCGCGCGTCCAGAAGGGACCACTGATGACAATGCAGACCGCGCTCCAGAACCCGGCCGACAGCGCGAGGAACAGTCCGAGCCGATGGATGCCCAGCGTGCCGATCGAGTAGCCGATGAAGTCGCGGAAGAAGGTGTTCTCGTGCTCGGGCGACTTGACCGGCTCGCCCTCGGGCGGGTTCAGCGCCGAGAGCACCAGGCCGCCATGCATCGACAGCGCGAGCACCGTGGTGAAGAAGAACGACACCGCGATCATGTGCGCCGGATTGTAGTGGAAGTGCAGGTACTGGTACCCGACGTTCGACACCCAATCGAGATGGCTCCAGATGCCGTAGGGGAAGCCGTGCCCCCAGGCGCCCATCAGCACGGGGCGGATCACCACCAGCGTGATGTAGGCGAAGACGGCGACGCCGTAGGCGATCGGGATGTGATACCCCATCCCCAGCTTGCGGCTGATCTCCGCCTGGCGCAGCGCCCAGGAGACGAAGGCGCCGATGGCGCAGATCGTGATCCACTGCCACAGCCCGCCTTCGCGCATCGGCGCGAGACGAAGGCCATAGGACAGGTCCGGCGGCGCGATGTTGATCAGCCACGGGTTCCAGGTGCCCTGGATCGCCGCGCCCATCCCGATCAACGCGACACCGATCGCCGTGAAGAAGATCGTGGTCACGCCGAAGAAGCCGACCCAGAACGGCCCGACCCAGAAATCGAACAGGTCGCCACCGACCAGCGTTCCGCCACGGACGCGATATTTGCGTTCGAAACTCAGCATGGCCATCGCTTCAACTCCTCCCTCAGGCAGGTGCGTCCCGACGACCGCTCACGGCCTTCCCCGGGTGTGCGGGCGAGGCCCCGTGCGGGGCCTCGCCCAATGCGCCGCGATGCGGCGTGGGCGCGTTGTCTCAGCGCGCGCCGGGCGGCGCCACGGGCTGCCCCGGGACGAAGACCGGCGACGTCGCGCACCAGCCCCAGTGGTCGCAGTACCGCGGGGAGCTCATGACGACGAAATGCAGGATCGTCGCCACGGCCATGACACCAGCCGCGCCGAGAAACCCGACCCGACGCGCGTCGATGACCATCCACATCTTATGCATGGTGTTTGTTCCTTTCCCGTGCCGGCTTCAGAAGAAGCGCCAGTCGGGCGGGACCATCTGGCCGGTGTAGACCAGGGGCCTCCACAGCCAGACGAGGATATGCGCGCCCATGGAGGCGAAGACCGCGAAAACCCATCCCTGGACTACCAGGCGATGGACTTCGCGGGCTTGCTCCTCCGTCAGACGCGTGCGTGCTTCGGTCATTGGGAGACCTCCACAGTCGCCTTTCGGCGGTTACCGCGCATTTCCCGCGCGGCTGGGATCGGCAGGGCGGCAAGCCGCCCTGGTCGACGGGTGGCGCGCGCCACGACGGGCACGCGCGATGGGGTGCGGGGCGTCACGAGACGCCCTCCAGTTCAAGGCTGAGCGCCACGCGATCCGCGGTGACGCGGTCTTCCTGGGCCGCGCGCGCGTCGCGTTCGATGCGTTCGCGCAGGCGCTTGGCGGCCGAGATCCGCAACAGGAAGGGTTCGGATTCCACCATGCGGTCGAGCAGCGCGACGGCGTCCGGTTCCCAGCGTTCTGCGGGGCGCGCCGGAGTCGGTTCCACCTTGTCCATCTCGGTCGCGAGCGGAAGGATGTGGAACAGCGCATCGAACAGCGCGTTGCAGTATTCCTGCACGATGTAGGTCGCGCCGGCGTAGCCCATGAAGGGCGTGCCGGTGGCGCGGCGGATGATCGCGCCGGGGAAGGATGCGGGAATGTAGGCGGCGCGGCAGCCCGCTTCCTGCGCGTACATCCGTTCGTTGAAGGACCCGAAGATCACCAGCGGCGGCTTCGCCTTGATGGCATCGCGCACCGCCTGGTTGTCGGGCTTCGCACCAGGCATGCGCGAGAAGGAGAAGGCGCAGGGCACACCCATCTCGTCCGACAGGAAGCGTGTCAGGCCGCGGCTGTAGGTCTCGGTCGCGTGCACGCCGAAGGCGGCGGTGGCGAAGAAGTCCTGCGTGACCGACCGCCACAAATCCCAGATTGGCTTGATGGTGGTGTGCTTCTCGCGCTCGATGAAGGGCTCGGCATCGAGGCCCGTCAGCTCGCCCAGTTTGCGCAGGAAGTTGGTGGTGGCGAAGATCCCGAAGGGCGCCATCAGATACGGGCGCTCCAGCGTCTCGCACAGCCGCCGGCCGAATTCCCGGTACATGCAGATGTTCACATCGGCATCGGGCAGCTTGCCGATATCCTCGACATGGCTGCCGAGCGGGAAGACCAGGTTGATCTCGCAGCCGATCCCTTCGACCAGCCGGCGGATCTCCGCCAGGTCCGATGGCATGTTGAAGGTGCCGTAGATCGGCCCGATGATGTTGACGCGGGGCTTCTCGCCTTCCTTGCGCACGCGCGGCTTGATCTTGCCGCGCTTGGCGCCGAATTCCGTCCACAGCCAGTTGATGGCGCGGTCGGCGGACTGCCACTGGTCCTCGTCGATGGTGCGCGGGATGAAGCGCTGCAGGTTCGACCCCTGCGGCGTGACACCACCACCGATCATCTCGGCGATCGACCCGGTCACCACGACCGCGGGCAGGTCGGGGTCCTGCGTGGCGGCCGCGCGCTTCATCGGCCCTTCGGTGCCGGTCTGCGACAGCGCGCCTTCATCGAGGCCCGTCACCACGATGGGCAGTTCATGCGGCGGAAGTGCGTCGGTGTAGTGCAGCACCGCCGTCACCGGCAGGTTCTCGCACCCCACCGGCCCATCGATGATCACGCGCAGGCCGCGCACCGCGGAGAAGGCGTAGACGGCGCCCCAGTAGCCCCCTGCCCGGTCGTGATCGAGGACGAGCATGCTCAGCTCCCCACCGCTTCTTCGGCCTTGGCCTTCGCGGCGCGCAGCTTGCGCTGCCGCTCACGGAAGCCTGGCGGATCGGAGGGCTTGTCGCGGAAGCCGTAGCCGGCGCCATCGGGCGTGCCGACACCGTCGAAGAAGCCGACCATGCGCGACATGCGTTCGCGCTGCCCGGTCTGCGCCGCCACGATGCCCGCCAGCGACGCCGCGCCTGCCGGGCCGAACAACGGACGCGCGCTCACCATATTGGTGAAATAGAGCGCGGGGATGCCGAGCTCCTTGGCCTTTTGCACCAGCGGCGTCGTGCCGAGCGCCAGGTCCGGGCGCACATCCTTCATCGCCGCGAGATCCTGCTCGAGCGAGGCGCGGTACTGCACATGCACGCCGCGCGCTTCGAGCCACTCGCGGTCGGCATTGCTCCATTCCGTGCGCGGGCAGGCGGTGCCCACGTACGGCACCTCGGCGCCGGCCTCGACCAGCAGGCGGGCAACCAGCAGTTCCGAACCTTCGTAGCCGGAGACGGTCACGCGCGCCTTGACCGGCGCCGCGGCCAGCGCAGCGGCGATGGCCGGCAGGAAACGCTGCTTGGCCACGTCGATCTTCGCCTGCGGCAAGCCGGCCGCGGCGCCGATCGCATCGAGCCACGCCGCGGTGCCATCGACACCGACCGGGCCCGAGCCCACCACCGGACGCCCCGCGGCTTTGAATTCGCGGATGGACGCCGTGTAGAAGGGATGCACGGCGGCGGCGACCACGCAGTCGAGCGCCGCATAGAGGTCACGCCATTCGCGGCACGGCGTGGAGGGCGCCAGCGACAGCCCCATCGCACCCAGCATCGCGCCGACACCGGGCGGGTCGCCTGGGAACATCTCGCCGATCATCGCGACGGTCGGTTCGCCCTCGACCAGGTTGCGCGGCCGCGCCACCGCGCCGGCCTCGGCCTCGTGCCGGGCATAGCGCAGCATGGCACCGGCCAGCACATCCTTGGCTTCCGCATGCGTCGGCACGCCGAAGCCCGGCACGTCGATGCCGATGATCCGCACGCCGTCGATCTGCTTGGGCAGCAGTTCCAGCGGCACGCCGGAGGCCGTCGGTACGCAGAGGTTGGTGATGACCACCGCGTCGTAGTCCTCGGGCCGCGCCGTCGCGTGCACCGCGTCGCGGATGTCCTCGAACAGCTTGCCGGTGACCAGCGTCTCGGAATTGAAGGGCACGTAGCCCACCGTCCGCTTCGCGCCGTAGAAGTGGCTCGTGAAGGTCAGGCCGTACACGCAGCACGCGCTGCCCGACAGGATCGTCGCGACCCGCTTCATCCGCAGCCCGACGCGCAGAGACCCGAAGGCCGGGCACATGGATTGCGGCTGGTCGTGCGGACCCTTGGGGTAGTCGGCGGCCAGGCGTTCCATCGCCTCGCCCTTCCCGGCCGCCCGCGCGGCTTCCAGCATGGTCTCGCGACCGCCGTGGCAGCCACCGTCAGGCGATGCGGGAGGGAGTGCGTCCATCGCTCAGGCGCCCTCGTAGACCACTTCGAGCGAGGGCTTGGTGATGATCTCGGCGCCGCACATGTCTTCCATGGTGGCCGGGTTCAGCACCACGCCGCGGCCGACCGCCTCGCCCTTGAACAGGCCGAGCAGTTCCTCGTGCGTCAGGGGCTTCGGGCGCAGCGGCGGCGCTTCCGCCACCTGCACGCCGAGGGCTTCGAACAGCGCGCCCCACTGGCTGTCGGGCGTGCCGATGATCTCGTAGTTCGCGCTCTTGCGGCGGATGTCGTCATCCTGCGGGATGGCGGCCAGCACCGGGATGCCGGCGGCGGCAGCGAAGGCCGCGGCCTCACCGGTGCCGTCATCCTTGTTCACCACCATGCCGGCGACGCCGACATTGCCGCCGAGCTTGCGGAAATACTCCACCGCCGAGCACACGTTGTTCGCGACATACAGCGACTGCAGGTCGTTCGACCCGACGACGATGACCTTCTGGCACATGTCGCGGGCGATCGGCAGGCCGAAGCCGCCGCAGACCACGTCGCCCAGGAAGTCGAGCAGCACGTAGTCGAAGTCCCACTGGTGGAAGCCCAGCTTCTCCAGCAGCTCGAAGCCGTGGATGATGCCGCGCCCGCCGCAGCCGCGGCCGACTTCCGGCCCGCCGAGCTCCATCGCGAAGACACCGTCGCGCTTGAAGCAGACATCGCCGATCTGCACCTGCTCGCCGGCCAGCTTCTTCTTGGACGAGGTCTCGATGATGGTCGGGCAGGACCGTCCGCCGAACAGCAGCGACGTCGTGTCGGACTTCGGGTCGCAGCCGATCAGCAGCACGCGCTTGCCCTGCTGCGCCATCATGTAGGACAGGTTCGCCAGCGTGAACGACTTGCCGATGCCGCCCTTGCCGTAGATCGCGATGACCTGCGCCTGCTTCTTCACCTCGCCGACATGCACGGGGTCGGGCTCGATCGCGGCCTCGGCGCGCAGCGTGGCGGCCTGGTCGGCGGAGGGTGCGAAGCCGGTCGGGGCGTTCATGCGCAATCTCTCCAGTCGAGGACCATCTTGAGGCAGGCGGGGTCGTTGAAGGCCTGCGCATAGGCCTGGGGGGCACGCTGCGCGGCTTCCTGGTGCGTCACCAGGCCATCGAGGCGCAGCACGCCCCGGGCGATCACGTCGCGCGTGGCGCGCAGGTCCGCCTCCTGCCATTCGGCGGCGATGCGGATGCGCGCCTCCCGCATGAAGGCCGGCGGGAAGGCGAAGCCGATGCGGTCGCTGTAGAAGCCCGCCAGCACGATCTCGCCACCCGGCGCCATGCGCTGCACCAGCTGGTCGATGATGCCGGCGTCGCCGCTCACGTCGTAGATGCTGCGATAGTCGCGCCGCGTATCGAGGTCGGGATCGACCACTTCGTAGCCCTGCGCGCCGGCACGCCGCGCGGCGTCGCGTTCCCACACGACCGGCGCGCCGCCCTTGAGCACCGCGATGCGCGCCAGCAGGCGGCCGAGCACGCCATGCCCGACGATCAGCTCCGGCAGCCCGGCATGCGGCGCGGCCATCGCGTGCCACGCCGTCGCGGCCAGCGCGAGCAGCACGCCCTCGGCGCCCGTCGCGTCATCGAGCAGCACCGCGCGCTTGTCCGGCACCACGAGCCGCGCCGCGGCGCCGCCGAACAACCCACGCACATCGCCGAAGCAGCGCGCGCCGGCGACGAAGACGCGCTCGCCGGGCTGGCGCGTGGCCAGGCTTCCGGCGGAGATCACGCGACCGACCGATTCGTATCCCGGGACCAGCGGATAGCCCATGCCCGGGAAGTGCGGCATGCGGCCCGACCAGAGCAGGCGTTCGGTGCCGGTGCTGATGCCGCTCCATTCCACCGCGACGACGATGTCCTCGTCACCCGGCGGCGTCAGCGTAAGTCGGCTGAGCACCAGCTCCTCGGGGGCCTTCAGCAGGACTGCGATGGTATCCACGGCGGCCCTCCCAGGAGCAGGTTGTAAGTCAGCGTAAAGTGACGGTTTAAACTGTCAAGCCAAACTGACACGCACGACGGCATCACGCCGCTTTCCGCGCCAGCACCGCGCGCGTCAGCAGCGGCGTTGGCGTTGACAACATGCGACTTTCCGAGAAACCGGCGGTCGCGATCATCGTGCGGATTTCTTTTGGCGTGCGCGGTCGGCCACGGCCCATCGCCAACAGGTAGAAGCCGAAATACGCCTCGCCCATCGGTTCGGCGCCGCTGGTGCCGGCCATGGGTTCGGCCAGCAGCAATGCGCCGCCCGGCGGCAGCGCGGCATGGATCCGCCGCAGCAGGCCAAGCGCCACCTCGTCATCGTGGTCGTGCAGCACGCGCACCAGCGTCACCAGGTCGGCGCCCGGCGGCAGCGCATCCTGCGTGAAGTCGCCGCCGTGAACGTTTGCGCGCGCGCCGAGTCCCGCCGCGGCGAACCGCGCGCGTGCTTCCTCGGCCACGGCCGGCAGGTCGAACAGCATCAGATCGAGTCGCGGCGCCTCGGCCGCCACCGCGCGCAGGAACGCGCCATTGCCGCCGCCGACATCGAGCACGCGCCGATGCCGGTCGAACCGGTAGGCGGCGAGCACCTCCTCCGCGACCATCGGCTGGCTCGCGGCCATCAACGCCGTGTAGTCGCGGATGCGCTCCGCAGGCACGGCGCCGGGCGCGGCGGCGCCGGAATAGGCCCAGTAGTCCGACAGCGCATTGCCGCCGCGCGGCCGGCGCAGCATCGCGACCGGATCGGCGAGGTCGGCGTAGAGCATCGCGTGGTGCTCGACCATCGCGGCGATGCCGTCATTGCCGATCATCGCCGCGCCGAGCTGCCCGAGCGTCCAGGCGCCATCCGTGCGGCGCGCCGTCAGTTGCAGCGCGGCGGCGGCGGCCATCAGGCGATCGGTCGCCTCGGGCGACAAAGCCAGGCGTGGCGCGAGTCGCTCCGTCGTCAGCGGGGCTTCCGCCAGGATCGCGAACACCCGCAGCCGCACGCAGGCGAACAGCACCTGCGTGTAGACGAAGCCCGCGCAGAGATCGAACAAGGCGCGCGCACGACGCCGCGCGAAGGGTCGTGTCAGCGGGAAGCGCGCCGCCCAGCGCCGGAAGCCCGGCTTCGCCGCCAGCGCCTCGCGCAGCGCGCGGACACGGTCGACGAGCGAGACCCGCGGCGCCGCGGCCAAGGCATCCGCCCCCGACATGCGCTGCTCAGGCCGCCGCGAGCTTCGCCGGCAACAGCCGGCGCGCCTCTGCCAGGATCAGCCCGCGCAGCGCGGCCTGGCCGGGGCAGTCCGGGATCGACGCCACCGCGCCATCGGCCAGCATCGCAAGCCGCGCGACGGCGCCCTGCAGGCCGAACTCGATCACCGCGCTCGGTCGGCCGAGCGCCTTGTCGCGCCCGACCGGCTTGCCGATCGTCGCCTCGTCCTCGACCGCGTCGCGCAGGTCGTCGGCAACCTGGTAGGCCTCGCCCAGCCGGTCGCCGAGCAGGCGCCACGCCTCGGCATCGCCGGCACCGGCCGCCGCGGCACCCGCCACCGCGGCAGCGGCGAACAGCGCGCCGGTCTTCTGGCGCTGGTAGTCGGACAGGTTCACCGCCGGCTCGCATTCCCAGGCCTGGCCGGCGACGATGCCGAACGGCACGCCGACGCCATCGCCCACGGCGCCGATCACGTGCCCGAGCCGTTCCGGCGCGCAGGGCGCCGCGCGCGCCAGGGTCTGGAACGCCAGCACGATCAGCGCATCGCCCGCCAGCACCGCCAGCGGCTCGCCGAAGGCGCGATGAACGGATGGCTTGCCGCGCCGCGTATCGGCATCGTCGAAGCTCGGCAGGTCGTCATGCACGAGCGACGCGCAATGGAGCAATTCGATGGATGCGGCCGCCGCGCTGGACAGTCCCGGCCGGTCGTCGCCGCAGGCCATGGCGACCGCGATGGTCAGGCGCGGGCGGATGCGCGCACCCTTGGGGAAGACCGCGTGGCGCATGGCGGCGGCCAGGCGGGGCGGCGCGCCGGTGGCATCCGCCAGCAGGACGGCGTCGGCCAGCGTGCTCTCGAT
This sequence comes from Roseomonas sp. CECT 9278, assembly GCF_918698155.1. Lineage (GTDB taxonomy): Bacteria > Pseudomonadota > Alphaproteobacteria > Acetobacterales > Acetobacteraceae > Neoroseomonas. The sequence goes on from NZ_CAKKLX010000035.1 coordinate 44,954, forward strand.
GCGGGTCGCGGGATCCATCATGTGGCCTTTCCCTCCGGCGTGGCGGGATGACCGGCCGCGGATCGATCGCGGCGCAGGTTCGTCATCACGCCTTGTCAACTTGGACTGTCAACTTTTTCTGACAGCGCCGTCAACGGCTTTCCTGCCGAGGTCCCTCCCCCTCGGCGCGTCCTCGCGCGGGGGCGCCGCAGTGGGCGTCGCGCGGCAGGACATCCAGCGGGGCCCCGTGCCTCGCCGTTCAGCCGCCCCGCGAGGATGCCGGGCCACGCCACCAGAGGATGCTGCGTTCGCTCGCGCTCGCTTCGCAGGCTCTAGCCTGTTGTTTTCCGAGCATCTTCACGCGGTCAGATGAGTCCATCGGAACGCGATCTGCTCCAGGCCGCGCTCCCGCGGCGTGGCAGCGGCGCGCTCGGCCACCGGATCTCGAAGATGCAGGCAGGATCGCCGCAGGCCTCGCAGGCTGTCTCGACCACCTGCGCCGCGGGCGCGACCAGCGCCCGGAACAGCCCCTGGAAGGTGGCCGCGTAGTAGCCGCAGACGGGCGTGGCGGCGTGGACACCGCGCGCGAGCGGACCGCCGGCGATGCTGAAGCGCACGGCACGGCCCGGCAGCACGGCGAAGCGGCCGCTGCCGGCAAAGGTCCAGGCATGGCGGCCGATCGCCCCCAGCAGGATGCGCGCGGCCCAGCGCGCGGGCAGGCGCGGCAGGACCAGGTGCATCACGCGCGGGATGCGATGCGCGAGCAGATACGCCGCCGTGCGACGCCCCGCATCGAAGGCGATCGCCGCCGCCTGGTCGGGCGGCACCAGGCCGCGCAGGGCCGCGTGCAGCGCCACGACCTCGGCTTCGTCCACCATGCGTTCGGGCGGCGACTCCAGCCGATGCGCCAATCCGGCGCGGGCGAACACCGCGCGGGTATCGGCGTGACCGCGCAGCGCGTCCAGCGCCTCGGCCAGTCGCGTGACGGCGTTGGGGCCGATGCGCGCGGCAGCGTCCGGCACGACGTCAGTCCCCCTGCAGCGTCGCCCTTTCGCGCGGCGCCGCGGCGGCGTCCATCTGGGCCTCGGTCAATTGCTCCGCGCCGCCGCCGCAGGCGCGGAGTTCGGCATTCGCGGCCGGCATCTTCACCTTCGGGCGATGCATGGTCTTCCACATCGCATTGTGCGGCGCGCGCGCCGCCTCGGCGCTCAGCGTGCGCGTCTCGTCGAAGTGGAAATCGACCTTCTTCTTCGATTGAGGCCCCCAGTAGCCGACCTTGCCGAGGTCGTAGAAGGTCCGCTGGAAGCCTGACTTCGCGAAGGCCCAGAGGCAGCCCATCATGTAGCGCCGCTTCACCTTGTCGCGGATCCACGGATAGCCCAGGAAAGCCTTGCGCATATAGAAGCGCCGGTAGTTGTGCATGGTGCGATCGAGCAGCGTGGCGCGGTCCATCGCGTCCGGCTTCATGATCGGCGTGACGAAATTGTACTTCGAGAAGTCGAACACCTCGACCTTGTCGCCCAGCTCCTTGAACAGGTCGTTGAACGGCCAGGGCGTGTACATCGCCCAGTTCGCCATGTCCGGATTCCAGTCGAGCGCCATGCGGTAGGTCTCTTCCAGGGTCTCCGGCGTCTCGTTCTCCAGGCCGACGATGAACTGCGCCTCGGCGACGATGCCGTTCTGGCGCAGCAGCTCGATCGCGCGCTTGTTCTGCGCGACCGTGGTCTCCTTGTTGAAGCGATCCAGCTTGAGCTGCGCCGCCGCTTCCGTGCCCAGCGAGATGTGGATCAGCCCGGCGCGGCGATACAGCGGCAGCAGCGCCTCGTCGCGCAGGATGTCGGTGACGCGCGTGTTGATGCCCCAGAGCACCGGCAGGTTGCGCTCGACCAGCGCCTCACAGAATTCGACGAACTTCTTCTTGTGGATGGTCGGCTCCTCGTCGGCCAGGATGAAGAAGCCGACGCCGTGGTTGCGCACCAGGTCCTCGATCTCGTCGACCACCTTGCGCGGATCGCGCACGCGGTAGTCGCGCCAGAATTTCCACTGGCTGCAGAAGGAACAGGTGAAGGGGCAGCCGCGCGCCAGGTTCGGGATCGCCACGCGCGTGTTCATCGGGATGTAGATGTAGTTCGACCAGTCGAGGATGCCCCAGTCGGCGGTGATGCGATCCACCTCCTTGATCGGCGGGCAGGCCGCGGTCGCCTTCAGGATCCCCTCGGCATCGAGGAACGCGACGCCCTTCACGCTGGCGCGTTCGGCCGGCCAGCGGCCTTCGTCGATGCAGCGCACCAGGTCGAGCAGCACCTGCTCGCCCTCCCCGCGCACCACCACGTCGATCCAGGGCGCCTCGGCCAGCACCTGCGGGTACATGAAGGTGCCGTGGATCCCGCCCAGCACGGTGACGGCGCCGGGGCAGGTCTCCTTCGCCAGCTTGAGCACCGCCTCCGCCTCGTAGATCGCCGGCGTGATGGCGGTGGCGCCGATCAGGTCGGGCTTCAGTTCCGCCAGGCGTTCGCGCACCTGGTCGTGCGTCAGGTGGTTCGTCATGGCGTCGATGAAGGTGATGTCGGTGTAGCCCGCCGCCTTCAGGAAGCCGGACAGGTACGCGACCCAGGATGGCGGCCAGTTCCCCGCGATCTCGGCGCCGCCGGAATGGTAGTTCGGATGAATGAGGACGATGCGCATCCCTGGCCTCCCGCCGCATCCCTCGCGGCGTGGAACAGGGTGCGGCGTGTCAGGCCATCGGCGCTTTGCGCTGTGTCAATCTGCACTGACAGTCGAGCGATTGAACGGCAGCGACCGCGGCGCGCCGTCCCGGTCGATCTGGTCCATCAGTTCCAGCGCCCAGACCAGGCGCGCGCCCCAGCCGCGCGGGATCAGGCCGCGCGGGCGCGGCGCGGCCGCCACGGCGTCGACCAGGTAGGTCGTGGCCTCGCAGGGCGGCGCCCCGGCGCCGTCGCGCTGCGCCACCAGCGCGCCGGCGGCGCGCGCCAGCAGCACGGCCTTGCGCCAGCCTGGCACCACCGCGCGCCGCGTGACGGAATCGAGCCCGTTGCGTTCCACCTCGCGCCCGATCTCGGCATAGATCACGCGGGCGGCGCCGATGCCGGCGCGGCAGTCGCGCGGCAGCAACGCGATGCCGGCCTCGGCGCGCGCATAGTGCCGGTCCGCCGCCGCCAGCAGCCGTGCGGTCAGCCGCCCGATCGCCGGGCTGAAGCGCGGCGCGGCCAGGAAGTCCTCGGGCGCGATGCCTTCCTCGCGCAGCCAGGACAGCGGCAGGAACAGCCGGCCCTCGCGCGCATCCTCGCCGATGTCGCGCGCGATGTTGGTCAGCTGCATCCCCAGCCCCAGGTCGCAGGCGCGCGCGATCGCGGCCGGCTCCCGCACGCCCATCAGCAGCGTCATCATCGCGCCCACCGTGCCGGCGACGCGCGCGGCATAGGATTCCAGCGCGGCCATGTCCTCGTAGCGCCGCCCGTCGGCATCCCAGGCGAGCCCTTCCAGCAGCGCCTCGGGCAGCGTGCGCGGAATGCCGAAGTGATGCACCACGGCCGCCAATGCACGATCGACCGGGTCGTCCTGCGGCCGCCCCGCGCAGGCGGCATCGAGCCGCGCGACCAGCCGCTCCATCGCGGCCTGCTTGTCGGCGCCCAGGTCGATCTCGTCATCCGCCACGCGGCAGAAGGCGTAGAGCGCGGCGGCAGGTGCCGCGATGCGGCGCGGCAGCAGCATCGACGCGGCGTGGAAGGACTTCGACCCGCCGGCCAGCAGCCGACGGCACGCCGCGAGGTCCGCCTCGGCGATCCGGAACCCGGTCATGCCTCCTCCTTCTCCATCCGCCTGCGGACGCGCCGCGTGCCGAAGAACACCGCCGCCGCGACCAGCGGCACGGCCAGGCCTGCCACGATGTCCTCGCGCAGCGGCAGGCGCGGCCCGGACAGCGCCTTCGCCGCATAGGCGATCAACCCGACGACATAGTAGGTGATGGCCGCGACCGAGAGGCCCTCGACGGTCTGTTGCAGCCGCAATTGCTGCCGCGCGCGCCGGTCCATCGAGGCGAGCAGCGCCTGGTTCTGCCGTTCCCGCGTGAGGTCGACGCGCGTGCTCAGCAACTGCGTCGCGCGCGCCACGCGCTGCGAGAGCATCTCCTGCCGATGCGCCATGACCAGGCAGGTGTTCATGGCGGGCGCGAGGCGCCGCTCGGTGAATTCGCGCACCGTCTGCAGGCCCTCGATGCGGCCTTCGCGCAGATCCTCGATGCGCTGGCGCACGATCTCGTAGTAGGCGGCGGCGGCGGCGAACCGATAGCGGTTGCGCGCCTCGCCGCTCTCGATCTCGGCGGCAAGGCGGGTCAGGCGATCGAGCAGCACGGGTTCGTCACTCGCGCTGCAGGCCACCAGCGCATCCGCGACTGCGGCGAGCTCGCGCTCCTGCGCGGCCAGCACGGGCGACAATTCGCGCGCCAGCGGAAACGCCAGCAGCGCCATCACGCGATAGGTGTCGATCTCGAGCAGTCGCTGCACGATGCGCCCGGCCTGGCGTTCCCCGGTGCCGCGGTCGAGCAGCAGGAACCGGCTGAAGCCATCCGGCTGGATGCGGAAGTCCGTCACGGCGGTGGCGCGCCCGCCGCTGACCTCGGCGCCGACCAGGTGATTGCCCGCGAAATGCCGCAGCGACAGCGCCGCAAGGTCGAGCGGCGCGCCGTCATCGGGCAGCAGCGCCACCTGCTGCGCGGCGATCACGCGGCCCTGCAGCGCGGCGAGCCAATCCGCCGGCACCGCATCGGTCGCCGGCGCGGCGAAGGGATCCGCCGCGCCGCCCGCGGTGATCAGCATGAAGCGGCTGAATTCGGTGTGCCGTTCCCACTTCAGCCGGAACGCCCCGAGATCCGCGCTGTAATGCGCCGCGCCATCGGCCGGCACCGGCGCGCCGAAGCGCCGCGCCAGGTCCTGCACCGCCGCCAGCGCCTGGTCGCGCGGCGCACCCTCCGGCGGGATCAGCGCGAGATGCGCGATGCGGCAGGGCGGCACCAGCGCCTCGGGCGGGCGCGCATGCACCTCGTCGTTCAGTTCGACGCGCAGCGGGTGGAAGGGCGGCAGGGTCACGGTGCCGCCATCTCCGGCTGCAGCGCGCGCAGCAGCATGTCGGCGACCATGTCGGGACGTTCCTCATGCGCGAGATGACCGAGACCGGGCAGCGTGGCGATGCGCGCGCGCGGCAGGATCTCGATGATGCGGCGCGCCTTGGCGGGAGCGATGGTGCGGTCGTTGGCGCCGACCACCAGCAGCAGTTCGGCGCGCAGCCGCGGCAGGTCGCGCAGCAGCGGCCGCAGGTCCCAGTTCGCCATCATGCGCAGCGCGCCCGACAGATGCCCGGCCCGGCGGAACAGCCGCGCATAGAGATCGACCCCGCGCGCATCGATCCGCGAACCGGTATCGCGCAGCAGACGCTCGGCGACCGCGCGGTTCGCAGCGCGCCAGGCGAACAGCCGCGGCACGAAGGGCAGCCCCACCAGCAGGCGCGCCGCGCGCGTGAAGAAGGCGGCGTGCTCCTCGCCGAGCGGCGTCAGCGCGCCGTTCAGGCTGACCACGGCCAGCGGTGCGATGCGGCCGTCCAGCGCCATGCGCAGCGCCACCGCCGCGCCGGCCGAATGCCCCGCCACCAGCACCGGCGCGACGCCGAGTGCATCGATCAGCGCATCGACCAGCCGTGCCATGCCGGGCAGCGTCAGGCCGGGATCGGCGGGCATGCCGGTGAAGCCGTGCCCGGGCAGGTCGGGCGCCACCACGGTCGCATGCGCCGCCAGCAGCGGCAGCACGTCGCGCCACGAATGCGTGGCCGCCGCGGTGCCGTGCAGCAGCAGCACGACCGGCCCCTGCCCTGCCACCTGCACGTGCCAGTCGATGCCGCCGGCGCGCAGGAAGCGGCTGTGCTCGCGGTTGGGCCAGTCGCGGCCGTCGATCGGCCAGGCGGGGCGATCGGTCATGTCAGGCGGCCGCGTCGCGCACCGCGACCGACAGGCGCGCCGCATCGGCCATCGGCAAGGGCAGGTAGCGCGCACCCATCGCGGCGGCCAGGTCGCGTGCGAAAGGCTGCGGCCGTGGCGCGGTATCGACCAGCAGCGCCGGCACGGCGGCGATCCGCAGCGGCTTCGCCGCATCCAGCGCGTCCGCCTCGGCCTGTGCGCGCCCACCGGTGCCGTCGCGCGCGACATTGGCGCGGCCGTCTGTCAGCAGCACCAGCAGTGGCGTGCGACCGGCGCGGCGGCAGGCATCGACCATGCCGCGCGCGGCATCGAGCCCGGCGGCGAGCGGCGTGCCGCCGCCGCCCGGCAGCCCCGCCAACGACCGCTTCGCGCGCACCAGGGATGCGGTGGGCGGCAGCAGGATCTCGGCGGCGCGGCCGCGGAAGCCGATCAGCGCCACCTTGTCGCGGCGCACATAGCAATCCGCCAGTAGCAACTCCACCGCGCCCTTGGCTTCCGCCAGCCGATGCATGGCCGCGGAGCCCGACGCATCGACCACGAAGATCGCGGTGGTCTCCTGCGGCGCATCGAAGCGGCGCAGGCGGATATCCTCCCGCTTCACCACCAGGCGCGGCCCACCCGCACGCTGGCGAAGCCGCTGCCAGGGTGCCGCGGCGCGCAAGGTGTCCACCAGCGCCAGGCGCGCGCCGGCGCGCAGCTCGCCCTGGCGCGTGCCGGCCGGACGGCCCCGCAGCGGCGTCGCGTGGCGCGCGCCGGCGCGGCCATCGGG
>NZ_CAKKLX010000036.1 GCF_918698155.1 Roseomonas sp. CECT 9278
GCGCAGCGCCCGGGTGGCGGGCGGCGCGCGCCAGCCCTGCGCCGCGGCCGGCGGGGCGTGGCGCGGCGTGCGGCCGGCCTACCAGCGCCGGGCCGGGCCGCAATCCAGGTGGACGAAGCCGTCGCGCCGATATAGCCCGACGCCGCCGATCTGCATGTCCGCCGCCGCCCGCGCGATGCCCATGGATTGCGTGCCCGGCAGGCGCACATCCGCCGCCATGCCCGACATGTGCAGCGACACGCGTGAGACGCGGCGGGACTGGCGCGCCCGCGCGGCGTTGGTCTCGGGCGCGCGGTAGCCGCTGATCACCTCGTAGTATTCATCCGAGCCGACGTGGCGGGCGATGGTGAACAGCACGTCGAACAGGCGGGGGTCCATGGGCGTCGTCTCGTCCATGGAAGGGTCGCGGAACAGCACGTCGAGCCGGCGCAGCGCGTCGCGGTCGTAGCGGCCATCGCGCCAATAGACGCCCGAATAGGATTCGCCGGTCTGCACGCGGCGGATGCGGACGGTGCGGGCCCCCGATGCCACCGCCTGCGCCTGCGCGGCGGCCGGCAGCCCGGCCAGCGCAACGAGGCCACCGAGGCCGGCGCGCAGCACTTCCCGCCGCTTCGCGACCACGGGATCGCAGCACGGGCAGCACAGCCCGTGGAACATGCGCGCCATGGGTCAGCGTGCCGCGGCGCCGCGCGCGTTGCCCCCTTCGGCGGAGGCGACGCGTTGCGGGGTCCCGCGGTCCATCGCGCGGGCGTAGTCGGCATCCAGGCCGTAGATGTCGGAGCGCATGATCACTTGGCCTCCCTCCACGATGACGGTCGTGTAGTGCAGCCGCACCGGGACCGAGCGCGCGATCGGCGTGCTCACGGTGGCGCGACTGGCCAGGGTGCGGTCGACCCGCGTCCTGTCCCAGCCCGCTGTGCCCGAGAGCGCCTCGGAAAGCAACTCCATCGGCCGTTCGAGCCGGATGCAGCCGGAGGAGAAGGCGCGCTGCCCGCGGCTGAACAGATGCCGGTCGGGCGTGTCATGCATGAAGATGGCGTCGCTGTTGGGCATCACGAACTTGATGCGGCCCAGCGCGTTGCGGTCGCCGGCATCCTGCCGCACGAAATACGGGAAGTGGTTGCGGTTGTAGTTGGCGAAGTCGAGCGTGGTGGCATCGACCGGCACCACCTCCCCGTCGACGCGCTGGAACAGGCGATACCCGGCGGCCTGCATGCCGGCGGGGTCGCGGCGGAAGCGCGGCAGCAGGTCCTCGCGCGCATTGCGGTCCGGTGCGCCCCAGGGCGGGTTGAACTGCACCGCGGTCATGCGGACATCGAGCATCGGCGTCTGCCGGTCGCGCCGGCCGACGATCACCGCCATGTCCTGCACCACGCGCCTGCCATCGAGCAGCTGCAGCCGGTAGTGCGGGACATTGACCTCGATGCGGCGCTCGGCGCGCGCGGCGGGCTGCGCACGCCGCATGTCGAGCGCGACGCGCAGCTGCGTGATCTTGGTATCGACCGGCGTGTTCAGCACGTCCCAGGTGATGGCGCCGACGCGGCCATCGGGCTCCAGCCCCTCGCTCGCCTGGTACAGCCGCACGGCGGCGAGCAGGCGGTCGTCATAGAGCGGGTTGGCCGCGGCCGGGCCTTCCACCAGCCCGGGATCGAGCGCCGCGAGGCGCGCGCGCAGCTGCGGCACGCGCGCCGCATCCATGGTGCCCGGTTCCAGCGTGCGGCGGGTATCCCCGGTGATGCGCGGCCAGCCGCCGGCGGCGGCGATGGCGCGGTAGCGGGCGAGCTCCGCCTTCAGCGCGCGGGCATCGGGCGGCAGGTCGGCGGCACGGTCGATGACGGTCGCGGGCTCCGGCGCGGCGGCGAGCTCCGCCACCCAGGCGCCGAGCTGCACCGCGGAGGGATCGCGGCGCAGGTCGACGCGCCCGCGCAGCGGGCCGGCGCGGCCCAGCAACAGGTCGGCCAGGGCGGCCTGGGCGGCGCGCAGCGTCTCGGCCCGGTAGCGCGCCGGGTCGGCGTCGGCGAGGCCGGCGGCGGGCACCTGGTACCAGCGCGGGTCGAGCCCGTCCTCGGCCAGGCGCGAAAGGCGGTCCGCCAGGCGCTGCACGGCGGCGTCAGAGGCGGCGGCGGTGGCGAGCGCCTGGGCATCCGCGGTGCGTACCAGGCCAGGGGCCGGCAGGGCGAAGGCGGTGACCGCCAGGAGGGGCAGGGCAAGAAATGCGCGCATGAAAGTGATGTAACGCAGCCCTGCCGGCGCGCCAATGATTGTGTGCGGTGGCGCAGCGTTATTGCGGGGGCTGTTGCGCGGATTCCGCACTCGCAGCCAGTTGCCCGACCGTGATGGGCTTGTAGGGCGCGCGCGGGCGCAGCGGCGCGATGGTCTCGGGCGGCACGCCGCGGACCTCGGCGATCAGCGCGGCGACGCTGGGCGCGCAGATGCGCCCCTGGCAGGGGCCCATGCCGCAGCGCAGGTAGGCCTTCATCTGGTTCGGGCCGGTGGCGCCGAGGCGCGCGGCGGCGCGGATGGCGCCGGCGGTGACTTCCTCGCACCGGCAGGCCAGCACGTCGTCGGGCGGTGCCAGCACCGAGGCCGGCGGCGCGTAGAACGCATCCAGCAAGGGGCGCAGCGCCAGCGCGGCACGGCGCGCGGCCAGTGGCGCGGCGGAGCGCGCGGCGACTCCGGCCGCGTCCAGCGCATCGAGCCGCCGGGCGGTATCGAGCGCGGCGAGCCGCCCCGCCGCCACCGCGGCCTCCCAGCCGCCGATCCCCGCGCCGTCGCCGGCGATGGCGATGCGGTCATGCGATGACGCGCCGAAGCCGTCCGTCACCGGCCGCCAGCAGGCCTGCCCGGCATCCCAGGCGTGATCCACGCCGATCGCGCGCGACACATGGGTCTGCGGGATCACGCCCTCGTGCAGCAGCAGCGTGTCGCAGGGGGCGGCGCCGCCATCCCAGGCAATGCGTTCGACGCGGGTGGTGCCCTCGGCGCGCAGGCCGCGCACGGGTCGCACCACCCGCACGCCGCGGCGGCGCGCCTCGGCCATCAGCGCCAGGCCCTTGGCGAGCAGTCGCCGGCCCGACCACAGGCCGCCCTGCGACAGCGCCGCGGCAAGGCCGGTGCTGCGCGTCTCGAGCAGCAGCGGGGCCGCGCCCGCGCGCGCCAACTGCACGGCCAACAGCCAGACCAGCGGCCCCTGCCCGGCCAGCACCGTCCGCCCCGCCGGCACCGCGCCAGTGGTCTTGAGCATGATCTGCGCGGCCCCCGCCGTCATCACGCCAGGCAGCGTCCAGCCGGGGATCGGCACCGCGCGTTCCTGCGCGCCGGTCGCAAGCAGCACGCGGCGCGCGCGCGCTTCATCGACGCCCTGCGGGCCGGCCAGCGACAGCAGGCCTTCATCCGGGTCGAGGTGCCACAGCGTCGTCGCCGGGCGGTATTCGGCGCCGCTGGCCCGGAAGGCGGCGATCAGCGCGAGGCCGGGTGCGATCTCCGGCCCGACCGCGGGATCGGGCGCGGCCGCCTCGGCGGCGCGGAACACCTGGCCGCCGGGGGCGGGGTTGTCATCGACCACCAGGACGGACAGGCCGCAGGCGCGCGCCTCGACCGCCGCCGCCATGCCGGCCGGGCCGGCGCCGATGATCGCCAGGTCATGGATCACGGCCGCGCCGCCCGCGCGCCGTGCTGGCGCGCGATCCGCATGCCGGGCGCGACCGGCACCATGCAGGCCTGCCGGTTCGCCACGCCGTCGATCTCCGCCAGGCAATCGAAGCACACGCCCATCATGCACAGCGGCAGGCGCGGGCTGCCGGAGACCGGGGTTTCGCGGATCGCGGGCAGGCCGGCCAGCAGCACGGCAGCGGCGGCCGAGGCGCCCGCGGGGACCAGCACCGGGGTGCCGTCGACCAGCACCTCGATGGTGGCGGGGCGGGCGTCAGGCCGCGGTCTGAACATCGAAGCGCTTCGCGGTGAAGGGGGCGAGGACGGGATCGAGCGCGCCGGCCGCGATCATCGGCGCCAGCAGCCGCGCATGGGCGCCGGCCAGCGTCACGCCGGAATGGCAATTCGCCGTGAAGGCGCCGGGGAAGCGGTCGGACTGGTCGTAGATCGGCAGGCCGTCCGGCGCCATGACGCGCAGCGCCGACCAGGCGCGCACGATGTTGAGCTCGGCGATCCAGGGGAAGCACAGCGCGGCGCGTTGCGCGATCTGCGCCATCACCGGCGGCGCCTGGCGGGTGTCGAAGCCGGCCTCCTCCATGCTGTCGCCGAGCATGATGGTGCCCTCGCCGGTCTGGCGGATGGTGGTGGTGGGCATCGGCAGGATCGTGCCGGCGCGTTCGGTCACCAGGATCTGGCCGCGCTGCGGGCGCACCGGCGTATTGAGGCCGAAGACCGGCGCGAGGTCGGCATTGCCGAGCCCCGCCGCCAGCACGATGCGCGGCGCGGTGAAGGCGCCGGCGGCGGTCTCCACGCGGAAATCGTGCGGCGCCGCGCTGCCGCCGGTGACCTTGGCGTTCGGGATGTAGGCCCCGCCGGCCTCGGTGAAGGCGCGGTGCAGCGCCTGGAGCAAGGCGAGCGGGCTGGCATGGCCATCATAGGGCGTGAAGGACGCGCCGACGACCGACGGGCCGAGGCCGGGCAGCATGTCGTCCAGCTCGCCGCGGCGGATCATGCGGTGGTCGAAGCCGTGGTTGCCGGCCTCGGCCTGCATCCGCGCCATGCGGGCGGCACGGTCGTCGAACTCGGCCTCGCTGAGGCACAGGTGCACGCCACCGGGCTGCTGCAGGGCGGTGTCGATGCCGGTGCGCGCCGCGAGGTCGGCGGCAAGGGCGGGCCATTCGCCGGCCGACCCGCGGGTCCATTGCTGGTACCACGGCGCGCCGAAGCCCTTCGACTGCACCCAGACCAGGCCGAAATTGCCGCGGCTGGCGCGGAAGGCGACGTCGCCCTCATCGAGCAGCACCGTGTCGAGCCCCTGGCCGCGCAGGCCATGCGCGATGGCCGCGCCGACCAGGCCGCCGCCGACGACGATGGCGTCGCGGGCGGTCATCGGCGTGGCAGCGTGACGATGCCCGGCAGCGCGGCCAGGCGCGCCACCCAGGCCTGCACGCCAGGCCAGCGCGCCAGGTCGAAGCCGCCCTCATGCGCCACATGCGTATAGGCGAACAGCGCCAGGTCGGCGACGGTCGGCCCCGCATCGGTCAGCCAGTCATGCGATGCGAGGCGGTGTTCCATCGCATCCAGCGCGCGCGCCCCGCCCTCGTCGCAGCGCGCCAGGCGCTCGGCGTTCTGCGCGGCGGTGCCCTGGTAGGCGCGGATGTTGCGCGCCACGGCGATGAAGGGCTCGTGGCTGTATTGTTCGAAGAACAGCCATTCCATCACGCGGGTGCGCGGCAGGCCGGGGGCGGGCAGCCAGGGCGTGCCTTCCGCGACATGCAGCAGGATGGCGTTGGATTCCACCAGCACCGTGCCGTCGTCCAGCTCGAGCACCGGCACCTTGCCGAAGGGGTTGCGCGCCAGGAATTCGGGCGTGCGCGTCTCGCCGCCATTGGTGTCGACCTCGACCCAGCGGAAGGGCGTGCCGGTGAGGCGCAGGATCTGCGCGACCTTCCAGCAATTGCCGGAGGGCGCCATGCCATGGACGGTTGCCATGGCGCGAAGGGTAGCCGCGCCGGGCGCCGCCGCAAGCCCGTTTCGGGTTGACGCCCCGATGCCCCGGCGCGAGCCTTCGCCCACCCCGCCGGAGCCAGACGCCCATGAGCCCCCTCGACGCCCCGCGCGACCCGCGCAATTCCGACCTCGAGGCCGCGTTGATCGAGGCGCGCGAGGCGTATTCGAACGCACGCCCGAAAAGTGCCGCGATCCACGCCAAGGCGCGCGAGGTGATGCCCGGCGGGAACACCCGCACCGTGCTGTTCTACACCCCCTTCCCCACCGCCATGGTGCGCGGCGAGGGCGCGCGGGTGTTCGATGCGGACGGGCGCGAGTATGTCGATTTCTGCGGCGAATACACCGCGGGTCTGTTCGGGCATTCCGAGACGCGCATCCTCGATGCCGTGAAGGCGGCGATGGACCGCGGCATCAACCTGGCCGCGGTGGGCGAGAACGAAGGGAAGCTCGCGGCGCTGATCTGCGGGCGCTTCCCGTCCGTGCAGCAGCTGCGCTTCACCAATTCCGGCACCGAGGCGAACATCATGGCGCTGGCCGGCGCGCGCGGCTTCACCGGGCGCACCGATGTGCTGGTCTTCCGCGGCGGCTACCATGGCGGTGTCTTCACCTTCCCGGTCGGCGTGCCGGTCAGCCCGGTCAACCTGCCCATCCCGATGCGCTTCGCCGACTACAACGACCCGGCGGGCGCCGCGGCCGCGATCCGCGAGGCCGGCGCCGCGCTGGCCGCGGTGATCGTGGAACCGATGCAGGGTTCGGGCGGCTGCATCCCGGCGACGCGCGAATTCCTCGCCGCGCTGCGCGAGGCCACGACCGAGACCGGCGCGCTGCTGGTCTTCGACGAGGTGATGACCAGCCGCCACGGCTTCGGCGGGCTGCAGCAGCGCATGGGCATCACGCCGGACATGACCACCTTCGGGAAATACATGGCGGGCGGGATGTCCTTCGGCGCCTTCGGCGGCCGCGCCGACATCATGGCGGTGTTCGACGGCCACCGGCCGGGCGCGATGCCCCATGCCGGCACCTTCAACAACAACGTGCTGTCGATGGCGGCCGGCTGCGTCGCGATGGGCGAGATCTTCGACGCCGCCGCCGCCGAGGCGCTGTTCGCGCGCGGCGAGGCGCTGCGCGAGGCCTGCAACGCCGCCTGCGCGAAGCATGGCGTGGCGATGCATTTCACCGGCGTGGGGTCGATGATGAGCCCGCACTTCCGCCCCGGCCCGATCACCGCCGCCTACGAGGCCAGCGCCGCCGAGGAGCAGATGCGCGAACTGTTCTTCTTCGACCTGCTGGCGGGCGGCATCTACCTGGCGCGGCGCGGCATGTCGGCGCTGATGCTGCCGGTGACGGATGCCGATTGCGCACGCTTCGTGGCCGCCGTCGATGAATTCTGCGCGGCGCGCAGGCCGGTGCTCACGCCGGCCTGACCCGGCGCGGCGGCGGTCACCGGCGGCCGGCAGGCATGCGTGCCGCCGGCCGGGCGGCTCCCCTCCGGATGGGCTCAGCCGGTCGGATGGAGATGACCCGACAGCAGGCAGCAGGACGCGGTGCTGCGCGCCGGGACGCTACGCCGTCACCTCGTCGGTGAACACGCTGAAGCCGGCCAGCGTGCAGGGGCCGAAGGTCGTGGCGATCGCCACGTCGGTCGCGTCGCGCCCGCGCGCCATCAGGATGCGCCCGATGCGCGGCTGGTTGTTGCGCGCATCGAAGGTGTGCCAGCGATCGTCGAGGAACACCTCGAACCAGGCGGCGAAATCCATCGGGCCGTAGGGCGGCGGCATGCCGATGTCGCCCAGGTAGCCGGTGCAGTAGCGCGCCGGGATGTTGACGCAGCGGCACAGCGCGATCGCCAGGTGCGCGTAGTCGCGGCACACGCCGCGCCGTTCCGCGAAGGCCTCGGATGCCGTGCGTGTGGCGCGGGCGTGCTCGTAGCCGAAGGCGATGTGGTTGTGCACGTAGTCGCAGATCGCCTGCACGCGGTCCCAGCCGGCGGGCCTCTGGCCGAACAGCGACCAGGCGACATCCGACAGGCGATCGGTGTCGCAGTACCGGCTGCCGAGCAGGTAGATCAGCATCTCGTGCGGCAGGTCCTCGATCGCGCGCTGCCAGGCGGCGCGCTCCACCGGGTCGGGCAGCCCGCTGTCCTCGACCAGCAGTCGCGTCTCGATGGTCAGCCGTCCCGGCGGGGCGACGATGCGCGTGCAGGCATTGCCGAAGCTGTCGATGTAAGGCGTGGCCGGGATGGGCGGGTCGAAGCCGATATGGTGCGGGCCCACCAGGTCCGCGGCGCGGGATGGATGTGGCGTGACCATGAGCAGCATCGGCGTCGGTTGCGGGCAGTCATAGGCGATCTGGCAGCCGGCGCTGATCTGCATGGAGACATCCTTGTTGAGGCGGTGCGACGCATCGCCCGGCGGTTCGTGATGCATGACGCAGGCGGGCCATGCAGGTTTCACGCCGGAGGGGTCACGATCCTGTTTCGGCGTCGGTGACGCTCACCCGGACGGTCATGCCGAGGTCGTCGGAGGGAAACCCGGTCCATGTGCCATGCAGCGGCAGCACGTGCCGATGGTCGCGCGCGACGGCGACGCGGATCAGGTCGCGATTGCCGATGATGCCGTTGGTCGGGTCGAGTTCGACCCAGCCGGCGCCGGGCACATAGACCCGCAGCCAGGCATGCGTCGCGCCGCCGCCGATCCGCCCGCCGCGCGCGCCGCTGTAGACATAGCCCGAGACGAAGCGCGCCGCGAGGCCGAGCGCGCGCAGCGCCTCGATCAGGAAGACCGCGAAATCCCGACAGGTGCCGCTGCCAAGGCGCAGCGTCAGCAGCGGTTCCTGCACGCCGCGCTCGGAGCGCGCGATATAGGTGAAGCGCTGCCGCACCCCGTGGGTGATCGCCGAGAGCAGGTCGCGCGTGCCGGTGGTGCCGTCGCGCCGCACGAAGCCGCGTGCCCAGCGTTCGATGGCGTGGTCTGGGTCGGGGTATTGCCGTTCGATCGACCGCGCGAGGTCGGGCAGGTCCTCGACGTCGTAGGCGAAGGGATAGGTCTCGGCATCCTGGCCGATGGGTTCATCGAGCGCATTCGCCGGCGTGTGGTCCAGCAGGACGCGGCTGTCGAAGCACAATTCCCGCGCGCGCCCGCTGAAGCGCGCGATGCCGACGCTGTTGCCAAAGACATCGTGCTGCCAGCGCAGTTCGGCGGGTTCCGGCGTGATCGTCAGGGTCGACCGGATCAGGCGCTGGTCATGGCCCTCGCGCGGGCGGAACATCATCCGGTGCTCGCCGAAGGCGACCGGCTGCCGGTAGCGATACGTCGTCACGTGATGGACGCCGAGGACAGGCATCGCGTTCCTTCAGGGCTTGGCCGTGGCCGCAGCTGAGGCACGCGGGGAAGTTCGGGCAGGGATGGCGGGTGCCGCGCGGCGCCACGTCGCGGGCCGCCGCGGCTCGTCCCGCTTCAGTTGAGGTGGGCACTGCAAGGCGCGGTTGCAAGCCGCCCTGGCCTTGATGGGCGCGGGTGGCGCTACCGCGCCCCGCCGATCGGCAGCCGTGCCCCCGAGACATAGGACGCGGCATCGGAGGCGAGGAACAGGATGCATTCCGCGACCTCCAGCGCCGATCCGCCGCGCGCCATCGGCACGCCGGCGGACAGGCGCTGCACGCGGTCTGGCATGCCCGCGGCGGCGTGGATCTCGGTGTCGATCAGGCCGGGATTGACGGCATTGACACGAATGCCCTCGGCGCCGACCTCGCGCGACAGGCCGACCGTGAGCGTGTCGACCGCGCCCTTGCTGGCGGCGTAGTGGACCCATTCGCCGCCGCCGCCGATCTCGCTGGCGCGGGAGGAGACGTTGACGATCGCGCCGCCCTTGCCGCCGCGCTTCGTCGACATGCGGCGCACCGCCTCGCGGCAATGCAGCGCCACGCCGATGACGTTGGGCGCCATGACGCCGACCCAGTCGGCCAGGGTGGTGTCGGCCAGCAGGCGCTTGGGGCCGGTGATGCCGGCATTGTTCACCAGCACGTCGAGGCCGCCGAAGGTCTCGTCGCAGCGGTTGAAGGCGGCGAGGATGTCGGGCTCGGCGCCGGCATCGCCCTGCAGCAGCACCACGCGGGCGCCACGGGATTCGCAGGCGCGGGCGGTGGCCTCGGCGCGGGCCGTCTCGCTGCGATAGGTCAGCAGCAGGTCGTAGCCGCGTTCGGCCGCCAGCAGCGCGGTGGCCGCGCCGATGCCGCGCGATCCGCCTGTCACCATCATCACGCGCCGTGCCATGGCGTTCCTCCTGGTTGCGCGCATCCTCGCGCAAAGGGGCGGTGCTGTCAGCCTTGCGGCGCATCGTGGCGCAGGCAAGCATGGTGCAGCCGAGGAGACGCCCCATGCCCCTGCCCGCACCGCAGACGTACACGCCCGAGGGCTTCCGCCCGCTGACCTTCCACGATGCGGTGCCGGGCTTCCTGGAGGGCACCGACACGCCGCGCGCGTATCTGGAACGCTGCCTCGCCACCATCGCGGAGGTCGAGCCGCAGGTGATGGCCTTCGCGTCGCTGAACGAGGCCGGCGCGCGGGAGGCGGCCGATGCCAGCACGGCGCGCTACAAGGCCGGCGCGCCGCTGTCGGCGATCGACGGGCTGCCGATCGGCATCAAGGACCTGCTGGAGACGCGCGACCTGCCGACCGAGATGGGCAGCGCCTTCTACAAGGGGAACCGGCCGGGGCGCGACAGCGCGCTGGTGCAGGCGCTGCGCCAGGCCGGCGCGGTGATCGTCGGCAAGACGGTCACGACGGAGCTGGGCATGTCGCATCCCGGGCCGACGCGCCATCCCTTCGACCTGCGGCGCACGCCGGGCGGGTCGTCATCCGGCTCGGGCGCGGTGATCAGCGCGCGGATGCTGCCGGCGGCGATCGGCACGCAGGTGCTGGGCAGCGTGATCCGCCCGGCATCCTTCAACGCGAACTGGGGGCTGAAGCCGACCCAGGGCGGCATCAATCGCGGCGAGCGCCAGGGTTTCAGCCAATCCACCGTCGGCATCCATGCCGGCAGCGCACAGGACATGTGGGCCATCGCGGTCGAGATCGTGAAGCGCGTCGGCGGCGATCCGGGCGCGCCGGGGATGTATTTCACGCGCGAGGACCCGCCGGCGACGGTGGTGCCGCGGCGCCTGGCGGTGCTGGAGACGGAAGGCTGGGCGGTGGCCGAACCCAAGGCAATCGCCGCCTTCGAGCAGGCGCTGGAGGCCCTGCGCGCGCAGGGCGTGGCGATCCTGCGCCGCGGCGACCATCCGCTGCTGGAGGCGCTGGAACAGCGCGTGATGGGCGCGATGGGCCTCGCCACCGACGTCTGTGCGTATGAAAGCGCCTGGTCGGTCGCCAACATGATGGCGAAGAACCCCGATGCGCTGTCCGACAGCCTGAAGGCGCGCTTCGAACTCGGGTGTTCCGTCACGCTGGCGCAGTACCGCATGCGCCTGCTGCAGCGCGAGGAGATGCGGCGTGCCCAGGCCGCGCTGGCCGGCGAGGTCGATGCCTTCATCGGCCTGCCCGCCTGCGGGCCCTCGCCGATGCCGGGCGATACCGGCGGGTCGTCCAACCGCATCCTGCATACCACCGGCAATCCCATCATGAACACGGCGTCGTCGGGGCTCGGCTGCCCGGTGGTGACGGTGCCGCGCATGGCGGTGGAGGGGCTGCCGCTGGGCATCTCGATCACCACCCAGCCGCACCAGGATGAACGGGCCGTCGCGATTGCGCGCTGGATTGCGGCCGCGGTTCCGCCGATCATGGTCTGAAGACCACCGGAGGAAACCATGAGCGAGATCGACGTCACCGACGATGCCGGGCTGCGGACCATCCGCATCGCCCGGCCGGAGAAGAAGAACGCGCTGACGCGGGACATGTATGCCGCCATGGGCGCGGCGCTGCGCGATGCGGCGGGGGCGTCCGGCGTGCGCGCGGTGCTGATCACCGGCGGGACGGAGTGCTTCACCTCCGGCAATGACGTGGGCGACTTCAAGGCGCGCGGCGACCAGGCGGCGGATGTGCCCTCCCCGGCGCGGGAATTCCTGGCGGCGCTGCGCGCCTGCCCGAAGCCGGTGGTGGCGGCGGTGGCGGGCTACGCGGTGGGGATCGGCACCACGATGCTGCTGCATTGCGACTTCGTCTATGCGGCGGAGAACGCCGTCTTCCGCATGCCTTTCGTCGATCTCGGCCTGTGCCCGGAGGGCGGGTCCTCGCTGCTGGTGCCGCAGCGTGGCGGGCAGCTGTTGGCCAATGAACTGCTGATGCTGGGCGATGCCTTCCCGCCCGCCACGGCGCTGCGCGCAGGCATCGTGAACGCCGTGGTGCCGGTCGGTGAATTGATGGCGACGGCGCAAGGCGTGGCGCGCCGCCTGGCCGCCAAGCCGCCGGCCGCGATGGCCACCACCAAGCGCCTGCTGCGCCAGGCCGGCGAGGACGCGCTCTCCGCCCACATGACCGAGGAATTCGCCCGCTTCGGCGCCTTGCTGCGCGGACCGGAAGCGGCCGAGGCCGTCGCTGCCTTCCAGGAGAAGCGCAAGCCCGACTTCACGCGCTTCCACGCCGCGGCGGAGTAGCCGCGATGTTCCGCGAGGGTCTGTTCGACGGCGCGCGCGTGCTGGTCACCGGCGGCGGCACGGGGCTCGGGCGCATGATGGCGGAGCGGCTGGTCGCGCTCGGCGCATCCGTCGAATTGTGGGGCCGGCGCGGCGAGGTGGTGGCGGCAACGGCCGCCGAGATCAACGCCCGGCATCCCGGCCGCGCGACATCGCGCGCGGTCGACATCAAGGACCCCGCCGCGGTGGACGCCGCGGTCGCCGCGATGTGGGACGAGGGGCGGCCCGCCACGCATCTGGTGAACAACGCCGCCGGCAATTTCATCAGCCGGACCGAGGACCTCTCGCCGCGCGCCTTCCACGCCATCGCCGACATCGTCTTCCACGGCACCTTCCAGGTGACGCAGGCGGTGGGCAAGCGCTGGATCAAGGACGGCACCGGCGGGTCGGTGGTGTCGATCATCGTGACCTGGGTGCGCACGGGCGCGCCTTTCGTCGTGCCCTCCGCCATGTCCAAGGCCGGCATCGACGCCATGACCAAGTCGTTGGCGGTGGAATGGGGGCGGCATGGCATCCGGCTGAATGCCATCGCGCCCGGCACCATCCCGACCGAGGGCATGTTCGCGCGGTTGCGGCCCGGGGAGAACAACCCGGCCGAGCGCGCCGCACGGGCCAACCCGATGCGGCGCGTCGGCACGCCCGAGGATATC
Source organism: Roseomonas sp. CECT 9278 (assembly GCF_918698155.1). Classification (GTDB taxonomy): domain Bacteria; phylum Pseudomonadota; class Alphaproteobacteria; order Acetobacterales; family Acetobacteraceae; genus Neoroseomonas. Next base: position 12,940 of record NZ_CAKKLX010000036.1, read on the forward strand.
GGCGACCTGGCGGCCTTCCTGCTGAGCCCCGTCTGGATCAATGGCGAGACCATCGCGCTGGATGGCGGCAGCTGGCTGACCGGCGGCGGTGGCTTCCAGGACTACCTGGGCTGGAGCGATGACGACTGGGCCGCCGCGCGCGAACGCATCAAGGCACGCAACGCGGCCGACAAGTCGCAGCGCGGCTGATCTCACAGCCTCGCGCGCCACTCGCTTTCCGGTTGCATGCCGGCGCGCGACCATCGGATGCTTCCCCCAACGACAAGACCAGCAGGAGGAAGCACCCGATGGAATTCGGCTATTTCGCCATGCCGTCCCACCCGCCCGAGCGCGGCCTGAAGCAGGGCCATGACTGGGACCTGCAGGTGCTGCGCTGGCTGGATGAGATGGGCTACAGCGAGGCCTGGATCGGCGAGCACCACACCGCGCCGTGGGAACCGCACCCCTCGCCCGACCTGCTGATCGCGCAGGCGCTGTTGCAGACCAAGCGGCTGCGCATCGGCCCTGGCGGCTTCCTGCTGCCCTATCACCACCCGGCGGAACTCGCGAACCGGGTCGCGATGCTGGACCACCTGTCGGAAGGCCGGCTGAACTTCGGCATCGCGGCCTCGGGCCTGCCGTCGGACTGGGCGATGTTCAACGTGGACGGCATGTCCGGCCAGAACCGCGACATGACGCGCGAGGCGCTCGACATCATCCTGAAGATGTGGACCGAGGACGGGCCCTGGCACCATGACGGCAAGTACTGGAAGGTCGACAAGCCGGACACGATGTTCGGTTTCCTCAAGCCGCACATCAAGCCGTTGCAGGCGCCGCATCCGCCGATTGGCGTGGCTGGGCTGTCGAAGAATTCCGACACGCTGAAGCTGGCCGGCGAACGCGGCTACCTGCCGATGTCGCTGAACCTGAACCCGGCCTATGTCTCGTCGCATTGGGACAGCGTCGAGGCCGGCGCGCGCAAGTCCGGCCGCACGCCCTGGCGCGGCGATTGGCGCCTGGTGCGCGAGGTGTTCGTGGCCGAGACCGACGAGGAAGCCTGGCGGCTTTCGGTGGGCTCGCACATGGGGCGCATGATGGGGGAATACTTCCTCCAGCTGCTCGCGCAGTTCGGCTTCAAGGACTACCTGAAGCACGATCCGTCGGTGCCGGATTCCGACGTGACGGTGGACTATTGCGCGCACCACAACTGGATCATCGGCAGCCCCGCGACCGTCGCCGAGAAGATCGAGCGCATCTACGAGGAGGTCGGCGGCTTCGGGCAGCTGCTGGTCTTCGGCTTCGACTACCTGGAGAGCCCGGAGGCGTGGAAGACGTCGCTCGGGCTGCTGCAGACGGAGGTCGCGCCGCGGGTGAAGCACCTGGTGCCGAAGCGCCAGGCGGCGCTGGCGGCGGAGTAGGTTGCCGGCGCGCGCCCGCCGCCGCATCCTGCCGCTTCCCTGACGGAGGGCCCCGGGCGATGGGCGCGCACCTGCATCAATGGCCGGCCCAGGGCCGCGTCCACCATGGCGCGGCGCTGGCCGAGACGTTGCCACGCGAGGTCGCGGACGCCGCGCGCATCGTGCTGGTCACGACGCGCTCGCTGGCCGGCGGCGCGCTGGTCGCGGCCGCCACCACGGCGCTCGGCGCGCGGCTGGTCGGCACCTTCGCCACCATGCGCGCGCATAGCCCGGTCGAGGACGTGCTCGCCCTGGCGGCGCTGCTGCGCGAGAAGGATGCCGACCTGGTGGTGGCGCTGGGCGGCGGGTCGGTGATCGACGGGTCGAAGGTGGCGTGCCTGGCGGTGTGGCGCGCGATCAGCGATGCCGGCGAGCTGGTCGGCGCGGCGGCATCGCGCGGCGCGGCGCCGGGGAACTGGGACGGCGCGCCGCCCGGCCCGCGCATGGTGGCGATCCCGACCACGCTCTCGGCCGCGGAATTCGCGCCGCATGCGGGCTACACGGATCTCGCGGCGGGGCGGAAGTATCGCGCACTCGACCCGTGGATGGTGCCGCGCGCGGTGATCCTCGATCCCGCCGCGACGCTGGAGACGCCGGCGGAACTGCTGCTGTCATCGGGCATCCGCGCGCTGGACCATGCCGCGGAACGCTGGTGTTCGACGGCCCCGCAGGCCTTCTCGGATGCCGTGTCGCATCGCGCGATGCTGATGCTGGCCGAAGGGTTGCCGCGGGTGCGCGCGCATCCTGACGACCTGGCGGCGCGCGCGCTGTGCCAGCAGGCCATGTGGCTGTCGGTGATGGGCGGCTGGTCGGGCGTGCCGGTCGGCGCCAGCCACGGGCTCGGCTACATCCTGGGCGCAGCGCGCGGGGTGCCGCATGGCATCACGTCGTGCCTCATGCTGCACGCCGTGATGCGCTGGAACGCGCCGGTGAACGAGGCGCGGCAGCGCGACATCGCGCACATCTTCGGCGGCGAGGAGGCCGGCCCGGCGATCGAGGCCTTCGTGCGTGGCCTCGGCCTGCCGACGCGGCTGTCGGAGCAGGGCATCGCCGCGGCCGACATCCCTGGGCTGGCAGCGCGGTGGAACGGAGATGCGCCGATCGCGACCAACCCGCGCCCGGTGCGCGGGACGGCGGACCTCGAGGAGATCCTGCAGTTGGCGGCGTAGCGGCGCGTCGCCGGGCTGGGCCGGCACGGTCGCGACGTCGTTCAGAAGCGTTCGACGGCGAAGGGCGCGAAGTCGAAATTCGGGTTCTCGCCGGCGATCGCGGAGGCGACGAGCGCGCCGGTCGGCGCCGATCCGGTCAGGCCCAGGTGCCCATGGCCGAAGGCGCACCACAGCCCGCCCCAGGCCTTGACCGGGCCCATCACCGGAAGGCTGTCCGGCAGGCAGGGGCGGTGGCCCATCCAGGTCGTCGCACCCGCGGTCCGCGCCTGCGGGAACACCGCGCGCAGGTCACCCAGCAGCAGCTGCGCGCGGGCTTCGTTGGGCGGCGCGTCCAGCCCGGCAAATTCGACCGACCCCGCGACGCGCAGCCCATCCTCCATCGGCGTGATGAACACCTTGCGGTCGGCGGGCGAGAGCACGCGGCCGACCTGCACGCCGCTGTCGGGCAGCATCACGTGGTAGCCGCGCTGCGTCTCCAGCGGCACCTTGATGCCGAGCGGCGCGAGCAGCCGCGCCGACCAGGCCCCGGCGGCCAGCACCACGCGGTCGGCGGGGATGTCGCCGTCATCGGTGGTGACGCCGGTGACGCGGCGGCCCTCGGTGGTGATGGTGCGGATCTCGGCCTCGCGGATCTCGCCGCCCATGCGGCGGATGCCGGCGGCAACCACCTCCGCCAGGCGCGCGGGATTCACGCAGGACCCATGGTCGGGCAGGAAGACGGCGCGGGTATAGGCGGGCGCGACCTCGGGCTCGAACGCGACCAGCCCGGCGCGGTCCAGCACCTCCATCCGCAGACCGTGTCGGCGGCGCAGGTCCAGGCCCGCTTCATCCTTCGCCATCTGCGCATCGTCGCGGTAGAGGTACATCTGCCCCTGCGCGCGCAGCAGGTCGAGCGCGCCTTCCTCCTCCAGGATCTCCCGGTGCCGTTCCGGCGCGCCATACAGCAGGGACGCCAGCGCGGTGGCCGCTGCCTCGACCTGCGCAGGCCGCGCTGACGCCACGAAGCGCAGCAGCCACGGCATGGCGCGCAGCCAGTAGCGCGCCGGAATGTGCAGCGCGCCGGCGCGGTCGGTCAGCATCTTCGGCACCTGGCGCAGCACGCCGGGCATCGCCAGCGGCGCGACCGACCCATGGCTGATGGCGCCCGCATTGCCGGCATAGGCGGCGTGCGGCTTGCGCGCTTCGACGACGATCGGCTTCAGCCCGCGCCAAGCGAGGTGCCAGGCCACGCAGAGCCCGACGATGCCGCCGCCGACCACGACGATGCGCGGCTTGTCCAGGGTGTTCCACATGCCGCCATGCTGCCCTGCCCGCGCGCCGGGCGGAAGGCGTCCCGGCGCGTTGACGAGGCGCGTGCGGCGTCGCACCTTCCGCGCAAGCAAGCCGAGGAACGTCCCATGCAGATCACCCCGAACAATGCCGGGCTGGGCGCGCGCGTGGAGGGCATCGACCTTGCGCGCGCCCTGTCGCCGGAGGATTTCCGCACGGTGCTGCGCGCGCTGGGTCAGTACGGCGTGCTGTGCTTCCCGGGGCAGGACATGGATGCCGCGGCGGTCTCCGCCTTCGGTTCGCGCTTCGGCGAGCTGGAAGTGAATGTCGCGAACCTGTTCCACGCCGAGGGGCATCCGGAAGTGATGCACCTGTCCAACATGAAGGACGCGGCGGGCAAGCCGATGGGCCTGTCGGATGCCGGCCAGGGCTGGCACACCGACATGTCCTATTCGAAGGAGATCGCGCTGGCCAACGTGCTGCACGCCAAGCGCGTGCCGCGGCGCGACGGCAAGGCCATCGGCTGCACGCAGTTCCGCAACATGCATGCCGCCTATGACGACCTGCCGGCGGAAGTGAAGCAGCGCATCGAGGGCCGCACCGCCATCCACGACTTCACCAAGTTCTGGGACATGATGCGCATCCGCCCCGGTTCCATCCGCGGCCCGCTGACGCCCGAGCAGCGGGCGAAGAAGCCGCCCGTCTCGCAGCCCATGGTGCGCGTGCATCCGATCACCGGGCGGCGCGTCCTGTATTGCAACTCCGGCTACGCGATGTTCGTCGAGGGCATCGACCGTACGGAATCCGACGCGCTGCTCGACTACCTGTTCCGCCACCAGGCGCAGGCGAAGTTCTTCCACGAGCACGCCTGGAACGAGGGCGACGTGCTGATGTGGGACAATATCGGCACGCTGCACAATGCGGTGGCCGACTACGGCCCGGACGAACCGCGCTTCATCCTGCGCGTGCAGGTGATGGCGAGCCTCGACTACGCGGCGCTCGCGGCATGAGGCTGGTCACGCTGGACGGCGGCGTCCTGGGCGGCATCATCGGCGACGGCGTGGTGGCGCTGCGCCCCGCGCTGGCCGCCGCGCAGCGCGCCGCCGGGGAAGACCCGCGCGACACCATCCCCGACGACATGGTGGCGCTGATCGGCGACGAGGCGGCGATGGTCGCGGCCGGCCGCGCGCTGGCCTTCGCGGCGCGGGCGGAGAACGGGGCGTTGCGGGCGCCACTGTCTGAAGCGCGGCTGCTGGCGCCGCTGAAACCCGGAAAGATCCTCGGCGTCGGGCGCAACTACGGCGACCACGCGAAGGAAGCCGGCGGCCCGAAGCTCGAGATGCCGAAGATCTTCCTCAAGCCGACCTCCTCGGTGGTCGGGCCGGGGGCCGCGGTCCGCATTCCGCCGGCGGTGAAGAAGGCCGATTGGGAGGTCGAGCTCGGCGTCGTCATCGGCCGGCCTGCGCGCAACGTCTCGGAAGGCGTCGCCCTCGACTACGTCGCCGGCTACACCGTGCTCGACGATATCAGCGCGCGCGAATTCCAGTTCGACGTGCCGCTCGCCATGACCTCCTTCGCCAAGGGCATGGACGGCTTCTGCCCGATCGGCCCCTGCATCGCGACAGCGGACGAGGTGGGCGAGCCCTGGGCGCTCGATGTCCGCTGCTGGCTGAACGGGGAGGAAGTGCAGCACGGCAATACGCGCGACCTGATCTTCCCGGTCGCCACGCTGATCGCCTTCCTGTCGCGCTACATGACGCTGGAACCGGGCGACGTGATCGCCACCGGCACGCCGGCCGGCGTCGGGCATTTCCGCGACCCGCCGCGCTACCTGACATCCGGCGATCGGCTGCGCATGGAAGTCGAGCGGGTCGGCGTTCTCGAACACACGATCGCATAGCAGGGAGAGACAAGAATGATCCGCAGGACGCTGCTCGGCGCCGCCTTCGCGCTTGCCGCGCTGCCGGCGCTGGCCCAGCCGGCGCGCGCACCCGGCACCGACTATCCCAACAAGCCGGTGCGCGTGATCGTCGCCTTCGCCGCGGGCGGCAATGCCGACATCAATGCGCGGCTGATCTCGGCGGCGCTGTCGCAGCGGCTCGGCCAGCAGTTCGTGGTCGAGAACCGGCCTTCCGGCGGCGGCACCGTGGCCTTCGAGACGGTCGCGCAGACCCAGCCCGACGGCTACACGCTGCTGGTCGGCGCGCTCGGGTCGCATACGCTGAATGTCGGCCTGTATGGCGACCGGCTGCGGGTGCATCCGCTGACCGGCGTGGACCACATCACCATCTCCTCGCATTCGCCGATCGTGCTGGCGACGCATCCCTCGATGAATGTCCGCACGCTGGCGGAATTCCGCGCGGCGGTGGCGGCGGGCGGCGGCACGGTGGCCTATGGGTCGTCGGGCAATGGGTCGACCGGGCATATCGCCTCGGCGCTGCTGCTGCACCTGGCGGGCATCCAGGCGACGCACGTGCCCTATCGCGGGTCGGCGGCGTCCTTCCAGGACCTGATGGCCGGGCGGATCATGTTCCAGTCCGACACCATCTCCTTCATGGCCGAGCACATCCGCGCCGGCACGGTGCGCGGCATCGTCATCGGCATCCCTGCGCGCAGCCCCATGGCGCCCGACGTGCCGACCGCGGCCGAGGCCGGGCTGCCCGGCTGGCAGGCCACCACCTGGACGCCGTGGTCCGCCACGCTCGGCACGCCCGCGCCGATCCGGCAATTCCTGTACGAGCACATCGCCGCGATCCTGCGCACGCCCGAGGTGCGCGACCGGCTGATCGCCCTGGGCAACACCATCCCCGAGGGCATGACACCCGACGCCACGCGCGCCTTCATCGCGGCCGAGATCGACAAATGGGTGCCGATCGTCCGCGCCTCCGGCGCGCGGGTCGATTGAAGGCTTGATCGCCGGCGCGCCGGGCGCGAGCCTCCGTTGCTCAACCGGACGGAGGCGCGCATGACGACCGAGGCGACACGGACGACGATCGCCGCGCTGTACGATTCCTATCGCGCCGGCGACATGCCGGCCGTCATGGCCGGCCTGGCCGAGGACATCGCCTGGCTGTCGGCCGGCGAGGCACCGCTGCCCTGGTGCGGCCGTTGGCGCGGGCGGGAGGGCGTGAGCGCCTATTTCACGGCGCTGGCCGGTATCTGCCAGGTCACCGCCTATGACATCGAGCGCATCCTGGCGGATGGCGACTGGGCCACGGTGCTGGCCTCCATCCGCCTGCGCTACCACGCCGATGGATCGGAATGCGCCTATACCAAGGTGGATGTGCTGCGCCTGGATGGCGGCCGCGTCGCGGAGTTCCGCGAATACTACGATACCGCGGCCATGGAACGCGACCTGGGCCGCGCGAACACCGGCCGGCCGGGCTGACGCGAGGGGCGGCCTGCGCGCGCGCCCGGTGGGGCCGCCGCACGCCGGACACGCCCACCCGTCGCGGGCCGTCAGTCGCGCGTGTCGGTGCGGAACACCTTGCTGACGATCCGCCAGCCCTGCTGCGTCTTCAGCAGCACCAGGTAGTCGGTGAAGTAGCGCGGCGGGATCTGGCAATTCACCTTGGCCATCGCGAGCTCCGGGCCGGGCTGGTCGATCATCAGCACGCGGTCCGCGCGCGCCAGGCCCTGCGCCTTCGCGCTCGGGCGGTTGCGCACCCAGTCGAACCACTGGTCGCGCGGCAGGTCCTGCACCACGCCGTCCTTGTCGGAATACAGATGCGCGCAGGGGTGGAAGGCGGCGTCGAGCTTCGCGGTGTCACCTTCGTGCAGGCCGTCGAAATAGGTCTGCAGCACGGCCTCGATGGCGGCGATGTCGGTGGCGGGCATGGGGCGTGTCCTTGCGGTGTGGCGCGGCGCATCCTGGCGTGGAACGCGGGGCGTTTACAGGGGCGGCGCGGCGGGGGAATGTCCGCCCCAAGGGAGAACCGCCATGCACCCGCGCCGCCGCCACCTGCTGCTTGCCCCCGCCGCCCTGGCGCTGCCCGCGCCGCTGCGCGCGCAACCCGCCTGGCCGTCGCGCCCGGTGCGCGTGATCGTACCCTACGCGGCCTCGGGCGGGACGGATATCCTGACACGCGCGCTGGGCGAGGCGCTGCGCCCGACCCTGCCGCAGCCCTTCGTCGTCGAGAATCGCGCCGGTGCCGCCGGCGTCGTGGGGTCCGAGGCCGTCGCGCGCGCCGAACCCGACGGGCACACGCTGCTGGTGGTGGTCAGCACGCATGTGATGAACCGCTACCACCTGCCCTCGATGCCTTTCGACGCGGTGCGCGACTTCACGCCGATCGCGATGCTGACGCGCAATACGATGGTGCTGGTGGCGGGTGCCAGCCAGCCCTTCGACAGCCTGCGCGCGATGATCGACTACGCCAAGCGCAACCCGGGGCGCGTGGGCACCGGCAGCACCGAGGCGCTGTCCTCCTTCATCGGCCAGGAACTCGCGCGCCGCGCGGGGGTGGAGATGCCCGATGTCGCGTATCGCTCGGGCGGGCAGTTGATGAACGACATCGTCGCGGGGCACCTGCCCACCGGCTGGACCAGCACGGTCAGCGCCGCGCCGCACATGCAGACCGGGCGCGTGCGCATCCTGGCGGTGTCGACCGCGCAGCGTTCGGCCTTCTTCCCCGACGTGCCGACCGCGGCCGAACAGGGTGTCGCGGAATTCGACCTGTCGGGCTGGGTCGCGATGCTCGCACCGCCGCGCATGGACCCGGCGCTGGCGGCGACGATCGGCGCCACCGTGCAGCGTGTCTTCGACGACGCGGCGTTCCAGCAGCGCCTGGTCGCGCTGGGTGTCGAGCGCGATTTCCGCCCCGCCCCCGCGCTGCTCGAGGCGATGCAGCGCGATGACCGCATCTGGGCCGCCGCCGCGCAGGCCGGCCACATCCGACCGCAGCAGTAAGGACTGAACAGCATGGCCAATCCCGCCCTCCGCAAGGCGTTCGAACAGAAGAAGTTCATCGTCGCCCCCGGCATCTTCGACATGATCTCGGCCAAGGTCGCCGATGGCATGGGGTTCGACTGCCTGTATGGCACCGGCTTCGGCACGGTGGCGTCGCATCTGGGCGTGCCGGATGCCGGCATCGCCACCTACGCCGACATGGTGAGCCGCATGGGGCAGATGGCGCGCGGCGTGCGCACGCCGATGATCGCCGATGCCGATACCGGCTATGGCGGCCTGCTGAACGTGCGGCACACGGTCATGGGCTACGAGGCCGCCGGCATCTCGGGCATCCAGCTGGAAGACCAGGAGATGCCCAAGAAGTGCGGCCACACGCCCGGCCGCCGCGTCATCCCGGCGGAGGAGATGGTGCTCAAGATCAAGGTCGCGGCCGAGGCGCGCACCAGCCCCGACTTCCTGATCGTCGCGCGTACCGATGCACGCACCACGCTGGGACTTGAGGAAGCGATCCGGCGCGGCCGCATGTTCGGCGATGCGGGGGCCGACGTGGTGTTCATCGAAAGCCCCGAGAGCGAGGAGGAGATGCGCGCCATCGGCCGCGCGATCGACAAGCCGCTGCTGGCGAACATGGTGGAAGGCGGCCGCACGCCGCTGCTGCCGGCGCATACGCTGGCCGAGATCGGCTACGCCATCGCGATCTATCCGGCGGTGGGATTCCTGGCGATGGCCGCGGCGATGGAGCGCGTCTACGGCCACCTGAAGCAGCATGGCGACAGCATCGCCATCGGCGAATCCTACGGCTTCAAGCGCATGACGGAGCTGATGGGCTTCCCCGAGGTGTGGGACTTCGAGACGCGCTGGGCGCAGCCGCAGCCCGCGAAGGCCGCGGAATGAGCGCGCTGCCCGGCGTGAAGGCGCTGGTCTTCGACACCTTCGGGACCGTCGTGGACTGGCGCAGCGGCATCGCCCGCGATGCGCGGGTGTTCCTGGCCAAGCATGGGCGGCCGGACGTCGATGCGCTGGCCTTCGCCGATGCCTGGCGCCGGCGCTACCAGCCGGCGATGGAGGCGGTGCGCTCAGGCGCGCGGCCCTTCACGCGGCTCGATGTGCTGCACCGGGAAAACCTCGATGCCCTGCTGGCCGAACACGGCATCGCGGCGGACGAGGCCGAGCGCGACTGGCTGAACCGCGCCTGGCATCGGCTCGACCCATGGCCGGATGCGATCCCGGGGCTGTTGCGGCTGCGCGCGAAGCACTTCATCGCGCCGCTGTCCAACGGCAACATCCTGCTGCTGGCGAACATGGCGAAGCGCGCGGGCATTCCCTGGGACGCCATCCTGGGTGCCGAGCCGGTGCAGGCCTACAAGCCGCAGCGCGAGGCCTATACCCGCACCGCCGAAATTCTCGGCCTGGCGCCGGCCGAGGTGGCGCTGGTGGCCGCGCATAACGGCGACCTGGCGGCGGCGCGCAAGGCGGGCCTTGCCACCGCCTTCGTGCTGCGTGCGCATGAACACGGCCCCGACCAGGCGACCGACCTGCGCGCCGATGCCGACTGGGACGCGATCGCCGGCAGCTTCGAGGAGTTGGCGGACCAGCTTGGCTGCTAGTGGATGACCTTCCCGCACCAGGACCCCTTCTGGACGGCGCCGGCGCGCCTGGTGCGGGATCGTGCATCGCCGGGTGCGCGCATCCTCGCGCCCGACATCTTCTGGTGGGTCTTCCCGCGCATCCATCGCTACGCGCGTACCGCCATCGTGCCGGACGAAACCCATGACTGGGCGATCCTCCACAAGGGGATGCTGGGCGAGGTGACGCGCGACGCGCTGCGGCGCATCACCACCACGATGCACCCGGTGCTGGCCAACGAGGTCTTCGTGGTGTTCGGCCCGGCGGCGCCTGATAGCGAGGCGATCCGCGCCACCGACCATTTCCGCGCCTTCCAGGACGCGCTGCCCGCGCGCCTGGAGCAGCCCGACCCCACCGGCGCGAGCGAGGACGATCCCGTGCTGCCCGAACCCGGGATCATCGCGCAGTTCCCGGCCATGTCGGATGCCGAGCTGCGGCATGCCATGGACCGCTTCTGGCGCCACGGCGGCTACATGTACGAGACGCTGCGCGACCGCACCTACTACGCCGAGCTCGACCGGCTGATCGCCGGATATTGCGGCGCGGCGGCGGGCGAGCAGGTGCTGGACCTGTGCTGCGGCACGGGCCGGCTCGGCGCCTTGCTGCCGGGCGCGGCGGCGATCACGGGCATCGATATCTCGACGGTGGCGCTCGGCATCGCGGGGGCGCGCCATGCGGGCGATCCGCGCCAGCGTTTCGCGGCGATGGCGGCCGGCAACCTCGGTTTCCCCGATGCATCCTTCGACCGCGTGCTGTTCGTCGATGCGATCGAACACGTGCGCGACCCCGCGCAGGTGCTGGCCGAGACGGCGCGCGTGCTGCGCCCGGGCGGCGCCGCGATGCTGACCGTGGCGAACAGCGACGGGCTGAACCAGCGCATCGCGCGCAGGCTCGGCACCGGCGCGTTCGTCACGAACTACCAGCACCTGCACGAATTCACCTGGGGCGAGACGCAGTCGATGCTGCGTGCCGTCGGGCTGCGCGCCGAACGCGCCGACGGCATCTTCCTGTATCCGTATTGGGGCGTGCCGGGCGTGGACGACGCTGTGCGCCACCTGACCGACGACGATCCGGAGATCGTCGCCGCCATGCTGGAACTGGGCCGCCGCGCCGGGCCGGACTACGCCTATGCCTTCGCGGTGCTGGCGCGCAAGGAGAGCTGACGGATCACTCCGCGCGGATATTGCCGTCGCGGATCACCGGGCCCCACTTGGCGATGTCGCCGGTGACCAGCGCGGCGAATTCGGCGGGCGTGCCGGCCACGACTTCCGCCGCCTGGCGGGTCTCGACGAAGGACTTCACCTCGGCGCTGGTGATGATGGCGCGGAAGGCGGCGTTGATGCGCGCCACCAGCGCGGGATCCATGCCGGCGGGGCCGGAGATGCCGTGCCAGGTCATCGCCTCGAAGCCGGGGAAGCGGGCGGCGACGGCCGGCACGTTGGGCAGCGCCGCCACCGCGCGCGGCGTGCCGATGGCGATGGCGCGCACCTTCTCGTCGCGGATGAAGGGCAGCGCGGTCGAGACCGAGGGGAAGGAGAACTCCGTCTCGCCGGCGATGACGCTGCGCAGCACGTCGGCGCCACTGCGGTAGTGCACCGCGGTGAACTTCACGCCGGCCTTCTGCGCCAGCAGCTCCGACGCCAGGTGGCTGACATGGCCGACGCCCGGCGAGGCATAGGGAATGCCATCCGCGCGCGACCGCGCCAGCGCCGCCAGGTCGTCCAGCGTGCGCACGCGGCTGGCGGCCGGCACGATCACCACGATCGGCAGGTTCACCAGGTGGATGATCGGCGTGAAGGCCGTGGCGGGGTCGTATGCCAGGCCCGGCTGCAGCAGCTTGCCGATCGCATTGGCACCCAGGTCGGCCATCATCAGCGTCTGGCCGTCCGGGCGCGCCTGCGCGGTGAACTGCCCCGCGATGGCACCGCCGGCGCCGGAGCGGTTCTCGACCACCATGGGATGGCCGTTGGAATGCGGGCCGAAGGCGTTCGCCACGGCGCGCGAGAGCGTGTCCACCGCGCCGCCCGCGCCGAACGGCACGACCAGGCGCACGGGTCCCGACGGCCACGCCGCGGCCTGCGCGTGCGCCAGGCCGGGTGCGGCGGCGGCGACCGCAAGGCCGGCCAGCGCGCGGCGATGGAACTGGATGGTCATGGCGTTGTCCTCCCGTGGATTGCGCCTGTCATCGACGGGCCGGCGCCCTGCTGTCAACAGCGGCGCGACGGTGCAGGATGCAGGCGCATCCCGGAGCCCTACGCCCATGACATGGTCCATCGTCGCGCATGATCCCCCGACCGGCGCCTTCGCCGTCGCGGTCACCACCTGCAACCTGGCGGTCGGCGCGGCCTGCCCGTTCATCCGCACGGGGGTGGGCGCGGTCTCCACGCAATCCATGAGCAACCGCTACCTGGGCCCCGCGGTGCTGGAGGCGCTGGCGCGTGGGCTGTCGCCGCGCCTGGCGCTGGACAGCGCGCTGGCCGGCGACGAGGGGCGCGGGCTGCGGCAGATCCATGTGGTGGATGCCGCGGGGCGCGTGGCCGCGCATACCGGCGACAATTGCGTCGAATGGTGCGGGTCGATCGCGGGTTCGGGTTTCTCCGTCGCCGGCAACATGCTGGCCAATGGCCGCGTGATCGCGGCCACTGCCGAGGTCTTCGCCACGCGCGGCGACCTGCCCTTCGCGGAACGCCTGATGGCAGCCCTGCACGCCGGCCAGGCCGAGGGCGGCGACAAGCGCGGCCGGCAATCCGCCGCGCTGATGATCACCACCACCGAGGACTTTCCCGACATCAACCTGCGCGTGGATGACCACGCCGACCCGCTGGTGGAACTCTCGCGCCTGCTGGCGCTGTGGCGCGTGCAGGCGGAACCGACGCAGCACACCCGCCCGTCGCGCGCCAACCCCGCGGGGCTGATCGACCTCGATGCCATCGAGGCGGGTTGGCGGGCGCGCGGTGCCGACCTGCGCCTGCGTCGCTGAGGACTTGCGCGGCGCGCCCGCGCGCGCGACACGGGCGCCGTCACAGGAGGAAAGCACATGCGCCAGCACAGGATTGCCGCGATCGGCGGCGATGGCATCGGCCCCGAGGTGATCGCCGCGGGCTGCCGCGTGCTGGAAGCGACCGCCGCCGCGCAGGGCGGCTTCTCCGTGGCGTTCGAGAATTTCGACTGGGGCAGCGAGATGTACCGCCGCACCGGCAGGATGATGCCCGACGGCGGGCTGAAGGCGCTGGAGGGCTTCGACGCCCTCTTCTTCGGCGCCGTCGGCGCGCCCGACATTCCCGACCACATCACCCTGTGGGAGCTGCGCCTGGCGATCTGCCAGGGCTTCGATCAGTACGCCAATGTCCGCCCCACGCGCCTGCTGCCCGGCGTGCGCGGCCCGCTGCGCGAGGATCTCGGCAAGCAGATCGACTGGGTGATCGTGCGCGAGAATTCCGAAGGCGAATACGCCGGCGTGGGCGGCCGCGCCCATCGCGGCCTGCCGATCGAGGTGGCGATGGATGTCGCGGTCTTCACGCGCGAGGGTGTCGCGCGCATCTGCCGTCATGCCTGCGAGGTCGCGATGTCCCGCCCCCGCAAGCTGCTGACCGTGGTGACGAAGTCCAACGCGCAGCGCCACGGCATGGTGATGTGGGACGAGGTCTGCGCCGAGGTCACCGCGCAATACCCCGCGCTGACCGTGGACAAGATGCTGGTCGATGCCATGACCGCGCGCATGGTGATGAAGCCGGGGTCGATCGACACGGTGGTGGCGACCAACCTGCATGCGGATATCCTGTCGGACCTCGCTTCCGCGCTGGCCGGATCGCTGGGCATCGGCGCCACCGGCAACATCGACCCGCAGCGGCGCAGGCCGTCGATGTTCGAACCGATCCATGGGTCGGCCTTCGACATCACGGGCAAGGGCATCGCCAATCCGCTCGGGTCGTTCTGGACCGCGGCAATGATGCTGGAACACCTGGGCGAACCGGCCGCCGCGCAGCGCCTGATGCGCGCGGTGGAAGCGGTGACCGCGCGCGGCGACGTGCTGACGCCCGACCTGGGCGGCAGCGCGACGACCGCGCAGGTGACGGATGCGGTGATCGCGGCGCTGGCCGGGGCGAACGCGTAGCGGCTTGCGCGCGGCGGCGTTTCGTCATCCGCTGCGCCGGAGCGGCGCCGGCGCGCCGCGGCAAGGAGGGCAGCCAGCATGGCCGCGACCGAACCCGGCACCATCGTCATCCGTGGCGCGCTGCTGGCCGACGCCGGCCTGCGCCGCGCCGCCCCCGCCGATGTGCTGATCCGCGACGGGATCATCGTCGAGGTCGGCGCCGGCATCGCCGCGCCGCCCGATGCGAAGGTGGTCGATGCCGCGGGCTGCCTGATCCATCCCGGCCTGATCAACGCGCATACGCATGGCCATGGCGGCCTGGCGCGCGGGCAGGGCGACAAGTGGACGCTGGAATTGCTGCTGGCGGCCGCGCCGTGGATCGGCGGGTCGCGGTCCCTGCAGGACAAGAAGCTTACCACGCAGATCGTGGCGGCGGAGATGGTGCTGAAGGGCTGCACCGCCGCCTACGACCTCTACTACGAATTCCCGATGCCGTCCGCGGACGGGCTGGACGCGGTGGCCGAGGCCTACCACGGCATCGGCATGCGCGCGGTGATCGCGCCGATGGTCGCCGACCGCACCGCCTACGAAGCCATCCCCGGCCTGTACGACGCGCTGCCCACGCCACTCCAGGCGCGCGTCGACAAGCTGCGCCTGCCCGCCTGGGAACGCACCCTGGAGTCCATGCGCGGCGTGCTGGCGAATTGGCGCTGGACCGGCCACGACATCCGCGCCGCCGTCGCACCCACCATCCCGCATCATTGCTCGGACGCCTTCATGTGCGGCTGCCGCGATCTCGCGCGCGACTACAAGGTCGGCCTGCACAGCCATGTCGGCGAGAGCAAGGTGCAGGCGCTGACGGGCATCAAGCGCTACGGCAAGACGCTGGTGCAGCACATGGACAGCCTGGGCCTGGTCGGGCCGGACTTCGTCGCCGCGCACGCCATCTGGCTGGATGATGACGACCTGAAGATCCTGCGCGACCGCGGCGCTTCCATGGCGCACAACCCGGGCAGCAACATGCGGCTGGGCAACGGCATGTTCCGCTTCCGCCGCGCGCGAGATGTCGGCGTGAATGTCGGCATCGGCACCGATGGTGCGAACTGCTCCGACAACCAGAACATGTACGAGGCGATGCGCTATGCCTCCATGCTGTCGAAGGTACAGACGCCCGACCCGCGCCATTGGGCGGGCGTGGAGGAAATCTACACGGCCGCCACGCAGGGGTCCGCGCGCGCGCTCGGCTTCGACGACATCGGGGCGATCGCGCCGGGCAAGAAGGCGGATATCGTCTTCCTCGACCTCGCGAGCATCAACTGGATCCCCCACAACTGGTCGGTCAACCAGGTGGTGCACACCGAGGACGGCACCGGCGTGCGCCATGTGATGATCGGCGGGCGCTTCGTGGTGCAGGATCGCAGGCTGCTGACCATCGACCTGGCGAAGCTGGCCGTGGAAGCGGAGGCGGCGCGCGACCGGCTGGAAGCGCTGAACGCCGAGTTCAAGGACCTTTACGACAAGCTCGAACCCGTCGTTTCCTCCTTCTGCCCGGCCTTCGCGGCGCAGCCTTATCACCTGCGCCAATACCTGTGCGACGCGCCGGCCTGAAGGAACGCAGCCATGGACATCGTCGATCTCAGCCGCGAGATCTTCCACCGCACGCAGACCCACCCATCCCACCCGCCGGTGGTGATGACCGTGTGGAACGACCACAGCGAGAAGAAGCACGCCGGCAATACCACCTTCAGCAGCAAGGCGATGTACCTGTCGCTGAGCGACCACGCCGGCACGCATGTCGATGCGCCGGTGCATTTCGACCCGCGCCCCGGCGCGCAGTCGGTCGACGAAATGCCGCTGGAGAAATTCTACACCAGCGGCTTCTGCATCGACCTCTCGCATATCCCGCTCAAGACAGCGGCGACACTGGAGGACGTCCAGGCCGCCGTCGCGAAATCCGGCCAGACCATCCAGCCTGGCGACACGGTGCTGGTCTGGATGGCGACCAACGAGCGCCTGCTCGGCAAGCCCGGCTACCTGCACGACTTCCCGGGGCTTTCGCTGCCCGCCATCCACTGGCTGGCCGACCAGGGCATCGGCATGTTCGGCGTGGAAGCCATCAGCCCCGCCCCCGAGGGCGAGCCCAACTTCCAGGCGCACATGGCCTGCGCCGAACGCGGCATCACGCACATGGAATGCCTGGCGAATCTCAACAAGCTGATCGGCCGCGGGCGCTTCCGCTTCATCGGCTTCCCGCTGAAGATCCGCGGCGGGACCGCGAGCCCGATCCGCGCCGTCGCGATCTTCGAATAGGCACGCGCGGGGACCAGGCGACTGCCCGACGATGCCGGCGGTCGCGGGGCCGCGCGCGCCCAGTCAGCCGGCCCAGGCCGGCGGGCGCTTCTGCTGAAAGGCGGCGATGCCCTCCTTCGCCTCCGCCCCCGCCGCGCATTTCGCGAAAGCCTGCGCGCCGGCCTCGGCATAGCCATCGGGCGAGAGCGGGCCCAGGGCCGCGATCAGCACCTTCGTCTCCGCCAGCGCCATCGGCGCGCCCTGGCGCAGGTCCGCCAGCACATCGCCGATCGCGGTATCGAGCGCCGCCGCATCGGGCACCACCTGATGCACCAGGCCGAGCCGCACGGCCTGTGCCGCATCGATCACGTCGCCGCGCAGCACCATGCGCGTGGCGGCGCTGCGCCCCATGCGGCGCGCCAGCCACGGCAGGATCTGCGCCGGCACCAGGCCGCGCCGGACCTCGGGCGCGCAGAACCGCGCATCGGCGGTGGCGATCGCGATATCAGCCGCACAGACCCAGCCGAGCCCGCCCGCATGCGCCGACCCCTGGATCGCCGCCACCACCACCTGCGGCAGGCGCGACAGGCGTTCGAAGCGGATCCCGGTGCGCCGGTTGCGCGCCTGCTGCGCGGCGAGCCGCTCGGCCTCGGTGCCGCCCGACGCCACTTCCGACAGATCGAGGCCCGCGCAGAAATGCCCGCCGGCACCCGACAGCACCACCACGCGCGCCTCGCGATCCGCCTCCAGCGCATCCAGCGCCGCGTCGAGCGCCACGCCCATCGCGTTGCTCATGGCGTTGCGGCGATGCGGGCGGTTCAGCGTGAGGCGCACGACCGGCCCCTCGCGCGTGATCAGCACCGGCGTCTCGGTCTCGGACATGCGCTTCCCCTTGTCGGCGAGGGGCAGGATAGACCGCGCCGGCGCGGGCGGCGATACAGGCGGCGGCAGCAGGTGGGGAATGGGGATGGTCACGCTCGGCATCGTGGGCTTCGGCATCATGGGCGAACGGCTCGCGCGCTTCGCCGCGGGGCATGGGCAGGTGCGCATCGCCGGCGTGTGGGACCCGGCGCCGCACGCGGCGGCGCGGCTGGCGGCGGCGGCACCCGGCGTGCCGTTGCTCGGCTCCGCCGAGGCGGTCATCGGCGCCTGCGACTGCCTGTACGTGGCCTCCCCGCCCGCCTTCCACCTGGCGCATGCACAAGCGGCCTTCGCGGCCGGCAAGGCGGCCTTCCTGGAGAAGCCGCTGTCGGTCGACACGCAGGCCGCGCGGGACTTCGTCGCGGCCGCCGAACGCACAGGCGCGCGCGGCGCGGTGAATTTCCCGATGGCCTCCTCCCCCGCCGTCGCGCAGCTGGCCGCCTGGCGCGATGCCATCGGCACGCCGCGCGAGGCCGCCATCACCATCGCCTTCGCCGCCTGGCCGCGATCCTGGCAGCGCGATGCCGCCGCCTGGCTGGACCGCCGCGAGCAGGGCGGCTTCACGCGGGAGGTGGTGTCGCACTTCCTGTTCCTCACGCGCCGGCAGCTCGGCCCGATGGTGCTGGACGCCGCGCGCGCGCGCTTCGATGCGCCGGGGCGCTCGGAGACCGCCATCGCCGCGCGGCTCACCGCCGGCGGGATTCCGGTGGCGCTGTCGGGCGGTGTCGGCACCACGCTCGCCGACGACCACAATGCATGGCGGCTGGAGGGTCCGTCCGGCGCGATCCGCCTGCGCGACTGGTCCTTCGCGGAGCGCCGCGGCGCCGATGGCGTGTGGTCACCGGCGCCGGATGCGCTGCCCAACGACCGCATGCGGCCGCTGGTCCTGCAACGCCAGCTCGACGGCGTCGCGGCGATGACGCGCGGCGAGCCGCATCATCTCGCGACGCTGCGCGAGGCGCTGGAGGTGCAGGAGGTGGTCGAGGCGATCCTCGCTCAATCCGCGTAGGGCAGGCCCACGTAGTTCTCCGCCAGCGTGGTCTGTGCCGCGGTCGATCCGGCCAGGTAGTCGAGCTCGGCGATGCGCACGCGTTCCTCGAAGGCATCGCCGCCATCGTAGCGGTGCAGCAGCTGCGTCATCCACCAGGAGAACCGCTGCACCTTCCAGATGCGATCGAGGCAGGTGGCGGAATAGGCGTCCATCAGGTCGCCCCCCTCCCCGGCGAAGAAGGCGTCCAGCGCGCGCACCAGCACGCGCACATCGGCAATCGCGAGGTTCATGCCCTTCGCACCCGTGGGCGGCACGATGTGCGCGGCGTCGCCGGCCAGGAACAGGCGCCCGTGGCGCATCGGCTCCGCCACGAAGGACCGCATGGCGGTGACGCCCTTCTGCAGGATCGGGCCTTCCTCCAATTCGCCGTCACGCGCACCCAGGCGCGCGCGCAACGCTGCCCAGATGCGGTCGTCCGACCACGTCGCGAGGTCTTCCTCCGGCGTGCATTGCAGGTACAGGCGGCTGACGCTGGTGCTGCGCATGGTCGCCAGCGCGAAGCCATCGGCGTGGCGGGCGTAGATCAGTTCCTCCGACATCGGCCGCGACTGCGCGAGGATGCCGAGCCAGGCGAAGGGATAGACGCGGTCGAAGATGCGAAGATCGGCCACCGGGATCGATGGGCGGCAGATGCCGTGGAAGCCGTCGCAGCCGGCGATGATGTCGCAGTCCAGCACCTGGTCGCGCCCGCCGTGGCGGTAGGTGATGCGCGGGCGGGTCGTGGCGATGTCGTGCAGCGCGACGTCCGAGACCTCGAACAGCAGCGGCAGGCCATCGGCGATGCGCGCGGCGACCATGTCCTTCACCGCTTCCTGCTGGCCGTAGATGGTCACCACCTTGCCGCCGGTCAGCCCCGCCAGGTCGATGCGATGCGCGGCGCCGCCGAAGCGCAGTTCCAGGCCGCGATGCACCAGGCCCTCGCGGTGCAGGCGGTGGGCCACGCCGGCCTCGGTCAGTGTCTCGACAGCGCCCTGTTCCAGCAGGCCGGCGCGGATGCGTCCCTCGATGTGGTCGCGCGTTCGCGCTTCCAGCACCAAGGCGTCGATGCCGCGCTGGTGCAGCATCTGCGCCAGCAGCAGACCGGCCGGCCCGGCCCCGATGATCCCGACCTGCGTGCGCATGGCGGTCGCCTCCCCGGCATTGGTATGGCGGGCGCCCGGCGGCGCCGCAAGCAGCCGGGCTTGCAGGCCGGGCACCGCAGTCCTTAGGCTGTCGGCAAGGAACGGGAGACCACCGACATGACGATCTCACGACGCGTCCTGGGCCAAGGCGCGCTCGCCGCACCGATGCTGCTGGCGCAACCGGCCTTCGCGCAGCGCAGCGCCAATACGCTGCGGATCGCCTTCCGCGACGCGGTGCCGAATGTCGATCCGTATTTCAACAGCCAGCGCACCGGGCTGATCATCGGCCACCAGGCCTTCGACGGGCTGACGCACCGCGACCCCGCCACCTTCCGCATCGTGCCCGCGCTCGCGACCGAATGGCGCTGGGTGGATGCCAGGACGCTCGACTTCACGCTGCGCCAGGGCGTGAAATTCCACGACGGCAGCACCTTCGGGCCCGACGACGTGGTCTACACCATCAACACCGTGGCCGACCCCAACACGCGCGTCGCGACGCCGTCGAACTACAACTGGATCCAGGGCGCCGAGAAGACCGGCGCATGGACCGTGCGGCTGACCATGAAGCGGCCGACGCCGGCGGCGCTCGAATACCTCGCGCTGGTCATGCCGATCTGGCCGAAGGCGTATCGCGAGCGTGTCGGCGCCGATGGCTTCTCCCGCGCGCCGATCGGCACCGGGCCGTATCGCTTCACCAAGGTGGATGTCGCCGCCGGCGTCGAATTCGAACGCTTCGACGACTACTACCAGGGCGGGCCGAAGGGACGCCCGGCGATCCAGAAGCTGACCGCGCGCTACATCGGCGATGCCGCGACGGAGCTGACGGAGCTGCTGGGCCAGCGCGTCGACTGGATCTGGAACATGAACCCCGACCAGATCGCGAACGTGAACCGCCTGCCCTACCTGCAGGCGACGCGGCAGGAATCGATGCGGGTGGGCTTCCTCAACCTGGATGCCGCGGGGCGCAGCGGCGCGGGCAACCCGATGACGAACCTGAAGGTCCGCCAGGCGGTGTGGCACGCGATCGACCGCCAGACGCTGGCCGACCGCGTGGTCGGCGGCGGATCCCGCGTGCCGCCCGCGCCATGCTTCCCCTCCCAGTTCGGCTGCAACGGCGATGCCGCGGTGCGCTACGACTACGACCCCGCGAAGGCGCGCGCGCTGCTGGCCGAGGCCGGCTTCCCGAACGGCTTCGACATCGAGCTGACCTCCTATGTCCAGCCGCGCCAGTGGTCCGAGGCGGTGCAGGCCTACCTGCAGGCCGTGGGCATCCGCGCACGGCTGAACCTGATGCAGGTGGCCGCGCAGATCCAGCGATCGATGCGCGGCGAACTGGCGATGCAGATGGGGTCGTGGGGATCGTATTCGATCAACGACGTCTCGGCGATCCTGCCCAACTACTTCATCGGTGGCGCCGACGACTACGCCCGCGACGCGGAAATGATCCGCCTGGTCGAGGAAGGCGGCAACACGGCCGACGAGGCCGTCCGCAAGCGCGCCTACGACGCCGCCATCAGGCGCGCGACCGAACAGGCCTATTGGCTGCCGCTGCACACCTATGTCAGCGTCTTCGGCTTCCAGCGGCAGCTGGAATTCCCGACCTTCGCGGACGAGCTGCCGCGCTTCTACCTGGCGAAGTGGAAGTAGGAGGGAGGTTTGTTTCGCCCTCAAGCGCCGGGCGCGCGCATCCGCGCGCTTGGCTTTCGCGCCGGGCACTGACGCGCCCGGCTCGACGGATGGTTTGGGCGCGGTCGCGCTTTGCGCTCCCGGATCACGGCAGGGCCGTGATCCGCCCAAGTCAGGCGAGATGGCACTCCACGAGGCCCGCGGCGTCGTTCGCGGGCCTCGGCGCTTCGGTCGAGCACTGGCCGACCGCGACCGGGCAGCGCGGATGGAAGCGGCAGCCGGGCGGGATGTTCGCCGGGTCCGGCATGACATCGCCCAAGCCCACATCCGGCACGCCCAGCCCGGGTTCGGGCGTCAGCACCGAGGCGAGCAGCGCGCGCGTATAGGGATGGCGCGGCGCTGCGAACAGCGTCTCGCTCTCGGCGCGCTCGACGATGCGGCCGAGGTACATCACCGCCACTTCGGTCGCGATGTGCTCCACCACCGCCAGGTTGTGGCTGATGAACAGGTAGGTGAGGCCGAGGTCGCGGCGCAGCTCCGCCAGCAGGTTCAGGATCTGTGCCTGCACGGAGACATCGAGCGCGCTGGTCGGTTCGTCGCAGACCACGATGCGCGGGCGCAGCACGAGGGCACGGGCGATGGCCACGCGCTGCCGCTGGCCACCCGAAAGCTGCGCCGGGTAGCGCGTGCCCTGGTCCACCGAAAGCCCGACGCGCTCCAGCGCCTCGGCCACGCGACGGTCGATGTCGCGGCCGGCCATGTCGCCCTGCGCGATCAGCGGCATCGCCACGATGTCGCGCACCCGCCGCTTTGGGTTCAGCGAGGCGAAGGGGTCCTGGAACACCGGCTGGATCAGCCGCGCGCGCGCACGGCGGTCCATCGCGGACAGCCGCTGGCCGTCCACCACGACATCGCCGGCCGTCGGTTCCAGCAAGCCCAGGATCAGCCGCGCCAGCGTGGACTTGCCGCAGCCGCTCTCGCCCACCACGCCCAGCACGCTGCCGGGCGGCACGGCGAAGGAGACATCATCCACCGCGATCACCCGCTTGGGCGGCGCGAAGACGCCCTGGCGCACGCGGAACTCCCGCCGCAGGCCACGGACTTCGATCGCCGCCGTCATGCCGCGGCCTTCCAGCCGGGGGGCAGCACGCAGAGCGTCTCGTGGTCGGCGCCGGCCCGCTGGCGCGGGATGGTGCCGGCGCAGGCGGGCGTGGCCTGGGCGCAGCGGTCGCGGAAGCCGCAGCCGGTGAAGCCGGGCTGGATGCGCGGCACCACGCCGGGAATGCTGCCCAGCGGTTCGTCGCGCTTCACCTTGCCTGGCACCGGCACGCAGGTCAGCAGGCCGCGCGTGTAGGGATGCTCGGGTGCCGCGAACAGCGCGGCGGTCGGCGCGCTCTCGACCACCTCGCCCGCATACATGACCGACACGCGGTCGGCGACGCGCGCGACGATGCCGAGGTCATGCGTGATCAGCAGGATACCAAGGCCGAGGTCCTTCTGCAGCGTGGCCAGCAGCCGCAGGATCTGCGCCTGCACGGTCACGTCCAGGGCGGTGGTCGGTTCGTCGGCGATCAGCAATTCGGGATCGCACATCAACGCCATGGCGATCATCACGCGCTGGCGCAGCCCGCCCGAAAGCTGGTGCGGAAACTGCCCGAGCCGCAGCCCCGGCGCGGTGATGCCCACGCGCGCCAGCAGTTCCGCCGCGCGGTCCACCGCCTGCACGCGCGTGGCACCGCGATGGCGGCGCAGCACCTCGGTCATCTGCGAGCCCACCGTATAGGCGGGGTTCAGGCTGGTCATGGGTTCCTGGAAGATCATCGCCATGCGGTCGCCGCGCAGGCGGGACATCTCGCGTTCGTTGAAGCCGCCGATCTCCTGCCCGGCGAAGCGCAGCGCGGTGGTCTCGCGCCTTGACCCGCGCGGCAGCAGCCCCATCACCGACAGCGCGCTGATCGACTTGCCGCAGCCGGATTCACCGACCAGGCAATGCGTCTCGCCCTTGTTGACCGTGATCGACGCGCCGCGCACCGCGGCGGTGGAACCGATCGTCACACGCAGGTCGGCCACTTCGAGCAGCGCGGTCATCGCGACAGGTCCGTGCCCATCATGTCGCGCAGCGCATCGCCCAGCAGGTTCACGCCCAGCACCAGGATGAACAGCGCGGCGCCGGGGATGATGATGACCCAGGCCTCGAAGAACATGTATTCCTTGGCCTCGCTGATCATCAGCCCCCACGATGGCAGCGGCGGCGGTACGCCGAGGCCAAGGAAGGACAGCGCCGCCTCCAGCAGGATCGCCAGCGCCATCTCGAGCGTCGCCACCACGGCCAGGTGCGTGGCGATATTCGGCAGCACTTCGCGCGTCAGCACCCACCAGCGCGACACGCCGGCGCACCAGGCCGCCGCCACGTAGTCGAGGTTGCGGATCTGCATGGTGGTGGACCGCGCCACCACCGCGAAGCGGTCCCACAGCAGCAGCCCGAGCACCAGCACCACCAGCAGGAAGGACGACCCGCGCAGGGCTGCGACGGCGAGTGCCACCAGCACCGCAGGGATCGACAGCCGCGTCGTGATGCAGAACACCACGAAATCGTCGATGCGCCCGCCATAGAAGCCGCCCAGCACGCCAAGCGTGATGCCGATCAGCCCCGAGGTGATGACGGTCAGCACGCCGATCACCATGGATATCCGCGCGCCATAGATCAGCCGCGACAGGTAGTCCCGCCCGAGCTGGTCGGTGCCCAGGAAGTTCCGCGGATCGCCGCCCTCCATGAAGGATGGCGGCACCAGGCGGCGGTTCAGGTCGATCGCGAAGGGATCATAGGGCACGATCCAGGGTGCCAGGATCGCGACGATCGCGGTGAAGGCGACGATCGACGCGCCCAGCAGGAAGCCCGGGTTGCGCAGCAGCCGTCCGCCGCGCGTCATGGGCATGGCGGCGCCGCTCATGCCGTGCGCAGCCGCGGGTCGAGCACGGCGTTCAGCAGGTCCGCCACCAGCGTCAGGCCGATGTAGATCAGCGCCAGGATCAGCACCACCGCCTGCACCACCGGGAAGTCGTTCTTGCTGATGCTCTCCCAGGCCAGGAAGCCGACGCCGTGCAGCGCGAAGACCGTCTCGATCACCACCGACCCGCCCAGCATGAAGCCCAATTGCACCGCCGCGATCGACACCACGGGAATCGCCGCATTGCGAAAGCCGTGCTTGACCAGGATGGACAGGCGCGACAGCCCCTTCGCCCGCGCGGTGCGGATGTAGTCGGACGACAGCGCCTCGATCATGCCCGACCGCGTGAGCCGCGTGAGCGACGGGATGGCGGAAAACGCCAGCACCACGCCCGGCAGGATGTAGCCGTCCCAGGTCTCGACGCCCGAGATCGGCAGCCAGCCCAGTTGCAGCCCGAAGACGATCATCAGCACCAGGCCGAGCCAGAAGGACGGCATGGCCTGGCCGATCATCGCGACCAGCCCGACCGCGCGATCCACCCACGACCCCTCGCGCACCGCGGCCAGGATGCCGAGCGGCAGCGACACCACCAGCGCGATCACCAGCCCCACCAGGCCGAGCGTCAGCGTCACCGGCATGCGCGCGGCGATCAGGTTCGCGACCCGGTCGCGGAAGAAGTAGCTCTCGCCGAAATCACCCTGCACCGCGCGGCCGAGCCAGTCGAAATACTGCACCCAGACCGGGCGATCGAGGCCATAGACGCGGCGGATCGTCGCCACGTCCTCGGCGGTCGCGTTCGGCCCGGCGATCGAGATGGCAAGATCGCCCGACAGCCGCGTCAGCAGGAAGGCGAGCGTGAGCACCGTCAGCGCGACGAGCACCGCGACCGCGAAGCGGCGGAGAAAGAAGCGAAGCATCCCGCGCGAAGCCTAGGCGGCCCGCGCCGCATGCCGCAAGTGCCGCATCACCACGCGCCCGCCCAGCCGTCCCTGCGTGGGTCCGACGCGCCCATGCGCACGCCGTTGTCCAGCACGCGGATCGCGGCGACGGAACAGGCCCCTTCCAGATCCCCCACCACCTTCACTTGGTGGCCGCGGTCGCGCAGGCCGGCGATGGCGGCCTCGCCGAAGCCGCGCTCGATGGTGAGCACGTCCTCGCCGCCATGCGGATAGTTGGACTCCTGGCCGGGCTGGGAGGAGGTCCAGCGCGGCGCCTCCAGCGCCTGCTGCGGGTCGAAGCCGAACACCGCGCAGGAGACCAGCACCTGGAAGTTCACCTGCACCTGGTTGTCCGCCCCCGGCGTGCCGAACACCATCCAGGGCTTGCCGTCCTTCATCACCATCGGCGCGTTCATGGTGTGGCGCACGCGCCGCCCGGGGGCGAGCTGGTTCGCGTGGCCGTCCTCCAGGTGCCAGTACGACATCCGGTTGTTGAGCAGGATGCCGGTGCGCGGCCCGGTCACGCCGGAGCCAAAGGCGCCGTTGATCGACTGGATGGCGGAAACCGCGTTGCCGTGCGCGTCGACCACGCAGAAATAGGTGGTGTCGGCCTCCGCCATCGCGCGCACGGGCAGGCGCGCGGCGCGGTCGCCGATCGCCGCGACATGCGCGTCGCGCCGCGTATCCGACAGCAGCGCGGCGACGTCGGGCGCCTCGCGACCCGCCTGCGCCTCGCGGTCCAGGAAGGCGCGCTTCTTCGCCTCGATCATCAGGTGCAGCAGCGCCGCGGACCCCCAGCCCAGCGCGGCAAGGTCGGCGTGCTCGATGATCCGCAGCATCTGCAGCATCGCGAAGCCCATCGAGGGCGCGGGCGTCTGCCGCACCTCGAAGCCACGCCAGGCGATGCCGACGGGCGGTGCGAGCAGCGGCGCCACGGCCGCGAGGTCAGCCGCGACCGGCAGCGCGCCGACATCGGCAAGGTCCGCGACGAGGTCGCGCGCCACGCCACCGCTGGTGACATCCTGCGGCCCGGCCGCCGCGATGCGTTGCAGCGTCGCGGCCAGCGCCGGCTGCGCGATCACGGTGCCGACCGCCGGCACGGCGTCGCCCGGGCGCCAGATCGCGCGGCTGGTCGCATCCGCATCGATGATCGCGCGGTTGTCGCCGATGAAGTGGCGCAGCGCATGGGTGGCGGCGAAGCCGTCGCGCGCGGCCTCGATGGCGGCGCCGAACAGCGCGCCCCAGGTCTTCGCGCCATGCGCGCCATGCAGCGCCGCGAGGCCGGCGAGCATGCCCGGCGTCTGGATCGACAACGGGCCGCGGTTGGGCACGCCGCCCTCGGCACGGTAGCGCGCGAGCGTCGCGGCCGCCGGCGCGGCGCCGGTGCCGGCGTAGGTCTCGGCGTGCCCGGTTCCGGCCGACCAGTGATGGTAGAAGCCATCGCCGCCCAGCCCGGACATGTGCGGTTCCACCACGCCGAGCGTCAACGAGATCGCGACCGCCGCATCGGCGGCCGACCCGCCGGCGCGCAGCACGTCGAGCCCCGCCTGCGTCGCCACCGGATGGTTGGTCGCGACCGCGCCGCGGCGGCCCATGATCAGCGGGCGATGCGTGCGGATGCCGTCATAGGCCATGGTCGTGTCCTTCCGATGCCCGCGGCGCAGCCGCGCTTCAGTTCTGCAGCGTGATCCCCTTCACGCGGATCACCTCGCTCCAGCGCGCGAGCTCGCCTTCCATCACGCGGCGCAGGGCCGCGCCGTCGCCGCCGACGGGGGTCGCGCCCTGCTGGCGGAAGCGTTCCTGCACCTCGGGGTTCGCGAGGAAGCGGGCGATCTCCTGCTGCATGCGCGTCACGACCGCGGGGTCGAGGCCCCGTGGCGCGAGCACGCCGTACCAGAAGGAATAGGTGAAATCGATGCCCTGCTCGCGCGCCGTCGGCACGTCCGGCAGCGCCGGGATGCGCGGGCCCGTGGTGCCGATGGCGATGGCGCGCGCACGGCCGTCGCGCACCGCGCCCAGCACGGTCGGCGGTGCCGCGATCAGCAGCCCGACGCGCCCGGCCAGCAGGTCCGCGAAGGCCGGCCCCATGCCGCGATAGGGCACATGCGTCAGCCGGAAATTCGCCGCGTCCTGGAGGTATTCCATGTAGAGATGCGGCGACGAACCCGCCCCCATCGACCCGTAGAACCCGGCCTCAGGCCCGCGCGCGCGGGCGGCGGTGACGAAGTCGGTTAGCGAGCGCGCGGGGGAATCGCCCGGCACCACGAAGACGGTCGGGTAGTCCACCAGCAGCGAGACCGGCGTGAAGTCGGCCAGGATGTCGAAGCCCAGCGTCGGATAGAGCGGCGGCGCCGTCGCCAGCGAATTGTCCGTCAGCAGGAAGGTCGTGCCATCGGCCGGCGCGCGCACCGCCGCCGTCCAGCCGACCACGCCGCCGCCGCCGGAGCGGTTCTCGACCACGAAGGGCTGGCCGGTCTGCTGCTGCAGGTGCTGTGCCAGGAAGCGCGCGACGAAGTCGCTGGTGCCGCCGGGCGGGTAGGTCACGAGCATGCGCACCTGCCCGCGCGGCCAGGCGGGCGCCTGCGCCTGTGCCGGCAGCGCCGCCAGGCCGGCGCAGGCGATCAGGGCAGCCAGGGTGCGTCGGAACATGCTCGTTCTCCCGGTCGTTTCTTGTGGCTTCGGCTTGGGTGGCGGCGGGCGGCGCAGCGTGCAGAGCCAGCACATCGGCTCAGCGCCCCGGCGCGGCGGCGGTGCGGATGCCGGGGCGGCAGGCGGGATGGCACCCGGCGAAGGGCGCGCGGGACGGCGCCGCATGAAGCGGCGCGTCGCAGGCAGGCGTGTGGGCGATGCGATCGGCCATGGCGTTCTCCCTGCGGCGGAGTGTGCCGCAGGGGCGGTGGTCACGCCAGGGGATCGGCGCGCGCGGTGCGTCGGCCCGCCGCTGCCGCGCCGTGCTTCAGCGCGCTGCCGCCGCGCCTCGTTTCAGCGCGCTGCCGCCGCGCTTCGTTTCAGCGCGCTGCCGCCGCGCTTCGTTTCAGCGCGCTGCCGCCGCGACGCGCATCGCCGCCGGCGCCGGCAGTTCGATCTCGATCGCCAGCGTCGACATGTCGCCGCCGCGGTCGAGGTTCACATTCACCTTGCCCGGGTCGATCGCGACATAGCGCGCCACGACGGCCACGAGCTCCTGCTGCAGCTTCGGCAGGAAGTCCTCGCGCGTCCGGCCGATGCGCTCGTGCGCCAGCACGATCTGCAGGCGCTCCTTGGCGGCGGATGCGCTGCCATCCGGCTTGCGCTGCCCGCGGAAGAAATCGAGCCAGCTCATCACGCGGCCCTCCCGCCGAACAGCCGCTTGAAGATCCCCTTCTTCTCGACCTCGAGGAAGCGGTGCGGCTTTTCCTCGCCCAGAAAGCGGGAGACCGCGTCGGCATAGGCCTGGCCGGCCATGCTCTCGGCATCCATGATCACCGGCGTGCCGGTGTTGGAGGCCTTGAGCACGCTCTCGCTCTCGGGGATCACGCCGAGCAGCGGGATCGACAGGATCTCGCGGATATCCTCGAGCTTCAGCATCTCGCCGCGCTCGACGCGCACCGGATCGAAGCGCGTGACCAGCAGGTGTTCCTTGACCGGGTCCTTCTTCTCCTCGGCGCGCTTCGACCGCGATTGCAGCACACCCAGGATGCGGTCGCTGTCGCGCACCGACGAGACTTCCGGGTTTGTCACCACGATCGCCTGGTCGGCGAAGTACAGCGCCAGCAGCGCGCCCTTCTCGATGCCGGCGGGGCTGTCGCACAGGATGTAGTCGAAGTCGTTCGACAGCTCCTCGATGATCTTCTGCACGCCTTCGCGCGTCAGCGCATCCTTGTCGCGCGTCTGGCTGGCCGGAAGGATGGACAGCGTATCGACGCGCTTGTCGCGGATCAGCGCCTGGTTCAGCCGCGCCTCGCCGGAAATCACGTTGACAATGTCGAACACCACGCGCCGCTCGACCCCCATGATGAGGTCGAGGTTCCGCAAGCCGACGTCGAAGTCGATGACGACGGTCTTCTTGCCCCGCTGCGCGAGTCCCGTGGCGAAGGCGGCGGACGACGTGGTCTTGCCCACGCCCCCCTTGCCCGATGTGACGACGACGACCTGTGCCATGTCCCCTGCCTCCTCGTTCAATTCGTTGCCGGCATCGCCTGCGCCGCTGTCCCGACCGGCCACCCTGCGCGCCGAAATCGGCTGGGCGGCGGCATGGGGCAGCGGGCCGGTGCCGGCATCACAAAGCTCAGCCGATCGGATCGAAGCGCATGCGTTCGCCCGTGAGGCGCACCTGCACCGCCTTGCCGATCGGCGCCCCGGTCAGCCCGTCCCGCACCGCGTAGTAGCCGGCGATGGAGATCAGCTCCGGGTCGAAGTTCTGCGCGAAGATGCGCGCATCCGCATTCGCGCTGCCGCCGGCGATGGCGCGGCCGCGCAGCGCGCCATAGACATGGATGTTGCCGTCGGCGATCACCTCGCCCCCCGCATTGACGGTGGAGGTCACCACCAGGTCGCCGCCCTGCGCCCAGACGCGCTGGCCGGCGCGCACCGGCGTGTCCACCACCATGGTCGGGCGCGCCATGCCGGCGGGCGGCGGCGGGGCGGGCGGCGGCGCCATGGGTTCGGCGGCGGCGGGCGCGGGCTCCTCGCTCTCCTTGCCGCCGCTGCTGCGGATCGGCGGCAGGCCGAAGGCCATGGCGGCGTTGCGCAGCTCCGGCGTGCCGCCGGTGGTGCCGATGGGCACGATCTCGAGACCCCGCAGCCCTTCGACCAGGCCGGCGAAATCGACGCTGGCCGGCGGCACATCAAGGTCGCCCAGGCCCAGCACCACGGGTGCGAAGCGCAGGAAGCCGGGCGCGCGGCGGAACTGGTCGCCGATCGCGGGCACCACCGCCTCCGGCCGCGGGTCCAGCAGGCGCAGCACGAGCAGGTTGAAGTTCGCCCCGCGCAGGCGGAACGGCTCCAGTCGGGGCGGTGTTTCGGGCCGTGGCGCGGCGGACATGGGGCTCCCGAGGCGTTGCAGGTGCGGGGTCGCAACCATAGGGATTGTGGCCCAAGGCAACGACACACACCAGATGTAGCGTTTTCACGAGTCCCGGCGAAGGGCTCGGGGGCTCCCCCCTGTGCGGGCAGGGGGTTATGCCGCGATCTTCCCAAGCCGCGCCAGCGGCGAATCGGCGGGGCTGGTGCGCGGGGTATGCGTTGCGCAGGGTGCGCACCCGCGATTGCGACGCAGGGTGCGCACCCGCGATTGCGACGCAGGGCGCGCACCCTCGACCGGTACGAACGATGCGCACCCGCGTTTGGGGGCCAGGGCGCGCACCGGCCAAAGCCGCGCCGGTTGCGCCCGCGTCCACCCCGCGCAGAATGGCGCCATCCTCCGGGAGACCGCCGTGCAGCCCATCATCCTCAACGAACCCTTCCGCGCGGTGTTCTACGCGCCCTTCTACGTGGCCGAAGCGCGCGGCTTCTTCGCCGCCCAGGGCGTCGAGGTCCGCCGCGACACCGCGGGCGATCCGAACAAGGCCGCGGACAACCTGCTGTCCGGCGCGGCCGACATCGCCTGGTCCGGCCCGATGCGCCCGATGCTGCTGCGCGACCGCGACCCCGCCTGCCCGCTGCGGTCCTTCTGCGCGGTGGTGATGAAGGACCCCTTCCTGCTGGTCGGGCGCGGCGCGCGGCCTGGCTTCGCGCTGGCCGACCTGCCGGCGCTGCGCTTCGGCACGGTCAGCGAGGTGCCGACGCCGTGGTGGTGCCTGCAGGATGACCTGCGCCAGGCCGGCATCGACCCGGCAACGCTGAACCGCGTGGCGGATCGTTCCATGGCGCAGAACATCGCCGCGGTGCTGGAGGGCTCGCTCGACGTCGCGCAGGTCTTCGAACCCCATGCCGCACTGGCCGAGGCGCGGGGCGGGGCCGTGTGGCACCGCGCGGCGGATCGCGGGCCCTCGGCCTATACGGCCTTCTACGCGACGCAAGCGCGCATCGCCGAACGCGGCCCCGAATTCGCCGCCATGATCCGCGCCATGGCCGCGGCGCTGGAGGTCGTGAACACCGCGCCGCCGGCCGAGATCGCCGCCACCATCGCGCCGATGTTCGCCGATGTGCCGCTGGCGGCGCTGACGGCGGCGCTGGCGCGCTACCAGTCGCTCGCGCTGTGGTCGGCCACGCCGCATTTCCCGCGCGCCGCCTTCGACCAATTGCAGCGCGCGATGCGCTCTGCCGGCATCATCAAGGGCGCGCCCGCCTTCGAGTCCTGCGTGGACGAGGCCATCGTGACCCGCGCGATGGGGCGCTGACGCCATGGCAAAGGATCGCGGCACGCGCGCCGACTACCGCTTCTTCCTGCCCATCCCGACGCGCTGGATGGACAACGACGTCTATGGCCACGTGAACAACGTGACCTACTACTCGTGGTTCGACACGGTGGTGGCGCGCTTCCTCATGGACACCGGCTTCCTGCACGTCCCGACCGCGCCGGTGATCGGCCTGGTGGTGGAAACCCAGTGCCGCTACTTCGCGCCCATCGCCTTCCCCGATCACGTCACGGCGGGGCTGCGCTGCGGGCGGGCGGGGAATACCTCGGTGCGCTACGAGATCGGCATTTTCCGCGGCGAGGACGAGGTCGCGGCGGCCGAGGGCCACTTCGTCCATGTCTATGTGGACCGCGCGACGCAGAAGACACCCACGCCCCTGCCCGCGAACCTGCGCGCCGCGCTGGCCGGCATCACCCAAGGCTGACCCCCGCTTGCGCGCGGCGCGCCCGCGCGCCATGCACGCGCAACGAACCAGGAGACGACCCATGCCCGATGCCATCAAGCGCCTCGCCATCCTCGACGACTACCAGGGCGTGGCAATGTCCATGGGGCCCTGGGACAAGCTGCCCGGCGTCGAGGTCACGGTGTTCCGCGACACCCTCACCGACCGCGCCACGCTGGTGCAGCGCCTGGCCCCCTTCGACGCCATCCTGGCGATGCGCGAACGCACCCCCTTCCCGCGCGCGTTGATCGAAG
This sequence comes from Roseomonas sp. CECT 9278, assembly GCF_918698155.1. GTDB lineage: Bacteria > Pseudomonadota > Alphaproteobacteria > Acetobacterales > Acetobacteraceae > Neoroseomonas. Next base: position 45,370 of record NZ_CAKKLX010000036.1, read on the forward strand.
CACTGCCCAACCTTCGCCTGCTGATCACGACAGCGGCGCGCAACCGGTCGATCGACGCCGCCGCCTGCGCCGATCGCGGCATCGTCTTCTGCGGCACCGCCTCCTCCGGCGACCCGACCACGGACATCACCTGGGGCCTGATCCTGAACCTGATGCGCGACATCCCTGCGCAACAGGCGGCCCTGCGCGCCGGCCAGTGGCAGACCTCGGTGGGCTGGGGGACCGAGGGGCGGACGCTCGGCATCATCGGCCTCGGCAAGCTTGGCGCGCGGGCGGCGAAGGTGGGCCTGGCGCTCGGGATGAAGGTGATCGCCTGGAGCACCAACCTCACCGACGAACGCGCCGCCGAAGTGGGCGTCACGCGCGTCGACAAGGCGACGCTGCTCGCCACCGCCGATGTGGTCACGCTGCACCTGATCCTGTCCGACCGCTCGCGCGGCATCATCGGCGCGGGTGACCTCGCGCAGATGAAGCCCACCGCTTACATCGTGAACACCTCGCGCGGGCCGCTGATCGACCAGGATGCGCTGATCGCCGCGCTGAAGGCCGGCACGATCGCCGGCGCGGGCATCGATGTGTACGACATCGAACCCCTGCCCAAGGACCACCCTGTCCTGTCGGCGCCCAACACCGTGCTGACGCCGCACCTGGGCTACGTCACGCAGCAGAACTACCGCGCCTATTACGACGGCACGGTCGAGGCGATCGCCGCCTTCAACGCCGGCGCGCCGGTGCGCGTCATCACGCCATGACATCGCCCTATGCGCTGCCGGAAGGCTGGGCCGGCTGGCCGCAGAAGCAGCGCGACGATGCCTATGACAACACCGGCCGCGTCCCCGACAGCGCCGCGCAGATCGCCGCGCGGAACGCGCTGTCCGAACCCTTCCGGGCCGCGCATCCGGGGCATCTCGACCTGCCCTATGGCGCGGCCGAGCGCGAGGCGTGGGACCTCTATCCCGGCCGCGATCCCGGCGCACCCTGCCTGGTCTTCCTCCATGGCGGCTACTGGCAGCGCAACCGACGGCAGGACTTCGCCATCCTGGCGCAAGGCGCGCTGGCCATGGGCTGGTCGGCGGCGCTGCCCGGCTACACCCTGGCGCCCGAGGCCTCGTTGACCACCATCGCCTGGCAGGTCAGCCGCGCGCTGGACTGGCTGTCCGCCGAGGGGCCGGCGCATGGCATCGCCGGGCCGGTCGTGGCATCGGGCTGGTCGGCGGGCGGGCACCTGGCGGCGCTGGCGGCGGAGCATCCTTCGGTCACCGCGGCGCTGGCCATGTCCGGCGTCTTCGACCTCGCGCCGATCCGCGACACCTACCTGAACGAGAAGCTGCGCCTGACCGATGCCGAGATCGCCGACCTTTCGCCGATCCGCCGCCCGGTGGTGAACAAGCCCATCGCCATCGCCTATGGCGGCGCGGAGTTGCCGGAGCTGCGCCGCCAGTCGCGCAGCTTCCACCGCCTGCGCGCCGAGGCGCAGGCGCCCGGGCCGCTCATTCCCCTGCCCGGCGCGGATCATTTCCGCGTGCTGGAATCCCTCTGGAGCCCGGATGGCGCCCTGCTGCGCGCCGCGGCGGAGCTGCTGCGATGAGCCACGACTTTTCCGGCGTGCTGCTGGCGATCCACATCGCGCCCGAAGCCGCCGCGCCGATGCAGGAACTGGACGCCGCGCGGCTGGTCGAGGGCGTCGGCATCGAGGGCGACCGCTACGCCACCGCGCGCGGCACCTACAGCCACAAGCCCCACGCCGACCGCCAGGTCACGCTGATCGAGATCGAGACGCTCGATGCGCTGGCCCGCGACCACGACATCGACCTGCCGCCGCACGAGACGCGGCGCAATCTGACTGTCGCGGGCGTGCCGCTGAACCACCTGGTCGGGCGGCAGTTCCGCGTGGGCGACGTGGTGCTGGTCGGCGGGCGGCTCAACGTGCCCTGCCAGTATCTCGAGGACCTGCTGGGCAAGCGCGTGTTCAAGCCGCTGATCAATCGGTCCGGCCTGAATTGCCGGATCGTGACCGGCGGCACGATCCGCCCGGGGGATGCCATCCGCCCGATGTAGCGCCACGCGGGTTCGCCGCGGCGCGCGCGAGGCGCCGCCGAGCCAGCCTCAGGTCAGGCCGGCCGCGCGCAGCCCGGCCAGGTAGAAGTCGAGCTCGGCCGGGGTCTGCAGCGGCGCCCGGTCGCGCGCCTTCTGGATGTTGAAATCGGGTTCCAGGGCGATCAGCTTGCCCAGCACCTCGACCGCCTGGTCGCGCCGCCCCATGTGGCCCAGCGCCGAGAGCCACAGCTTGTAGGGGAAGGTGAAGCCGGCGTGCAGCGCGGTCACCTGGCGCGCATCGGCGTCCACATCCTCGAAGCGGCGCAGCATCAGCAAGGGCACCAGGCGGGCGGCGTCGAAGAAGAAGGCGTGCGGGTGCAGCGGCGCAAGGCGCTTGTACCTCTCCCAGCGCCGCAAGGCTTCCTCGTGGTGGCCGCGATAGGACAGCGCCAGCGCCGAGAAAACCCAGGCCATGGGCAGGTTCGGATTCAGCGCCAGCGCGCGTTCGTACAAGGTGACGGCCTCGGCCACGCGGTGGTGCAGGAAGGCGCGCACATGGCCCAGGATGGCCAGCGCCTGCGCGTCCGACGGGTCGAGCGCCACGGCGCGCGAGGCGAGTTCCTCGCTCTTCGCCAGCACGTCGGTGCCGGCCGGCGCCCAGCCCTGCCCGACCAGGAACAGGTGCCAATAGGCATGCCAGGCATAGGCCGGCGCATAATCGGGTTCGAGCCGCGTCGCCTCCGACAGCAGGCTGCCGGCGAGTTCGTAGGATTGGCGGTCGAGCCGGTAGATCGCCGGAATCGCGCGCAGCAGCAGGTCATAGGCCGTGACATGGACCTGCGGGCGGGCGGCGGCGCGATTCGCCTCGATCAGCAGGATCTCGGGGTCGACGCGGGCCACCACCTCGGCGGCGATCTCGTCCTGCAGCACCAGGATGTCGCCGGCGTCGCGATCGAAGCGTTCGGCCCAGACCACGGCATCGGGCGGGCGGTGGTCGGTCAGGCGCAGCGTGACCCGCACCCGGTCCCCGGCGCGCTGCACCGTGCCCGAGAGGCTGAAGTCGAGTTCGAGATCCTCGTTCGCCCCTTCCTGCCGTTCCGCCGCCGCGATCGACGAACTGTCGACCAGCACAAGCCAGCGGAACCGCGCCAGCGCGGCGGTGATCTCGCCCGCGAGGCCGAGCGACACATCGGCATCCGACCCTTCGCCCAGCACGCGGAACGGCATGACGCCGAGCCGCGCGCCCCGCGCTGCGGACCGGCGCACCGGGCGCGGCGGGGGGGTCGCGACCTCCCCGCGCAGCGATTCCGCCAGCGCGGCGGTCTCGGGCGAGGGCGCGCCGCGGAAGCGTTCGGCGAAGACGCGCCGGCATTCCTCCCAGGCGGCGAAGGCGGCGCCGCGGTCACCGCGCTCGGCTTCGGAGCGGATCAGGGTGCGCCAGACCGGCTCCTGCGCGGCATCGATGGCGAGGACGCGGCGGGCCTCCTGGGCGCGCGCCTCGGGGCCGTTGGCGGCCGCCAGGCGCGCGGTTGCGGCATCGAGGGCGGAGTCGCGCAGCCGGCGGCGCTGGTCGATCAGCCAGGCATCGAAGGCGGCATCGAGGCTGTCGAGATCCGACAACAGCTCGGCCTGCATGAGGTTGAGCGCCTCGGGCCGGTCGCGCGCCATGCGGGGCAGTTCGCGCGCATCGATCCAGACGCCGGTGGTGTTGAGCGCCACCGTCTCGCGCGTTGCGACGATCAGCCCCTTGCCCCACTCGCCAAGGGCTTCCTGAAGTTCGTGCAGGGCCTGGCGGAGCGAGCCGCGCGCCTGTTCCTCGCCACGCCGGCTCCAGAGCAGGTCGGCCAGGCGCTGGCGGGACACCGGTTCGGGCGATTCGATGGCGAGCACCGAGAGCACGCCACGCGTCTTGCGCGAGCGCGGCAGCAGGGGATCGCCGGTGAAGGACCGCACGTCCAGGCGGCCCAGCATGGTGATGCGCAGCCGAATGGCTGGAAGGGCGCCCAGGGCGCCTTCGGGGAGGACGAGGTCCCGGGAAGGTTTGTCGTCCTGCCCGAAACGGCCAACGATGTCTGACATGCTCACGCTGTCATAACGTGTTGAAGGTCATTTACGAAACCCGGCATGAGCAACCCCCCGGTAGGTTGTGACCCAGGCGCCACGCTGGAGTCGGCCTTTTGCGTGGGTGCGCCATCGACAGCCACAGGATGTATGCCGCGAGGGAAGCGCAACCCGCGATAAACCCAACCTGTGAATAACTAATAGGTTGTATCCAAAACCGTTATTTTCGCGTGACCCACGTGATCGCTGCATGAATGCAGCGTTCGCCTGAGTCATGGTGAAGGCCTTTGAACGATGCAGCCGGGGATTGCAGTGATCGTTTTCCTATCTACCTATCATATTGGGAAAAAGAATACATACAAGTAGGAAAAATTACTTGCGTTGTTGCTGCCTGACCTTCACGTTCCGGGGTGTCTGGCGCTGCCAGATCAGAATTCCCAACCGGAGCATCCTCCCCATGGCTTCCATCCCCGCTGCGATCGCCGACAAGGGCACCGTCCGTATCGGCGCCGGCATCCGCGTCCCGGCCTCCGTCGCCGACAAGGGCACCGTGCGCACCGGCGCCGGCATCCGCGTCCCGGCTTCCGTCGCCGACAAGGGCACCGTGCGCACCGGCGCCGGCATCCGCGTC
>NZ_CAKKLX010000037.1 GCF_918698155.1 Roseomonas sp. CECT 9278
TCAGGCAGAAGACGGCATACGCGTTCATGCCTAGTCTGGTGGGTTCGGGGATTTGTATAGGAGACAGGCCTCGGGGCGGTCGCGGGCGGCCTGGGCGGCGGCTTCGCGGGCGCGGTCGCGCTCCAGCCGGGCCAGCATGTCCGCGAGGTCGGCGGCGCGGGCCAGGGCGTCCTGGGCGCGGCGGCCGGCGTCGCGCTCGGCCTGGCGGGCCTCGGCCTCGCGCGATCGGGCGGCGGCGATCTCGGCGTCCAGGGCGCGGGCGGCGGACAGCGCCTCGGTGCGTGCGCCGGCGACCAGGGCGGCCTCGGTGGCGGCCTGGCGGGCGCGGCGGGAGGCCTCCTGGTCGGCTTCGCGCAGGGCTTCGACGTCGCGGCGGACCTGGCGGGCGATGCCCTGCAGCACCAAGGCGCCGCGCAGGGCTTCCTCCGGCGGCAGGGGCACGGCCAGCAGGGTTTCGACCGGCCAGAGCGACAGGCGGCGCATCGCCGGCATGAGGGGCGCGAGGGCGGCGGCGCGCCGTTCGACCTCGGCGCGGGCGGTGATGGCGGCGAGGGAGGCCTCGCGCTCGCGGTCCTGGGCCGCATCGAGGGCGGCGTCGGCGCGCAGCGCGCGGTCGGCCATGGCGACGCGCTGGCGGGCCAGGCCGCGTTCGAGCTCGGCCGCTTCGCGCGCCAGGCGGGCGGCCTCGGCGGCGGCGGCGCGTTCGGCCTCGGCGGTGCGCCGCGCATCCTGGATGGCTTCGCGGGTGGGTTGGGCGGCGGCCGGGCTGGCGAGCAGCAACGCGGCCACGCCCAGTGCCCGGTAGCGTTTCCCATGCGCCCTGCCGGTCCTGGGTTGCCGCGCGAATGCCATCGGGGTCAGCCGCCGGGCGCGACCAGCGCAAGCGTCGGGAAATAGGTGCGATACCGCCGCAGGTCGCGCGTCAGCAGGGGCAGGCCGGCGACCGCGGCATGCGCGCCGATGAAGAAGTCCGGCAGGACGCCTGCGCGGCTGCCGCCGCCGGCGCGGTAGCGCTGGAACACCTTGCCGGCGAGGAACAGCGCCTCGCGCGGGATCGGCGCCGTCTCGATCTGCGCCGCCGCCAGGACAGCGTCGAGTTCCTCGATCCGTGGGAAGCCGACCGATAGCTCGGTGTAGACAACGTCGTTGATGTGCAGCGGACCGCGCACCGCGGCGGCTTCGAGGTGGCGCTGCGACCAGTCGGCCCATTCGGCGTCGTTGGTCGCCAGGTCGAGCAGCACGTTGGTGTCGACCAGCGTCACCTCACGCCTCGCCGCGGGTGAGCGCCATGATCTCGTCGGTGCTCATGCCCATGGCGGCACTGCCGCGCAGCCGGGCGAAGCGGCCTGGAGGCGTGGTGCCGTGGCCGCGCGCAGCGTCCTTGCGCAGGAGGACACGGCCGTCGTCGCCGACCTCGAAGGTCACGCGGCTGCCGGGGACGATGCCCAGCAAATCGCGCACGGTCTTCGGGATGGTGACCTGGCCCTTGGTGGTGACGGTCGTCGCCATCGCGCGCTCCGGTATTACCTGATGGATCGTGTGGTATTACCTAGGGTATCCGCCGGCTGGTTTCCAGTGGACCATGGCGGCGCCTGCGCCGTGCGGCGCCGCCAGAGGGAGCGGCGCGGCTTGCCGCCGGTCAGCCACGCCCAACGCGCAGCAGCGAAGTTCCGGTCATGGCGGCCGGCTGCTTGAGGCCAAGCAGGCCGAGCAGGGTCGGCGCGATATCCGCGAGCCGCCCGTCGGCGATGGTGGTGCCGGCGGGCGCGCCGAGCAGCAGGGCCGGCACGGGATTGGTCGTGTGGGCGGTGTGCGGCCCGCCGGTGGCGGGGTCGCGCATCATCTCGGCATTGCCGTGGTCGGCAGTGACGAACAGGGCACCGCCGGCGGCGCGGATGGCATCCGCGATGCGGCCGAGGCCGGCATCGACCGCCTCGACCGCCTTCGTTGCGGCGGCGAGGCTGCCGGTATGGCCGACCATGTCGGCATTGGCGAAGTTCAGCACGATCAGGTCGTGCGCGCCCGCGGCGATGGCCACGACGGCCTTGCCGGTCAGTTCCGGCGCGGACATCTCGGGCTGGAGGTCATAGGTCGCGACCTTGGGGGAGGGCACCATGATGCGCTCCTCGCCGGCATAGGGCGTCTCCTCGCCACCGTTCAGGAAGTAGGTGACGTGGGGGTATTTTTCCGTCTCCGCCATGCGGAGTTGCGTGAGGCCCGCGGCAGCGACCGTGGCGCCGAGGATGTCGGCCATGGATTGCGGGGCGAACATCGTGCGCAGGAAGGGGTTCAGCGCGGCGCTGTATTCGGTGAGCCCGGCGGCGGCGGCGAAGCGCATGGCGCGGGCGCGGGCGAAGCCGTCGAAGCCGGGGTCGAGCAGGGCCGCGAGGATCTCGCGCACGCGGTCGGCGCGGAAGTTGAAACACAGCAGGCCGTCGCCATCCGCCATGCCGGCATAGTCGCCGACGATGCTGGCGGGGATGAATTCGTCGGTCTTGCCGGCGGCGTGGGCGGCGGCGATGGCGGCCTGCGGCGTGGCGGCGTGCGCGCCGTCGCCGACCACCATGGCGTTGTAGGCCTGGGACACGCGGTCCCACCGATTGTCGCGGTCCATCGCAAAGTAGCGGCCGCTGACCGTGGCGATGCGCACGCCTGGTAGCGGCGCGATGTCGGCTTCGAACCGGGAAAGGAAGTCGGGCGCCGCCTGGGGGGCCGTGTCGCGGCCATCGGTCCAGGCATGGATCGCGACCGGGATGCCGGCGCCGGACAGGATGCGCGCCAGCGCCACCGCATGGTCCTGGTGGGAATGCACCCCGCCGGGCGAGAGCAGCCCCATCAGGTGGCAGGTGCCCCCCGTGCGCTTCAGCGCGGCGACCAGCCCGGTCAGCGCCGGCAGCGACGCGATCGACCCATCCGCGATGGCGGCGCCGATGCGCGGCAGGTCCTGCATCACCACGCGGCCCGCGCCGATGTTCAGGTGCCCGACCTCGGAATTGCCCATCTGACCGTCCGGCAGGCCGACATCGGCGCCGGAGGTGCGCAGGAAGGCGTGCGGGCAGGTGGACCACAGCGCATCGAAGGCGGGCGTGCGCGCCTGGCGCACGGCGTTGTCCGCGCTGTCCTCGCGCCACCCCCAGCCGTCGAGGATGACGAGCATGACGGGGCGGGGGCGGCTGGCGGGCATGGCGGGGTCCTGGATCCCGGGGCGGGCGTGGCCCCGGCGCGCTCCGCCCGGCTTAACCCCCGGCGCGCTCCGCGCGCAAGGCCGCGACCTCGGCCCGCAGGGCGCGGATTTCGTGCAGCAGCATCACCTGGTCGGCATGGGCGGCCGAGGCGGCGGCGTCCGAGGCCGCCTGGGCCGCCGTCGCATCGGCGCTGACGCGTTCCTCGCGCAGGGTCTGGATGCTCTCGACGATCACGCCGATGAACAGGTTCAGCACGACGAAGGTGGCGACGATCGAGAAGGGGATGAAGAACAGCCAGGCCAGCGGCTGCTTCTCCATCGCCTGGCGCACGATATTGCCGAAATCATCCATCGCCATGAGCTGGAACAGCGTGAACAGCGACGAACCGAGGTCGCCGAACTGCTCGGGCAGGTCGGCGCCGAACAGCTTCGCGCCCATCACCGCGAAGACGTAGAAGATCAGCAGCATCAGCAGCACGATCGATCCCATGCCGGGCAGCGCGGCCAGCATCGCCTCGACCACGTTGCGCATGGATGGCACCACCGAGACCAGGCGCATGACGCGCAGCACCCGCAGCGCGCGCAGCACGCTCAGCGGCCCGGTCGCCGGCATCCAGGCGATGCCCACCACCACCAGGTCGAAGATGCCCCAGGGGTCGCGGAAGAAGCGGCCGCGGAAGGCGTAGATGCGCAGGGCCAGCTCGGCCGTGAACGCATAGAGCAGCGCATTGTCCACCGCGTGCAGCAGCCCGCCCCAATCCGCCATGATGGCGTCCGAGGTCTCGAGCCCCAGCGTGACCGCATTCAGCAGGATCAGCGCGATGATGCTGCGCTGGAAGGGCGCGGCCATGACGAAGCGCGCCACGCGCGCGCGCGGGCTGTTCGCCGTGTCCTCGGCGATGAGCACTTCCTGCATGTTGTCCCCGAATCCCCGCTGATGCCCCGTCGGCGCGGCACATAGGGCCGGGACGCGCGGCGCTCAAGCCGCGGGTCAGCGCAGGATCAGCGCCGGCACGCCGAAGATGTGGCGATGGGCATGCAGCAGCGCCGCCCAGGCCAGCAGCCCGGCCAGGGGCGCGACCCAGCCGATCTCGCGCGCGACCAGCCGGTTCCGCCCCGCCAGGATGGCGCCGAAGGGGATGATCGAACTGGCGGCGGCGAAGCCGGGCCAGGTGTCCGGATGGCGCCGCGCCATCTTGGCGTCGATCGAGGGCATGCCCGCCACCGCGGTGACCAGGAAGGCGCCGAAGAAGACCAGCGCCGCGGTGTCGCCATTGCCCAGCGCGTGAACCGCCGCCCAGATCGCGAAGGCCGACAGCATCGGGTGGCGGGTGACGCGCTGGATGCCGCGCGGCCCCTGCGCGATCAGGCCGGCGCCGCCCATCGCGGTCGGGTTGCCGATCAGCGAGCAGGCGAACAGCACGAAGGCCGGCAGCATCAGCACGGCGAGCACCAGGCGCAGCCAGGCCGGCGCGAACCACAGCGGGGTGGTCGCCGCGCCCTGCCAGGCCACCACCAGCAGGCCGATGGCCATCACCGACCCCACCGAGAAGGCCAACGCGAACACGCGCTCGCCCAGCCGCGCCACGGCGGCATCGCGCAGCGCCGTGCCGGAGACGCCGACATGCACGAAGACCCACAGCAGTGCCGCGAGGATCAGCAGGATCATGCGCCGCAGTCTCGCCGCGCGGCACGCCCGGCGTCCAGCATCATGGCCGCCAGGCGCGGTGATAAGGGTGGTTCTGCCGGATCGCCTGCGCGCGATACAGCTGTTCGGCCAGCATCCCGCGCACCAGGAAATGCGGCCAGGTCATGGGGCCGAGGGCGATTCGGTGGTCGGCCCGTGCCAGCACGGCCGGATCGAGTCCCTCCGCCCCGCCGACCAGGAAGCAGGGCGCGCGCCCGGCCTCGTCCCAGCGCGCCAGCAGCGCGGCGAAGCGGGCGCTGTCGGGCTGTTCGCCGCCGAGGTCGAGGGCAACGGCCAGCGCATCGGCGGGCAGCGCCGCCAGCAGCGCGGTGCCTTCGCGGCGGCGGATCTCGGCGGCGGAACCGCGCGCCTCCGGGATCTCGGTGACCTCGGGCGGCGGGCGCAGCCGGGCGGCGTAATGCGCATACAGCGTCGCCTCCGGCCCCGGCTTCATGCGCCCGACGGCGAGGATCCTAGGCGGGCGTGACGTCGGCCGCCCCTGGGCTTTCCGGGCCCCACATGCGTTCGAGGCGATACAACTCGCGCGCTTCGGGCCGGAACAGGTGGATCACCAGGTCGCCGGCATCGATCAGCACCCAATCGGCGGAGGCCTGGATGTTGTCGCGGCGCAGCTGCAGGCCGGCTTCGGCCAGCGCCTCGTCCAGGTGGGTCGCCATGGCCTGGAGCTGGCGCTCGACCAGGCCGGTCGCGATGATCAGGCGGTCGGCATAGTCCGCGCGGCCGGTGACATCGAGCAGGATGATGTTCTCGGCCTTGTCGTCCTCCAGCGACTTGATCGCCGCATCGACCAGCAGCGCGAGGCGGTCGGGCGGGAGCTTCTCGCGCTTCTTGGTGCGGGTGGGGCGCGGGGCGGCGGGCTTGGGCGCGGCCTTGGCGGGGGCCGCGGCCTTGGCGGTGCGGGTCGCTGCCGTGGCGCGGGGCTTCGCGGCGGGGGGCGCGGCCTCGGCAGGCTTGGCCGCGCGCGCCGGCGTGGCGGTGGCCTTGGCCTTGGGCGCGGCGGGGGTGGTGGACTTGGGCGCTGCTGTCCTGGCCTTCGGCGGCGGCACGGCCTTGGTCGTCGTCGCGGTTGCCTTGGCCTTGGGTGCGGCGGCCTTGGCCTTCGGTGCCGCTGTCTTGGCAGCCCTGGTCTTCGTCGCGGCGACCTTCGCCTTCGGCGCGGCAGTTTTCGCCGCCGGCGCGGCGGTCTTGGTTTTCGACGCGGCCGCCTTGGCCTTCGGCGCAGCGGCCTTCGCCGCCGGCGGGGCAGCCTTGGCCTTTGGCGCGGCGGCCTTCGCCGTCGGCGCCGCAGCCTTGGTCTTCGGCGGCGCGGCCCTGGTCTTCGGCGCCGCAGCCTTCGCCTTCGGCGAGGCGGCCTTGGCCTTGGGTGTCGCGAGCTTCGCCTTCGGCTCGGCCGCCTTGGCGGCAGGCGTCGTCGTCTCGGTCTTCGGCGTGCGGGCTATGGCCCCCTCCTGTCGCGCGTGCCGCCCCTGGCCTGCGCCGCACGGATGGCGGTGGCGGAGGCGGCGTGCTCTCGGGCCGGAACCAAGCACCAAGGCGCGTGCGGCGCAAACCTTTCCGTGCGAATCGCGCTCCGAGCCCCATCGCCGCGCGCCTCCCCCGGCGCCCTCCGGTGCCGGCGCAGCACCTGCGCCGCCTGGCCCTTCAGCGCGGCCCGCGTGAAGCCCGGCCGCGGCAGCACCGCCAGCGCCGTGCGCCGCGCAATCCCGCGCCAGCCCTTCCAGCGCGGCAACTGCACCAGGTTGTCGGCACCCATCACGAAGGTGAAGTCCGCGCGTGGGAAGCGCCGGCGCAGCAGCCGCAACGTATCGGCGGTGAAGCGCGTGCCCAGCGCGCGTTCGATATCCGTCGCGATCACGCGGCGCCCATCGGCGATGCGCCGGGCCGATCGCAGCCGCTCCGCCAGCGGCGCCATGCCCGCGCGCGGCTTCAACGGATTGCCCGGCGAGACCAGCAGCCAGACCTCGTCCAGCCGCAGCGCGCGACGCGCATGGTCCGCCACATGCCGGTGCCCCGCATGCGCCGGGTTGAAGGAACCGCCCAGCAGCCCGATGCGCCGCCGCCGCCGATCGCCGAAGCGGCCGGGCGTCACCGGGTGCGGACGCTCACGCTGACCGGTGCCGCCGCCAGCCCTTCGTAGCGCACGGTATAGGTGCGCCCGGCCTCCAGCGGCAGCGTCGGCGAATAGCCCGCGACCGAGATCACCTGCCCGGCCTCCAGCCGCATGCCATCCGACGCGAGGTCCCGCACCAGGAAGGCGATGACATTCAACGGATGGCCGAGTGCGGCGGTGCCGGTCGCGCGCGCACGCTCCTGGCCGCGATCATCGACCATCGTCACCACCATGCTGCCGAGCCGGTCGGCGAAGGCTTGCGTGGCCTCGACCGGGATCGGCGTGCCCATGACGCCGAGCCGCGCGCCGACATTGATGGCGAGCAGCTGCGGCCCGGTGAAGCCGCCGGTCAGCACCAGGTCGGGCAATTCGATATAGGGAATGACGGCATCGAGGTGGCGCAGGATCGCGACATGGTCGCGCCCGGCATCATTGATGCCGGCATCGCGCACGCGCAGCAGCAGGTCGCTCTCGATCACCGGCACGGCGCCGAAGCGGGCCGGCACCTCGGCACCGTCGCGCAGGCTGATGCTGGATTGCATCAGCATGCCGCGCAGCGGCTGGTTCACGCCGAAGCGCTGCTGGACCGGCGCGCTGGTCAGCCCGACCTTCCAGCCGACGATGCTGCCCCAATGCGGCACCAGCGCCGCGACCAGGCGCTCCTGCGCGCAATGCCCGGCCTCCAGCGTGGGCAGGCCGGCGATGGGCGGTGTCGGTCGGTTGGCGATCAGGTTGTCCGCCACGCCATCCATGATGTCCTGGGACGGGCACGCCTGCGCGGCGACGGGCAGGGCCAGCAGGGCAGCGAGCAGCAGGCGGCGCATGGGAATCGTTCCTCCGACGGGACGCGATGCTACCGGCGCGGCGGGCCGGACGGGAAGGGCGCGTCAGCGGAAGGCCACGACCACGTCGCCCAGGCCCTCGACCGACAGCCGCCAGGTCTCGCCGGGGCGCGGGGCGATCGGCGCGGCGGGGCCCATCAGCGCGACCTGGTCGCCGGCGCGCAGGGGGCGGCCCTCGGCGGCGAGGTCTTGCGCGAGCGCCGCCAGCAGCGCCGCCGGCGGCGTCGCGAGGCCGAGCGTGGCCGCCATCGTGCTGTGATCCGCCTGCAGTGTCGCGCCGGCGGCCAGCATCGCGGCATCGCGCAGCGGCACCGCCGCCCCGACCACGCCGAGCCGCACGCCCAGATTGCCCGCCCGGCGCGACGCCGCATCCATCCCGCCCGGCATCGCCGCGAGGTCGAGCAGCACGAGGAAGGGCGCGACGGTCGCGACCGCCGCGTCGCCCATGGTCAGCAGCAGGGCCGGGGCGATGGCCGGGCGCGCGGCGTAGGCGGCCTCGATGGTGGCGCCGGATCGCGCGCGGAAATTGGCGTGGAACAGCGCGCCGCGCAGCGGCGGCACGATGTCGGCGGCCAGCGCGATGCCCTCGATGTCGCCCCAGGGCTGCGCCAGCATCGCGGCCAGGCGCTGCTGCGCGCAGGCGGGGTCGGTGCTGGCCGCCCAGGGCTGTGGCACGCGGCGTTCCAGCAAGGCGCGGGCGAAGCGCGCGACCTCCGCCACCTGCGGGCAGGCCGCCTGCGCCGGTGCGGCAATGGCCACCAGCGCGAAGGCGGCGGCCGCCAGCCTCATGGCCGGATCTGGCCCGTGCCGACCACCTGGTAGCGATAGGTGCAGAGCTGTTCCAGCCCGACCGGCCCGCGTGCATGCATGCGGCCCGTGGCGATGCCGATCTCGGCGCCGAAGCCGAACTCGCCGCCGTCGCAGAACTGCGTCGAGGCGTTCCACAGCCCGACCGCGGAATCGATGCCGTCGAGGAAGTCGCGCGCGGCGGCTTCGTCCTGCGTGATGATCGCCTCGGTGTGTTCGGACCCGAAGCGGCGGATGTGGTCCAGCGCATCGGCCACGCCATCCACCACCTTCACCGACAGGATGGCGTCGAGCCATTCGGTGGCGAAGTCGGCCTCGGTCGCGGCGGGCAGGTCCGCCACGATGGCGCGCGCGCGGTCATCGGCGCGGAAATCGCAGCCCAGCGCGTGCAGGTCGGCCACGAGCATCGGCAGCAGCGTGGGTGCCACGGCGGCGTCGATCAGCAGCGTCTCGGTCGAACCGCACACACCGGTGCGGCGCATCTTGGCGTTCGCCAGCACGCTGCGCGCCATGGCGTGGTCGGCGGCTTCGTGGATGTAGGTGTGGCAAAGCCCCTCGGCATGCGCCAGCACCGGCACCCGGGCTTCCTCCAGCACGCGCGTGACCAGGCCCTTGCCGCCGCGCGGGATGATCAGGTCGATCAGCCCCGCCGCGCGCAGCATGGCCCCCACGAAGGCACGGTCGGCGGTGGGGGCGATCTGCACGGTCGCATCCGGCAGGCCGGCATCGCGCAGGCCCTCGGCCAGGCAGGCATGGATGGCGGCGGCGGAGCGCGTGCTCTCGCTGCCGCCGCGCAGGATCACGGCATTGCCGGATTTCAGGCAGAGCGCGGCGGCATCGGCGGTCACGTTGGGCCGGCTTTCGAAGATCATGCCGATCACGCCGAGCGGCTGCGCGACGCGGCGGAACACCAGGCCGTTCGGCCGCGTCCATTCCGCCAGCACGCGGCCGACCGGGTCGGGCAGGGCGGCGACCTCCTCCAGGCCCACCGCCATCGCCTCGATGCGCGCGGGGGTGAGGGTCAGGCGGTCGCGGAAGGCGGAGGTCAGGCCGGGTGCCGCTTCGACATCGGTCGCATTGGCGGCGAGGATCGCGGCGGCGTTCCGGCGCAGTGCCGCGGCGGCCTGCGTGAGCGCCAGATCCTTCGCCGGCGACGGCGCGCGCGCGATGACCGCAGCGGCCGCGCGGGCGGCGCGGGCGGCGGTGTCGAGCAGGCGGGCGGCGTCCTGGGCGATGGCGTTCACGGCGGGGTGCTCCGATGCCGGGTGCATGTGGCGTGCGCGGGCCTTCGGGAGAAGGACCGGCGCGCCATCACGGCCGATAGGCCACCCAGCCGCGGAAGGTCAACGCCGCGTAGAACAGGCTGACATCGACGAAGCCGGCGTCGGCCAGCAACGCGGCATCCTGTTCGGGCGACAGTGCGGGCAATTGTCGGCCGATGCCCTCGGCGGCGCCCTGCGCGGTCTCGGCCGCCACGCCGGAGGCGGTCGCGAAGGCGGCGAAGCGCGACAGCCAGACCGGCTTTTCCTCCGGCGCCTGCGGGAAGCTGTGATGCGCCACGACCAGCGGCGCGCCGGGCTTCAGCCGCGCGAACAGCGCCGCGAGGGTCTGCACGCGCGCCGCGGGCGGCAGGAAGTGCAGCGTCAGCAGGCAGGTCGCGGCATCGAAGGGGCCGGGCGGCGCGGTGTCGATGTAGCCTGCATGCAGATCGACGCGCGCCGCGAGCGGGCCGAGCGTACGTCCCGCCAGCGCCAGCATCTCGGTGGAAGGATCGACGCCAGCGAAGCGCCAGCCCGGCTGCGCGGTCGCGAAGACCTTCAGTTCGAGCCCGCCGCCCGCACCCAGCACCAGGATGCGCGCATCGGCCGCGCAGCGTTCCGCGAGCAGCAGCGTCGCCATGCGATGCAGCGCATCGAGGCCCGGCACGAAACGTGGCGGCATCTCGGTGTAGCGCGCGACGGCCTCGGGGTCGGAGAAGGGCGCGTTGGGCGGGATCATGGCGCGGCCGCCAGCCGCAGCAGCGCCCGCGCATTGCCGCCGGCCACGGCCCGGCGCGCTTCGTCGCCCAGCGGCGCGGCCGCGATGAACCGCGCGGCATCGTCCGAGGATTCATACGGGTAGTCGATCGAGAACAGTACGTGCCCGTGCCCCATCGCGGCCACGGCGGCCATCAGCGGCACGTTGTCGAACTGGCCCGACGTGGTGACGTAGAAATTCTGCCGCACATATTCGGACGGCTTGCGCGCGACGCGGCGATGGGTCTCGGTGAAGGCGTAGCGGCTGTCCAGGCGCCACAGCTCATACGGGATCGCCTCGCCCATGTGGCCCAGGATCAGCTTCGCACGCGGGAAGCGGTCGAAGACCCCGGAGACGATCAGCCGCAGCGCGTGGGACGATGTCTCGGTGGTCCATTCCCAGACCGGCTTCTGCAGTTCCGGGAAGCCCTCCAGCACGAAGGGCATGCGGTGGGAATCGCCCGGATGCAGGTACAGCGGCACGTCCAGCGCCTGCAGGCGTTCCCAGAACACGTCGTGGCGTGGGTCATCGAGATACACGCCATTGGTATGGCCATTCACCAGCACGCCCTTGAAGCCGAGCTGGCGGACGCAGCGTTCGAGTTCCGCCGCCGCGCCGGCCGGGTCCTGCATGGCCAGGTGCGCGAAGCCGGCATAGCGCGCCGGGCGCCGCGCGATCTGCGCGGCCAGCGCATCATTCGCCTCGGCGGCGAGGCGTGTCGCGAGGCGCGCATCGGGTTCGATCTGCACGCCGGGGCCGGAGATGGACAGCACCGCGACATCCACGCCCGCCGCATCCATCGCGGCGATGCGCTGGTCCCCGAAATCCGCCAGGCGGGCGATGATGGCCTCGCGCGCAGCGCGCGGTGTCGGCGGGAAGGCGCGTTCGAGGTAAGGCTGCAGCCCCGGCGTGATGACGTGTTCTTCCAGCGCCACCTTGGGGATGGCCTGCGCCACGGCCTGCACCGGCAGCGCGGCGGCCGGGCTCGCGGCAAGGATGGAGCGGCGGGACAGGCGCATGAGGGCATCCTCGGTGGCGTGCGGCGCCAGTCGCACGCCACGCCGCGCCCGTCTACCGCGCTACTCGATGCGGATGCCGCTCTCGCGGATGATCGGTTCCCAGGTCGTGCGTTCGGCCGCCAGCGCCGCGGTCATCTGCGCCGGCGTGGTCCAGCGCGGCTCCAGCCCGTTGCGATTGAGCACCGCTGTCGCCTCGGCATCCTGCAGCGCCACGCGCATCGCGGCATTGAGGCGCGCGATCGCGGCATCGGGCGTGCCGCGCGGTGCCAGCACGCCGTACCAGGACGGCACGTCGAAGCCCGGCACGCCGGATTCCGCGACGGTCGGGATCTGCGGCATCAGGCGCGATCGGGCGGCGTGCGGTACCGCCAGCGCGCGCAGCTTGTCCTCGCGCACCTGGGCCAGCACCGAGGCCGCGGTGGCGAAGGAGAAGTCGACGCGCCCCGCGAGCAGGTCCGTGACCACCAGCCCGCCGCCGCGGTAATGCACCGGCGTCGTCTCGATGCCCGCCATGCGGTCGAACAGCAGCCCCGCCAGATGCGGCCCGCCGACGATGCCGCTGGTGCCATACGAAAGGCGCCCCGGCGCCGCCTTCGCCGCGGCCACCAGCTCCGCCACGCTGCGCCACGGCCGATCCATCGGCAGTACCAGGATGTTGAACAGGTCCACTGCGATCGACACCGGCACCAGGTCGCGCGCCGGGTCGATCGGCAGGCGCACCACCATCGGGCTGACCACCAGCGCGCCGAGCGTCGCGAGCAGCAGCGTGTGGCCATCGGCCGGGCTGCGCGCCACCACCTCGGAGGCGATGTTGCTGCCCGCGCCGGGGCGGTTCTCGACGATCACGGGCTGGCCCAGCGCCTCGCTCATTTTCGGTGCGATGGCGCGGGCGGAGATGTCGGTCGCCCCGCCTGGCGTGAAGCCGACGACCAGGCGCAGCGGGCGGGACGGAAAGCCATCCAGCGCGAGGGCAGGCGCCGTGAGCGGCAGCGCGGCGGCGGCGAGCAGGCCGCGGCGGCGAAACGCCAGCATGGTCATGGTGTGTCGTCTCCCGGAGTCAATCGCGATTGGCTGAAGCATCGCACGATCGGCGGCAGGTCGAACAGCGGCGGCTATCGTGGTCATAGCGCGCGGCTATTGGAATGCGGCGCGAAACCATCCCACCTGCGCTGGCGTAGTGATGGATCGGACACGTCCACCGTCACGCAGCACAAGGAATACGATACATGACCCGCAACATCTTCTTCGGCGCCGCCGCGGCCGCCGCCGTCATCGCCTTCGCCGCCCCCGCCGTGCACGCGAATGAATGGCTCGCCGCCTCGCAGGCCTATGTCGAGGGCAATGGCGAGAACGCGACCGTCGCCTATGCCGGCCAGCGTCCCGCCGGCGTCACGCTGCCGGGGTCCGTCGTGACCGGCAACGGTTCGAACGTCTCGGTCGCGCTGCCGACCCCGCCGGCGCCGTCCACCCGCAACTTCATCGCGGTGGTCGAGGGCTCGGGCGAGAACCAGACCGTGCGCCACATCCCCGCGCCGCGCGGCTGACCTACAGCAGCACGAGGTCGTCCCGGTGGATGATCTCGTCGCGCCCGCGCCAGCCCAGGATGCCTTCCAGCTCCTCGGACCGGTGACCGGCGATCAGGCGCGCGGCTTCGGCATCATAGGCCGACAGGCCGCGCGCCACTTCGCGCCCCGCCTCGTCGCGCACGCTGAGCGGGTCGCCGCGTTCGAAGCTGCCTTCCACCGCGCGCACGCCGGCGGGCAGCAGCGATGACCCGCGCGCGAGTGCGCGCGCCGCGCCCGCATCGACCATGAGCGAACCGAGCGGCGCGAGGCTGCCCGCGATCCAGCGCTTGCGCGCCGTGCGCCCCTCGGGCGCCGCGAGGAACCAGGTGCAGCGCGCGCCATCGAGCAGCGCCGCCAGCGGATTGTCGCGCTTGCCGAGTGCGATCGCCATCGCGCAGCCCGCGCCGGTGGCGATGCGCGCCGCGATCAGCTTGGTGCGCATGCCGCCCGAGGAATAGCCGGGTGGCGGATCGCCGCCCATCGCCATGATGTCGTCGGTGATGCGATCGACCGTGGGGATATGCGCGGCATGGGGGTCGCGCCGCGGGTCGGCGGTGTACAGGCCGTCGATGTCCGACAGCAGCACCAGCGCGTCGGCACTGATCATCTCGGCCACGCGCGCGGCCAGGCGATCGTTGTCGCCGAAGCGGATCTCGGCCGTGGCGACGGTGTCGTTCTCGTTGATGACGGGCACGCAGCCAAGACCGAGCAGCGTGCTGATCGTCGCGCGCGCATTCAGGTAGCGGCGGCGGTCCTCGGAATCCTCCAGCGTCAGCAGCAGCTGCGCGGCGTTCATGCCGTGCGCGCTGAGTGCATCCTGCCAGGCGCCGGCCAGGCGGATCTGCCCGACCGCGGCGGCGGCCTGCTTTTCCTCCAGCCGCAGCGCGCGCCGCGTCAGGCCCAGCGCCCGCCGCGCCAGCGAAATCGCGCCGGAGGAGACCACCACGACCTCGGCGCCCGTCGCGCGCAGCGCCGCCACATCGGCGGCGACCGAGGCAAGCCATGCCGTGCGCGGCGCGGCCGTCGCCTCCTCCACCACCAGGGCGGAGCCGATCTTGACGACGATGCGCTTGGCCTGCGCGAGGGAAGGTGCGGCGGGGTCGATCATGGCGCGGGGCTGTAGCACGCGGGACGGGCGGCCTGAAGGCGGGACGCCTGTCCGTGTCTTGTCGCTTGCCCCGGCCGCGCGGCGGCCTATCGTGCGCGCGGCGGCAACGATGCTGCGCCGGGGGCGTTGTGTCGCCAGCGGCGGGCGCGGCACGCACGCACCCCATTTTCAGGAGCGAGACCACCATGGCGGACCTCATCATCGTCGCCTACCCGGACGAGAAGACGGCGGAAGCGGCGCGCGCCAAGCTGATGGAGTTGCAGAAGGAATACCTGATCGAGCTGGGCGACGCGGTGATCGCGGAGCGCCTGGCGGACGGGTCGGTCAAGCTGCACCAGCTGATCAACACCACCGCGGCGGGCGCCGCCGGCGGGGCGATGTGGGGCACGCTGATCGGGCTGCTGTTCCTGAACCCGCTGCTGGGCGCCGCCGCCGGTGCCGGCGCGGGCGCGCTGAGCGGCTACCTGACCGATGTGGGCATCGACGACAAGTTCATGAAGAGCGCGGCGGAATCGCTCACGCCCGGCCAGGCGGCGCTGTGCGTGCTGGTCCGCAAGGTGACCGCGGACAAGGTGCTGCCGGCGATGGCGCAGTTCGGCGGCACGGTGCTGCGCACGAACATGACGACCGAACAGGAACAGAAGCTGCGGGACGCGCTGAAGGGCGCCTGAACGGGTCGCGGGCGCCGGGTCAGGCCGGCGCCCGCACCGACAGGTCCCGCATGACCGTGCGGAACACCGCGCGGTAATCCTCGGCGACGCGCAGGTCCACGCCATCCTCCAACGCATCGCGCGACAGGCCCGGCCAGGCGCCGAAATGCCCGCCGAGCGACCCGCCACGCCCGAAGGCCATGACGGTGCCGGCGCGACCGT
Organism: Roseomonas sp. CECT 9278; assembly: GCF_918698155.1. Lineage (GTDB taxonomy): Bacteria > Pseudomonadota > Alphaproteobacteria > Acetobacterales > Acetobacteraceae > Neoroseomonas. Next base: position 15,232 of record NZ_CAKKLX010000037.1, read on the forward strand.
GGTCGGTGCCGCCATTGGCATTGGCGCGCAGGCGGCGACCGAATTCGCTCGCGACCAGCACGGTCCAGCGGCGCGGCAGGTCCGCCAGGTCGGCATCCAGTGCCGCCAGCCCGCGCGAGAGCATCCGCACCAGGTTGGTCATGCGCCATGACTGGCCGTCATGGGTGTCCCAACCGCCAAGGTCGACCTGCGCCGCCACCAGGCCCGGATGCAGCTTCGCCGCCTGCGCCACGGTGGCGAGAGCGGCGCCAAAGGCGCCCGCCGGGCCGTAGGCCGCGCCATTGGACGGACGATAGGCCGCGATTCGGCCCTCGCCATCGCGCGGCAGCAGCGCATCGAGCGCGCGCATGTCGTCGATCGCGCCGCGCACGGCGCGCGAGACGATGTCCTGCCCGCCGGCATGCAGCGCCTCGAGCGCCGCCGCGCCCAGCCGCCCGCCCGGCAGCGCGAGGCCGCCCGAGAGGCTGGGCACGGCAAGGGCGCGCGCCAGGCCGGTCAGCTCGGGTGTCAGCCCGCCCTGGCCGGCGATGGCCGCGGGGCCTGGCGCATTGCCGGCCAGCGCCGCCGTCCAGGCGGCGAGCCACCCCTGGGCCGTGCGCGGATCCTGGCGCGATCCGCGGCCACCGGCCATCAGGGCCTGGGCTTCGAAATGGCTGCGGGTGGCTTCCGGCACGCCGGCGGCGGGCCACAGCGCAAGCCGCCGGTCGCGCCAGATCTCCGCCAGCCCGCCCGCTTCGGCATGCAGCCGGAAATCGATGCCGCCGACGGCATCGAGGCGATGCCCGGCGCCGGCGCCGTCGGCGCGCGTCCGCAACTCGGCCGCGCGCATCTCGACGAAACCGGCGTCGTCGGCGGGCGAGAGGAAATGCAGCGAATCCATCCCGCCGCGCAGGAAGACCAGCACCAGCAGCGGCGGCGCACCGGCGGGATCGGCGAAGGCCATGCCGCGCAGGCCGGGAAGCGCGGCGGTGGCGAGGCCCGCCCGCAGCAGCGCGCGGCGTCCGAGGCGGGCCATCATGTGGTCTGGAACCCCGGTGCGAGCAGGGCGATGCCGGCGAGGGCCGCGGCGTCCTGCGGGTTGCGCAAGCGGTCGGGGCGGCGGTCCACCGACCAGGCGCTGGCCAGGCGCTGCGCCACGGCCGGCGCGGCATCGCCGACCAGCGCGTGCGCGACCTCGCGCGCCGCTTCGGCAGTCGGACGGCCGGCGAGGGCGGGATACAGCGGTGAGGCGCCGGTGCCCCACCAGTTCTGCGCCAGGCCCAGCAGCATGGTCCAGCGCGCGCGCAGCGCGCCACCGCCCAGGTAATGCGCGCCATCCAGCGTCTGCCCATCGGGCGAGGGCCATCCGAACAGCGTCTGGCCCGCATTGCCCATCTGGGCCAGCAGCGGCGCCTGGGGTGACAGCGGGATGGCGAGCGCGCGCGCCGCGGCGGCCGCGATATCGAGCGGGCGGCGCACCCGGCCCAGCGCGGGGTCGGTCGCCTCCGGCCCATCCAGCAGGGCGCGGATGGTGCGGGCGATCTGGTCCGGTGCGTCGCGGTGGCGCAGGAAGGCGGCTTCGGCGCGTGCGGCCACGGCGGGCGGGGCGGTGTCGCCCATGAAGAAGCGCGCGAGCTTGCCGCAGAGGTGGCGCGCGGTGGCGGGATGCGTGGCGGCCAGCGCGATGACGCGGCGGCCATCCGCCAGCGCGGGGGCAAAGGGGGCGAATTCCTCGCCCAGCACGCGCTTCTGGTAGCCATCGTGCCAGCGTTCGACATAGGCGAATTCGCCGGCGCGGGGCAGGGTGCGCCCGCCATCGATGCGCTGGCCGGCGGCGATGGTCCAGCCGGTGAAGGCGCGCGCGGCTTCCCAGACATCGCCGTCGAAATAGCCGGCGGGGGTGCCCTGGTCGGCGCCGGGAATGTCGCGCCAGGACCGCGCGCCGGGGTGGTAGGCGGCGGCACCGAGCGTGTGGAGTTCCAGCAATTCGCGGGCGAAATTCTCGTTCGGCGCGCCGGCGCGCGAGGCGTTGTTGTTGAGATAGGCGAGCATCGCCGGGCTGGTCGCCACGGCTTCCAGCAAGGCGGCGAAGTTGCCCAGCGCGTGGTCGCGGATGCGTGCATCGTGGCCCGGCAGGCTGACCGAGACCTGCGGGCCGGCCTGGGCGGCGACGTTGAAGTGGTCGTGCCAGAATTCGACCAGGCGTTCGCGCAGCTGGTCCGGCGCGAGCACCTTGCGCAGCAGCGTTGCGGCCGAGAGTTCAAGGCGCGGGCGGTCGCGCTCGGGCCAGGCGATCGGGAGGCGGTTGTCGGCCATGGCCCAGCGTTGCTCGGGCGTCATGGCCAGCGCGAAAAGCGGGCGGTGTTCGTCGACCATCTGCTCGCCGGGGCCGGCGACGTAGCGGATCGGCATGGTCGCGGCGGCGAGGGCGGCGGTGACCTCGGCGTGGTCGGCGGGCAGGGCGAGCTGGGCGTCGATCCAGCTGCCGCGGTCGAGCCGCGCGACGGCGGCGACATCACCCGGCCGCGCGCCATAGGCGGCGCGGTTGAGCAGGCGGCGGGCGGCGTCCTCTCCGAGCGCGGGCATGGTGCGAGACTATCGCAGGCGGGGTGCGGATGGCGATGACGAAGGCGTCAGGCGTGGCGCGGCAGGCGCGACCACTTTCGTCGGTCCGGGGCTCAAACAGCCAGCCTGGCCGACTGCCGGGAGCCGGGTATGCCGAGCATGGCATGGCGGCAAGTGTCCGGCTTTCGCGGCATCCGGACGAAGGAACGCTTGCGGCGCGACGCCGGGTGCGCGAACGCGGTCATTCGGGCGCTCGGCAGGAGGCAGAAGCTCGTGCCGCTGGGTCAGTCGGTGCGGCGATTCGCCGCGATGGTGTCGGCCAGGGCGCGCAGGATGGCCGGCACGCCTTCGCCGGTGGCGCCGCTGATGACCTGGACCGGGTGGCCGCAGGCGCGTTCCAGCGCCTTCACCCGGCTGGCCTTGGCCTGCGCGGTCATGGCATCGAGCTTGTTCAGCGCGACGATCTCCGGCTTGTCGGACAGCCCGCCGCCATAGCCGGCGAGTTCGGCGCGGATGGTGCGATAGGCGCCGGCGGGGTCGGCCTGGGTGCCGTCGATCAGGTGCAGCAGCACCGCGCAGCGTTCGACATGGCCGAGGAAGCGGTCGCCCAGGCCGGCCCCTTCATGCGCCCCTTCGATCAGGCCGGGGATGTCGGCGAGGACGAATTCCTCGGTGGCGTTGAGGCGCACCACGCCCAATTGCGGGTGCAGCGTGGTGAAGGGGTAGTCGGCGATCTTGGGCTTCGCCGCGCTGACGGCGGCCAGGAAGGTGGACTTGCCGGCATTCGGCAGGCCGACCAGGCCGGCATCGGCGATGAGTTTCAGGCGCAGCCAGAGCCAGCGTTCCTCGCCGGGCCAGCCCTTGTCGGCACGGCGCGGGGCGCGGTTGGTACTGGTCTTGTAATGCGCGTTGCCGTGGCCGCCATCGCCGCCCTTGGCGATGACCACGCGCGCGCCGGGCGTGTCGAGGTCGGCGATCAGGGTCTCGCGGTCCTCGGCCAGGATCTGGGTGCCGACGGGGACCTTCAGCACCACATCGTCCGAACCCGCGCCGCTGCGGTCCTGGCCGGCGCCGTTGCCGCCCTTGCGGGCCTTGAAGTGCTGCGCGTAGCGGTAGTCGATCAGGGTGTTGAGGCCGTCCACGGCCTCGGCCACCACGTCGCCGCCCTTGCCGCCCTTGCCGCCGTCGGGGCCGCCGTACTCGATGAACTTCTCGCGCCGGAAGGCGATGACGCCGTCGCCGCCGTCACCCGCCTTGATCCAGACCTTGGCTTCGTCGAGGAACTTCATGGTGCTTGTGGCCCAGAGCATCACCCGTTCGAACGGGATCGTTCAAGCGGGTAGGGATGCTCGCAAAGACAAGTGACTGGAGCAGCATTTGTTCAAACGGGCTCGTTTGGACGGGTAAAGATGCCCGCAAAAACAATGGCCTCGAGCCGTTTCAGTGAGCCAAAGCGAACGGAAACGGCTCCAGAGAGCAGACGGGGATTCTTGCGACCGAAATTCGTCCGCGCGAAACGAAAACGGGGGCCCTGAGGCCCCCGCCGTCGCGACGCGCTGTCGGTTGGCGTTACTCGGCGGCCAGGGCGGCCGGCGTGACGGTCACGTGCACCCGGCCTTCGGCGCGGCGCACGAAGGTGACGCGGCCATCGACCTTGGCGTGCAGGGAGTGCTGGCGCCCGGCATAGACGTTGTCGCCCGGGATCATCTTGGTGCCGCGCTGGGTCACGATGATCGAGCCGGCATTGACGGTCTGCCCGCCATACAGCTTGACGCCGAGCCGCTTGCCGGCGCTGTCGCGGCCGTTGCGCGAGGAGCCGCCTGCCTTCTTGTGTGCCATGGGGTTGGTGTCCTTACGCCGCGGAGATGGTGGCGATCTTCAGCACCGTCTGGTGCTGGCGATGGCCATTCTTGCGCCGGCTGTTCTGGCGGCGGCGCTTCTTGAAGATCAGGACCTTGTCGCCGCGGTTCTGGGCGACGACCTCGGCCGTCACCGACGCACCGGCAACGGTGGGGGCGCCGATGGTCAGGCCGGCTTCCGTCGCGACGCAGAGCACGTCGTTGAAGGTGATGGTGGTGCCCGGCGCGGCGTCCAGCTTTTCCACGAACAGGGTGGCGTTCGGGGTGACGCGGTACTGCTTGCCGCCGGTGCGGATCACTGCGTAGGTCATGACAGGCCCTGGATGTTTCCCGCTGCCCCTTGGGCCGGAGGCCGGGGGCGGGCGGGCAAAAGCGAATGCGGCGAAGGTGGCCCCCCGCCGGGAGAGCGGGCGTATAGCGGGGGGGTGGGCGGGGCGTCAACCATGGAGGCGGCACACGGGGCGTTGCGTGCGGCGCGCGGGCGGATTATAGCCGCCACCCCGTCGGAGAGGTGCCGGAGCGGTCGAACGGGTCGGTCTCGAAAACCGAAGTACGGGCAACTGTACCGTGGGTTCGAATCCCACCCTCTCCGCCAGTTCCCCGGCCACCCCGGCAAACGGCTCTCCAACCACTGGCTGTCACCCGCTGAAAGCCGAACATTCCGGGCCTCGGCGGCGCCGCGCATCTGAGCGTCGGCCAGAGCGCGGGGCGCCGCCGAGGGTTAGGGAACCCTGTCCCCGAAGCGGACCTCCATCCCTCCGGTGCTCAACTGACTGACCGCGAAGGCGGTCGCCTCCCTTCGCCCGGCCCCCAAGGGCGACCAGGGCGGCGTCTCGTGCGAAGCGACCTCGCGCGGGTCGCGCTCCTGGCTGCTGCGATACAAGGTCCGGGGCGCGGGCGGGGTCGAGCGGTGGCTCGGCCTGGGCGGTTTCCGGGCCGTCAGCCTCGCCCGGGCGCGCGAACTGGCGGCGCAGGCGCGGACCATGCTCGCCGAGGGACGGGACCCGATGATCGAGAAGCTGGCCTTCGCTCGAAAGCAGCAGCGCGAGGGGCGCACGGTCGGCGATGGCATGTCGGAGTTCATCGAGGCGCAGAAGCCGGCATGGCGGGCGAGCACCATCACGGCGAACGAGAGCCTTGCGCGGACGATGAACCTCGCCGAGGGCGGTATCGGGTCGCGACCGCTGGCGACGCTGACCGCGGCGGAGGTCGTGTCGTGGCGGCAGCCGATCCGGACGCGGACGCCGCAGCGCGGCCGCAAGATGCGGATGCTGCTGGCGCAGTCGATCGAGCGGGCCGAGGCGCTCGGTCAGCGCGACGCCTCGCTCAAGAACCTGGCTTCCTGGTCCGTTCTGCGCCATGCGCTGCCGGCGGCGAGCAAGGTGCGCCCGGTCGAGCATCCTCGGTTCGTGGCCGGCGATGAGGTCACGATCTTCTGGACGGCGCTGGCCGAGCATAGCGGCGCGGGGGCGGGGGCGCTGAGGCTGATCGTCGTGACCGGGGTGCGCCATTCCGAGGCGACCTGCGCGGAATGGAGCGAGTTCGCCCTCGATGGGGCCGAGCCGCTGTGGGCGATCGCTGCGGCCAGGACCAAGCAGTGCGGGGCGCCTGTCGGCCCGCTGTCGCCGGCGGCCGTGACGGTGCTGCGGCGGATGCAGGCGGTGGCGCGCGGCCCGTTCGTGTGCAGCGGCATCAGGGCGAGGTCGCCGATCCCGCCCACGACCATGGCGGCGCCATGGAAGCGGATGGGTGGCGATTGGGCGGCGCGGGTGACGCCGCACGACCTGCGGGCCTCGCGGCGCTCGTGGTGACCTGCCCCCCTAGAAGGGCATCCCGCTGGGATGAGAGAGCGATCCGCCGTGGCAGGAGGCAGCGACGCCGAAGCATCGAATGGTTGGGTCGCGCGCCCAAAAAACTTGCAGGTGCGTCAATGCGGGCTTGATGGCAGTCTCACATCCGCACCTGCGGAGACATCGACGATGCGCCAGACGATCAAGCTGCTGACGGTCGTGTCGCTGTTGCTGGCGGGGCCGGCGGTCGCGCAGAACCTCCGGATCGGCATCCAGGCGCCGCCCTCCACGCTGGACCCGCACTGGCTGCTGAACCTGGCCAATACCGGCGCGCTGCGGAACATCTACGACACGCTGGTGGCGCGCGATGCGGAGATGAAGCTGGTCCCGGGGCTGGCGGAGTCCTGGCGCGTGGTGGACGATACGACCTGGGAGTTCAGGCTGCGCCCGGGCGTCCGCTTCCATGACGGCGCGCCGCTGACCTCGGCCGATGTCGCGGCGTCGTTCCAGCGGGTGCCCAACGTCCCCGGTAACCCGAACCCCTACACGATCTACCTGGCCGGCGTGGCGGGGATCGAGGTGGTCGACGACCTCAACTTCCGTGTCCGCACCAACGGGCCGCAGCCGGCGCTGCCGACCAACCTGACGCAGATCTTCATCGTGCCGCGCTCGGTCGCGCAGCTGGGCAATCCCGAATTCAACGCGGGCCAGGCGGCGATCGGCACCGGTCCCTTCCGGGTCGCCGGCTGGCAGCCGAACGCCCCGCTGATGATGCGGCGCAATGACGCCTATTGGGGCCGGCGCGCCGCCTGGGAGACAGTGTCCCTCGTGCCGGTTCCGAACGACACGGCCCGCGTCGCCGCGCTGCTCGCCGGCGATGTCGAGTTCATCAACAACGTGCCGCTGCAGGACATCGGACGGATCCAGTCCGATCGCCGCGTCGCGCTGTTCGCCGGGCCATCCATCTACGCCGTCAACATCTACCCCGACGTCGCGCGCGACGATGCCCCGGGGATCGATGCCGGCGGGCGCAACCCGATGAAGGATGCCCGCGTGCGGCGCGCCATGTCCTTGGCGCTGAACCGGGAGGGCATTGCGCGCCAGATCATGGAAGGCTTCGCCGACCCGACCGACCAGCCGGTGCCGCCCTTCATCTTCGGCGCCATCGCGGACCGCGCCGTGCCGGCGCAGGACCTGGAGACGGCGCGGCGGCTGCTGGCGGAAGCCGGCTGGGGCCAGGGCTTCGGTCTGAACCTGTTCTGCTCGCCCGCCCGCACGCCACGCATCTGCCAGGCGGCCGCGAGCGCCTGGGCGCGCATCGGGATCCGCACGACGGTGGAGGTGGTGCCGCAGGCGACCTTCCTGCCGCGGCGGAACCGGCGCGAATACGGGGTGTTCATGGCGGTCTTCGGATCATTGACCGGCGAGACATCCTATCAGATCGGATCGCAGCTGCATTCGACCGGCACGGTGCCGGGGCTGGGCGCGCTGAACTTCACCGGCCTCGGCCAGCCTGCGACGGATACGGCGATCCAGCGCGCGCGGGCGACGCTCGATGACGCCGACCGGGCGCGCCAGCTGCGCGCCCTGGTGCAGCACGTGGTGGATGAGAACCTGATCATCGGCGTCGGCATCCTGCGCTCCGTCAATGCGGGGCAGGCCGGGCTGACCTTCCAGGCGCGGGCGGATGAGGAGGTGCTGGCGGTGGAGATCCGGCCGCGTTGATCCCGGCCCGCGGTTCAGTACATCAGCTGCTTGTCGAGCACGTTGCGCATCCCGCCGACATCGCCATCCAGCCAGCACCGCAGATTGTGCAGGAAGATCCCGGTGATGCGCGCATTCTCGCTCGGCGCCGTGCTGGCCGAATGCGGGCTGATGAGCACGTTCGGCATATCCCACAGCGGGCTGCCCGCCGGAAGGGGCTCCACCTCCGCGACGTCGAGCGCGGCGAAGCCGAGATGCCCACGGCGCAGCGCATCGACCAGAGCGGGCTCGTCCACCACCTGGCCGCGCGCGATGTTGACCAGGATGGCGCCTGGCTTCAGTGCGGCCAAGGCCTCGGCATCGATGATCCGCTCCGTCTGCGGCGTGTGCGGGACGGTCAGCACCAGTGCATCGGCGCGCGCCAGTGCGGCGCGGAGCGCGGTGCCCGGCAGGACCTCGTCGAACAGGTGAGCGTGGTCGCGCGCCTTCGCGGCGTCGCGCGCCACCGCCACGACATGCATCTCGAGCGCCTTCGCGACCTTCGCCGTGCCGCGCGCGAGGTCGCCGCCCCCGAGGATCACCATCGTCTTGCCCGCGACCTCGTCGGTGCAGTAGCGCTGCCACCGATGGGCGCGCTGCTCGGCCTGGAGGAAGGCCAGGCCGCGCCAATGCGCCAGCAGGGCCATGAAGACGAATTCGGCCAGCGGCCGCGCATGGACGCCGCGGGCGGTGGTCATCAGGATGTCGCGGCGGTCGAGGCCGAGCCGCTGCGCCTGCTGCCCGATGCCGGTGCTGGTGCCCTGGATCCAGCGCAGCCCGTCCATGATGGCGAGGTCCTCGGCGTCGGGAATGTCCCAGGAGATCGTCGCCTGCCGGGCGAGGTCCTGCCAGCGCGCGCGCTGTGCCGACGTGCGGGTGAAGGGGCCGCCCTTGTGGTCATTGCGGTAGCGCGTGGGCGGCAGCAGGTCGGGCGCGTAAAGCACCTCGATGCGCGCGGGATCCATGGCGCGGATGCGGGCGACGTATTCCTCCTCGAGCGGCGAGGAGATGAAGACCGTCTCCTTCATCGCGCCGCCTCCGCCATCGCTGATGTCGCGCCTTCCCGAATCTCTTGCAGTCTCGCTCATTTGCGCATTCCCCAACCGTTCCAACGACAGGCGACATTACGCGCCGGATCGTTGTGGGTGAGCAACTTCGATGGGGCAATTCCAGCGCCAGCGAACGCCGAAGGCGGCACGACGCTGCCCACGACCGAGTCACGGATCAGCTCAGCACCAGGCTCCGCCGCGATGGCCCGCTAATATTCCGGCTCGATCACGCGAAGGGGGCTGGTCATCCGCGATCGTCCCCGATTTTCTGTTGCATGCAATCTGAACGGCCTTATTCCCATGCATGGGTTGAATCGGGATTCTCGAAGGCCGAAGCAGACCGCATCACAGCCGGTTTGTCCCGTGCTGGCGCCGCCGGGCACTGAAACGCGTATCGTATCGTCTGCAGCGTGATCACACGGCGCCAAATGCGAAGGCCATGCATTGCCATGGCTGCCCGGTTGACCATACGTCTTTCCAGGGACTGAACCATGTCTCCCTCCGATCCGCTCTACGGGACCCAATGGCATCTCAAGCTGATCGGGAACATCGAGACCATCTGGAACGAGTACGACGGAAAGGGCGTCACCGTCGGCGTCTATGATGACGGGGTCGAGGCCGGGCACCCGGACCTGGCCCCCAACTACGACGCCAGCCTTCACCTCCTGGACGACCTGGGCAACGCGCTGCCGCCGGTGCCGGTCGCTGTCCGGGACGGGCACGGCACAGCCGTCGCGGGCATCATCGGGGCCGCGAAGAACGGGATCGGCGGCGTCGGCGTGGCCTGGGGCGTCACGCTGACCGGCGTCAATATCGACTACAACGACACCGGCCTCTACGGGTCGATCAGCGCGGCCGACATCACCGGCTTCCGGCACCTGGTCCACCAGGGCGCTGCCTTCGACATCGCGTCGAACAGCTGGGGCGCCACGCCGCTCTACCAGTCCTATCAAAGCCTCGCGGGTGGCGACTTCGACGATTATGTCGAGCAGAGCTATGGCGACATCTCGGCCATCGGCCGTGGCGGGCTTGGCACCATCATCGTGATGTCGGCGGGCAATGACGACCTCGATGCCAACGGCACGGGCCTGAACGCGAGCCGGTTCACCATCACCGTCGCCGCGACCGAGCCCGACGGCATGGCGTCAAGCTATTCCAACTTCGGCGCCAGCATCCTGGTCGCGGCGCCCGCTGCTGACGTGACGACCGACCTTTCCGGTGACGAGCGCCATCCGCTGGATGAGGTGCTGGTCGACAGCTATGCCGCCCCCAGCTTCGTCGACATCGACAATGACGGCGACATCGACGCCGTGCTGGGCACGATGGGTGGCGCCCTGCGGACCTACGTCAACAACGATGGTGTCTTCGCCGAAGCGACCGGGGCGGCCAATCCCTTCGGCGCCCTGGACTTCGAAGGACACAGTTCCCCGAGCTTCGGCGACGTCGACAATGACGGCGACCTGGATGCGGTGGTGGGCGATGTGTCCGGCGCGCTGCGGACATTCATCAACACGGCCGGCGTATTCACCGAAGTGACCGGGGCGTCCAATCCCTTCGACGGGCTGGGGGTCAACAGCTACAGCAGCCCCAGCCTGGCCGACATCGACGGTGACGGCGACATCGACGCCGTGGTGGGGAACCTCGACGGCACGCTGACCACCTTCATCAACAACGCTGGTGACTTCACCGAATTGACCGGGGCCGCCAACCCCTTCGACGGGGTGAACATCGGCCCCGTCAGCGTCCCGAGCTTCGTCGACCTCGACGGCGATGGCATGATGGACCTGGTGGTGGGGTCGGAAGACGGCAGGCTGCGGTTGTTTCAGAACGGTGGCACGGGCGTCTTCACCGAACTGACCGGGGCCGCCAATCCCTTCGCCGCAGTTCTTGTCCCGCGCTACAGCAAGCCGGGCTTCGGCGACATCGACGGCGACGGCGACATCGATGCGATCGTCGGCGATTGGAACGGCGCGCTGTACGGCTATCTCAACGACGGCACAGGCGTCTTCACCGAGCAGGTCCGGCGCGGTTTTGACGCCACCGGCTACACCGAACGCTTCGGCGGCACGTCGGCCGCGGCGCCGATCGTGTCCGGGGTTGTCGCGCTGATGCTGGAGGCCAATCCGGGGCTGGGCTGGCGCGACGTGCAGGACATCCTGGCGGCCTCGGCCACGCTGACCGGCAGCGCGTTCGGCGCGGGGCCTTCGTCGGTCGAGGACGGCACCTGGCAGGCCAATGGCGCCGCCACCTGGAACGGCGGCGGGTACCACCTGCATGCCAACTACGGCTACGGCATGGTCAATGCCTACAATGCGGTGCGCATGGCCGAGGTCTGGAACCTGTTCGGCGCGGCCGAGACCAGCGCCAACGAGGTGTCGGTGCAGTCGGGCCTGAACGACTTTGCCGATACGGTGGTGCCCGAGGGCGCGGGCAGTTTCTCCACGACCTTCACCATCGCGGGTGATGTGGAGATCGACCATGTCGCGCTGCACCTTGATTTCGAGTCGGAAGGCATTGGCGATCTGCAGGTGGAACTGACCTCGGCCAGTGGCACGGTCATTCGTGCAGCGGTGCCGAGCCCTTACGATCAGGGCCCGGATGCAGCCGGGGAATGGATCTATGGGATCGAGGGGTTCCGCGGTGAGCTGTCGGCCGGCACCTGGACGCTGACCGTCACCGACCCGCTCCTCGACTTCACCACCACCGTCCGGTCGGCCGCGCTCGACATCTACGGTTCGGTGCTGTCGGCCCGCGATGTCTATCACTTCACCGACGAGTATCTGACGATGCGCGGGCTGGAGGGCGGCCGCGGCACGATCGGTGACGCGAATGGTGGCATCGACTGGCTGGACTTCGCCGCCGTGACCGGATCGATCGCCATCGACCTCGCTGTCGGTCGGGTCGTGGGCGTGGGCGGAGTCGTCTGGTCCACCCTGTCGGGCGCCTTCGAGAATGCAGTGACCGGCGACGGCAATGACACCCTGACCGGCACGGCCGTGGGCAACGTGCTGAGCGGCATGCGCGGCGATGACTCGCTCCTCGGCAATGGCGGCGCCGATACCCTGCATGGCCAGGCCGGCAACGACACGCTGGACGGCGGCCTCGGCAACGACACGATGATCGGCGGCGGTGGCCACGACATCTATGTCGTGAATGCGCCGGGCGACCGGGTCTTCGAGACCGCGACGACCGCCAGCCTGGTCGACGCGGGTGGCATCGACACGGTGCAGAGCGCGGTGAGCTTCAACCTGGACGCCAATGCCACGGTGCGCTTCGTCGAGCGCCTGATGCTGACCGGAACGGCCGACATCAACGGCACCGGCAATGGGCTGGCCAATATCCTGACCGGCAATGCGGGGAACAACCTGCTGAAGGGCGGCCTCGGCAACGACACGCTGAACGGCGGCGCGGGCGGCGACACGCTCGACGGCGGCGCGGGCACCGAACGGCTGGTCGGCGGCCTGGGCGACGACGTCTACATGCTGGATGCCACTGCCGATGTGGTGGTCGAATTCGCCAACCAGGGCATCGACACGATCCGCACCGCGCGCGCCGCGCTCACCCTCGCGGCCAATCTCGAGAACATCGCCGCGATCGGCGCCACGGCCCATGCCTTCACCGGCAATACCCTCGCCAATGCGCTGACCGGCGCGGCGGGGGCGGACACGTTGAACGGCGGTGCGGGCAACGACACACTCGATGGCGGGCTCGGCAGTGACCGTCTGGCGGGCAGCATCGGCGACGACCTCTATCTCACCTCGGCCGCGACCGACGTGGTGGTGGAGCTGCTGAACCAGGGCACCGATACGGTGCTCACCACCAGTGCGGCCTATACGCTCGGCCTCGATGTCGAGCACCTGACGGCGGCCAATGCCATTGCCCATGCGCTGACTGGCAATGCCGCCGCCAACCGCATCACCGGCAATGCCCTGGCGGATACGCTGACCGGCGCGGCCGGCAACGATACGCTGGATGGCGGGGCCGGCATCGACCGGCTGGTCGGCGGCCTCAACAACGACCTCTATATCGCCACCGCCGGCGACGTGGTGGTGGAAGCCGCGAACCAGGGCGTCGACACCGTGCGTGCGATGACCGGCACCGCCTTCAGCCTGAACGTGGCGAGCAGCGTCGGCGTCGAACACCTGGTGCTCGCCGGCGCGACGCTGCTGGCCGGCACCGGCAATGCGCTGGGCAACGCCATCACCGGCAATGCCGCCGCGAATACGCTGACGGGCCTCAACGGCCATGACAGCCTGATGGGCGAAGGCGGCGCGGATACGCTGGTCGGTGGCCTCGGCCGCGATACCATGGCGGGCGGGGCTGGCGCCGACCGCTTCCGCTTCGATGCGACGGCCGAGAGCACGCTCGCGCTGCCCGACCTCATCACCGACTTCACGCAGGGGCAGGACCGCATCGACCTGCGCGGCATCGACGGCAACCTGGCCGCGGCGCTGACCTACGTGGCCGGCGCGCCGGTCGCGGCGGGGCAGGTCGGCGTGGTCGCGACCGGCGCCAATGCCTGGCGCGTGCTGGTCGACCTCAACGGCGGGGGGCCGGATGCGGCGATCGACGTGATCAGCGCGACCGGCCCGGCGGCCAACTGGTTCCTGTTGTAGCGGTGGGCGAGTGCGAAGCAGGCGGCAGCCCTGAGCATGTGGCGCAGCATCGCAACGGGCGGAGTTCGGCGATCGACGGCCGCACCGCGCGGCATGCGGGCCATGCGACCAGCCAGGTGATCCGCAAGCGGATCGAGGAAGTGTTCGACTGGGGCAAGGAGGTGGCGGGGCTGCGCCGGATGCGGCTGAGCGGCCCAGCCCGCGCGGGCTGGGCGTTCAGGCTGCGTGTCTCGGCCGACAAGCTGGTGCTGTTGCCCAAGCTGCCGGGTGCTGCGGCAGGATCACGCCCGGACGCTGGCCGGCGTGGGTCGATGGCGGCGGAACATCAGCGATGATCGGCCGAGCCCCAGGAAACAGGCCCATCTGGCTGGGAACTTCCGCAGCCTGCCAAGGCGTTGTAGTGAGCCGTAGCGAACGGAAACGTCGCTAGGGCGGAGTTGCGAAGCTCCCAGGCCAGCGCGCGGCAGGCTTGGCGCCATGTGGCCGACCAGTTCCGTCCCCGCTGGCCGAAGCTCGGGGTGCTCATGGATGACAGCGAAGACGACGTGCTGGCCTACATGGCGTTTCCGGCGCAGCACAGGACCAAGCTCCACTCCGTGAACACGCTCGAGCGGCTGAACAAGGGGGTGAAGCGCCGCGCCGACGTGGTCGGCATCTTTCTCTCCGAAGCCTCCATCACCCGCCTCATCGGCGCTGTCCTGCTCGAGGCCAATGATGAATGGCAGATGCAGCACCGCTACATGGGCGTCGAGGCCATGGGCGACATGCTCAACCCGCCACCCGCCAACGAGACCCTGCAACTTCCACCCAAGGCCGCCTGAGCCGTGGCCACCTCAAGCCCATCAGCGTTTTCCACCACGTTGACGGACGTGACCGTGTGCACTGTGCGCGCCCCCCGGTCACCGGGCTTGCCCGGCAGCAGGTCGCGCATCGCCAACCACGGCCGGTCCGTCGGTTCGTATCGCTTCACCATCGCCGCGCGGTTCCCACCCCGAATCGCTCCGCGATGAATCACACCCCCCCGTAGCCGCTTCAAGCCAATGTCGATTCAGCCTGGTCCAGCGCCGTCAGCCGCGGCGGTCGCCCAACGCCGCCAGGATCGCCGTGGCGACGCTTCCTTCGAGAAGCGCCGCGGTCGCCATCGGCAGGCGGCGACGCCAGTTGGGGCGTTCGCGGTCGGTGCCGGGCAGGTTCACGCCGATGGTTTCGGCGGCAAGGTCCTCCGCCTGCACCAGCATCATCCGGCTTGGCGCCGTGCAGACCCAGCGATGGATCGCGGCGGCCGTCGCCGGGCCGAAACCGTCGGGCGGCACGCCGCAGGATTCGGCCAGCACGATACGTTCGTGCGCGCGTTGCGCCATCGCGGCGGACGCCGCCATCGGTGCGAGCAGCCCCAGCGCGGCGCGTTCGTCGATGTCGGCGCCCTGCCACCAGCCCGCCAGTGTCGCGAGGTCGTGCGTCGAGACGCACGCCGCGGCCAATGCGGGCCAGTCGGTGGGCGCCCGGAAGCCGCTTCCCTCGCGTTCGAACCACAGCACGCTGTAGGCCAGCACGCGCGCTGCCGCGAGCCGATCGGCGAAGCCTTCCGGCACCGTGCCCAGCGCCTCACCCACCACGGCGCACCGCGCGGCGCGGCTTTCCCGCGCCAGCGTGCCGAGCATCCCGGGGCCGTCGAAGTGCAGGTAGCAGCCCTCGCTGGCCGGTGCGCCGTCCGGCACGACGAACAGGCGTTCGAGCCCCATCGCGTGGTCGAGCCGAAGCGCGCGCGCGTGCCGCATGTTGGCGCGCAGCAAGGCCGCGAAGCCTTCATGTCCGCATGCTTCCGAGACATGCGGATGCGGCACCGGCAGGCCCCAGACCTGGCCATCGGCCGAGAAGGGGTCGGGCGGTGCGCCGATCGAGAAACCGCGCAGCACGGCGCCTGGCTGCGACCAGACTTCCGCGCCATCGGGCGCGGCGCCCACGGCGAGGTCGCGATACAGCCCCGGCCCCACGCCCGCCGCCGCTGCCAATTGCCGGTCGCACATCCATTGCAACGCGATGTGGAAGCGGATCGCCTCGGCCGAGGCAGCGCGGAAAGCCGCCATGCCGGTATCCGCGGGATGCGCATGGCCTGCCGGCCAGCCGCGCGGGCCGTAGCGTTCGGAGAGCGCGGCGAAGGTGGCGAAACCCTCGAGCGCGGCACCGCCCTCGGCGCGGAAGGCGGCGAGCGCGGCGTGGTTTGGCGGCAGCGCCGCGACAGCGTCGACCAACACGTCCCGCTTGGCTGCCCAGGCGGCCGGGTAGTCGACCAGCGCGCCCTTGCGCAACGCGGCGAAGACGTCGGCATGGCGGTCGAGCGCGGCGCGCACCGCGGGCGCGTCACCGACCTCGGGCAAGGCCGTCACATCGAGCATCACAGGTTCGAGGAAGCGCCGATCGGAGGGCTGATAGGGGCTGGCGCGATCGCGCTCCACCGGCATCAGCGCATGCGGAGGGCTCAGCCCGACCAGCGCAGCGCCGGTGGCGGCGGCGCTGCGCGCGAGAATCGCAAGCGCGGTGTAGTCGCCGATCCCCTGGTCGTGATCATGGCGCAGCGCGAAGGCCTGCGCCGCAATGCCGAAGCGGCGGCCGTCCGGCGCATCATGGCACTGGCCTGGCGGCGCGGCGGCACGACGCGGCGCGGCGCGGCGCCGCGCCAGGCTGTCGCGCGCCTGGGTCGCGGTTTCGGCCGGCAGGCCGAGCGCCGCGAGCAGCACCCGCAGCGTGCCCTCCGGCACCGCGTGGTGCGTCCCGGCGATATCGTGCCATGCGGTCGAGACGCCGGCGGCCGAAGCGAGCTCCGTCAGAAGCGCGGGATCGGCAGCGTCGCGTGCGCGCGTCGCGCGCGGTGTCGCGGCAAACCAAGCGACGGAGCGCGGCGCGATCTGCACCGTCTCAGCGACATCGCCGTCGCGGTGCGGATCGGCGCTGTCGGCCAGGAGCCGCCAGGTGCCGGCGGGCAGATGCAGCGTCGCGGCGGCGTCGGCGCCATGCAGGACGATCATCGCTTGGCTCCCCGCATCCTGCAGCAGCATCGCGACGCTGCGTGCCGCGGGCGCGGTCCAGTCGGCCTCGGTCATCGGCGTGCCGTCGAGCCGCAGCCAGCGCAGATCCGCCTGGCCGGTGGCATCGGGGGCGCCGGTCAGCGGTGCGGTGCCGCAAAGCGCCGGGTGGCTTCGCCGTGCCGCCACCAGTCGCGCGGTGAAATCGACCAGCGCCTGGTCGGTGCCGGTCCAATCGAACCAGGATACTGCGGTGTCCTGGCACCACGCATTGTTGTTGCCGCCCTGGCTGCGCCCGGCCTCGTCGCCCATCGAGAGCATCGGCGTGCCGCGCGCGGCGAGCAGCGTCGCCAGCAATGCGCGCAGATCGGCCTGGCGGCGCGCCATGATGGCGGGGTCGTCGGTCGCGCCTTCGACACCATGGTTC
Source organism: Roseomonas sp. CECT 9278 (assembly GCF_918698155.1). GTDB lineage: Bacteria > Pseudomonadota > Alphaproteobacteria > Acetobacterales > Acetobacteraceae > Neoroseomonas. Next base: position 32,283 of record NZ_CAKKLX010000037.1, read on the forward strand.
CATGACAGGTTGTTGTCCGAACCGTCGCGATTGCCTTCGCCATTGGCGGCGTTGTGCTTGCGCGTGTGGCTGACCAGGTCGGCCAGGGTGAAGCCGTCATGCGCGGTGACGAAGTTGATGCTGTCGCTCGCCGGGCGCGTGCCGAAAATGTCGCGTGACCCGGCGATGCGCGTCGCGGCATCGCCCAGGCTGCCGGGATCGCCGCGCCAGAAGCGGCGCACGCCGTCGCGGAAGCGATCATTCCATTCGCCCCAGCCCGGCGCGAAGGCCCCGAGGCGATGGCCGTGGTGCCCGACATCCCACGGCTCCGCGATGATCCAGCGATCGCGCAGCAGCGGGTCCTGGCGCATCGCCTGGAGCAGCGGCGCATCGGGATCGAAGCCCTCCGCGCGGCGCCCGAGCGTGGTCGCGAGGTCGAGCCGCAGCCCCGCCAGCCCGGCCTGCCCGACCCAATGGCGCATCGCATCCATCGCGAGGCGCAGCGGCCAGGGACGATCGAGCGCCAGGGCATGGCCGCAGCCGGTGTCGTTGACGTAGCGCCCCTGCGCATCGGTGCGATACCACGCGGCATCGCCGAGGCCGCGCAGCGACAGCGTCGGGCCTTGCGCATCGCCCTCGCCCGAATGGTTCAGCACGACATCGAGGATCACGCCGATGCCGGCATCGGCCAGCGCGGCGACGGCGGCGCGCACCTCCGCCATGCCGCCCGGCGCCAGGCGCGGGTCGGGCGCCAGCCAGGCCACCGGATTGTAGGCCCAGTGGTTGGTCAGGCCGAGCGGCGCGAGTTGCCGTTCATCCGCCCAGGCCGCCGCAGGCATGAGCTCGACATGCGTGACGCCGAGCCGCGTCAGATGCGCGATTGCCGCGGGATGCGCGAGGCCGGCGAAGGTGCCGCGGATCGCTGCGGGAATATCGGGATGCGTGCGCGTGAAGCCACGCACATGCAGTTCGTAGATCACGCGCGCGCCGTTGCAGGACGGTGGCGCTGGCGCGGGCGGCAGGGGCGCCGTCAGCACGGCCTTCGGCACCGCGCTCGCGCTGTCGGTCCCGGGCGCGAACAGCGCGGGGTTCGTCGCGAAGGCCCGGTCGATCCTGCGCGCCCATGGGTCGAGCAGCAGCTTCGCCGGATCGAAGCGCAGCGCCGCGGGACCATGCGCGCGCAGCCCGTAGCGCGCGCCCTCGGCCAGGGCGGGCAGCCGGCCATGGAACACATCGCCCGTGCGCCCCGGCAGGCGCCAGCGCGCGACCTCCCGGGCACCGGCGGCATCGAAGGCGCAGAGATCGATCGCCTCCGCGCCTGGCGCCGGGATGGCGATGGTCGCGCCGCGATCCGTCAGATGGACGCCGAGCGGTTCCGCCGCGCCGTCATCCATGCCGCGACGCCAGCCTCTCCAGCACCGCCGCATAGCGCGCGGCGGAGGGGCCCCAGGAAACATCCGTCGCCATCCCGCGCCCCTGCATCCCACGCCATGTCGGCGCATCGCGATAGAGCGCGAGGGCGCGGCGGAACCCCGCGGCCAGCGCATCGGCGCGCCCGGCCGCGACCTGGATGCCGGTTGCGCAGGCCGCCGCCAGCGCCATCGGGCTGGCATCGATCACCGTGTCGGCAAGCCCACCGGTGCGCGCCACCACCGGCACCGCGCCGTAGCGCAGCGCCGCGAGCTGCGCGAGCCCGCAGGGTTCGAAGCGCGAGGGCACGACCAGCATGTCGGCACCGCCATAGGCCAGCCGTGCGAGCCCCTCGTCGAAGCCGATGAAGGCGCCGGCGCGTCCTTCATGCGCGGCGGCAAAGCCGCGGCAGGCGTGTTCGAGCGGCGCGTCGCCCGATCCCAGCAGCGCGAGCTGCGCGCCGCCCTGCATCAGCACCGGCGCTGCCTCCAGCAACAGGTCCGCGCCCTTCTGCCAGGCCAGCCGCCCCACGAAGGCGAACAGCGGTGCGGCGGCATCCACCGCCAACCCGAAGCGGGCCTGCAGGGCGGCCTTGTTCGCCGCGCGCGGTGCCGGATCGTCGGCGGAGAAGGTCGCCGCCAGCGCGGCATCGCGTGCCGGATCCCAGTCCGTCACATCGAGGCCGTTGAGGATTCCATGGAGGTCGCCGGCGCGCCCGCGCAGCAAACCGTCGAGGCCCATGCCGCCCTCGGGCGTGAGGATCTCCTCGGCGTAGCTTGGCGAGACGGTGTTGATGGCATCGGCGAACCACAGACCTGCCTTCAGGAAGCCGATCGCGCCGTAGTATTCCAGGCCCTCGCGCGCAAAGGCGGCGTCGGGCAGGCCGAGCGCCGGGAATACCGCGGCCGGGAACTTCCCCTGGTAGGCCATGTTGTGGATGGTGAACAGGCAGGGGATGCGCCGCGGCGCGAAGCGCAGATAGGCCGGCGCCAGCCCCGCCTGCCAGTCATGGGCGTGCAGCACGTCGGCGCGCATCGCCTGGGCCAGCAGCGCACCGGCCCGCCCGAGCGCCGCGAAGCGGATCGCGGTGTCGCCCCATTCACCGCCGCCGGGTGCGGCATACGGCCCCCCGGGGCGATCGAACAGATGCGGCGCATCCAACGCCATCATGCCCGGCGCGCCTGGCGATTCCAGGATGCGCGCCGGGCGCCCGAACAGGTCCGGCAGGTCCAGCACGACCCTGCCCTTCGCGAAGGCAGCACCGACCGCGCGGTACTGGGGCAGCAGTGTGGTGACCTGCACGCCCTGTGCCGCCAGCGCCTTCGGCAGCGCGCCGACCGCATCCGCCAGCCCGCCCGTCTTGATCAGCGGATAGGCTTCCGACGCGACGGCAAGCACCTTCATCCGAGGCGGTCGATCATCGGCTGGGTGATCAGGCAGACGCCGGCCTCGGTACGGCGGAAGCGTGCCTCGTCGGCTTCGGGGTCCTCGCCGACGATGAGGCCCGGCGGGATGCGCACGCCGCGGTCGACCACCACCTTCGTGAGCCGCGCGCCGCGCCCGATATCGACATTCGGCAGCACCACGGCGCCATCCAGCGCGGCGTAGGAATGCACATGCGTGCCCGTCGAGAGCAGCGAATGCCGCACCAGCGCGCCGGAGACGATGCAGCCGCCGGAGATCAGCGAGGAGATCGCCTCGCCGCGCCGACCGTCGATGTCGTGTACGAACTTGGCCGGCGGCGTGACCTCGGCATGGGTCCAGATCGGCCAGGCGCGGTCATACAGGTCGAGATCCGGCACGATCTCCGTGAGGTCGGTATTGGCCTGCCAATAGGCATCCACCGTCCCGACATCACGCCAGTAGAGCGATGCCTCGGCACCGGAGCGCACGCAGGATTTCTCGAAGCGATGCGCGAAGGCGCGGCCGTGCTTCACGATATGGGGGATCAGGTCCTTGCCGAAATCATGGGTCGATCCCGGTGCATCGTGGTCGCGGTGCAACTGCTCGGACAGGAAGCGCGTGTCGAAGACGTAGATGCCCATCGACGCCAGCGCCTTGTCCGGCTCGCCGGGAATCCCGGGTGGATCGGCGGGCTTCTCGACGAAGTCGGTGATGCGGTCGGTGCCGTCCACATGCATCACGCCGAAGCCGGTGGCTTCCATCCGCGGCAGCACGAAGCAGCCGACCGTGACATCGGCGCCGGTGGCGACGTGCTGCGCCAGCATCACCTCGTAGTCCATCTTGTAGATGTGGTCGCCCGCCAGGATGACCATGAAGCGCGGCGCGTAATCCTCGATGATGTCGAGGTTCTGGAACACAGCGTCCGCCGTGCCGAGGTACCACGACCGTTCATCGACGCGCTGGCTGGCGGGCAGGATGTCGAAGGTCTCGTTGCGTTCCGGGCGCAGGAAGTTCCAGCCGCGCTGGAGGTGGCGGATCAGGCTGTGCGCCTTGTACTGCGTGGCGACGGCGATGCGCCGGATGCCGGAATTCAGCGCGTTGGACAATGAGAAGTCGATGATGCGCGACTTGCCGCCGAAGAACACCGCGGGCTTGGCGCGCCGGTCCGTCAGTTCCTGCAGGCGGGACCCGCGACCGCCGGCGAGCACATAGGCCATCGCCTGGCGCGCATAGGGCGGGCCGATCGGGGCGCGGTGGTCCGACATGGTCTCTCCCTTTGCTCGGCCGGCATCATGCCCTGTCCGGGGCGTCGCGGGAAACCGGTTCGAGATACAACGCACCGAGCGGCGGCAGGTCGATGCAGGCCGAGGCCGGCAGGCCGTGGCAGGGCTGGTCCGTCGCCGTCACCACACCGGCCGCGCCGGCACCGCTGCCGCCGAGTTCGGTCGCATCGGTGTTGAGCAGCACGCGCCATTCGCCCGCTGCCGGCAGCCCGATCCGCCAGCCCGGCCGCGGCACCGGCGTGAAGTTGCACACCACCGCCACTGGCTTGCCGCCGGCACCATCGAAGCGCAGCCACGAGAACACCGAATGCGCCGCGTCGTCCGCGTCGATCCAGCGGAAACCCTCGGGTTCGCAGTCGCGGGCGTGCAGCGCCGGATGGCCGCGATGCAACGCATTCAACCGCCGCACCAGGTCCTGCACGCCGCGATGCGGCGCGTGCGGCAGCAGCCACCAGTCGCATTCGCGTGTCTCGGACCATTCGCGCCAGGGGGCGAATTCCTGCCCCATGAACAGCAGCTTCTTGCCGGGATGGCCCCACATGAAGGCGTAGTAGCAGCGCAGCGTGGCGAAGCGTTGCCAGTCGTCGCCCGGCAGCCGGCCGAGCAGCGTGCCCTTGCCGTGCACCACCTCGTCATGGCTGAGCGGCAGGATGAAGGCCTCGTTCCACGCATACATCAGGCCGAAGGTGACCAGGTCGTGGTGGTGCGCGCGGTGGATGGGGTCGTGTGCCACGTAGCGCAGCGTGTCGTTCATCCAGCCCATGTTCCATTTGAACCGGAACCCGAGCCCCGCCGGCTGGGTGGTGGGCGCCGTCACGCCACCCCAGGCGGAGGCTTCCTCGGCGGCGGTGATGGCGCCGGGTGCGTCGCGCGCGATCACGTCGCTGGCCTGCTTCAGGAAGGCGACGGCGTCGCGGTTGACGTTGCTGCCGTCCTCGTTCGGCGCCCAGCCATCCGGCGCGCGATCGTAGTCCAGGTACAGCATGGCCGAGACGGCATCCACGCGCAGCCCGTCCGCATGGTAGCGCCCGAGCCAGAACAGCGCGTTGGCGGCAAGGAAGGCCGCGACTTCGCGCCGCCCGAAATCGAAGACCGCGGTGCCCCAGCCCGGCAGGAAGCCGCGCCGCGGGTCGGCATGTTCATACAGCGGCCCGCCGTCGAACCGCGCGAGCCCCTGGGCATCGACCGGGAAATGCGCCGGCACCCAATCGAGCAGCACCCCGATTCCCGCCGCATGCGCACGGTCGATGAAGCGCGCCAGCCCTTCCGGCGGCCCGTGCCGCGCGGTCACCGCATAGAGCCCGAGCGGCTGGTAGCCCCAGGAGGCATCGAGCGGATGCTCGCTGACCGGCATGAATTCCACATGCGTGAAGCCGAGGTCGGTCACGTAGGGGATCAGCGCATCCGCCAGCTCGTCCCAGGTGTAGAACCGCCCATCCGGATGGCGACGCCAGGACCCGGCATGGACCTCGTAGATCGCCATCGGTTCGCGCCGCGCGTCCCGGTCGGCGCGCGCCGCCATCCACGCCTGGTCGGACCAGGCGAAGCGGTCGGTGCGCGCGACGATGGAGGCGCTGGCCGGCCGCAGTTCCGCCGCGAAGCCGACCGGGTCGGCCTTCAGCGGGCACAGCACGCCGTCACGGCCCAGGATCTCGTATTTGTAGCGCGCGCCCTCCGTCACGCCGGGCAGGAAGATCTCCCACAGGCCCGAATCGACGCGCTTGCGCAGCGGATGGCGCCGCCCGTCCCAGGCATTGAAATCACCGACCACCGAGACGCGAAGCGCCGCCGGCGCCCAGACCGCGAAGCGCACGCCCCGCGTGCCCTCATGCGTGCAGGGATGCGCGCCGAGGCGATCGAAGAGCCGCGCATGTGTACCCTCGACCAGCAGATGGTCATCGAGCGGGCCGAGCGTGGGGCCGAAGGCATAGGGATCGTCGAATTCCCATGTGGCGGCGCCGCGCGTCGCGCGCAGCCGGTAGGCGAAGGGCAGCGTGGCGCCCGCGATGAAGCCTTCGAAAAAGCCTGCGTCATCACGGCGTTCGAGCGACACGCCGGCGGCGCTCAGCCCCTCCGCGCCCGGCACGAAGGCGCGGAGCACGACGCCACCGGGCACCGCATGCGGGCCGAGCAGCGCGAAGGGATCGGCGTGGCGGGCGGCGAGGAGGTCGGCGATCGCGTCGGCTTCCGCCCGCCATCCGGTCATGTCGCCACCGGCACGCCCCAGATCTCGCTGGCGTAGTCCGCGATCGACCGGTCGGAGGAGAACCACCCCATCCCCGCCGTGTTCAACACCGCGGTGCGCCGCCAGGCATCCTGGTCGCGATACAGCGTCGCCGCCCGTTGCTGCGCGGCGCAATAGGCATCGAAATCGGCGGCCACCATGAACCAGTCCTCGGCGCGCAGCGATGCCACAAGCTCGGCATAGCGGCCGTGATCGTCGGGCGAGAAGACGCCGCCGCCGATCGCCGCCAGCACTTCGGCCAGCGTGTCGGAGGCGGCCTCGGCCTGCGCGCCGCGCCAGCCGGCGTCGCGCCGCTGCGTCACTTCCTCGGCCGACAGGCCGAACAGGAACATGTTCTGCGCGCCGATATGCTCCGCCATCTCGACCGTCGCGCCGTCCAGCGTGCCGATGGTCAGCGCGCCGTTCAGCGCCAGCTTCATGTTGCCGGTGCCCGACGCCTCCATGCCGGCGGTCGAGATCTGCTCGGACAGGTCGGCCGCCGGCACGATCACCTCGGCGGCGGAGACGTTGTAGTTCGGCAGGAAGGCCACCTTCAGCAGGCCGCGCACCGAGGGGTCGCGGTTGATCACGCGCGCCACGTCGCAGGCCAGCTTGATGATCAGCTTGGCGCGGTGGTAGCCCGGCGCGGCCTTGCCGGCGAAGACCTTCACCACCGGCGTCCAGTCGCGCATCGGCTGCGCGCGCATCGATTCGTACAGCGCCACCGTCTGCAGGATGTTCAGCAGCTGCCGCTTGTATTCGTGGATGCGCTTGATCTGGACATCGAACAGCGCGGCCGGGTCGACACGCACGCCGGCCTGTTCGCGCAACAGCGTCGCCAACGCCTCCTTGTTGGCGCGCTTCACCGCCGCGAAGCGGCCCTGGAAGGCGCCATCGCCCGCGAGGTCGCGCAGTTGCGCCAGCAGGTCCGGGGCATCGAGCACCCGCGGGCCCAGCGCATCGACCAGCAGGTCGGTCAGCCCCGGATTGCACTGCATCAGCCAGCGGCGGAAGGAGATGCCGTTGGTCTTGTTGACGATGCGGTCGGGATACAGCGCGTTGAAGTCGCGGAACACCGTCTGACGCATCAACCCGGTATGCAGCGCCGAGACACCATTCACCTTGTGCGACCCCACGAAGGCCAGGTTGCCCATGCGCACGCGCCGGCCGTGATCCTCCCCGATCAGCGACACCGAGGCGAGCAGCCGGTCGTCGCCCGGATGCGCCGCGCGCACCGCATCCAGATGCGCGGCGTTGATGCGATAGATGATCTGCATGTGCCGCGGCAGCAGCCGTTCCATCAGCGGCACCGGCCAGGATTCCAGCGCCTCGGGCAGCAGGGTGTGGTTGGTGTAGGATATCGCGCCGCGGGTGATCGCCCAGGCTTCCGCCCATTCGACACCGTGCTCGTCGACCAGCAGGCGCATCAACTCGGCCACGGCGATGGCAGGATGCGTGTCGTTCAACTGGATCGACACGCGCTCGGCGAGCGTCGCGACGCTGCCGGCCTGGCGGATCTGCCGACGCACCAGGTCCTGCAGCGCGGCCGAGGTGAAGAAGTACTCCTGCCGCAGCCGCAATTCCTGCCCCGCCGGGCTGTCATCCGACGGGTAGAGCACCTTCGAGATCGATTCCGCGCGCACCTGCTCGGCCAGCGCGCCATGGTGGTCGCCGCGGTTGAAGGCATCGAGGCGCAGCGGGTCGGGGGCACGCGCCCGCCACAACCGCAGCAGGTTCACATGCCGCCCGCGCCAGCCGACCACCGGCGTGTCATAGGCCACCGCATCGACCCATTCGCCGGGGCTCCAACGCAGGCGCTCATGGCCGTCGGGCAGCGCCTCGGCGGTCACCTCGCCGCCGAAGCCGATGCGGTGACGGATCTCGGGGCGCGCGAATTCCCAGGGGTTGCCGAAGGACAGCCAGTCCTCGGGGAATTCCTGCTGCCAGCCGTCGCGCAGGATCTGCCGGAACAGCCCGTGATCGTAGCGGATGCCGTAGCCGAAGGCGGGGATGGCGAGGGACGACATGCTCTCGAGGAAGCAGGCCGCCAGCCGCCCGAGCCCGCCATTGCCCAGCGCCGCATCCGGTTCCGCGAGCCGTGCCTGGTCGATGGTGACGCCGAGCTCCGCCAGCGCGCTGCGCAGTTCCCCGGCCAGGCCGAGATTGCCGACATTCTCCCGCAGCAGCCGCCCGATCAGGAATTCGAGCGAGAGGTAGTAGACATGCTTGCCTTCCTTGCCGCGGCTCTCCTGCATCTGCACCAGGAAACGCTCGACCACCTGGTCGCGCACCGCGAGCGCGGTCGCCATGAACCAGTCGCGGTCGCGCGCCTCCGCCGGCGGCTTGCCGAGCGTGTAGGTCAGCTTGCGCAGGATGAGGTCGCGCAGCGCCAGGGTCGGATGGGCGGCGGGAAGGCTGGCGGTGGTGTTCAGGGGAGGCTCTCCGGGGGAACGGCAGGGAACGGCCGAGCCTACCAGAGGCGCAGCGCCGTCCAAAGCACATGCAGCATCGTGCCCAGCAGGATCACGGCACGGTAAACATCGCGTGCATGGCGCGCGCCGCGGCTGCGTTGACACTCCCTGCCGCGCGCGCCACCACTGGCGGCGCGCTCGCGCCTGAATGCGGCGCCGGACCTTTGCGACCCGGGACAGCGATGCAGCTTCTCCATCAGACCGCGCCACGCCCATGATCCGCATCGAGGCGTGCGAAGGCGGCGTCCGCCTGCTCCGGCTCGACCGGCCGCAGAAGCGCAACGCGATGGATGGCGCGATGGTGGCGGCGTTGCTGGCCGCGCTGCGCGATGCCGGCGCGGACCCCAGCGTGGCCGCGGTCGTGCTGGCGGGCGCGCAGGGCAGCTTCTCCGCGGGCGCCGACCTTGCGGAGATGAAGCAGCTCGCGGCCGACCCTGCCGCACGCCAGGCGCGGTCGGCGCTGACCGTTGCGCTGATGGACGCGCCGGCACAACTGCCCAAGCCCGTCGTCGCGGCGGTGCAGGGGGCGGCGATGGGTGCCGGCGCTTCGCTGGCCTTGGCCTGCGATGCCGTGGCGATGGCCGAGGATGCGCGCCTCGCCTGGCCGGAGGCGAAGCACGCCATGTTGCCGCGCCTCGTGGCGCCCGTGCTGCTGCGCCACCTTGGTCCCAAGGCATCCTTCGACCTGCTCGCCACCGGGCGTGCCGTGGGCGCGGCGGAGGCGCTCGCGCTCGGCCTCGCCACCCGCATCGTGCCGGCGGCGCTGGTCGAGGCCGAGGCCCGCGCGATGGCCGCGGCCGCCGCGCTGCTGCGGCCCGACGACATGGCCGAGCTCAAGCGCATGGTGCATGCATGAAGCCGCTCGAAGGCATCCGCATCCTCGACCTGTCGCGCGTGCTGGCCTGTCCCTTCGCGTCGATGATCCTGGCCGAGCTCGGTGCCGAGGTGACCAAGGTCGAGCAACCCGGCAGCGGCGATGAGACGCGCAGCTTCGAACCCTTCGCCGAAGGGCCGGGCGGGTCGGTCAGCGGCTACTTCATGTCGTGCAACCGGTCGAAGCGGTCGGTCACGGTGAACCTGCGTCATGCCGAGGGCCAGGCCATCATCCGCGGCCTGGCCGCGCAGGCCGATGTGCTGCTGGAGAACTTCCCCGTCGGCACGCTGAAGCGCCGCGGCCTCGACTGGCCGTCGCTGCAGGGGGTCAATCCGCGGCTGGTGTACCTGTCCTGCACCGGCTTCGGGCAGACCGGTCCCTATGCGAAGCGCAAGGGCTACGACACCGTCTTCCAGGCGATGGGCGGGCTGATGAGCCTGACCGGCGAACGCGGCGGCGGCCCTGTGAAGCCGGGGCTGCCGGTGGCGGACCTGACCTCCGGCCTGTGGGTCGCGATCGCGGTGCTGACGGCGCTGCGCGGGCGCGACGCGACCGGGCAGGGGGGCTTCGTCGACTTCTCCATGCTGGATGGCCAGGTCAGCCTGCTGACCATCGCCGCCGCGCGCTGGTTCGCGCTGGCCGAGGTGCCGCCGCGCCTGGGCACCGAGCACCCCGGCCGCGTGCCGACCGCGAGCTTCCGCTGCCGTGACGGCCGCTTCCTGCACATCACCTGTTCCGACCAGCATTGGGCGCCGCTGTGCCGCGCGCTGCAGCTCGATGCGCTGGGCGCCGATGCCGGCCTCGCCGCCAATGCCGGGCGCGTCGCGCGCCGGGCCGAGGTGATGGACGCGCTCACCGCCGCCATGGCCACGCTGACGCGCGCCGAGGCGGTGGCGGCGCTGGATGCGCAGGACGTGCCGAACGGCCCGGTCCTGGCGCTCGATGAGGTGCTGGCCGACGAGCATGTCGCGGCGCGCGGCATGGTCGCGCGCGTCGCGCACCCGGTGCTGGGCGACTTCCCCGCCCTGCCGGTGCCGCTGCGCTTCGACGGCTGGGACCAACCGGTGGCGGGCCGCCCGCCGCTGCTCGGCGAACACACGGACGAGATCCTGCGCGACCGGCTCGGCTACGACGCCGCGCGCATCGCGTCCTTGCGGGAGGCAGGCGCGATATGACCGAAGCGGCGCTCTACGCCATCGCCGATGACGGCGTGGCGACGCTCACGCTCAACCGGCCGGAGGCGCGCAACGCGCTCAACACCGCGCTGTGCGAGACGCTGCTGGGCGCCACGCGCCGTGCGGTGGCCGATGGCGCGAAGCTGCTGCTGATCCGCGCCCGCGGCCCGGTCTTCTGCGCCGGCGCCGACCTCAAGGAACGCCAGGGCATGGGCGACGACGCGATCCGCGCGCGGCGCCTCAAGGCCTTCGCCGCCTATGACGCCATCGAGCGCCTGCCGATGCCGGTGGTTGCCGTGGTCGAAGGCCCGGCGGTGGGGTCGGGCGTCGAGATCGCCGCCGCTGCCGATTTCATCATCGCGACGCCCGCCGCGAGCTTCCGCACGCCCGAGGCGCTGTGGGGCACGGTCGGCGCCACGCAGCGCCTGCCGCGCGTGCTGGGCAAGCGGCTCGCGAAGGACATGATGTTCACCGGGCGCACGCTGACGGCGGATGACGCGCTGGCGGCCGGGCTGGTCTCGCGCATCGTCGTGCCCGAGGCGCTGGAAGGCGCCGTTGCCGCCATCGCCGCCACCATCGCGAAGGCGCCGCCCGCCGCGCTGGCGCTGGCCAAGCGGTGCATCGACGAAGGGCTGGAACGCGACCCGCGCGGCGCGCTCGCGACCGAACTCATGGCGATCGAGGAAAGCCTGGCCGCCGCCGAATGGCGCCGCGCCATGGCCGGCTTCGGGGACCGCTGATGGACATCGCGCGCCTCTGCCCCCTGACCACCGAGGACGCGCTGCAGCGCGCCGTGGCCTTGGCGCCGGATGTGGAGGCGATCGTCTCGCCCGAGGGCCGCGTGACCTTCGCCGAACTGGCCGACCGGGTCGCGCGCATCCGCGCCGCGCTGGTCGCGGCCGGCGTGGCGCGCGGCGACCATGTCGGCATCTGCCTGGGCAACGGCCCCCGCTGGGTGGCGTTGTTCCTCGCCATCGGGTCGATCGGCGCTGTCGCGGTGCCGGTCAACACGCGCTTCAAGGCGGATGAACTCGCCTATGGGCTGCGCCAGTCGCGCGTGCGGCTGCTGTTCCTGGGCGCGCGCGTGCTGAAGGTGGATTTCCTGGCGATGCTGCGCGGCATCTGCCCGGGCATCGATGCCGCGCTGCCCGATCCCGCGCTGCCCGACCTCGCGCAGGTCGTGGTGCTGGATGATGCCGCCCCGCCGGCTGGCACCACCGCCTGGGACGCCTTCCTCACGGCCGGCACGCAGGCCGCCCCGGCCACCTGCACGCCCGATGACGCGCTGCTGATCCAGTACACCTCCGGCACCACATCCTTCCCCAAGGGGGTGATGCTGGCGCATCGCAGCATGTGCGCGAATGGCTTCGTCTCCGGCGGGCGGATGGGGCTGCGGATCGCCGACCGCTTCCACAGCGCGCGGCCCTTCTTCCATGTCGCGGGCACCACGCTGTCCATCCTGTCCTGCCTGCAGCACGCGACCACGCTGGTCACCATGGACCGCTTCGAACCGGGCGAGGCGCTGCGCCTGATGGAAGCGGAACGCTGCACGCATTTCTCCGGCAACGACACCATGGCGCTGATGCTGCTGAACCACCCGGACCGCGCGCAGCGGCGGCTGGCGCTGCGCGGCGCCTGGGCGGCGGCGTCGCCGGCCATCGTGCGGCGCATCATCGACGAACTCGGCGCGCGCGACTGCGTGGTCGGCTACGGGCTGTCGGAGGCCTCGCCCAATGTCGCGCAGTCCTGCTGGTGGGAAGCCGAGGAGGTGCGCGTATCGGCCCGCATGCGCCCGCAGCCGGGCATCGACATCCGCATCCGCGACATCGCCACCGGCCGCGACTGCGCGCCGGGCGAAGCCGGCGAGATCCTGGTGCGCGGCTGGTCCGTGATGAAGGGCTATTTCGACAAGCCGGCGGAGACCGCCGCCGCGCTCGACCCCAATGGCTGGCTGTCCACCGGCGACATCGGCCGGCTCGGTGCCGATGGCCGCCTGGAATTCACCGGCCGTGCCAAGGAGATCATCCGCGTCGGCGGCGAGAACGTGGCACCGAGCGAGGTCGAGGACATCCTCCATCGCCACCCCGCCATCCGCCAGGCCGTGGTGGTCGGCGTGCCCGATCCGCGGCTGATGGAAGTGCCCTGCGCCTTCGTGATCCTGAACGATGGCGTGACCGCGACCGACGCCGAACTCCTGGCCTGGGCGCGCGACCGCATGGCCGGCTTCAAGCTGCCGCGCCACCTGGTCCTGGTGGATGGCTTCGAGGCGATCGGCATGACGGCCAGCGCGAAGGTCCAGCGCAAGCCGCTCGCCGCCCATGCGGCAAAGCTGCTGGGGCTCGGCTGAACGCTACTCCACCGGGATGCGCGCGGCGGCGACCAGCGCCTTCCATTGCGGCACCTCGCGCGCCACGCGCGCGGCCAGCGGCGCCGGGCCGTCCAGCAGCAATGCGGCGCCGGATGCCGTCATCTGCTCCGCCAGCCGGTTGCCGCTGCGCTGCGGCGCGAGCTCGCGGGCGATCCGCTCCACCACCTCGGCCGGCGTGCCGCGCGGCGCGAAGATGCCGTACCAGATCGACATGGCGTAGTCCGGCACCAGCTCCGCGATCGCCGGCACATCCGGCAGCACCGGGCTGCGCGTGGCGGATGTCACGGCGATCGCGCGCAGCCGCCCGTCGCGCACATGGCGCAGCGTCTCGATCAGCCCGGTCACCAGCAGGTCGGTGTCGCCGGCATAGAGCGCATTCACCGCCTGGCCCGCGCCGCGATAGGGCACGTGCAGCAGGTCGATCCCGGCCCGCACCTTCAGCAATTCCCCGCCCAGATGCGTGGTCGACCCCGCCCCGGACGAGCCGAAGGAGAAATGCCCCGGCCGCGCCCGCGCCTGGGCCAGCAGGTCCGCCAGGTCGCGCACCGGCCAGTCGGTGCGCGCCAGCAGCGCCATCGGCGCATCCGACACCATGCTGACCGGCACCAGGTCCTGCTGCGGATCGAAGCCCGGGTTGCGCATCAGCGCCGGCAGGATCACCACCGAGGAGGTGGTGAATAGCAGCGTATGCCCGTCATTCGCCGCCAGCACGGCCTGGATGCCCAGCGCCCCGCCCGCACCCGGCCGCGCTTCCACCAGCACCGGCTGCCCCAGCGTCTGCGTCAGGCGTTCGGCCAGGAAGCGCGCCGGCAATTCGACCGGCCCGCCGGCCGCGAAGGGAATGATGAAGCGCACCGGGCGCGTGGGCCAGGCTTGCGCGCGCGCAGCACCGGGCAAGGTGGCCAGGCCCGCCGCGGCGACGAGCACGCCGCGGCGCGTGGTGCGCATTCGTGTCATGTCCTGGCGTCTCCGGTTTTGCCGAAGGCTCGCGAAGCCCAGCCGGCGTGTCAACGCCACGCATGCGCTTGCCGCCCCGCCGGGCGCGACGTCTACTGGCGCGCATCGGCGCGATCCGCCTTGACGGGCCACGCCGCAAACGGTCTTTCGAACACCTGATCCACCGCATCGGCGATCCCGCCGGCGCGGACCAGCGCAAGGCAACGGAAGCGATCCATGTCCCCCGATATCCTCGCCCAGCTCGCGCCGCACGGCGTGCTTCGCGCCGGCATCAACCTCGGCAATTTCCTGCTGGTGACCGGGCGGGACGAACATGGCAGCCCCGAGGGCGTCGCCCCTGACTTGGCGCGCGCGGTGGCCGAACGGCTCGGCGTGCCGGTGCGCTTCGTGCCCTATCCGCGGCCCGGCACGCTGGCCGATGCGGCCGGCACCGATGCCTGGGATATCGGCCTGATCGGCGCCGAGCCCCAGCGCGCCGAGACCATCGCCTTCACCGCCGCCTATGCCGAGATCGAGGCGACCTACCTAGTGCCTGCGGGGTCCCCGATCACCACGCTGGCCGAGGTCGATCGCCCCGGCATCCGCATCGCGAGCACCGCGCGCGCCGCCTATGACCTCTGGCTCGACCGCAACATCCACCAGGCCACGCTGCTGCGTGCGGAGAGCATCGACGGCGCGCTCGAGATCTTCACCGGCCAAGGGCTGGAGGCACTGGCCGGGCTGCGCCCGCGCCTGCTGGCCGATGCCGCGGCGCTGCCGGGCGCGCGCATCCTCGATGGCCAGTTCATGTCGGTGCAGCAGGCGGTCGGCACGAAGCGCGCCAATGTCGCCGGCGCCGAATTCCTGCGCGGCTTCGTCGAGGAAGCCAAGGCCTCGGGCCTGGTGGCCCGGCTGATCGCCAGGCACGGCGTGAAGGGCCTCTCGGTCGCCCCGCCGGGCTGACGGTCAGTCCAGGCCCCAGTGCATCCGCAGCGCCGCGGCCGCCTGGCGCAGAGTCAGCTCCGCGGCGGGGATCATCCGCCCCATGCCCAGATAGGCGTGCATCTGGTCGGCCACATGCAGGTGCGTCACATGCACGCCTTCCTCGTCGAGCCGCCGCGCATATTCGCGGCCTTCGTCGAGCAGCGGGTCGTGGCCGCAGGTCATCACGAAGGCCGGCGGCGTGCCGGCCAGGCTGGCGGCACGCAGCGGGGAGGCGCGCCAGTCGATCCGCTGCGCGCGGTCCGGCGCGTAGTGGTCGATGAACCACTGCATGCCCTTCGACGTCAGCGGATACCCCTCGGTGAAGCGTTGCGCCGAGGGCGTGTTCCCGGCCATGTCGGTGGCGGGGTACAGCAGCATCTGGAAGCACGGCGCCGGCACGCTGCCATCCCGCCCCATCAGCGCCAGCACGGCGGCAAGGTTGCCGCCCGCGCTGTCGCCGCCCACCGCGATGCGCGCCGGGTCGATCATCAGGCGCGCGGCCTCGGCCGCGACGAAGCGCAGCGCGGCCACGGCATCCTCCACCGCGGCGGGGAATCGCGCCTCGGGTGCCAGCCGGTAGTCCACCGCGATGACCGCGGCGCCCAGGTGGTTCGCCAGGCTGCGGCACAGCTGGTCGTGGCTGTCGAGGTCGCCGATCACCCACCCCCCGCCATGCAGGTAGAGCAGGCAGGGCAGCACCGCGCCGTCCGGCGTGCCGCGGCCGCGATACTGGCGCAGCCGCACCGGGCCGGCCGGCCCGGGGCAGGACAGGTCGGCCACCATCGCGACCTCGGGCGGGTCGGGCTGCAGGATCGGCCGCGCCGCGGTATTGCCGGCGCGTGCCTCGTCGGGGGTGAGCTCGTGCAGCGGCGGCCGGCCGAAGGACCGGATCAGGTCGAGGACACGCTGCGCGCCGGGATCGAGAGGCATGGGGCATCCTGCGTCCGGTGGGACGCCGCGACGATGCGCGCCCCCTCCAGCGCGTTTACGATGCCGCGTGGCGGCGCTGCAATTGGTCGAGGATGCGCGCCGTCGCCTCGGCCCGCGTGATGTGGTCCAGGGCGGCGATCTCCCCGGCCAGGCGGTCCATCGCCTGTTCGAACAGCACGCGCTCGCCGGTCGGCTGGTCGGGCCGGCCGGCATGGCGGCCGAGGTCGCGCAGCACTTCCGCGACCGTGACCGGGTCGCCGGAATTGACCTTGGCGGCCAGCTCGACCGCGCGGCGCGCCCAGATCACGCGGCTGCTGCGCGGTGCCGCGGCCAGCACCGTCATCACGCTGTCCAGCGTTTCGCGTGCCATCGGGCGGCGCAGGCCGTTGCGCTGCGCCTTGGCGAGCGGCACGCGCAGCGTCATGCGGCGCTCCGCGAAGAACAGCCGCAGGAATTCGAGGCGCGTGCCGTCGAATTCATCGGCATCGACGCCATCGAACTGGCCCACCCCATGGGCGGGATGCACCAGCGCGTCGCCGACCGCGAGCAGGCCGGCCAGGCCGCTGACGGCCAGGGCGGGCGGGAGCGTGGCGGATGGGGCGGTGTTCTGCACGCAGATGCCTCCTGAGCCTGATCGCTGCGACGGCGGGCTGCCATCGCGGTGCCGCCGATGGCGCAGACCATGGCGATCATGGCGTGCCGGAGCCTACGAAACCCTTCACGCGCGCGGTCGCAGGGAGGCATCGCGCCGGCGCCCTTGGGCAAGGCACGGCCATAGCCCGTTGTTTTCACGCGCATCTTCACCCGATCGGATGATTCCATCCGCGCGCGAACTGCGTTAGGCTGATGCCTCGGCCTTGACGCGTCCAGGCACCCGTCCCCCGCATTGGACGCGGGCGGGTTTCGGGCCCGCGAAGGCGAGGCGGGAACGCCGCGGGCGTGGCGGAATTGGCAGACGCAGCGGACTTAAAATCCGCTTCTGGCAACGGAGTGTCGGTTCGAACCCGACCGTCCGCATCCCACCATCCCCCGCCAGACGCGCCCCGCCGCGGCGCCACCACCCGACGGCAGCGACGCACCCGGTACCACGCAGCACGGCAGGCGCCGGTCGTGTCCCATCGCGTGGTGTAGGAGCGATGATCGCTGGCGGGTTGGGCCGCCGTGTCATGCTGTCACGGCGGACAGGCTGACATGGGGAGTGTCGCTGACGGCGCCGATGGTTTCCAGGGTCA
>NZ_CAKKLX010000038.1 GCF_918698155.1 Roseomonas sp. CECT 9278
GCCCACGCCGATGCCCGTGCTGGCGGTCGGCGCGGGCACCGCGGCCGAAGCGCGCGCCCGCGGCTTCGCCGATGTCACCGCCGCGCAGGGCGATGCCGCCGCGCTCGCCACGCTGGCCGCGGCGCGGCTCGATCCCGCCGGGGGGCCGCTGCTGCTCGCGGTCGGGCGCGGCTATGGCGCCGATCTGGCCGCCGCGCTGCGGGCGCGGGGCTTTCGCGTGATCCGCCGCGTCGTCTATGCCGCCGCACCCGCCACCGCGCTGCCCGAACCCGCCCGCGCGGCGATCGCGCAGGGGCGCGTGGCGGCCATGCTCGTCACCTCGCCGCGTGGTGCGCGCATCATGGCCACCCTGCTGCGGCGCGCCGGGCTGGCCGATGCCACGCGGGCCATGCGCGCACTGGTGCTCAGCCCCCGCATCGCCGAGGCCCTGGCGCCCTTGCGCTTCGCCGCCGTCGCGATGCCCGCGCGGCCCGACCCCGGCCTGCTGCCTGCGCTGCTCGGTGCGCCGCCGGCTTGAACCGCACCGGCTGGCGCCAGAGGGCGCGCCGGTTGCTATACCTCCCGCCGCTGATCCACGAGGACGGGCATGACCGACGCACCCACGCCGCCGCCGCCGCCCCGCCGCCTGCTCGATCCCGCCGCGATTCCGCTGGTCGCGGGCGGGGCGGTGCTGGTGGTGGCGGCGGCCTGGCTGTGGCTCACGCCGCGCCCGGCGCCGCCGCCGAACCCGACGGCGGCGGCGGTGGCCGCGCTGGAAGCCCGCATCGCCGCGCTGGAATCGATCCCCGCCCGGCTGGCCGCCGCCGAGCAGCGCCGCATCCCGGACCTCGCGCCGGTCGAACAGCGCATCGCCGCCATCGAGGCGCGCCCGCCCATCGACCTCGCGCCGGTCGAGGCGCGCATCGCCGCCCTGCCGCCGCCATCCGACCTGCGCCCGCTGGCCGAACGCCTGGAAGCGCTCGCCGCGCAGATCACCGCGGTCGAGGCGCGCCCGGTGCTGGACCCGCAGGCCTTCGCGCCGCGCGCCGCCGCCGAGGGCCTGTCCACCCGCGCCGAACGCCTGTCGGAACGGCTGGATGCCATCGCCGCGCGGCAGCAGGCCGCCGATGCCGAGGGCATCCGCCGTGTCGAGGACCTGGCGCGCAGCCTGGCCGAACGCCTCGCTGCCGCCGAACGGGCCGAGGGCGAGCGCCTGGCCGCCGCGGCCGGCACGCTGCAACAGCGCGTGAGTGGCGCGGAATCGGCGCTGGTCGCGCGCATCGCCGCGCTTGAAGCCGCGCAGGCGCGCATCGCGGCGCTGGAGGCGCGCGCGGCGCGTATCGCCGCGCTCGATGCGCTGCGCCAGAAGCTCGATGCCGGGCAGGCGCTGGGGCCGGCGCTGGTCGCCTTCCCCAACGCGCCGCCGGCGCTGGTACGCTTCGCCGAGGCCGCGCCGCCCACCGAACCCGCGCTGCGCCTGTCCTTCGAGGATGCGGCGCGCGCCGCGCGGGCGGCCAGCGAGGCCTCGCGCGATGGCCAGGGCGTGCTCGATTCCGCGGTGACGCGGCTGTCCGGCCTGGTCACGGTGCGCCGCGGGCAGGAGGTGGTCTGGGGCGATGCCGCCGCCGCCGAGATCGAACGCGCGCGCCGCGCGCTCGATGCCGGCGACCTGGAGGGCGCGCTGGCGCGGCTGTCCCGCCTGCCCGCCGCCGCGCAGGAGGCGATGCGCCCCTGGGCCGAGCAGGCGCGCGCGCTGTCGGCGGCGCGTGCCGCGCACGCGGCCCTGGCGAACGGCTGAGGCGCGCGGATGCGTCGTGCCCTGCTGTTGCTGACGGGATTGGCCGCGGTCACCGGGCTTGCGCTGTGGCTCGCGCAGGTCGGCGGCACGGTCGAGATCGAGGTCGGCGAGGTCTGGATCGGCATCACCGTCCCGATCGCGGTGATGGGCCTGGCACTGGCCTTCGTGCTGGTGCAGGCGGTGCTGTCGGGGTTGCGCTGGATGGCGGCGGTGCCGGCCCGCCAGCGCGCCGCCCGCCGCGCGCAGCGCCGCGCCGATGGCGATGCGGCGGTGACGCGCGCCCTGGTGGCGCTGGCGGCCGGCACGGCGGAGGCCGCGCGGGTCGAGGTGCGGCGCGCCCGCGTGCTGCTGGGCGATACGCCGCAGACCCTGTTGCTGACCGCCGAGGCCGAGCGCCTGGCCGGGCGCGAGGAGGCCGCCGCCATCGACTTCAAGGCGCTGGCCGAGCGCCCCGATGCGCGCTTCCTCGGCCTGCGCGGCCTGCTGCGCCAGGCGATGCAGCGCGAGGACTGGCCCGCCGCCCAGCGCCTGGCGAAGGAGGCCGAGGCCGCGCAGCCCGGTGCCGCCTGGCTGCGCGAGGAACGCCAGGTGCTGGCCCTGCGCATGCGCGACTGGCGCGAGGCGCTGGCGCTGGCCGCGCCGGATGCGCCGCGCGCGGCCCTGGCGCTGGCGGCCTCCCTGCAGGAGGAAGACGCGTCGCGCGCCGGCGAGTTCGAGAAGCAGGCCGTCGCCGCCGATGCCGGCTTCGCGCCCGGCGCGCTGGCCTATGCGAAGCGGCTGGGCGATGCCGGCGGCGGGCGGCGTGCGCGGGCGGTGCTGGAGCAATCCTGGCTGGCCGCGCCGCATCCCGATATCGGCGCCGCCTGGCTGGCCGGCGAGAAGGACCGCCTGGCGCGGGTGAAGGCGGTGGAGGACCTGGTCCATCGCAATCGCGAACACCCCGAGAGCCGCCTGTTGATGGCGCGCGCCGCGATCGATGCCGGGCTGACCGGGCGGGCGCGCAGCGAGCTGGATGCGCTGGTGGCGACCCGCACGGCCGACCGCCGCGCCTTCCTGATGCTGGCCGAGCTTGAGGAGGTCGAGCACGGCGACACCGCCGATGCCCGCGCCGCCCAGGCCAAGTGGCTGCGCGCGGCGGCCAATGCGCAGGGCGCGCCGCGCTGGCGCTGCGCGGCGTGCGGCGTCGATCACACCACCTGGAAGGCGGAATGCGGGGCCTGCGGCGCGGTCGGGCGAATCGGCTGGGCGGCACCTGGCTGAACGGTTGTCCCGCGCGGCATGCGGGGGCAAGGTCCGCCCCTGACAAGCAGGGGACACCGCCATGGCACGCTGGCTGAAACGATCGATTGCGGCGGCGGAGAAGGACGCGGCGCAAGGCGCCGTGCGCGCGACGGTCGAGGCGCTGCTGGCCGACATCGCCGCGCGCGGCGACGCCGCGGTGCGCGAGATGTCGGTGAAGTTCGACCGCTGGGACCGCGCCGATTTCCGCCTGACCGATGCCGAGATCCGCGACTGCCTGGCCGAGCTGCCGGCGCGTGCGCTGGACGACATCCGCTTCGCGCAGGAGCAGGTCCGCAACTTCGCGCAGCACCAGCGCGAATCGCTGCGTGACATCGAGGTGGAGACGCTGCCCGGCGTGGTGCTGGGGCACCGCAACATCCCGGTGAACTCGGTGGGCTGCTACGTGCCGGGCGGCAAGTATCCGCTGTTGGCCTCCGCCCATATGTCCGTGGTGACGGCGAAGGTGGCGGGGGTGCCGCGCATCGTCACCTGCGCGCCGCCCTTCAATGGCCGGCCGGCGGCAGCGATCGTGGCGGCGCAGCACCTGGCGGGCGCGGACGAGATCCATTGCCTGGGCGGCGTGCAGGCCGTCGGCGCGATGGCGCTGGGGACCGAGAGCATCAAACCCGTCGACATGCTGGTCGGCCCCGGCAATGCCTATGTGGCGGAGGCCAAGCGGCAATTATACGGCCGCGTCGGCATCGACCTGTTCGCCGGGCCGACCGAGACGCTGGTGATCGCCGATGACAGCGTGGATGGCGAATTGTGTGCGACCGACCTGCTGGGCCAGGCGGAGCATGGCCCGACCAGCCCCGCCATCCTGCTGACCGATTCCGAGAAGCTCGCGCGCGACACGATGGCCGAGGTCGAGCGCCTGCTCGCGGTGCTGCCGACCGCCGAGGTGGCGCGCAAGGCGTGGCAGGACTACGGCGAGGTGATCGTCTGCGAGGACCGCGCCGACATGCTGCGCGAGGCAGACCGCATCGCCAGCGAGCATGTGCAGGTGATGACGCGCGACGACGATTTCTTCCTGAAGCACATGACCAACTACGGCGCGCTGTTCCTCGGGCCGCGCACCAATGTCAGCTATGGCGACAAGGTGATCGGCACCAACCACACGCTGCCGACCATGGGGGCCGCGCGCTACACGGGCGGGCTGTGGGTGGGCAAGTTCCTCAAGACCGTGACCTACCAGCGCGTGCTGACCGATGAGGCGAGTGCCATGATCGGCGCCTATTGCTCGCGGCTGTGCATGCTGGAGGGTTTCGCCGGACATGCGGAGCAGGCGAATATCCGCCTGCGGCGCTATGGCGGGCGCAACGTGCCCTATGGGCAGGCTGCCGAATGATGGCGCTGCCGAAGACGCCGTCGTTTCGGCTGGATGGTCGCCGCGCGCTGGTGACCGGCGCGGGGCGCGGCATCGGGCTGGCCGCCGCGGCGGCGCTGGCGCAGGCGGGGGCCGAGGTGGTGCTCGCGGCGCGCAGCGCGACCGAGGTGGAGGAGGCCGCCGCCGCCATCCGCGCCGAGGGCGGGCAGGCGCGCGGGCTGGTGCTGGATGTGACGGACCTTGATGCCGCGGCGCGCGCGATCGAAGCCGCCGGGCCGTTCCACGCGCTGGTCAACAATGCCGGCACCAATCGCCCGGCGCCGTTCCAGGATGTGACCGTCGCTGATTTCGACGCCATCATGGAACTGAACGTGCGCGCGGCCTTCTTCGCGGCGCAGGCTGTCGCGCGCGGGATGATCGCCGCGGGCATCGGCGGGGCCATCGTGCATGTCTCGTCGCAGATGGGGCATGTCGGCGGTGCGCGGCGCAGCGTGTACTGCGCGTCGAAATGGGCGATCGAAGGCCTGGCGCGCGCGATGGCGGTGGACCTGGCACCGCACGGCATCCGCGTGAACACGCTCTGCCCGACCTTCATAGAGACGCCACTGACGAAGCCCTTCTTCGAGGATGCGGCGTTCAAGGCGCAGGTGCTGTCGATGATCCGGCTGGGTCGGCTCGGCCAGGTCGAGGACCTGATGGGGGCGATCGTGTTCCTGTGCTCCGACGCCGCGGCGCTGATGACCGGGTCGTCGGTGGTGGTCGATGGCGGGTGGACGGCGGCCTGAGCGCGCCCGGTGTCGCGCGCGACCGACGGACCTCGCGCGCCATGCCGATAGGCGCGCCGATGACAGGACCATCGGCAGCACCGCGACGCCCTACAGGTCGAAGAAGGGCGTCTCGTTCTCGCCGCGCAGGCGGATGTCGAAGCGGAAGCAGCGCAGGCCCTTCTCGCGCCGCGCGGGCTCGGCCAGCAGCAGCGGGCGCAGCACGGTCGGCACCGCGGCCATGACCGGATCGGCTTCGGTCTCGAAGCCGGGGAAGAACACCGTGGTCAGCACGCGGCGCATCAGCCCGGCACCCATCACCGTGATGTTGGCGTGCGGCGCGCGCGTGCCGGTGGCGTCGGTGAAGCCGCCCGGGATCACCGTGCGGAAGGCGTAGCGTCCCTCGGCATCGGTGAAGGCGCGGCCCCAGCCGAGGAAGGCCGGGTCGGCACCGAAGCGGCCCGCCGCATCGGCCTGCCACATCTCCAGGATGGCGTTGACGCAGGGCACGCCGCCGGCGCGCGTGACGCTGCCGCGCAGCATCACCGCCTCGCCCTGCGTGGTGGGTTCGGCATCGGCTGTCACGCGCGTCAGGTCGTGCTCGGCCGGGCCGATGAATCCGCGCGGGAAGAACGGGCCGATGGTCTGCTGGGAGGTGGGATGCATCGTCTCAGCCCTCCGGCGTCGCGAAGCGGCCGCGCAGCACGATGTCGTGCGTGAAGCCGAGGTGGACGGACCCGACCGAGGCCGGCGGCAGCATCCGCGCCACCATGCGCGACCGCGCCGCTGCATCCGGGATGGATTGCAGGATGCGGTCGATGTCGTTCAGCGGGTCGCCGGGGAAGTACATCTGCGTCACCAGGCGCGACAGGCAGGACGGGCCGAAGACCGAGAAATGCAGGTGCGGCGGGCGCCACCAGGTCTCCTGCACCGGCACGGCATAGGCGCCGGGCTTGATGGTGGTGAAGGCGTAGCGGCCATCGGCATCGCTGCGGATGCGGCCATGGCCTTCGAAGTTGGGGTCGAGCGGCGCGGCGGAGGTGTCGATGGCATGCGCGTAGCGGCCGGCGGCATTGGCCTGCCACAGCTCGACGATGGCACCCACCACGGGGCGGCCAGCTTCATCGAGGATGCGGCCGGAAATCTCCATCAACTGGCCGATGGCGGGTCTGCCCTTGCTGCGTTCCGCGAGGTTCGCCTCGCCGGTCGCGAGCTTGCGGTGCAGCGCCGCGGGCGCGCTGTGTTCCGTCGCACCCGGCGCGCGCGGGAACGGCGCGCGCGCGGGCGTATGCGTCCAGGTATTCGGGTAGCCGGGCACGGGCACCACGGGTTCGATGCCGGGCGGCCAGGGGGTGTCGGGCATGGCGGTCTCCGTCACGATGCGGCGCGCTCGGCAGCGAGGCGCGCGAGGATGTCGGGCATGCGGTCAGCGGCCTGCTGCTGGAGCGTGTCGAACAGGCTGTTGCCATGCGTGTCGATGCCGACGGTCAGCGGCCCGAGCCCTTCGACGGCGAGGCGAACCAGGCGGTAATGCGCCACCAGGTCGGGATAGGCGACCGCGCGCACCGCCTTGATCGCGGCGGAATGCAGCGGCGCGCCGCCGCCGAGGAACGACAGGTAGACGCAGCCGACCTCGGCCATCGCGTCCACGCAGCCGGCATCGAGGCCGCCCTTGCCGCCCACCGCGGTCAGGCCGAAGTGGCGGATCAGCCGCGGCATCAGCGGGTTGAAGCGCGTGCTGGTGGTCGGGTTCATATAAAGGATTTCCAGCCCGCCATCCGCGGTGTCCTGGCTGTAGGAGCCAAGGTGGAACAGCGACCCGCCGTCCAGCGCGATGGGCGGGTCGCGCGCTTCGTCGGCGCAGGCGACCAGGCGCTGGATGGTGGGCAGGCCGGCGGTGATGACGATCTCGCCATCCGCCAGGATCATGTCGCCGGCGCTGAGGCTGCGGGCGTCCTCGCGCGACATGGGGAAGCGGATGGTTCTCATTCCATGCGCTCCACGCGGCCGTCGTTGTGGATGCGCGCGCGCGTGCGCCGGTTGATCCAGCAGTTGAAGCAGACCGCGACCGGCGTGTAGCCGTGGCCCGAGGCGTAATCGACATGCACCGCCAGCGCGGTGGTGTCGCCGCCCGTGCCCATCGGCCCGAAGCCGGTGGCGTTCACCGCGCGCAGCAGGCGCTGTTCCATCGCCGCCAGCACGGGTTCGGGGTTGGTGGTGCCGATGGCGCGCATCGTCGCCTTCGAGGCGATGCGCGCGGCGACATCGAAACTGCCACCGATGCCCACGCCGATGATCACCGGCGGGCAATGCTGCGACCCCGCCTGCATCACCACCTTCATCACGTACGCCTCGATCTGCGCGAGGCTGGGGAAGGAGAAGGTCTCCAGCGCCGCCCAGCGGCCCGAACCGAGCGCCTTGGGCTGGCACAGGATCTCGACCCAGTCGGCGCCGCCGGCGACATCCCAGGTGACGAGGGGCATGTCGCGGCCCTTGTAGCCGCGTTCGTTGGTCAGCGGATTGGTCACGTGCTTGAGCAAGGGCGGGCTGATGCGTTCGACCAGTTCGTCGAAGCCGTCGCTGATCGCGGCCTTGATGTCGCCATCGAGCCGCGCCGCGGTGCCGATCGTGACATGGAACACGGGCACGCCGGCGTCGGAGCAGACGAAGCGGTCCTCCGCCTCGGCCTTGCGGGCGGAACCGAGCATCATGCGCAGCACCTGGCGCGCACCATCCTGCGTCTCGCTGGCGAGCGCGGTCTCCAGCCCGGCCAGCGTATCCGGCGGCACGCGCCGCAGCGACCAGTCGTAGAGCTGCGCCGAGAGCGCCTTCACGGCGTCATAGGTGATCGGCATCCGTGCGGCCGTTCCTTCCTCCCTGGACGTGCGTGACGCCCGCGCTAAAGTCATACATATGACCTAACGAGGCAAGGGGGATCGCCAAGGATGATGAAGCTGCACTGGTCGCCGCGATCGCCCTTCGTGCGGAAGGTGATGGTGGCGGCGCATGAACTGGGCGTGGTGGATCGCATCACGACCGTGCGCACCGTGGTCGCGATGGACAAGGTCGCGCCGGAACTGCTGCCTGACAATCCGCTCGGCAAGATCCCGACGCTGGTGCTCGAGGACGGCACCGTGCTGTACGACAGCGCCGTCATCATCGAATATCTCGACAGCCTGGGCGGTGGTGGGCGGATGGTCCCGGCGGCGGGGCCGGCGCGCTTCACCGAACTGCGCCGCCATGCGTTGGCGACCGGCTTCCTCGACCTGCTGATCCTGTGGCGCGGTGAACGCGCCAAGGCCGCACCGCCCGCCGCCCTGCTGGACGCCTTCGCGGTGAAGGCCGACTCCGCGCTGCGCGCCATCGATGCCGAGATCGACGCGATCGCCGCCACACCCGCCGGCATCGCGCAGATCACCTTCGCCATTGCCGGCGACTACATGGATTTCCGTTTCGCCGACCTGGGCTGGCGCGACCGCGCGCCGCGCTACGCCGCCTGGCAGGCGCGCTTCCGCGAACGCCCGTCGATGCTCGCCACGCCCGTGGTGGATGGCTGACATGCCGCGCATCCCGCTGCCCTCCACGCGCGACGACCTGGTCGATGACGCGCAGCGCGAGGTCTGGGACCGCGTCGTCTCCGGCCCGCGCGGGCGCGTGGTGGGGCCGCTGCGCGCGGCGATCCATGCGCCCGACCTCGCGCGCGCCTGGTCGTCGCTGGGGGAATCGCTGCGCTTCGGCACGTCGCTCGGCAAGCGGCTGTCGGAACTCGCCATCATCGTCACGGGACGTCGCTGGTCGGCGCAGGTGGAATGGACCGTCCACGCGCAGGCCGCCGCCGATGCCGGCGTCGAAGCCGACATCATCGCCGCCATCCGCGATGGCGCGCCGCCGCGCTTCGCGCAGCCTGACGACGCGCTGGTCTATGACTACACCCGCCTGCTGCTGCGCGACGGCACCGTGCCCGCGGCGCTGCACGCCCAGGTCACGCAGCGCTTCGGCGTCAAGGGCGTGGTCGAGCTGACCGCGCTGGTCGGCTACTACTCCATGGTCGCGATGACGCTGAACGCGCACGAGATCCCGCTGCCCGACAACGCCGCGCCGCAACTGGCCGCGCCGGCCGAAGGATTGTTCGACCAGCCACCGCCAGGCTGACACTGACGACACCCGGGAGGAAACAACATCATGATCCGCAGACGGACCGCTCTCACCGCCATCGTGCTGCCGGCGCTGGTCGGCCGCGCGCAGGCGCAGGCCTTTCCCGACCAGCCGGTACGCCTTGTCGTGCCCTTCGCCGCCGGCGGGCCCGCCGACCTGATCGCGCGCACCATCGGGCGCGTGATGGGCGAACGCCTCGGCAAGCCCGTGATCGTCGAGGCGCGCGCCGGCGCGGCCGGGCTGATCGGCGTGGAGCATGTCGCGAAGTCGCGCCCGGACGGGCAGACGCTGGTGCTCGCCAGCAGTGGCGCCATGGTCATCCTGCCGCATCTGCAGCCGAACATGCCCTATGACCCGCGGCGCGATCTCTCGCCGATCACGCAGGTGCTGGGCGTGCCGCAGATCGTCGCCACCGCACCGGGCCTCGGGCCGCGCACCCTGGCGGAGCTGGTCGCCATGGCGAAGGCGCGGCCGGGGCAGCTGACCTACGGCTCGGCGGGCATCGGCTCCTCGCTGCATCTGGCGGGCGAGCTGTTCAAGCTGCGCGCGGGCATCGACCTCACGCATGTGCCCTTCCGCGGCGCCGCGCCAGCGGTGACGGAACTGCTGGCCGGGCGCATCAACATCCTGGCGGCCGACGTGCCGGCGTTGCTGACGCATGTGCGCGCGGGCAGCGTGCCGGCGCTGGCCATCACCGCGCCGCAGCGGCTGGAGCTCTTGCCGGACGTGCCGACGGCAGTGGAAGCCGGCGTGCCGGGCTTCGTCAGCGAGACCTGGTACGGCGTGCTCGGCCCCGCCGGCATCCCGGCCGATCGCGTTGCGATCCTGCACGCCGCGACCAAGGCCGCGCTGGAGGATGCCGAGACGCGGCGCGTGCTGCTCGGCCAGGGCGGGCGCATCGTCGGCAGCACGCCGGAGGAATTCGCCGCCTTCATCCGCGGCGCCTACGATTCCTGGGGCGATGTCGTGCGCGCCACCGGGATGCGGCTGGAGTAGCGCGCCATGCATCGCAGGACATTCCTGGCCGCCGCGCTCGCCGCCGGCCCCGCCCATGCGCAGGCCTGGCAGCCGGCGCGGCCGCTGCGCATCATCGTCCCGCTCGCGCCGGGCGGCACCGCGGATACGCTGGCGCGCATCATCGCCGATCCGATGGGCGCGATCCTCGGCCAGCCCGTGATCGTGGAGAACCGCCCCGGCGGCACCGGCACCGTCGCCGCCATCATGGTGGCGCGTGGGCCGGCGGATGGGCTGACGCTGCTCTATTGCCCGCCGCCGATCCAGATCCTGAACCCGCTGATGATGCGCAACATCCCCTATGACGCGATGGCGGATTTTTCCCTCGTTGTCGCGCTGATGCGCGCGCCGAAGCTGCTCGTGGTGCGCCCGGATTTCCCGGCGCGCGACGTGGCGGGGCTGATCGCGCTGGCGAAGGCGCGGCCCGGCGGCATCACCTATGCGAGTTCGGGCATCGGGTCCTCGGCGCATCTGGCCGGTGCGTTGTTCGCGCAGCTGGCGGGCATCGAATTGCTGCACGTGCCCTATCGCGGCACGGCGCCGGGCGTGCAGGACCTCATGGCCGGGCGCGTCGACATGGTGATGGACACCGCGGCCGCACTGCTGCCCCTGGTGCGCGAGGGCCGGCTGCGCGCACTCGCCGTCAGCACGCGCGACCCCGCGGCGGCCGCACCCGAGTTGCCGACCATCGCCGCCACGGTGCCGGGCTTCCACGACGCATCGTTCAACTACCTGGTCGTGGCGTCCCGCACGCCGCCGGAGGCGATCGCCGCGCTCAACGCCGCGGTGAACCGCGTGCTGGCGGACCCTGCCATCCGTGCGCGCTTCGAAGCCCTTGGCGCCGAGCCGCTCGGCGGCACGCCAGCCGCGCTGGCAACCATGGTCCAGGATGAGATCGCCCGCTGGCGCGGCGTGATCGAAGCACAGAGGATCACCATCGAATGAGACTGCATCGCCGCACGCTGCTTGCCGCTGTCGCGCTGCCGCTGCCCGCGCTGGCGCAGCCGGCCTTTCCCGCCCGCCCGCTGCGCCTGGTCGTGCCCTTCGCCGCCGGTGGGTCGGCCGATGCCTCCGCGCGCATGCTGGCCGAACCGCTCGGTGCCGCGCTCGGCCAGCCGGTGGTGGTGGACAACCGGCCAGGCGGTGGCGCCACCATCGGCGCGCAGGCGGTGGCGCGCGCCGCGCCCGATGGGCTGACGCTGCTGTACGGCACGCCCGGGCCGCAGATCATCAACCCCTGGCTGATGCGCTCCGTGCCCTACGACCCGGTGCGGGATTTCGCGCCGGTGTCGGGCTACAAGCGCGCGCCGAACCTGTTCGCGGTGCATCCGTCGATCCCGGCGCGCGATGTCGCGGAGCTCATCGCACTGGCGCGCGCGCAGCCGGGGCGGTTGTCCTTCGCGTCCTCGGGCATCGGGTCGTCCTCGCATCTCGCGGGTGAATTGCTGAAGTTCATGGCGCAGGTGGACATCACGCATGTGCCCTATCGCGGCACCGGGCCGGCGCTGACCGACCTGCTGGGCGGCACGGTCAGCATGGCGCTGGATACGCTGTCCATCCTGTTGCCGCCGTCGCGCGCGGGGAACCTCCGCGCGCTCGGCGTCACCACGCCGCAGCGGTCCGCGCTCGCCCCCGACCTGCCGGCGCTGGCCGAGACGTTGCCGGGCTTCGATGCCGCGCCGTTCAACTACATCGCGACCACCGCGGGCACGCCGGCACCCGCCATCGCGCGGCTGAACGCGGCGATCGTCGGCATCCTGAACGACCCCGCCTATCGCGCGCGCATGGAGGCGCTGGGCGAGGAAGCGACACCCTCGACGCCCGAGGAACTCGCCGCCACCATCGCCGCCGAGAGCGCGCGCTGGAAACAGGTGATCGAAGCCGCCGGGATCCGCGCCGAATGACCGAGACCATCCTGCTGCTCTCCGCGATTCCCGCCGACCTGCGCGCGGCGCTCGCGTCCCGCTACACGTTGGCCGAGGACGCGCCGGGTGCCACGCATCCCGGTGTGCGTATCGCCGTCACGATGGCCCTGGCCGGCGCGGGCGAAGCGCATTTCGCGCGGCTGCCGGACCTCGGCCTGCTGTCCTCGCAGGGTGCGGGGCTGGAACGCATCGACCTGCCCGCCGCCGCGCGCCGCGGCATCGCCGTGGCCTATACGCCCGACGTGATGACCGAGGACGTGGCCGATGCCGCGATCGGCCTGATGTACGCCGCCGCGCGCCGTGTCGCGGAAGCCGACCGCTTCGTGCGCGCCGGGCGCTGGAACAGCGAGCGCATGGGCCTGGGCATCAGCCTGCACCGCAAGGCGGCGGGGGTGGTCGGGCTCGGGCGGATCGGGCAGGCCATTGCGCGGCGCTGCGCGGGCCTCGGCATGGATGTGGCGTGGACCGGGCCCCGGGCGAAGCCCGACCAGCCCTGGCCCTACGTCGCCGATATCCGCGCGCTGGCGGAACGCTCCGACGTGCTGATCCTGGCCACGCCCGGCGGTGCCGGCACCGACCGGATGGTGGATGCCAGCGTGTTGGCGGCGCTGGGTGCGCGCGGCGTGCTGGTGAACATCGCGCGCGGGTCGGTGGTGGATGAAGCGGCGTTGCTCGATGCGCTGGAATCGCGCGGCATCGCTGGCGCGGGGCTCGATGTCTTCGCGCGCGAACCGGGCCTCGACCCGCGCTTCCTCGCGCTCGACAACGTGGTGCTGGCGCCGCATTCCGCCTCGCTCACCATCGAGACGCGGGCCGCGCTGGTGGCGCGCATCATCGACGACATCGAGGCCTTCCGCGCCGGGCGCCCCTTCGTCAATGCCGCCGCCTAGCGCCGCCGTCGACTTCAGCCGCAGCGCGGTGGCGCGCTACATCCAGCTCGCCACGCTGTTCAGGCGCCGCATCGACCAGGGCGCCTGGCGGCCGGGCGCGCGGATTCCGACCGTGGATGAGCTGGCGGCGGAATGCGGCGTGGCGCGCGCCACCATCCGCCAGGCGCTGGATCAGTTGGAAGCGGACGGGCTGATCGAACGCTTTCGCGCGCGCGGCACCTTCGTGCGCGCGACGCCGGCGGCGAACCGCCTGTGGTGCGAGGTCGAGACCGACTGGTCCGGCCTGCTGCGCTCTCGCGAGGGTGCGCGCATCGAAATCCTGTCCGAGACACCCGGAATCGACGCGGCCGACCTGCCGCTCGTCGATCTCGGCCGCCCTGCCGCGCGCTACAGCCATATCCGCCGCCGCCACTGGCGCGACGGCGCGCCCTTCCTGCTGGCCGATGTGTACCTGGATGAACGCCTGCGCCCGAAGGTCTCCGACGACGAGCTGCGCAGCCGCACCGCGCTGAAGCTGGTCGCCGCCATTCCCGGCGTGCGCGTGGCCGATGCGCGCCAGGTGCTGACCATCGGCAGCGCCGATGTCGAGACCGCCGCCGCCCTGCGCATCCCATTGAACGCGCCGATCGCGCATGTGCGCCGCGCGGCGGTGGATGCGCGCGGCGTGCTGCTGCTGGTCGCCGACGGGATCTACCGCGGCGACCTGGTGCGCATCGACATCAAGCTGCGCTGAAGATCCGCCGCGCGAAGGCGACCAGCGCGGCGGCCGTCGCTTCCGGCTGCTCGGGCAGCAGCGCGTGGCCGGCGCGGTCGATCACCACGCGCGTCACCTGCGGGCCGAGGGCGTCGCGCAATTCGTCCTCGGAAGGCGGCGCTGCGATCGCGTCCTCGGCCGCCGCGACATACAGCAGCGGGCGGTTCTCCGCCGCGCGCAGCCAGGCGCGGTCGGTGGTCGCCTCGCGCGCCGCGCGCTGCGCCAGCGCGACATCCTTGTGCCAGCCCTCCAGCCAGACCGACGCATCATTCCCTGGCGCGAAATAGCCGCGGCGCAGGTGCTCCAGCCGCTCGGCCGCGGGCAGGTCGGTGTCGAAGCTGCCGGCGATGGCGGCGCTGATCTCGGGCCGCACCGTGGTGCCGGTGACGGCGGCCAGCATGGCGCAGCCGGCCACCAGGTCCGGGCGCGCATGGGTGATGATGCGCGCGACCCAATTGCCCGCCGCGTGGCCGGCGACCAGCGCCGGGCCGATGCGCTCGGCCTGCATGGCGGCGATCACGTCGGCCGCCATGTCGTGCAGGGTGGCGCCCGCGCGCAGCGGGTCGGACCGGCCGATACCGCGCGGCTCCGGGCGGATCAGCCGCAGCCCGCCGGCCACCAGCAGCGGCGCGATGCCGTCGAAATCCTCCTGCCCGCGGCCCAGCGAGGGCAGCAGCACCAGCGGATGCCCGGCGCCCATCGTGAAGACCTCCAGCGTGCCGGAGGGCAGCTCGTGCAGGTGCATTTCCCAGGCCGGGGATGGGGCAGCGGTCATGGCGGGTCCTCCGTGTCGCGGAAGGATAGCGCGGCGCCCCCTCGCCGTCCCGGCCCGCAGCCGGTAAAGACGCGCCATGCGCTACATCTCCACCCGCGGGCAGGCCGCCCCGCGCGATTTCGAAGCGGTCCTGCTGGCGGGCCTCGCCGAGGATGGCGGGCTGTTCGTGCCGGAGGCGTGGCCGGTGCTCAGCCCCGCCGAATGGCGTGCGATGCGCGGCCTGCCCTATCCGGCGCTGGCGGCGCGCATCCTGGCGCTGTTCGGTGCCGGCGCCATGCCGCTGCAGGCGATGTGCGACGAGGCCTATGCCGGCTTCGGCCACCCGGCGGTGGTGCCGCTGGTGCAATTGGATCACCGCTGCTTCGCGCTGGAGCTGTTCCACGGGCCCACGCTCGCCTTCAAGGACATGGCGCTGCAACTGCTCGGCCGCATGTTCGACCACGTGCTGGACAAGCGCGGGGAACGCGTGACGATCGTCGGCGCGACCAGCGGCGATACCGGTTCCGCCGCCATCGAGGCCTGTCGCGACCGCGCCGCCATCGACATCGTCATCCTGCATCCCGAGGGCCGCACCAGCGAGGTTCAGCGCCGGCAGATGACCTCCGTGCTGGCGCCCAACGTGAAGAACATCGCGGTGAAGGGCGATTTCGACGCCTGCCAGGACCTGGTGAAGGCGATGTTCAACGACGCGCCCTTCCGCACCGAGATGCGCTTGTCGGCGGTGAATTCCATCAACTGGGCGCGCATCGCCGCCCAGGTGCCCTACTACGCCGCCGCCGCGCTGGCGCTCGGCGCGCCGGACCGCGAGGTCGCGGTCAGCGTGCCCACCGGCAATTTCGGCAATGTGCTGGCAGCCTGGGTGGCGCGGCGGATGGGGCTGCCGATCAGCCACTTCATCATCGGGTCCAACCGCAACGACATCCTGGCGCGCTTCCTCGCGTCCAACGACATGTCGGCGCAGCCGGTCGAACCCTCGCTGTCGCCGTCCATGGACATCCAGGTGTCGTCGAACTTCGAGCGCCTGCTGTTCGAACTGCTCGGCCGCGACGGCGCCGCCACCGCGGACTCCATGACCCGCTTCCGCGCCGAGGGCCGCATGCCGGTGCCCGACGCCGCCTGGCGCGAGGCCACGGCCCTGTTCCGCGGCTTCACCCTGGACGATGCCGGGACGCTGGCGGAAATCCGGCACCTGTGGACCACCGGGCAATATCTGGCCGACCCGCATACCGCGGTCGGCACCGCCGCCGCCCGCGCCCTGGCGCCGGAGGACGCCGCCATCCCGGTGATCGTCGCCGCCACGGCCCACCCGGCGAAGTTCCCCGACGCCGTGGAACGCGCCACCGGCATCCGCCCGCCATTGCCCGCGCGCCTGGCCGACCTGTACCAGCGCGAGGAACGCTTCGAGACGCTGCCCGGCGACCTCACCGGCATCGAGGCCGCGGTGCGCGCCCATGCCCGGCGCAACGCCGCGTGACCCCCGCGCCCAAGGGCGCTGCACCTGGCCCGATGCGGAACCGCGGGCGAGACGCTACATAGAGCTGACACTTCCCAGCCCAGGACCCCGCCCTTGTCCCAGACCGATGCCGTCCGCCTGACCCGCCTGCCCAACGGCCTGACCGTGGTGTCCGAGACCATGCCGCGCGTCGAGACCGTGTCGGTCGGCGCGTATATCGGCGTCGGCACGCGGCACGAGGCGCCGGAGGTGAACGGCGTCTCCCACTTCCTGGAACACATGGCGTTCAAGGGCACCGCGCGCCGCGACGCCGCCGCCATCGCGCGCGAGGTCGAGAACGTCGGCGGCCACCTCAACGCCTATACCGCGCGCGAGCAGACCGCCTTCTACGCCAAGGTCCTCAAGGAGGACACCGCGCTGGCGGTGGACGTGATCGGCGACATCCTCACGCATTCCACCTTCATCCCGGAGGAACTGGAGCGCGAGCGCGGCGTGATCCTGCAGGAGATCGGCCAGGCCAACGACACGCCCGATGACATCGTCTTCGACCATTTCCAGGAAACCGCGTTTCCGTCCCAGGCCATGGGCCGCCCCGTGCTCGGCACCGAGGCCAGCATCAAGGCCATGAGCCGCGACGCGCTGATGGGCTACATGCGCGGCCATTACGGGCCGGGCGCCACGGTGGTCGCCGCCGCTGGCGCGCTGGAGCACGACACGCTGCTCGACCTGGTGCGAACGCATTTCGCGGACCTGCCGGCGACCAGCGCCACCACGCCCGAGCCCGCGCGCTACGGCGGCGGCGAATTCCGCGAAACCCGCGAGCTGGATCAGGTGCACATCGTGCTGGGCTTTCCGTCGGTGCAGCATGGCGATCCGATGCACTATCCGACGCAGCTGCTCTCCACGCTGCTCGGCGGCGGCATGTCGTCGCGGCTGTTCCAGGAAATTCGCGAAAAGCGCGGCCTGGTCTATTCGATCTATTCCTTCGCCTCGCCGTTCCGCGACGGCGGGCTGTTCCAGATCTACGCCGGCACCGGGGAGAAGGAAGCCGGCGAGCTGATGCCGGTGACCATCGAGGCCCTGCGCGCCGTGCAGCACGACGTGACCGAGGATGAGCTCAACCGCGCCAAGGCGCAGCTGCGCGCCTCCCTGTTGATGTCGCTGGAATCGACCGGCAGCCGCTGCGAGCAGTTGGCCCGCCAGCTCCAGGTCTTCGGCCGCGTCATCCCGGTCGAGGAGACCAAGGCGAAGATCGCCGCCGTGACGGTGGACCAGGTGCAGCAGGCGGCCGCGCAGATGTTCCGCGCGCGCCCCACCCTCGCGGCGATGGGCCCGGCCGAGCACGTGCCCGGCGTGGATGCGATCATGGAGCAGCTGGCCTCGTGACCGACGCCGCGCCCGCCGTCGCGACCGAGCTGCCGCCGCCGCGCCCGACCCACACCACCCGGCGCGTCAATGCGCTCGCCGCGCGCCTGGGTGCCCGCCGCTACCTCGAGATCGGCGTGCAGAAGGGCCATACCTTCCGCACGGTGACGATCGAGCAGCGCGTCGGCGTCGATCCGCGCTTCCAGTTCGACACGGCGGCGGTCGCGAACGAGACCACCACGCTGCACGCCATGACGAGCGACCGCTTCTTCGCCGAGGCGGCCGGCACCAGGCCCTTCGACATCGTCTTCATCGACGGGCTGCACGTGTTCGAACAGGTGGTGCGCGACCTGACCAACGCCGTGGCCTGGACCGGCTGGGACTCGGCGATCCTGATCGACGACACCATCCCGATCGACGTCTATTCGGCGCTGCCGGTGCAGCGCGACGCGATCCGCATGCGCCAGCAGGCCGGCGGGCGCGGCGGGCAGTGGCACGGCGATGTCTTCAAGATCGCCTTCCTGATCCACGATTTCTTCCCCTTCCTCGACTACCGGACCATCGACGGCACGGACAATCCGCAGACCCTGTGCTGGCGCGCCCAGGGGCCGGCGCGCACGCCGGTGTTCAACAGCCTGGAACGGATATCCCGCCTGACCTGGTTCGACCTGCAGGCGCATGGCGAGATCATGCGCAAGGCCAGCGAGCAGGACGCGATCGACCTGTGTGCCGCGGCGATCGGCGCGCGCCGCTGAAGCGCCCTGCACCGGCGGCCCATCCCGTGGCTGCGGAACACTTTTGCGAAGGCATGACATGGACCGCCTCGATACCCTGTCCGACCTGATCGCCGCGGCCCGCCGGGCCGGGGCGGATGCCGCCGATGCGCTGCTGGTGTCCTCCGCCGCGCTGTCGGTGAAGCGGCGCATGCGGCAGATCGAACAGCTCGAACGCTCCGAGGGCTTCGACATCGGGCTGCGGGTCTTCATCGGCCAGCGCCAGGCCATCGTCGCCTCGACCGACCCCGACCCGAAGGGCTTCGCCGCCCTGGCCGAACGTGCCGTCGCCATGGCGCGGGTGGTGCCGGAGGATCCGTATGCCGGGCTGCCGGCGCAGGTCGCGATCCCGCCGCGCGCGCTCGACCTGCATGACACGGCCGAGCCCTCGGCGGAGGCGCTGCTCGAACGTGCCGCGCTGGCGGAGGAAGCCGCGCTCGCGGTGGCCGGCGTGACCAACAGCGAAGGCGCGGATGCCGGCTGGAGCCGCAGCGAGATCGCGCTCGCGGCCTCCAACGGCTTCGCCGGGGGCTATGTGCGGACCTCGCATTCCATCTCCGCCACCGCGCTCGCGGGCAGCGGCACGGGGATGGAGCGCGACTACGACTGGTCCTCCACCGTGCACCTCGTGGATCTCGATGACCCGGTGGCGATCGGGCGGCGCGCGGCGGAGCAGGCGGTGCGCCGGCTCAACCCGACGCGGCCGCGCACCGCGCGCCTGCCGGTGGTGTTCGATGCGCGGGTGGCGGGCAGCCTGCTCGGCCACCTGTCCGGCGCGATCAACGGCGCGGCGGTGGCGCGCGGCACATCCTTCCTGAAGGACCGCATGGGCGACCGCGTGCTGGCCGCGGGGCTGGTGGTGCGCGACGATCCGCTGCGCCCGCGCGGCCTGCGGTCGCGCCCCTTCGACGGGGAGGGGATGCCGGGCGCGGCGCGCGCCATCATCGACGACGGCGTGCTGACCACCTGGCTGCTGGATTGGCGCAGCGCGCGGCAGCTGGGCCTGGCCTCGACCGGCCATGCCAGCCGCGGCACCGGCGGGCCGCCGGGGCCGGCGGCGACCAACCTGTGGCTGGAACCCGGCAGCCTGACGCCGGCCGCGATGATGGCCGACATCACCGAGGGCCTGTTCGTGACCGACCTGATCGGCATGGGCGTGAACGGCGTGACCGGCGACTACAGCCGCGGCGCCGCCGGCTTCATGATCCGCAACGGCGCCCTGGCCGAGGCCGTCAGCGAGGTGACCATCGCGGGCAATCTCCGCGACATCTTCCTCAACATGACGCCGGCGAATGACCTGGCCTTCCGCCGCGGCACCGACAGCCCGACCGTGCGGATCGAGGGTCTGACGCTGGCCGGCGCGTAGAGCATCATCCGTTCAAACGGGTCGTTTGGACGGGTCAAGAGGCTCGCAAGAAGAATGGTCCCGGGCATCATCCGTTCAAACGGAGTCGTTTGGACGGGCAAGGATGCTCGCAAGAACAATGGTCGAGAGCCGTCGTCGTGAGCCGAAGCGAACGGAGGCGGCTCTACCGCGGATCCCGATCGGACGGACTCATCTGATCGGGAAGCGAAGCGCGGGTCACCACCCGGCCAAGCGCGCGCCGACCTGGTTCCCAACGAAAAACGGCCCGAGGCGATGCCCCGGGCCGTTCGCACTGCGCGATCGCGCCGCGGTCAGTGCACGTCGGCCCAGATCTTCCGCTTCACGGCATAGGCCAGGCCGCCGAGGATGGTCAGGAACAGGATGATCTTCACGCCCATGGCGCGGCGCTGTTCCAGCTCGGGCTCGGCGGCCCATTGCAGGAAGGTGGCGACGTCGCGGGCCATGTTCTCGACCGTGCCGGGCGTGCCGTCGGCGAATTCCACCTGGTCCGGATTGAGCGGCGCGCCCATCGCGATCTGGTGGCCCGGGAAGTAGCGGTTATAGTTCATGCCCTCGCCCATCGTGACGCCGGGCGGCGGGTCGGCATAGCCGGTCAGCAGCGCATAGAGGTAGTCCGCCCCGCCGTTGCGCGCCTTGGCGATCACCGACAGGTCGGGCGGATAGGCGCCGTTGTTCGCGGCACGTGCCGCCTGCGGGTTGGGGAAGGGGCTGCGGAAGCGGTCGGAGGGGCGGCCGGCGCGCTCGAACATCGCGCCTTCGTCGTTCGGGCCGTCCTGGATCTGGTACTGCGCGGCGATGGCCGCGACCTGCTGCTCGGACAGGCCGAGCTCGCGCAGGTTGCGGTACGACAGCAGGCGCATCGCATGGCAGTTGGCGCAGACTTCCTTGTAGACCTGGAAGCCGCGCTGCGCGCTGGCGCGGTCGTAGGTGCCGAAGATCCCGTCGAAGGAGAAGGGATGGTTCGGGATGGCGATCGCTTCCCCGGCCGCGCGGGCCGGGGTTGCGGTGGCCAGGGCGCCGATCAGGGCGAAGGCGCCCAGGGCAGTGCGAAGCATGGTCGTCCTCATCACGGTCACGCCTTGTCCATCGGCTTCGCGGCGGCGCCCGCGGGCATCGGCCCGCCGCCGCCGAGCACGGCGCGGGCGATGCTCTCGGGCAGCGGCAGCGGCTTCTCGAGCCGTGCCAGCAGCGGCAGGATCACCAGGAAGTAGCCGAAGTAATAGGCGGTGGCGATCCGGCTGACGGTCACATACGGCTCCTCGGCCGGCATGCCGCCGCAATACATCAGCACGAAGAAGCACACCGTCCAGAGCAGGAAGGCGATGCGCGCCACCGGGCGGAAGCGCATGGAGCGCACCGGCGACCCATCGAGCCAGGGCAGCACGAACAGCACCAGGATGGAGCCGAACATCAGCAGCACGCCGCCCAGCTTGTCGGGCACCGCGCGCAGGATGGCGTAGAAGGGCAGGAAGTACCATTCCGGCACGATATGCGCGGGCGTCACCAGCGGGTCCGCCGGGATGTAGTTGTCCGGGTGGCCGAGGAAGTTCGGCGCGAAGAACACCAGCGAGGCGAAGACGATGAAGTAGATCACTAGGCCGAAGCTGTCCTTCGCCGTGTAGTACGGGTGGAAGGGCAGGGTGTCCTGCGGGCCCTTCGGTTCGACGCCGAGCGGGTTGTTCGACCCCGTGATGTGCAGCGCCACCACGTGCAGGAAGACCACGCCCACGATCACGAAGGGCAGCAGGTAGTGCAGCGAGAAGAAGCGGTTGAGCGTGGGGTTGTCCACGCTGAAGCCGCCCCACAGCAGCGTCACGATCCAGTCGCCCACGAAGGGGAAGGCGCTGAACAGGTTGGTGATGACCGTCGCGCCCCAGAAGGACATCTGGCCCCAGGGCAGCACGTAGCCCATGAAGGCGGTCGCCATCATCAGCAGGAAGATGACCACGCCCA
Organism: Roseomonas sp. CECT 9278; assembly: GCF_918698155.1. GTDB lineage: Bacteria > Pseudomonadota > Alphaproteobacteria > Acetobacterales > Acetobacteraceae > Neoroseomonas. The sequence goes on from NZ_CAKKLX010000038.1 coordinate 21,594, forward strand.
GCATCCACAGCAATTCGCGCGGCGCCTTGTAGGAGCCGTAGTACATGCCGCGCCAGATGTGCACGAACACCACGATGAAGAACATCGAGGCACCGTTCATGTGCACATAGCGGATCAGCCAGCCGAAATTCACGTCGCGCATGATGCGCTCGACGGAATCGAAGGCCATCGCGGTATGCGGCGTGTAGTGCATCGCGAGGAAGATGCCGGTCGCGATCATGATCATCAGGTTGACCATGGCGAGCGCGCCGAAATTCCAGAAATAGTTGAAATTCCGGGGAGTCGGGAAGGTCCCGTACTCCTTCTGCATCATTGTGAAGACGGGCATCCGCTGGTCGATCCAGCGGATCACGGGGTTCTTGATGTCGCTGTTGTGCAGGCCGATGGCCATGGTCGCGCTCCTCAGCCGATCTTGATCTTCGTGTCGGACGTGAAGGCGTATTGTGGAACTTCAAGGTTCCGCGGCGCCGGCCCCTTACGGATGCGTCCCGATGTGTCGTAGTGGCTGCCGTGGCAGGGGCAGAACCAGCCGCCGTAGTCGCCGCGCGGGTCCGTCGGCTTCTGGCCGAGCGGCACGCAGCCCAGATGCGTGCAGATGCCGATCACGACCAGCCACTGGTCCTTCTGCACGCGCGACTGGTCGGTCGCCGGGTCGGGCAGCTGCGACAGCGGCACGGCGCGCGCTTCCTGGACCTCGGCCGGGGTGCGGTTGCGCACGAAGACCGGCTTGCCGCGCCACATCACCGTGACGGCCATGCCCTCGGCGATCGGCGCGATCTCGACATCCGTGCTCGACAGCGCGAGCACGTCGCGCGCCGGCTGCATCGAGGCGATGAACGGCCAGGCGATGGCGCCCACGCCCACGCCCACGAAGGCCGTCGTCACCAGGGTGAGAAAGTCCCGCCGCGGCGTCCCGTCGGACGCGGCCACACCTGACCCTTCCGCCATTCCACACCATCCTTTTCGCCGGGACCCCCGCCCTGCGGGAACGCCACCGACCGTATCGAACACAAACCGGTGCCGCCCGAGGCACCCACGAGGCGGACCGGGCGCGTGCCGATCCGCCCGCTGCCCGTCCTGCGCGGCCGTGGTTATAAGGGGGCGTCGCGCGGGGTGTCCATGGCACCGTGCCGCCATTTTCGGGAGTGGTGCATGAAGAACGAGACAATCGACGCCCCGCGGGGTGCCGCACCGGCGGACCACCCCATGACGGCGCCCGCGCGCGCCTGGTTCGAAACGCTGCGCGACCGGATCTGCGCCAGCTTCGAGATGATCGAGGACGAGCTGGCCGGCGGCCCGCACCGCGACCTGCCGGCCGGCCGCTTCCAGCGCACCGCCTGGGACCGGCCCGAGGGCGGCGGCGGCGTGATGTCGGTGATGCGCGGGCGGGTCTTCGAGAAGGTCGGCGTCAATGTCTCGACCGTGTTCGGGGAATTCAGCCCGGAATTCCGCAAGCAGATCCCCGGCGCCGAGGGCGACCCGCGGTTCCTCGCGACCGGCATCTCCCTGGTGGCGCACCTGCGCAACCCGCTGGTGCCGGCCGTCCACATGAACACCCGCTTCATCGTCACCACCAATGCCTGGTTCGGCGGCGGCGGGGACCTCACGCCCATGTTCCCCGACAGCGCCGAGGCGGCCGAGGACGCGGCCGGCTTCCACGCCGCCTACAAGGCCGCCTGCGACAAGGCCGACCCGACCTACTACCCGCGCTTCAAGCAGTGGTGCGACGAGTACTTCTTCCTGCCGCACCGCAACGAACCGCGCGGCCTGGGCGGCATCTTCTACGACTGGCTGGGCGACCGCACGCCGGGCCATGGCATCGAGGCCGACTTCGCCTTCACGCGGGATGTCGGGATGGCCTTCCTGGAAGCCTATCCGCCCATCGTGCGCCGGCGCATGCGTGAACCCTGGACCGCCGACCAACGCCAGGCCCAGCTGGTCCGCCGCGGCCGCTACGTCGAATTCAACCTGATCCACGACCGCGGCACGCTGTTCGGCCTGCGCACCGGCGGCAATGTCGAGGCGATCCTGATGTCCCTGCCGCCCGAGGTCGCCTGGCCGTAGGGCAGCACTGCCCGTGCCGGGCCGTGCCGTCGCGGGTCAGTCCCGCGGTGCGTGGCGGCCCGACAGCAGGTCCGCCACCCAGCGGCTGCCGTCGAACTGCTCGCACAGGGTCAGCACCGCGATCAGCACCGGCACGCCGATGAAGGCACCCGGGATGCCCCACAGGAAGGCGCCCAGGAACACCGCCACCAGCACCATGAACGGGGAGACCGCCAGGTAGTTCCCGGTCAGCCGCGGCTCCAGGTAGGACCCGATCAGGAACTGGATGACCTGCAGCACCGCGAAGATGGTCACCACGGTTTCCCACGAGCCGAACTGCAGCAATGCCACCGCGGTCGGGAACACGGTCGCCACCAGCGGCCCGATGAAGGGGATGTAGTTCAGCACGAAGGCGATCACGCCCCATTCGGCCGCGAGGTCGAGCCCCATGGCGCGCGCGAAGGCCCAGACCAGCACGCCGGTCAGCACGCTCGCGATGGTGCGGACCATCATGTAGACGCGCAGCTTCGATGCGCTGGCCGCCAGCCCCGCCAGCACCCGCCGCGCCGCCGGCTTGCCCTCCATGCGCTCGAGCTGCGAGGCCACCTGGCGCACCTCCAGCAGCCCCAGGATGACGAAGACCGCGGTCACCACCAGGAAGCTGATGACCCCCCGCAACTGCCCCAGCACGCCCTGCGCCACGCCCACCATCCAGCGCGTGTCGAATTGCGCGGCCAGCAGCCCCGCGCCTTCCACGCCGCGCGCCTCCAGCCAGGCGACCTTGGCGGCATAGAGCGCCTGGAACTGCCCCGCATTGGCGATCACCCACTGCGCCACGCGCCCGAAGGCCCAGGCGATCGCCAGCACCATCACCGCCACCACCGCGCAGGCCACCAGGATGGTGCCGATCAGCGCGAGACCCTCCGGGATGCGCGCCTGCACCGCGCGCTGGAACGGCCAGGCCAGCCCGATGACGAACAGCGCGAAGGCGATCGGCGCGAAGATGGATTGCCCGGCCTGCAGCGCCGCCGCCGCCAGCACGGCGGCGCACAGGCCGACCAGGATGCGTGTTCCGCTGTCGACGGTCATCGGGCTCCACGCCAGTCCGGGATCAGCCCGCACCCTGGTTTGCGGCGCGGCCGCGCGCAAGGGCTTCGGTGCGCCGCCGCTTCCGTGCGACACAAGGCGCCAGGAACGGGGACGCCGCGTCATGCGGCGCGGGGTTGATGGTCGCCTTCACTCGACGTTGGCTGGTGCGCGGCGCCGGCCTTTTGCTGGGCGTGATCGCGCTGGTGCTGGTGCTGCGGATCTACGACGTGCAGCGCGGCCCGCCGCTCGGCCCCTGGCACACCGTGGTGCCCGCGGAAATGACCCGCGCCGCCATGGAAACCGCCGATTGGCGCGCCTGGCTGGCGGCCGAGCAGGCGGTGATGGAAACGGTCCGGCGCGAGGTGACCGAGGCGCTGGACACGCCCGAACGCGTGCCGGTCAACCGCTACTTCGCCGGCAGCCCCATGCATGCGCCGGGCTTCGCGCAGGACTGGAACCGCTCCTTCATCCTGGAACCGGACGGCCCGCCGAACGGCGTCGCGGTGTTCCTGCATGGCCTGACCGACGCGCCCTTCAGCATGCGCCACCTGGCCGAGGCCTATCGTGCGCGCGGCTTCCTCGCGATCGGCATCCGCATGCCCGGCCATGGCAGCGTGCCGGCCGGCCTGACGGATGCGGTGTGGGAGGACTGGATGGCGGCGACGCGCCTCGCGGTGCGTACCGCGCGCGCCCGCCTGCCCGAAGGCCCGCTGCACCTGGTGGGCTATTCCAATGGCGGTGCGCTGGCGCTCAAGCACGCGCTGGACGCCGTCGAGGACCCCCGCCTGCCGCAGGCCGACCGCATCGTGCTGCTCTCGCCCATGGTGGGGGTCACGGCCTTCGCGCGCTTCGCCGGCATCGCGGGGCTGCCGGCGCTGCTGCCACGCTTCGCCAAGACCGCGTGGCTCGACATCCAGCCGGAATTCAACCCGTTCAAGTACAATTCCTTCCCGGTCAATGCGGCGCGCCAGACGCATCGGCTGACCGCGGCCTTGCAGGCGCAACTGGATCGGCTGGCGGTGGCCGGGCGGCTCGCGGGGTTGCCGCAGGTGCTGACCTTCCAGTCGGTGGTGGATGCCACCGTCTCGACGCCGGCGGTGCTGACGGCGCTGTACGCGCGCCTGCCGGCGGGGGGCGAGCACGAGGTGGTGCTGTTCGACCTCAATCGCGACATCCGCTTCGGGCCGCTGTTCGCGCCGGGTGCGGATGCGGCGCTCGAGCGCATCGTGGCGCCGGCGCCGCGGCATTATGCGCTGACCGTGATCGGCACCGACGGCGCCGGCACCGTGGCGGCGCGGGTCATGCCGGCCGGGGCGACGCAGGCGCAGGTGCAGCCGCTCGGCCTGTCCTGGCCGCGCGATGTCTTCTCGCTGTCGCATGTCGCACTGCCCTTCCCGCCGGAGGATGGGCTCTATGGCGCGCAGCCCGCGCCGGGCGACGATTTCGGCGTGCGGCTGGGGGCGCTCGCGCTGCGCGGCGAACGCGGTGCGCTGGTGATCGGGCTCGACAGCTTCGCGCGGGTCACGTCGAATCCGTTTTTCCCCTACATCATCGACCGGCTGTCGGAGGCGCTGCCGCAGCCGCGCTGATCCTGGGACGTGGTGGGCAGCGCCGGGATGCGCGGCCCAGCGGCGGGCGGTGTCACGCCTTCGCACTTGCCGCGCCCCGTGCCGCGCGGCATGTGGCATCATCCTGCGATCACGCCTGACCGAGCGAGCCCGGACCCGATGAAGCAGCCACGGCACCTGCCCCGCGCCACGCTGGCCCTTGCCGCCGCCTTCGGGCTGCTGGCCGCCTGCGACAGCGGCCCACCCCCCGCGCCGCCCGAGATCCGCCCGGTCCGCGTCGCGACGGTCGAACGCAGCAGCGGCGGCGATGTGGTCTCGCTGACCGGCACCGTGCAGGCCGAGACCGAGGTGAACCTGGCCTTCCGCATCGATGGCCGCATGATCGAACGGCTGGTCAATGTCGGCGATGCGGTGCGTGCCGGGCAGGTGATCGCGCGGCTCAACCGCGACAACGAGGAAAACAGCCTGCGCGCCGCCCGCGCGTCCCTGACCGCCGCGCGCGGCCAGCTGACCGAGGCCGCCAACAACTACTGGCGGCAATCCGAATTGCTGCGCGACGGCTGGACCACCCGCGTGCGCTACGACCAGGCCGCGCAGGCGCGCCAGACCGCCCAGGCCGCGGTGGATGCGGCGCAGGCGCAGGTCGGCATCGCCGAGACCCGGCTGTCCTATACCGAACTGGTCAGCGACGTGGATGGCCGCGTGACGCAGCGCGGCGCCGAGCCCGGGGAAGTCGTGCAGCCCGGCCGCATGATCGTGCAGGTGGCGCGCGACGAAGGCCGCGACGCGGTGTTCGACGTGCCACCCACGGTGAAGGACCAGGCACCGGCGAACCCGGTGATCGAGGTGGTGCTGACCACCGACCCGGCGATTCGCGCCACCGGCCGCGTTCGCGAGGTCGCGCCGCGCGCCGATGCGGTGACCGGCACCTTCCAGGTGCGCGTCGGCCTGGCGAACCCGCCGGCGGCGATGCGGCTGGGGTCCACCGTGACCGGGCGGATGACGCTGGGGGCCAGCGCAGGCCTGTCGATCCCGGCCTCGGCGCTGGCGCGCGCCGATCGCCAGCCGGCCGTCTGGGTGGTCGACCCGAACACGCAGACGGTGGCGCTGCGCACGGTCGAGCTGGTGCGCCATGACGCCGGCCATGTTGTGGTGGGGCAGGGGCTGGAACCCGGCGAGATCATCGTGACCGCGGGCGTGCAGGCCTTGCGCCCCGGTCAGAAGGTGCGGCTGCTGGGCGGCGCCCGATGATCGGGCCGAACCTGTCGGAATGGGCGATCAACCGCCGATCGCTCGTCATCTACTTCATGATCGTCGCGCTGGTCGCCGGCACCTTCGCCTTCGTGAAGCTCGGCCGCAACGAGGACCCGGCCTTCACCTTCCGCACCATGATCGTCTCCGCGGTATGGCCGGGGGCGACGGTCGAGGAGACCATCCTGCAGGTGACCGAGCGCCTGGAGCGCACGCTCCAGGAAACGCCGAACCTCGACAAGATCCGCTCCTATACCGTGGCGGGGCAGACCACGATCTTCGTGGACCTGAAGGGGTCGACCGCACCCGCCGTGGTGACGGACATGTGGTACCAGGTGCGCCGCCGCGTCGCCGACATGCGCCACACCCTGCCCCAGGGCGTGGTCGGCCCCTTCTTCAACGATGATTTCGGCGACACCTTCGGCATCATCTATGGCTTCACCGCCGATGGCTTCACGCAGCGCGAATTGCGCGACCACGTGGAAGCGGCGCGCTCGCGCCTGCTGCTGGTGCCCGATGTCTCGAAGGTCGAGATCCTGGGCGCGCAGGACGAACGCATCTTCATCGAATTCTCGACCGAACGCCTGGCCGGGCTCGGGCTGAACTACGGCGCGCTGGTCGGCGCGTTGCAGGCGCAGAACCTGGTGCGCCCGGCCGGCGTCATCGAGACCGGGCAGGAACGCCTGGTGGTGCGCGTCTCCGGCGCCTTCGAGAACGAGGCCGACATCCTCGCGGTCAACTTCGTGATCGGCGACCGCATCTTCCGCCTGGGGGATTTGGCCGAGGTCCGCCGCGGCACCGCCGATCCGCCGCAGCCGATGTTCCGCGTGAACGGCCAGCCGGCCATCGGCCTCGCGGTGGCGATGCGTGAATCGGGCGATATCCTGGCACTCGGGCGGAACATCCAGGCCGAGATGAACCGCATCCGCGCCGCCCTGCCGATCGGCATCGAACCCATCCTGGTGGCCGACCAGGCGGTGACGGTGGACGAGGCGATCGGCGACTTCATGGAGAGCCTCTGGCAGGCGATCCTCATCATCATGGTGGTGTCGATCGTCGCACTCGGGTTGCGCGCGGGCTCGGTCGTGGCGCTGTCCATCCCGCTCACGCTCGCCATCGTCTTCCCGCTGATGTCGCTGGCGGGCATCGACCTGCAACGCATCTCGCTGGGGGCGCTGATCATCGCGCTGACGCTGCTGGTCGACGACGCCATGACCACCATCGATGCCATGATCCGGCGCCTGGCGGCCGGCGACAGCAAGCCGAAGGCGGCGACCTTCGCCTATTCCACGCTGGCGTCGTCGATGCTGATCGGTACGCTGGTGACCATCGCGGGGTTCGTGCCGATCGGCTTCGCGCAGTCCTCGGCGGGCGAATACACCTTCTCGATCTTCGCGGTGGTGGGCATCGCGCTGATCGTGTCGTGGTTCGTCGCGGTGCTGTTCGCGCCGCTGCTGGGCATGGCGATCCTGAAGATGCCAAAACCCGGCCTGGAACCACCGAAGCCCGGGGCCATCCTGCGCGGCTACGCCGCCTTCCTGTCGCTGGCGATGCGCGCGAAGTGGGTGACCATCGGCATCACCGCCGCCATGTTCGTGGGCGCCATCCTGCTGATGCCGCTGGTGCCGCGGCAGTTCTTCCCGTCCTCGGATCGTACCGAATTGCTGGTCGAGGTGACGCTGCCGCAGAATGCGTCGATCTTCGGCAGCGAGGAGGTGGCCCGCCGGCTCGACGCCGCGCTCGCCGCCGATCCGGATGTGGAGCGCTGGTCCACCTATGTCGGGCGCGGCGCGATCCGCTTCTATTTGCCGCTGAACGTGCAGCTGGCACTGCCCTTCTTTTCCCAGGCGGTGGTGGTGGCGAAGGACCTGCCCGGGCGCGAACGCCTGCACCGGCGGCTGGAGGCGCTGCTGGCGGAGGACTTCCCCGCCGCCGTCGCACGCGTCTATCCGCTGGAACTGGGCCCGCCGGTCGGCTGGCCGCTGCAATACCGCGTCAACGGCCCGGACATCGAACGCGTGCGCGAGATCGCGCAGGATGTCGCGAAGATCATGGCCGAGGCCCGCGGCGCCCGGCACGTGCACTTCGACTGGATGGAACCGGCGCGCCAGATGCGCGTGCGGGTGGACCAGGACCAGGCGCGGCTGCTGGGCCTGTCCTCGGCGCAGGTGGCCACGGCGCTGAACGCCGCCATCACCGGCACCACCGTCACGCAGGTGCGCGACGACATCTACCTGATCCCGGTGATCGCGCGCGCCACCGCCGAACAGCGCCTGTCGCTCGATACGCTGCGCGCCATCCAGGTGCCGCTGCCCGGCGGGCGGACGGTGCCGCTGACGCAGCTCGCGCGGTTCGACTACGCGCAGGAATTCCCGCTGATCTGGCGGCGGGACCGCGTGCCCACCCTGACCGTGCGTGCCGACGTGAACCCGGGCGTGCTGCCCGACAGCGTCACCGCGCAGCTCGCGCCGCGCATCGCGGAACTGAACGCGCGGCTGGAGGCGCCCTATCGCGTCGACCTCGGCGGCATCGCGGAGGAGAGCGCCTACAGCCAGGCCAGCGTGATCGCCGTGGTGCCGCTGATGCTGCTGCTGATGCTCACGCTGCTGATGTTCCAGCTGGGGTCGTTCCGGCGGCTCGGGCTGGTGCTGGCGCTGCTGCCGCTCGGCATCATCGGCGTGGTGGTCGCGCTGCTGGCGTTCAACCGGCCGCTCGGCTTCGTGGCGATCCTGGGCATCCTGTCGCTGCTCGGCATGATCGCGAAGAACGCCATCATCCTGATCATGCAGATCGAAGCCGACCGCGGGGACGGCAAGGATGTCTGGAACGCGGTGATCGCTGCCGCGTCGTCGCGCCTGCGCCCGATGCTGCTGACGGCGGTCTCGACCGTGCTCGGGCTGATCCCGATCGCGCCCACGGTGTTCTGGGGGCCGATGGCCTTCGCCATCATGGGCGGTCTGATGGTGGCCACGCTGCTGACGCTGGTCTTCCTGCCCACGCTGTATGTCACGGTGTTCGGCGGGCGTCCGCCGAAGCCGCAGCCGGCGGCCTGACATGGCAGCGGGCGCGATCCGCTTCGCGCTGCTGCTGCTGGGCTGGGCGGCGATGACGGGCGGCGCCGACCTCGTGCTGGGCGCGCTGGCCGCGGCCGCCGCAACGTGGTGTTCGCTGCTGCTGGCGCCGCCCGGGCCGCATCGCGTGCGGCCCGGCGCGCTGGCGCTGCTGGTGCTGCGCTTTCCCTGGCAGGCGCTGCGCGCGGGCACGGAGGTCGCGCGCCTCGCACTCGACCCGCGCCGGACGCCGACCCCCGGCGAGGTCACCTGGGCGCCACGCCTGCCGCCCGGCCCGGCGCGCGATGCCTTCCTGGCCTATGCCAGCCTGCTGCCCGGCACGCTGCCGGCCGGCGCGGGCAGGGACGGCAGCGTGGTCATCCATGCGCTGGTCGCCGGTCCGGACATCGCCGCCGCGATGACGGCGGAGGAGGCGCGCTTCGCCCGCGCCATCGGCGCCGATGGCTGACCTGCTGCTGGGCGCCGCGCTGGTCGTGCTGGTGACGGTGATCGCCGGCCTGGCGCGCGTGCTGCGCGGCCCCGCGGTGGTGGACCGCATCATGGCGGCGCAGCTGCTGGGCACCGGTGGCATCGCGGCGCTGCTGCTGGCCGGGGTCGCGACCGCCATGCCGGCCTTCGTCGATGCGGCGCTGGTGCTGGGGCTGCTCGCGGCCTTCGCGACCGTGGCGATGGCACGTGCCGCGCCGGGCCGGGACGACGCGCCATGAGCCTGCTGCTGGATGCTTTCTCGCTGGTCGCGATCCTGCTCGGGCTGGTGTTCTTCGTTGCCGGCACCGCCGGGCTGCTGCGCTTCCCCGATGCCGCGTCCCGCCTGCATGCGCTGACCAAGGCCGATCACCTGGGCCTGGGGCTGATCGTGCTCGGCCTGCTGCCGCGCGCCGATGCGGTGGGCGGGCCGGCGCGGCTGGTCGCGGTGTGGCTGCTGGTGCTGGTGTCCAGCGCGGCGGCCGGCCCGCTGCTGGCGCGGCTGGCGCGGCGGCGATGATGGTCGATGCGCTGCTGGCCGCGGCGATCCTGGCGGTGGCGCTGGCCACCGTCGCGGCGCGCGGCACCTTCACGGCGACGGCGCTGTTCATCGGATACGGGCTGCTGCTCGCCTTCGCCTGGGTGCGGCTGGGGGCGATGGATGTCGCCTTGACCGAGGCAGCGATCGGCGCCGGCCTGTCGGGCGCGCTGCTGTTGGGTGCCGCGGCGCGCATGCGGCCGCATCGCGTCGCGCTGGACCGCGCGCCGGGTCGCGCCATGACCGCGGCGATCGGCCTCGGCTGCGCCGGTGTCACCGCCGCGCTCGCCGCCGCCATCCTGCTGCTGCCCGACCCGGCGCTGAGCCTCGCGCCGCAGGTCGCCGCGCAGATCGGGACGACCGGCCTCGGCAATCCGGTGGCGGCGGTGCTGATGTCCTTCCGCGCGGTGGACACGCTGCTGGAATCGGCGGTGCTGGTGCTGGCGGTGATCGCCGCCTGGTCGCTGGCGCCGAAGGGCGGCTGGGGCGGCCCGCCCGGCCTGGTGCAGCCGCAGGCCCAGGGCGGGCCGCTCGCGCTGCTGGCGCGGCTGCTGCCGCCGGTCGGCATCCTGGTGGCCGTTCACATCCTGTGGATCGGCAAGGACGCGCCGGGCGGGAAATTCCAGGCGGCGGCCATCCTGGCGGCGATGTGGATGCTGGCCTGGATGGCCGGGCGCACCGCAGCGCCGCCGGTCTCGGCGCGCTGGCTGCGCCTGGTGGTGGCCGCGGGCCCGGCGCTGTTCATCGCCATCGGCCTGCTGGGCTGGCTGGCCGAGGGCGCCTTCCTGGCCTATCCGCCCGGCCTGGCGTTGCCGATCATCATGGTGGTCGAGATCGTGCTGACGGCGTCGATCGCGGTGGCGCTGGCGCTGCTGGTGATCGGCCCGCCGGGACGGCGCGCATGAGCGCGATCCTGTACGGCCTGCTGGGGGCCGCGCTGACCGGCATCGGGCTGTTCGGCCTGCTGGTGCGGACCGAACCGCTGCTGCGGATCCTGGCCTTCAACCTGCTGGGCGGCGGCGTCTTCCTGGTGTTCGGCGCGGTGGCGCGGCGCGGCGCGGCCGCCGGTTTCGCGGCCGACCCGGTGCCGCAGGCGATCATCCTGACCGGCATCGTCGTCGCCTTCGCCGCGACCACGCTGGCGGTGGCGCTCGCGGTGCGCATCGCCGAGGAACCGGGCGACGCACCGGGTGCGGCGCCCGGCGCCGACCAGCCGCCGGACGCACCGTGACCGCCTGGGGCGCGCTGCCCATGCTGGCGGTGATGCTGCCGGTGGTCGGCATGGTGCTGGCGCTGCCGCTCGGCGCGCGCGGCGCCGAGCGCCTGACGCTGGCGTTGTTGCCGGTGGGCATCGTGCTCGCCATCGGCACGGCGGCGGCGGTGCAGGCCGCGGGTGCGCCGGTGGTGCACCTGCTGGGGCATTGGGCGCCGCCGCTCGGCCTGGCGTTGCGCGCCGATGGGCTGGCGGCGGCGATGCTGGTGACGGCGGCGCTGGTCGTCGCCGCCGTGGCGCTGTTCGCGCGCGCCGATTTCGGCACCGCCGCCGGCGCCACCGAGACCCGCGCCGCCTTCGCCTTCTGGCCGCTGCTGCTGGCGCTGTGGGGGGCGATCAACCTGGCGGTGGTCGCGACCGACCTGTTCACGCTCTATGTCGCGCTCGAATTGCTGACCTTCGCGGCGATGCCGATGGTGTGCCTGTCCGGCACGCGCGCGACGCTGGAGGCGGCGCTGCGCTACCTGATGTTCGCGCTGCTGGGATCGGTGCTGTATCTGCTCGGCATCGCCTTCATCTATGCCGGCTACGGCACGCTCGACGTCGTGCTGCTGGCGGGCCGGGCGCGGGCGGATCTGCCCACCCATGTCGCCGTCGCGCTGATGACCGCGGGGCTGCTCGCCAAGACCGCGCTGCTGCCGCTGCATCTGTGGCTGCCGCCCGCCCATGCGGGCGCGCCGCCGGCGGCCAGCGCGATCCTGTCGGCGCTGGTGGTGAAGGGGTCCTTCGTGATCCTGGTGCGGCTGTGGTTCGGCGTCATGCCGGGCCTCGCCGCGCCGATGGCGGCGCAGGTGCTGGGCGGGCTGGGCGCGGCGGCCATCCTGCTCGGCTCCGTCGCGGCGCTGCGACAGGAACGCCTGAAACTGCTGGTGGCGTATTCCACCGTCGCGCAGATCGGCTACCTGTTCCTGATGGTCCCGCTGCTGGTCGCGGCACCGGGCGATGAAGCCTATGCCGCCCGCGCCTGGACCGGCGGCGTGCTGCAGGCGGTCAGCCACGCCTTCGCCAAGGCGGCGATGTTCCTCGCGGCCGGGTTGATCGCGGCGCGCATCGGGCAGGACCGCATCGCCGGGCTGGCGGGCGCGGCGCGGCTGCTGCCGGTGCCGGTGCTGGCCTTCGGCCTGGCGGGGCTGTCGCTGATGGGCGTTCCGCCCTCGGGCGGCTTCGCGGCGAAGTGGCTGCTGCTGACTTCGGCGATCGAGGCCGGGCAGTGGGGGTGGGCGCTGGTCATCCTGGCCGGTGGGCTGCTGACCGGCGGCTATGTGTATCGCGTCATGGCGGCCGCGCTGACGGGCGATGGCACGCAGCCCGCGCTGCGCCGGCCGGACAAGCGGGAGACCATCGTGCTCGCGCTGGCCGTGGTCTCGGTCGTGTTGGGGCTGCTGCCGCTGGCGGCCTTCGGGCTGGTGCAGGTCGGGCGATTGGACCTCGCGCCATGACCGCGCTGCTGCTGCTCGCCGCGCCGCTGGTGCCGCTGCTGCTGCTGGGGGCGATGGCGGTGCCGGCGTGGCGTGCCCGCGCGGCAGCGCTGATCTGGGCGGCACCGCTGCCGGGCCTGGCCTGCGCGGTGTTCGCCGCCCCCGATGCCGCGCTGGTGGTGGATGCGCGGTTGCGGCTTGGCCTGGCGATCGATGCGCCGGGGGCGCTGCTGCTCGGCGCGGCATCGCTGCTGTGGTGCGCGGCGGGGGTCTATGCCCGCGCCTACCTGGCGGGGCCGGGCTTCGCGCGGTTCGCGGCGTGGTGGCTGGCGACGCTGTCGGGCAGCATGGGCGTGTTCGTGGCGGCAGACCTGGTGGGCTTCTACCTGGCCTTCACGCTGGCCAGCCTGCCGGCCTGGGGGCTGGTGATCCATGACCGCACGGCGCAGGCGGTGCGCGCGGGCGCGCTGTACGTTCTGCTGGCGGTGCTGGGGGAGGCGGCGCTGCTGGCCGCCTTCGCCCTGCTGGCGGCGTCGTCGCCCGGCGAGAGCCTGGCCATCGCGGATGTGCTGCGCGCGCTGGATGCCGCGCCGCTGCGCGACGTGACCATCGCGCTGCTGGTGACCGGCTTCGGCCTGAAGGCGGGGCTGGTGCCGCTGCATGTCTGGCTGCCCATCGCGCATCCGGCCGCGCCCATGCCGGCCTCGGCGGTGCTGAGCGGCGCCATCATCAAGGCCGGCGTGATCGGCCTGCTGCGCTTCCTGCCGATCGGCACGACGCCGGCGGGGTGGGGCGAGGCGCTGGTCGTGATCGGCTTCGTGACGGCGTTCTGGGGCGTGGCCTGCGGCGTGGTGCAGCGCAATCCGAAAGCGGTGCTGGCGTATTCGTCGGTGTCGCAGATGGGCGTGGTGGTGGCGGCCTTCGGCATGGGCATCGCGGGCGGCATGGCAGCGACGCCGGGCGCGGTGGCGTTCTACGCGCTGCATCATGTGCTGGCGAAGGGCGCGCTGTTCCTCGCGGTGGGCGTGGCGGCGGCGAGCGGCGCGCGCGCGCTGGTGCTGGTGCCGGCGGTGGTGCTGGCGCTGGGCTTCGGCGGCCTGCCGCTGACCGGCGGCTGGCTGGCCAAGGAAGCGGTGAAGGGCGAACTGGGCCATGGCGTGGTCGGGCTTCTGGCGGCGGTCTCGGCGGCAGGATCGACGGTGCTGATGCTGCATTTCGTGCGGCGGCTGTCTTTCGCGCAGGAGACCGCGGCGCGGCCGGCGCCGGCGCTGCTGCTGCCCTGGCTGGCGCTGGCGGCGGCCTGCGTGCTGCTGCCCTGGGCGCTGTTCCCCGGCTCGCTGGCCGAGGTGCTGGCCCCGGATGCGCTGCTGAAGGCGCTGGTGCCGGTGCTGGCCGGCGCGGCGCTGGTGTTGCCGCTGGCGCGCTGGGGCGCGCGCCTGCCGGTGCCGCCGGAGGGGGATATCATGGTGGTCGTCGCGCCGCTGCGCGCGGTGGCCGTGCGCGCGGGCGATGCGCTGGCGCGGGCCGAGGCCGTGCTGCGCGGCTGGTCGGCGGCGGGGCTTGCGCTGCTGGTGCTGGTGCTGGCGTTGGGTGTCGCGCTGATGGCGCGCTGAGGAAGCGCGCGCTGATGGCGCGCTGAGGAAGCGCGCGCTGATGGCGCGCTGAGCAAGCGCGCGCTGATGGCGCGCCGGGAAAACCGCCGCGCGCCCGCCGCGGTCAGAACCTGAACGACAGGCTGACCGACCCGAACTGCGCGGTGTTGCGCTGCGTGGTGAACTCCCGCGACCGCGCCGTGTAGCTCACGGTCAGGCGCGCGAAGGGCATCACCACCGCCACCCCCGCATTGGCATCGCCCACGAAGACCTCGCGGTCCACGCTGCGGCTTTCGCGCCAGGTATTGCCGTCCAGGAAGATGTCACGCGCCACCGCGCGGCCATCCACGCCGACGAAGGCATACCAGCCCCAGCGCCCGTCCGGCTGGTAGAAATTCGACCCGGAGATCGACGGGCGCATGCGCGGCGGGCCGAAATCCGCCTCCAGCTCGTTGCCCACGCGCAGCATCAGCCCGGCGGATGCATAGGTCTGCACATTGCCCAGGCTGGCGGTCACGCTGGGGACGATGCCGGCGCCGACATCACCCAGGAACGGATCGGTGTTCCAGCGCCATTGCCGCGTGACGATCAGGTTGACGCCGGGTTCGTCCTTGATCTGGTAGGCCCAGCCCAGCGCGCGGTCGATGTTCATCGCATCATGCACGCCGTTCTGAGTCTGCTCGCCCAGCGCGCCCGGCCCGACGATGCCCAGCTGCAATTCGATGCTGCCGTATTCGCGCGGCGTGTAGGAGACCAGCCCGATCGACCCGTACAGCCAGCCGGCATAGGGCCGGTCGAGCGGGTCGGGATTGCGCGCCTGCGTATCTGCCGGGGTGAAGATGTTCTGCCCGAAGGACAGCCCCCAGCGCGGCGTGCCGCCGCTGGGGAAGATGATTCCCGGCCCGTCGGTCAGGAAGCCCAGCCAGGATGGCGGAACAAACACCGGCGACCGCCAGGCCGCCTGCACGCCGCTGGTGTAGTAGCGGTCGGTGCCGGCCAGCAGGTCGTTCTCGTAGGTGAAGGTCCAGGTGCCGTAATGCTCGCCTTCGACACGGTCATCGGCCAGCGCGGGCAGGGCGGCGACGAGCGCCACCGCCGCGGCGACGCGCAGCGCCCTCATGCGTAAGGCGCGAAGGCGCGCACCGCCGCATCGCGCCCGCCGCCGCCGCGCAGCGCCAGGCCCAGCAGCAGCCGCGCCTTCAGCGCCGTGAGCATCCCCGCAGAAACCAGGCCGCGTCCCATCAGGTCGATCTCTCCACCCGCATAGCCGTAGGTGCTGGTGAAGACCGGCCCCGCCGCGGAGCGCGAGGCCAGCACCACCGGCATGCGCGCCGCCAGCGCGCCGACGGCGTCCGCCGCATCCGACGGCACATGGCCCGCGCCCATGCCGGCGATCACGGCGCCCGCATAGCCGAGGCCAGGCAGCGCGGCCAGCACACGCCCGTCATCGCCCATCGCCCAGGTGACCAGCGCGATCGGCGCCGGCGCGCCGTCCTGCGCACGCAGCACCGGCAGGCGGCCCACGCGGGCATGGATGCGCGGGCGGCCTTCCGCCACCGCGCCGATCGGCCCGACCAGCGGCGATGCGAAGGCCGAGGGCAATGTCGTATGCGTCTTCTGCACGAAGCGCGCGGCGTGGATATCGTAGTTCAGCACCGCCAGCGCGCCCAGGCCGCGCGCCGCGTCGCATACCGCCACGCGCGCGGCCGCCAGCAGGTTGGCCGGCCCATCCGCGCCCGGCGCATCGGCGCCGCGCATCGCGCCGGTGATCACCACCGGCCTGTCGCCGCCCACCAGCGCATCGAGGATGAAGGCGCTTTCCTCGATCGTGTCGGTGCCCTGGATGACCACGGCGCCGTCGATGCCAGCCGCGAAGGCGGCCTCGATGCGCTGCGCCACATCCACCAGGATGCCCGGCGTCAATGACGGGCTTGGCAGCCGTGCCGCGCTCTCGGCCTCGATCTGCGCGACATCCGCCAATTCCGGCACGGACGCGACCAGCTCCGCCGCGCCCAGCTTCGGCGCGATGCCCCCGCCGGCGGAGGGCACCATGGTGATGGTGCCGCCCAGCGAGAGCATCAGCAGCCGCTTCATGCCGCCGCCTCCTCCTCGCGCTTGCTGGGCGGCGGGGCGCGCAGCCCGTCCGGGATCTCGCCGGGGCGATAGGCCGGCAGGCGCGAGGCCGGGAAGATGGCCAGCGCCGCCACGAAGGCCATGATCAGCAGCCCGATCTTGAGCGCCTGCAACCGCGATTCGGTGTTCACGCGCACCGCCTCGGCCACCTGCTCAGGCGCGGCCCCGGTGCGCTCCATGATCGCCAGCAGCCGGTCGTTGGAGACGAAGTTGATGCTCTCGAGGTCGATCTGCGTCACCACCGCCGGCGGCAGCGCCGGGTTCTCGGCGATGCGGACCATGATGCCGGCGGACAGCAGCCCGACCAGCAGCGCGCCCGCCACCGCCGTGCCCACGCCGGCCGCGAGGTTCTGCGTGGTGCCGCGCAGCGACCCCACATCGCCCGCCAGCTCCTTCGGCGCGGCGGTCACCAGCACGTTGAACACCAGCGTCACCAGCGCGCCCTGGCCGATGCCGAAGGTGATCAGCCCCAGCATGACCGGGAAGGCCGACCAGTCGTTGCGCACCACATACGCCAGCCACAGCAGCCCCACCACGCACAGCGCGAAGCCGCCCTGCGCGATGCGCCGCGGCGCCACCTTCGGATACAGCCGCACCACCAGCATGGCGGTGAAGAACACCGTCAGGTTGAAGGGCATCATCGCGATCGCGGTCTCGATCGGCGTGCGCCCCTGCACGATCTGGATGTACAGCGGCACGGTGAAGTTCAGCATGGCCTCGAGCCCGACCACGGTGAACATGGCATAGACCGCCGCGCGTTCCTCGCCCGAGGTGATCACGCGCAGATCGAGCAGCGGCGTGCCACCCTTCGCCGCCACGCGCTTGCACCAGGCGATGAAGACCTGCAGCAGGATGATGCCGGTGACGATCATGATGGGCGCGGGCGACATGCCCATCACGTCGAAGGGCGCGCCCGGCCGCGCCACGCCCAGGCCCCAGCGGTTCAGGTTGTTGAAGCCGAACACCACCATGATGATGGCGCAGGCCGCCAGCGCGACGCCGATGATGTCGATCTTGACCTCGGGCCGCGAGGCTTCCGGCTTCAGCTTGAAGGACAGCCAGAACACGACGGCCGCGGCCACCACCAGGATGCCGAAGACCGGCCGCCAGCCGATGAAGGTGCCGAGCATGCCGCCGATCATGAAGGCCGCCACCCCCGCCGCCGCGCGCGCGGAGCCCAGCGCGCCCACCGCTGTCGCCTGCTGCTGCCCGCGGTAGTGATGCGCGATCAGCGCCACCAGCGCCGGCACGATCACCGCCGCCGCCAGCCCGGCCAGCAACTGCGCGGCCAGCATGAAGGTCGCCGCCGGCGCGATCACCATCAGCACCTGCGCGATGGCGAACAGCCCGACCACCACGCGGAACACCTGCGTCGATCCGAAGCGCTGCACCAGCTTCGCCCCCAGCATCACGAAGCCGGCGACCGAGAGCGAATACATCACGATGCCGGTGGCGATGGTGGTCGGCGGCACGCCGAAGGACGACACCATGCCGGCCAGCGAGACCGGCAATGCGGCCACATTGAACGACATCAGCATCTGGCCGAGCGCGATGGCGATCATCGGCACCCAGGATTCGCGCGGGGCATCCGCGGTGGTGGTGCTCATGCTGCGCTCCGCGTCACGCCTCGGGGGCCGAGGCGAAAAGGTTGAGGCCAAGCCGTTCCGACAGGAACTGCGTCACCAATTGCCCGCGCACCGAATTGCCGGCCGCATCGAGCGGCGGGGAGAAGGTGCCGAGCCCGCCCTTGCCCGGCGCGATCGTCACCAGCCCGCCGGCCACGCCGCTTTTGCCCGGCAGCCCGACCTCGTAGAGCCAGTCGCCCGATTCCTCGTACAGCCCGGCCGTCGCCATCGCCGCGAGCGCGCGCTTGCAGCGGTCGGCATCCACCACGCGTTCCTTGGTGACCGGGTTCACGCCGCCATCGGCCAGCGTCGCGCCCATCACGGCCAGGTCGCGCGCGGTCACGTTCAGCGCGCATTGGCGGGTGTAGATGTCGGTCGCCTCGTCCGGGTCGCAATACATCCGGCCATAGCCCTGCAGCAGCCGGGCGATGCCCTGGTTGCGCTGGTTGGTGGCGGCTTCGGATGCATAGACCTCGTTGTCCAGTTCCAGCTCCCGCCCGGCGAAGCGCGACAGCCCGTCGCGGATGAAGCGCCAGCGTTCCTTGGCGGTGGCGCCCGGCGCCAGGCTGGTGGTCGCGATGGCGCCGGCATTCACCATCGGGTTCATGGTGTGGCCGGCATTGAGCTCGATCGCCATGACCGAGTTGAACGGCAGCCCGGTCGCATTGACGCCGATCGCCGCGCGCGCCCGCCCGCCGCCCAGCGCCTGGCAGACCAGCGCGAAGACGAAGGGCTTCGAGATCGACTGGATCGAGAAAGGCCGCTCCGCATCGCCGACCGAGAAGACCTGCCCGCCCACGCCGCACAGGCTGATGCCGAACCAGTCGGCCGAGGCCTTGGCGAGCGCCGGGATGTAGTCCGCCACCGTGCCCTCGGCCACCGGCGCGAAGCGTCGCTGCGCCTCGGCGACCAGCGCGGTCACGGTCTCGGGCGCCGGCAGCCGGCCGGTCGACACGGCGGGGGGGCCGAAGGCCTCGTCCTCGTGCAGGCGTTCATGCATCGCGGCTGTCCTGCGTCACGCGTGATCTTCTCCCCCGGGCACCGCGGCGGCGGCGCGCCCATCTGCGCACGTTACCCGCACCGTCGCGAGGAAAGATCGGCCCAGCGTCCCGCCCTTGGACGGAACGTTCCAGCCAGGCCAGGCCGCGCTGGCATGCAAAGGTTCCACCCGGCGCGCGCGCCATGGTAACCGGACGTTGAACAAGGATGCATGGGATGGACGCCGAAAGCCGGGGCGCAGGATCATTGCGTGGCCAGATGGCCACGGCGGGCGAACCACGCCTGCTGCGCGCCGCCGCCTTCTCCACCGAGGGCCTGCCGCCGGAGCGCCAGTTCGCCGCCTGGCGCGACCAATGCGCCGCGCTGGTCGAGATGATCGCCCCGCTCTCGTCGGGGCCCGGCTTCGCCGCCGCGCACCAGGTCTGGGACCTGGGCGGCATGGCGTTGAGCCGCGTGCGCGCGCCGGCCGCCACCTGGCGGCGCACCGCGGCGCAGATCCGCCGCGATTCGATCGACCACTGGGTGATCGGAATCTCGCGCGGCGGCGAGCAGGTGCTGCGCAGCGCCAACGGCTGCGGCACCGTCCCGGCCGGCATCCCCTATGGCTTTTCGCTGAACGAACCCATCGAGGGCCGGCGCGAGGACATGGACTGGATCGCGCTGTTCGTGTCGCGCGACCTGTTTCCCGAACGCGCGCACGCCATCGACGCCGCGCTCCATGCGCCGCTCGATGGTCCGCTCGGGCGGTTGCTCGGCACGCATATCGAACAGCTGGCGATGCAATTGCCGCGCATGACCGAAGCCGACCTGCCCCACGCGGCGGCCGCCACGCGCGCCCTGATCGGCGCCTGCATGTCCGGCCCGACGGCGCCGCTGCACGATGCCGCGCAGCAGGTCGAAGGCACGCGCCTGGCGCGCATCAAGGCGATCATCCGGCGCAACATCGCCTCGCCGTCGCTGGGGCCGCGGCGGCTGTGCCAACTGGGCGAGGTGTCGCGATCGCAGTTGTATCGGCTGTTCACGCCGCTGGGCGGGGTGGCGCGCTACATCCAGGCCGAACGGCTGCGCCAGGCCGAGCGCGCCATCGCCGACCCCGCCGACCGCCGCGACATCGCCCGCATCGCCGAGGGGCTGGGCTTCTACGACGCGTCATCCTTCAGCCGCGCCTTCCGCCGCGAATTCGGCATCACGCCGCGCGACCTGCGGGCGGCCGCGCAGGCGGGGCTGGGCGGCACGGCAAGGCCGCCCGCCGCGATGCCCGGCGCCCCGCCCGCCTTCACCGAGATCCTGCGCCGGATGTGAGGTGCGATCGCACCTCCACCCCCCCCTCGATTCGGATCGTGCGGATGCACGATCCGCGAGCGCACAGCGCGACCGCGCCCAGCCCATCAGCCGCGCCGGGCGCACGAGCGCCCCGGCGCGCAGGCAAGCCGGCCGGATGGCCGGCGCCCGCCGTTTGAGGGTCAAGCAAAGACTCGGATCGTGCGGATGCACGATCCGGGAGCGCACAGCGCGACCGCGCCCAGCCCATTAGCCGCGCCGGGCGCACCAGCCCCCGGCGCGCAGGCAAGCCGGCCGGATGGCCGGCGCCCGCCGTTTGAGGGTCAAGCAAAGACTCGGATCGTGCGGATGCACGATCCGCGAGCGCACAGCGCGACCGCGCCCAGCCCATCAGCCGCGCCGGGCGCACCAGTCCCCGGCGCCCGCCGCCTGAGGGCAAAAACCTTCTACCCGCGGATTCGCGCCACCGTCGCGGTCGTCGAATTGCCCGGCAGCAATTGCGCGAGCCGCACCTGCCCGCCGTAGTCGAGCACCAGGTCGCCGCCCACCACTTGCTCGACCGTATAGTCGGCGCCCTTCACCAGCACCTCCGGCCGCAGCGCGCGGATCAGCTCGACCGGCGTGTCCTCGTCGAACAGCGTCACGCAATCGACCGTCGCCAGCGATGCCAGCACCGCGGCGCGCGCGGCCTCGTGCTGGATCGGCCGCGCGGCGCCCTTCAGGCGCTTCACCGAGGCATCGGTGTTGAGCCCCACCACCAGCCGGTCGCACCATGACCGCGCCTGCTCCAGCAGATGGACATGGCCCGGATGCAGCAGGTCGAAGCAGCCATTGGTGAAGCCCACGCGCCAGCCGCGGCGGCGCCAGCGTTCCACCTGCTCCAGCGCGGCGGTGCGCGACATCACCTTGCGCAGCGCGCCACGCTCGGGCGTCAGGGCCTCGAGCAGGTCCTCCTCGCGCGCCACCGCGGTGCCGACCTTGCCGACCACGATGCCGGCGGCGATGTTCGCCAGCCGCGCGGCGACCGGCAAAGCGAGCCCGCCGGCGAGCCCCGCCGCCAGCGTCGCCACCACGGTGTCGCCGGCGCCGGAGACGTCGTGCACCTCCTCGGCCTCGGCGGGGAAATGATGGACTCGCTCGCCGTCCAGCAGCGTCATGCCGTCCTCGCTGCGGGTCACCAGCACGGCGCCGAAGCGGTGGGCGGATTGCAGCGCGCGCATCGCGGCCAGGATCGCTTCCTCGCTGTCGACCGGCATGCCGGTCGCTTCCGCCAGCTCGGCGCGATTCGGCGTGACGATGTCGGCCCCCGCATAGCGCGCGTAGTCGCGCCCCTTGGGGTCCACCACCACGCGGCGGCCGGCGGCCTGCGCTGCATCGATCAGGCGCTGCGCGGTGGCCCCGTCCAGCACGCCCTTGCCGTAGTCCGACAGCACCAGGATGGCGGTGGCCGCCACTGCATCGCCGGCGATCTTGACCATGCGGTCGGCCAGGCGCGGGTGGATGCCCTGCACCACCTCCTGGTCGGCGCGCAGCATGTGCTGGCCGTTCGCGATGAAGCGCGTCTTCGTGGTGGTGTGGCGGCCGCCCTGCACCAGCAGCCAGGGCTCGACGCCCGGCTGGCCGCCGATCAGCCCGGTCAGGTCGCTGCCCGCCTGGTCGTCGCCGACCACCGAGACGAAGGCCACCGCCGCGCCCACCGCGGTCAGGTTGCGCACCACGTTGCCAGCGCCGCCGGGCATCGCGACCTCGCGCTCCACCGCCAGCACGGGCACCGGCGCTTCCGGGCTGATGCGCCGCACCACGCCATAGACGTAGCGGTCGAGCATGGCGTCGCCGACCACCAGCACGGAGGCACGCCGCAAGGCGCGCACCGCGGCGACGAGATCGGCCAGGGGAATGTCCGGCAGGGGCCGGTCGTCCTCGGAGGCGGGGACTTCCATCCGCAAGCCCTACCCCGGCGGAGTATTGCAGCGCAAGGTAACGGCGCCCGCGCCGGGGGCGGGAGGGCGGATCGTTTCACTCCCGGGCGGCAGTGGAGGCCCCGCTGCCCCGCCGGCGCGCGCCCCCGCTGGCCCGGCCGCGCGAATTCTGGGACACAGGGCTGCGCCACCTCCGCCATGGGCCGGCGCGGGGGGCAGGGAGCGCCGCATGCAGACCACCACGGGCGGAAAATCGCCGCGCCACGTCACGCCGGACCAGGCCGCTGCGCTGGTCCGCCCGGGCGATTGGCTGGACTACACCACCGGCTTCAACCAGCCTGACGCCTTCGACCATGCCCTGGCCGCGCGCGCGGCCGGGCTGCACGACGTGAACATCCGCAACTGCCTGTCGATGCGCCCGCGCGCGGTCCTCGAATCCGACCCCGACGGGCGCGCCTTCCATGTCTTCAACTGGCATTTCTCCGGCTATGACCGCAGGCAGCACGATGCCGGGCGGGTCAGCTACATCCCGTGCAACCTCGGCGAGATCCCGGACTACTACCGCCGCTTCGTCGACCGCGTGGACATCGCGGTGATGAAGGCGGCGCCCATGGATGCCGACGGCTTCTTCAACATCGGCCCGCTGTGCCTGTGGCACCCCGCGGTGATCGAGCGCGCCAGGACCCTGGTGATCGAGACCGCGCCGCAGATGCCCTGCGTGGTCGGCCCCGAGGTGCGCGTGCATCGCAGCCATGTGGATTTCGTGATCGACGGCGCGGACGGGCCGATGCCCGAACTGCCCAATGCCCAGGCCTCCGATGTGGATCGCGCGGTGGCGCGGCTGATCGCCCAGGAGGTCGAGGACGGCGCCTGCCTGCAGGTCGGCATCGGCGGCATGCCCAATGCGGTGACCACGCTGCTGCTGCACAGCGGCGTGAAGGACCTGGGCATCCATACCGAGATGCTGAACGACGGGCTGGTGGAGCTGTACCGCGCCGGGCGGGTCAGCGGCGCGCGCAAGGCGTCCGACCGCGGGCTGGTGACCTACAGCTTCGCGCTCGGCAGCCAGGCGACCTACGAGACGCTGCACAACAACGCTGACTTCATGTGCCGCGTGGTCGATGCCACCAACCTGCCCGACATCATCGCGCGCAACGACCGCGTGGTCGCGATCAACAACACGACGCAGGTGGACCTGCAGGGCCAGGCGGCGAGCGAGAGCGACGGCCATCGCCACATCTCGGGCACCGGCGGGCAGCTGCAGTTCGTCCGCGGTGCCTATGCGTCGAAGGGTGGCAAGTCGTTCATCTGCCTGGCCTCGACCTATGAACGCAAGGGTGTGCGGAAATCCCGCATCGTGCCGGCGCTGACGCCGGGGAACATCGTCACCACGCCGCGGTCGGACATGATGTACGTGGTCACCGAATACGGCATCGCGAACCTCAAGGGCCTGTCGGTGCCCGAACGCGCGAAGGCGCTGATCGGCCTGGCGCATCCGGATTTCCGCGAGGAGCTGTCGCGCGAGGCGCGCGATCGCGGCATCATCCCGCGCAGTCTTTTCTAGAGCAGATCCCGATCAGATGATCCCATCCGACCGGGGTCCGCCCTACGGCCGCTTCGCCACCGCCTCGATCTCGATCAGCGCGCCGCGCACCAGCGCGGTCACGCCCAGGCAGGTGCGCACCGGCCGCCCGCCCTCCGGCAGCGCCGCGGCATAGGCGTCGTTCATCGCCGCGTAGTCGCGCTCGAACTGCGCCAGGTACACCCGCACCGAGACCAGGTGCTGCAACCCCAGCCCCAGCGCGCCCAGCGCGCGCGCCAGGTTGCCCATGGTCCGCGTGGTCTGCGGCGCGATCCCCTCGGGCAGCGGCGCGTCGGGCGCATCGATGTCGCGCGGGAACTGTCCGGTCAGGAAGACGAAGCCATCGGCCTCGACCGCGTGGGAGGAGGGCGAGACCGAGGGCGGGAAGCCAGGCAGGATGTGATGGATCATTCCTCGCGCTTCGCCCCGTCCAGCAACGCGCGCCGGCGGTCCTGCGCGCGCGCGTCGTTCTGCTTTTCCGCCTTGGTCCGCCCGTGCTTGGCGCGGTTGGCGGTGGCCTGTTCGGCCTTCTGAGCCTGCGCGCGCGCCTTGCGGGCCTTGTTCAGGTTGACGATCTCGGCCATCCAGCGACGATACGCCCCCCGAGGAGAAACGCCATGCCCATGATCTCGCTGACCGCCGCCGACGGCCACCGCCTGGCGGCCTATCGCACCGGCCCGCAGAAGGCCGACCGCGCCCTGGTCGTGGTGCAGGAGATCTTCGGCGTGAACCGCCACATGCGCCACATCGCCGATGCCTTCGCGGACCAGGGCTACGCCGTCATCGCGCCGGCGCTGTTCGACCGCGTCGGCCCGGGGATCGAGCTCGGCTACGATCCTGCCGACGTGGCGCAGGGGCGTGAGCTGCGCGGCAGGATCGACGCCGGCCACACCGTGCTCGACATCCTGGCCGCCGCCGCCGCCCTGCCGCGCGGGGTGAAGCGCGGCATCGTCGGCTATTGCTGGGGCGGCACCGTCGCCTGGCATGGTGCCACGCGCACCTCCGCCTTCAGCGCCGCCTCCGGCTGGTACGGCGGCGGCGTGGCCGCGGCGAAGGACGAGGTCGCGCGCTGCCCCGTGCAGCTCCATTTCGGCGAGACCGATGCGTCGATCCCGATGACCGACGTGCAGGCCGTGCGCGCCGCCCAGCCGGGCGTCGAGATCCATGTCTATCCGGGTGCGGGCCACGGCTTCGCCTGCGACGAGCGCGGGTCCTATTCCGCGAAGGACGCGGCGCTGGCGCAGGCCCGCACGCTGGACTTCTTCGCGAAGCATCTCTGAGCCTCCGCGCGGGCCGCCGCATCGCCACGCGGCGCGGCATGCCGCCCGGGCGATCCGGCGGCGGGCCCGCGCATCGGCGCCGCCCTTCGTGCAGGCCGGCGGCCGCACGCGCGGGTCACGCCCCGGCCAGCATCCCGTCCAGCATCGCGCGCGTTGGCGTCGCCGCGTCGCGCGCGCGCAGCGCCCCCGCCGCCGCCGCGAATCGCATCGCGCGCGGCGTGTCCATCCCCTCGGCGACCGCCAGCGCATAGGCGCCGTGGAACACGTCCCCCGCACCGGTGGTGTTGGTGGCCTCCACCGCGAAGGCGGGCGTGCGGGTCGGCTTGTCGTCGCCCGCGGCCATCCACAGCACGCCCTTCTCGCCCTGCGTGACGGCAGCGACCTTCACCGGGCCCGAGGCCAGCGCCTGGCGCAGCCCTTCCTCCGGACCGCGGCCCGGGGCGTAGTTGGCGATGCCCGGCACCGAGAAGATCGCGTGGTCCACCCGCGGCACCAGGTCCACCAGGATGCGCGTCTCGCTGCGTTCGCCATCCAGCACGACGGGCACCCCCGCGGCACGCGCGGCGGCGGCGGCGGCGGCCACGCCTTCCGGCCAGCGCGGGTCGCAGCACAGCGCGCCGGCGCCCTTCAGCCGGTCCAGCGGCAGCCAGCCGGGATCGGTGCCAAGCCCCGATCCGCGGAAGGAGATGATGGTGCGCTCGCCCCGCGGGTCCACCAGCACGGCGCCGACCGGCGTGCGCCCGCCTGGCACGCGGCGCAGGCCGGTCACGTCGACGCCCTCGGCCGCCAGCGCCTCGGCCAGCGGTTCGCCGTTCATGTCCTCGCCCACACGGCCCCAGAAGGCGGCGCGCCCGCCCAGGCGCACGGCGGCGATCGCGGCATTGGCGGCCATGCCGCCGGGCCCGATGCTGTAGCCGCGCGCCGCGATCTTCGCCGGCGGGGCGGGAACATCCTCGACACGGAAGGTGTGGTCGGCCACCACATTGCCGAGGCAGATGACCAGGGGAGGGGATGCCATGATGCAACGCAGCGTCCCACGCCGACCGGCGCCACGCCAAGCGCCGACGCATGCGCCCCCTGCGCCGATCGCCGCGCGCATCATCCTGCAGCGCGACGACGTGCTGGTGCTGGACAAGCCGGCCGGCCTGCCGGTGCATCGCGGCCCGCGCGGCGGCGCCTCGCTCGAGGACTGGCTCGAACCGCTGCGCATGGGCCGGCGGCACGTGCCGCAGCCGGCGCATCGGCTCGACACCGACACCGCGGGCTGCCTGGTGCTGGGGCGCACCAAGCCGGCGCTGGCCGCGCTCGGGCGCATCTTCGCGCAGGGCCTGGCACGCAAGACCTACTGGGCGGTGGTGCGCGGCGGTCCGGCGCAGGATGACGGCGTGATCGACCTGCCGCTGCGCAAGACCAGCAGCGCGGCGCGCGGCTGGCGGATGGAAGCGCACGCCACCGGCCAGCCGGCCACCACGCGCTGGCGCGTGATGGGGCGCGCGGCGGGCACCGCCTGGCTGGAACTGACCCCGCTCACGGGGCGCACCCACCAGCTGCGCGTCCATTGCGCGGCGGCGGGTTTCCCGATCCTGGGCGACCCCGTCTATGGCGCCAACGAGGCCGGCGGGCTGCAGCTGCTGGCGCAAGCCATCGCGCTGCCGCTGGACCCGCCGGTCGCCGCGACGGCGCCGGTGCCCGAGCATATGCGCGCGGCCCTGCGCGCCTGCGGGCACCAGGACTGACCGCGGCGGCGGCGCGGCGGGCGCGCCTTCAGCCGG
>NZ_CAKKLX010000039.1 GCF_918698155.1 Roseomonas sp. CECT 9278
GGTCGCCGCCAGGCCACCAGGCCGGATCCTCAGACCCACACTCACCACCGCGGGGTGGAGCAGCCCGGTAGCTCGTCAGGCTCATAACCTGAAGGTCACAGGTTCAAATCCTGTCCCCGCATCCAACAATTCCGAACGCAACAACACATCAAGCCCATCGGCACCCGCCGGTGGGCTTCTCGCGTTCGCGGAGCCCAGCCCAACCAGCGCTCCCGCATCTGCCACGCGCATCATCGCCGCAAGGTGACCGACCAGCTCGAGACGCGGCGTCCGGCCGTCCTCGGCAGGCGGATGCACCTCAACCCGGTCAATCAACGACCCGATCGCCTCGATGTGGTCCAGGCCGCGCTCGGCCAACAATGCCTCCCGAAGTCGCGAAACCTTCGCCCCATGCACCTCAGCCAGGTTGCCGCGCGAGCAAGGCAGCGCCGGGTTACCCCCGCCACCGCGCTCCCTGCATCGAGCGCGTCGCGCCGTGCCTCCAACATCGCATTGCAACCCCGAACGGGGGGCGAGCGCGCCCTCCGCCACCCCGTGCATCACGCGATCCAGTGCGCCCGGTCGCCGCAGTATGTGGCTCATCCAGCCCCGCCATCGCCCTGCCGTGCCTCCTGCGTCTCGATCATCTCACGCAGGCCGAGCCCCCAGGAAGAAATCGCCTTCAGGAACGGCAACAGCGGCACGTCGAGATAGCGCACCCGCTCCGGCGCGAAGACATAGAGCGCACCCGACATCGGCGCCGGCGACCCCGGCACGAACACCACCAGCCGCCCATCCGCGAAGCCATCCATCACCAGGGCGGGGCACCATCCTTCCTCGATCGCGGCAAGCGCGGGACGCAGCGCGCGGCCTCCACCCCGGGCGAGCGGACCTTCGCCCGAGAAAGCCTTCACCAACCGATAGCCTGGAATCCTGTCGAACAATGCCCCTTCGAGGACCCTGCGCGCCCAGCCGCCGGCCGCCGAACGCACGAGCAACCCAATCACCAGGCAGAGCAGGACCAGCAACAGCACGGCCGCGATCGCGGGATGCCCATAGCTTCGCGCAAGCGGATCCGCCGCATCCTGCAGCTTGTGGATGATGCCGAGGACCAGGAGCACCACCGCGCCGAGCGGCAGCACTACCAGGGCGCCGTCGAGCAGCGCGCGGCGCAGCGCCCTCATGCGCGGCTCGTCCGGAATGGTGTGCCGCGCATGGTCATCCTCCCGGGAAGATGCGCGACCAGTCATCCCGCATCGAGACAACCTGCCACCCGCGCGCTGGTGCCTCGTCCAGCGCGCGCGCGAGTCGCCCGATATGGCTTTGCCGATCATACGCATATTCGCGCGCCGCATCGTCGTGGCGAACGATCATGCCGAGGCGCCGTCCCGGCCCCTCGGTTACGTAGCGCAGCATCTCGTGGTCGCCGTCCGAATTGCCGAAGGCGGCGATCGGCCGTACGCCGATTTGGCGCGCGATTCCGACCGGCTTACCCGGCCCGTCATCGATGAAATCGATGCGCGCCTCCCGCGTGAGGGTGATGCGGCCATCGGTCTCGCCCGGGCGCAGCGCGAAGGTCGAGCCGACCACCTGGTGCGGCGGGATGCCATAGACCTGCTGCGAGAAGGCGCGCACGAATTCCACTCCGCCGCCCGAGACGATGAAGGTGCTGAAGCCGTTCGCGCGCAGGAAGGCCAGCGCCTCGACCATCGGCTGGTAGACCAGCGCGGTGAAGGGACGGCCCCATTTCGGGTCGCGCGCGGTGGCGAGCCATTCGGCAGCGACGCTGCGGAAGTCCTCCGGCGAGGTGCCGGCCTGCGCGGCGCCGGCGAGCTTCAGCAGCCCCTCCGTGCCACCCGCCGCGACCCCGCGCATGTCCCCGGCGATGGCGGCGCGGAAAACGGGGTCCTGCTGCCAGTCCGGGTTCCGCGGCGCGAGCGCCTTGATGCGGTCTAGGATAAAGAACAGCTGCGTATAGGCCGGCTGCTCGACCCACAGCGTCCCGTCATTGTCGAAGACCGCGATGCGCTCGGCAGGTGCGACGAAGTCTGGGCCGCCCGCGGTGGTCACGGCGGCGACGAAGTCCATCAACACGCGCCGGCGTGGCCCGTCGCGCCAGGAGGGCAGCAGGTCGGTGGCCTGGGCGAAGGCGCCGTTGGTGGCGTCCAGCAGCAGCAGCGCGCCACCCAACCCGGCGGCGATACCGCGTCGCGTCGTGGTCATGGTCTTTCCCTTCACAGGCGGTGCATGGGATCGCGCTTCGGTCACAGGCGGAACTGGACGTTGATGCCGGTGAGGACGCCCCATTCCATCTGCCCGGGGCCCTGGCGCAACAACGAGTATTGCGGCTCGACGAACAGCCTCGCCACGGTGTTGCCGATGTGGACGACCTTGCCGATGCCCAGGCCCAGCGGCACGGCATAGGCGTTGCTGTCGAAGTCGTAGGTCCACACCGCGGATGATCGCAGGTACCAACCCTCGCCCAGCTGCCGGAACAGGAAGGGCTCGAAGTTGCCAAGATGGACAGGGCGGCGCGTGTCGTTGCCGCCGATGCTGGCCTGCCATGTCAGCAGGTAGCCGTATTGCCAGGCCGGGCTGGTGGCGACGAAGAGCACATTGGCGAAGCCGGCTGACCATTGCCCGGACCCGAGCGCCCGGTCGCTCGCCGTGGGTGCGGTGAGCCGCGGGCCGATGCCGAAGCTCACGCCCGGATTCGCCGTGTCGAACAGGTAGGCGGCGAAGATGTTGCGGTCGCCGATGCCGGTCTCGTGCCCGCCGCCCGGCACCACCGGGTAGCTGTTGATGGGCAGCGTGGCGCGCGCGATCCAGCGGGTCTCGCCGATGCGAAGGGCTGCGCGCCGCGCAGCAACACGGCGTTGGCGGCTTCGCTGGTGCCGCTCAGCCGCGCGACATACTGTTTCTGCAGGGTGAGCGAGGTGGCGCTGGCGAGCGGATTGTTCGCCTGCGCATTGGCATCGGGCTCCTGAACCCGGCCCACCGCCGGCGCGGCCATCAGCAGGACCGCCGCCGCGGCATGGCGCAGGCGAAGCCATCTTGATGTCACGACGTGCACCACATCATGCAGGGACGCGGGCGGGCGCCGGGGGACGCCCGCCCGCAGCGCCTTCAGCCGCCGCCCGACGCCGCTTCCTCCATCTGGCGGAGGATGCCTTCCAGGTTGAAGCTGTCGGGGCGCTGCCGTGGCGGGAAGTCGCGGAAGGTTTCGTAGAACTCCCGCGCCTTGGCCTGCGCGGGCACCAGCAGGTAGACGCGGTCCATGAACCAGTCGTTGTAGGTGTTGCTCGACTGGTCGGCGCGTTCGTAGGGGTCCATGCGAAGGTCGAACAGCTTGGGTACGCGCAGCTGCACGAAGGGTTCGCGCCACACGCCGAAGCCGACGCCGCGGTTCTCGAGGAACACGACCTTCCAGCGTTCGTAGCGCATCGCGACCATCTGGCCGTCGTCGTTGAAGTAGTAGAATTCCTTGCGCGGGCCTTCCTGTGTCTGGCCGGTCAGCAGCGGCAACTGGTTGTAGCCGTCCAGATGCACCTTGTAGGTGCGGCCCTGGGTGGCGTGGCCGGCCAGCAGCTTCGCCTTGATGTCGGGATCGCCGGCGGCGGCGACCAGCGTGGGGAACCAGTCGAGGTTCGAGAAGATCTCGTTGGTGTAGCTGCCCGGCTGGATGCGGCCCGGCCAGCGGATCGCGAAGGGCACGCGGAAGGCGCCTTCCCAGTTGCTGTTCTTCTCGCTGCGGAAGGGCGTGATGCCGGCATCGGGCCAGGTGTTGTAGTGCGGGCCGTTGTCGGTGCCGTAGATCACGATGGTATCGTTCGCGATCCCCATGTCGTCGACCTTCTTGAGGATCTTGCCGACCCATTCATCGTGCTGGAGCATGCCGTCGGCATATTCGTTCAGCCCGGACCGGCCGCGGAAATTCGCCGGCACGTGCGTGCGGAAATGCATCCGCGTTGCGTTGCACCAGACGAACATCGGCTCGTTCGCCGCGTGCTTGCGGTCCATGAAGTTCATCGCGGCGTCGAGGAACTCGTCATCCACCGTCTGCATCCGCTGGCGCGTCAGCGGCCCGGTGTTCTCGATGCGCTGCGTGCCGTCCGGATTGGCGAAGGACTTGATGACGCCGCGCGGGCCGAAGCGGCGGCGGAATTCGGGGTTGCGCGGGTAGTCGACATTCTCCGGCTCCTCCTCGGCGTTGAGGTGATAGAGGTTGCCGAAGAACTCGTCGAAGCCGTGCGCGGTGGGCAGGTGTTCGTCGCGGTCGCCCAGGTGGTTCTTGCCGAACTGCCCGGTCGCGTAGCCCATGCCCTTGAGGATGCGCGCGATGGTCGGGTCCTCGGGCTTCATGCCCGCGGCCGCGCCTGGCAGGCCGACCTTGGACAGGCCGGTGCGCACCGTGGCCTGGCCGGTGATGAAGGCCGAACGCCCGGCGGTGCAGGATTGCTCGGCGTAGTAATCCGTGAAGGTCATGCCTTCGTTGAAGACGCGGTCGATGTTCGGGGTCTTGAAGCCCATCAGGCCGCGGCTGTTCGCGCTGATGTTGTGAAGGCCGACGTCGTCGCCCCAGATCACGATGATGTTCGGCCGGCGGCCGCTGGCGGCGGCGGGCGCCGGCGTGGCGGGACGGGTCTGCGCCTGCGCCAGGGTGACCCCGCCGGGCAGGGTGCCGGCGGCCAGGCCGGCGGCGCCGCCCAGCAGCATGCCGCGGCGCGAACGCCCAGTGCCGTTGTTCGTCATGGGACGATGTCTCCTCGGGTTTGTGGGGTGTCGCGGCGGATGCAGCGGAAGCCGATATGGCTCATGCCGGTGTCGACCATCTGGGCGTGGCGCGCCGCGGGCCGGTAGCGCCGGCAATAGGACGGCGCGCACAGGAAGGACCCGCCCTTCACCACGCGGCGCGGGATGCGGATGGCGGCCTGGGCCGGATCGAAGGATCCCTCCATGGCTGGTCCGCGGGGATTGTCCGGCGCGCAGCAGGGCTTCGTCGGGTCCGCGGCATGCCGGGCGCCCCACCAGTCGGTGGTCCATTCCCAGACATTCCCGCACACCTCGAACAGGCCGTATCCGTTCGGCGCGAAGGAGCGGACCGGGCAGGTGCCCTCGAAGCCGTCCGTGGCAAAGTTGCGCCAGGGAAAGGGGCCCTGCCAGGTGTTCGCGACATCCACCTCGGCGGGCCGCAGCGCATCGCCCCAGGCGAATTCCGCACCGTCGAGGCCGCCGCGCGCGGCGAATTCCCACTCCGCCTCTGTCGGCAGGTCCTTGCCGGCCCAGCGTGCATAGGCTTCGGCATCCTCGAAGGCGACCTGCACGACGGGATGGTCCTCGCGCCCAACCAGGTCGCTCCCCGGGCCTTCGGGCATGTGCCAACAGGCGCCCGGCGTCCAGTGCCACCAGTTGGACATGTCGCGCGTGTCGACCGGGCCTTCGGTCATGCGGAACACCAGGGCGCCGGGCACCAGCATTGCCGCATCCGCCCCTGGATACATGGCGGGGTCGAGCGGCCGCTCGGCCACGCTCACATGGCCCGTCGCGCTGACGAAGGCCGCGAACTCGGCATTGGTGACGGCCGTTGCATCCATCCAGAACGGATCGACCTGCGCGAGGTGCGCAGGACGTTCCTCCGCATAGTGGTGGTCCGATCCCATCAGGAAGGTGCCGCCGGGGATGCGGACCATGCCCGGTGTCGACGCGTCGCCTTCCAGCCCCGCCGTCGGCCGCATGATGGACCTGGTCGTCACCACCCGATCTTCCTTCCGCCCGCGCCCCCCGCACCTGGGGTGCTGCGGTGCCGGGGGAAGGCTAGCGTGCGGGTGGTGCCGCCCCCATCGGGTCGATACCCGAGGCACCCCGGGTCGAAGCGCGGTGGTCAGACCGCCGTGATGTTGTTCCGCGCTGCATACCGCACGACCTCGGCCACGGTATGCGCGCCGATCTTGCGCATCAGCGCGCCGCGATGCGTCTCCACGGTCTTGACCGATATCGCGAGGCGCCGGGCGATCTCCTTGTTCGACAGCCCCTCGGCAATCGCCTGCACCACCTCGCGTTCCCGGGGCGTGAGCGCATTCGGCACCACCGGAGCCTCGGCGCCGCGGCGCAGGTAGCCCTCGAGGATGCGCTCCGTCACGCCGGGATTGAAAAAGGGACGGTGCGCCGCGAGCGTGCGCACCGCCGCCACGATCTGGTCGCCAACGTCCGATTTCAGCAGATAGCCGCGGGCACCCGCCTCCAGCACCAGGCGGATCATCTCCTCGCTCTCGACCATGGTGAAGATGAGAACCTCGGTGCCCGGGCTGGTCGCGCGGATCTGCCGCGCCGCTTCGAGGCCGTTGAGCTGCGGCATGGCGATGTCGAGGATGGCAACGTCGGGTGCGAGCTCGGTCGCGAGCCGTACGGCCTCGCGACCGTCGGCGGCCTCGCCGACCACCGACCAGCCCGGCTGCAGCTCCAGCATGCTGCGCAAACCGCGCCGCACGACGGCGTGGTCGTCGGCGAGAAGGATACTGATCACGGCCACGCGCTCCGTCGCTCCGGCCATCCTCATATCCGTGGAAGCCACGGCCAGGGTAGGACCTTGCGTGCCCATGCGCGCTCGGGTCGAGACCCGATGCTTCCCTAGACACGCCCTCCCCACGCGGCGTCAGGAAATCTGATGACAGCCGCACCCGCGGCGGCCTTGAATGCTCCCGAGCCCCGCAACAGGGGACAGGGAGCGTAGCACGTGCGGCTGCGGACCTACCTGATTGCGCTCGTGGCGGCGACGCTGCTGCCGGTCCTGGCCTTCGCGGGCTGGTCGGCCTGGCGCGTGGTCGCGGCGGAACGCAGCGTGACGGCGCGCGAGCTTACGCGCCTGGCCACGAGCGCGGCCGGCGCGCTCGAGGTCGAGTTCGGCCGCGCCATCGTCCTGGGGCGGACGCTCGCCGCCTCCCCGGCGCTGCGGCGCGGCGACATCGAGACCTTCGCCCTGCAGGCGCGCGAGGCGGCGGACGCCAACGGAACCTCGGTCGCGACCGGCGACGAGCATGGCAGGCAGACCTTCAACAGCCGCGTCGCGCGCGGAGAGCCGATCAACGCGCGCCCCGAGCCAGACCTCGTGCGCCAGGTGCGCGAACGGGCTGCGCCCTTCGTGACCGACCTGTTCCAGGCGCCGCTGATGGACCGACCGATCGCTGCCGTGATCGTGCCGGTCCAGGGCGCGCCGGCGGACATCGCGGTGGCGATCGGCGTCCGGGTCGACACCGCGCGCCTCGAACGACTGCTGCCGGAGCCGGTCTTCGGTGCCGGCGCCTTCTCCGTTGTGCTGGACGGGCGCGGCACGATCGCCGGGCGGTCCGCCGGGGCGCCCGGGGAGTTTCCGGTGCAGGCGCTGGATGGATTGGCGCCGGGGCGGGTCGGGCTGATCGAGCGCGCCGGCGCGGCGCGGCTGCTGGCAGCACGCAGCTTGATCGCGGATACCGGCTGGCAGGTGGTGGTGGTCGCACCCGAGGAGGCCGTCGCCGCAAGCGCCCGCCGGGCGATGATGTGGCTCGGCGCCGCCGGGGTCGGCGGGCTCATGCTGGCCGTCCTGCTGTCGGTGCTGCTCGCGGCCTTCCTGCTGCGCCAGGCCAGGGGGCTGGTCGCCACCGCTTCCGCGATGGCCGAGGGCGCGCCGGTGGAAGGCGGCAGCCGCGTGACCGAGGTGGCCGTGGTCCGGCGTGCGCTCGAGGCAGCGGGCGGCGCGATCCGCAGCCGCGCCGAGGCGCAGGCGCGGCTGCATGCGATGACCGAGACCGCGTCGCTGCTCGAACAGCGCGTCGCGGAGCGGACCCGCGACCTGGAACACGCCACAGGTCGCCTCCTGCAGGCAGAGGACGAGGTGCGGCGACGGATCGCCCGCGACCTGCACGACAGCACGGTGCAGGAGCTTGTGGCGGCTTCGCTGTGCATCGCGCATGCGCGCGCGGCGCCGGCAGAGGCGGACCAGGCGCTGGCCGATGCCGCCGACGCCCTTACGCGGGCGAAAGCGGAACTGCGGACCGTATCCTTCCTGCTGCAGCCGCCCCTGCTCGACGAATGCGGCCTCGTGGTCGCGTTGCGTCTCTATGCCGAGGGGGTGGCACGGCGCAGCGGCGTCGCGATCATCGTCGAGGCACCGCCCGTCGCACCGAAACTGTCGCGGTCAGCCGAGACGGCACTGTTTCGCGTCGTGCAGGAAGCCCTGGCGAATGCCGTCTCGCATGGCGAGGCCCGCAACATCCGGGTTCGCATAATCGTGCATGAGGACGGACTCACCGTCGCTGTCATCGATGACGGGCACGGCATGATGCAGGGCGCGCACGGCGTTGTCAGTGAAGGGGTGGGACTGTCGAGCATGCGCGCGCGCGTACGGCACCTGGGTGGGGATCTCTCCATCGCCAGCGGCCCAAGTGGCACGGTCGTGACCGCGAGCCTGCCGCTGACCGCACGCGTTGTTGACCAGCCTTCGGCGACGCAGGCAGATGCGGACACGCAAGTGGCGGCGTTGAGCGCGGCGCCCGCCTGACGTCGCATCGGCTCGCGTAGCGTCGACAGCCGCGGGCGGCCGAAGCGGAGTTCCGACCGGCCTCGCGACTGAGCGCGTCGACCGGGACCCCGCCGAGATCCGGCTCCCCGCAGGATGGCTTGGCACGGTTCGTGGCCGGTTCTCGCGCAGGGCTCGCGATCCGTTCGGCTGAAGCGCGATCCCGCGCCCATCGGACCGCGCCATGCGCGGCGCTGGCCAAGGTTGCCCGAGCCGCGTTCGGCATCGGCCGATGCGCGTCACCGCATACAACGTTCCCGACATCCGACCAGCAAGGCCGCCAACCCGTGCGGGAGCGGCCTTCTCGCTGGGCACCGCGTCACCCCAAGGAGCAGCCTAGCCCAAGGTAATCCCTGCCTCGCGGATGACCTGCACGGCGGTACGACGCTGTGCCGCGATCCAGGTCGCGAAAGCCTGCGGCGTATTGCCGACCATGATTGCGCCGGCGGGATCCATGCGCGCACGGACAGCCGGCGCGCGTGCCGCCGCCGCAGCCGTGGCGGCCAGCCGGTCAATCGCGCCGCGGGGCGTGCCAGCCGCCGCGAACAATCCATTCCAATCGGTCATGTCGAAGCCCGGGAAGCCCGATTCCGCCAGGGTGGGCACATCCGGCAGGGACGGCACGCGCTCAAGGCTGGTGACCGCCAGGATGCGTGCGCGTCCCGCCTGCACCGGCGGGCGGATCGACGACATGGTGATCAGCACCGCATCGATGCTGCCCGCCAGAATGTCGCGCGCTGCGTCCGCGCCGCCGCGATAGGGCGCATGCACCAGGCGGATTCCAGCCTGGCGTTCGAATGACGCAAGGACCAGGTGCCCCATGCCGGCCGCCGGCGGCGTACCCACCGAAATGGTCGCCGGCCTCGCCTTCGCGATCTCGATGAATTCCTGGATGGTGCGCGCCGGGAAGTCGGTCTTGACCGCAATCACCTGCGGAAAAAAGCAGACCAGCGAGACGGGGCTGAAGGACGCTTCGTAGTCGAAGGCCAGGTCGCGCAGCAACACCGGGTTGGTCGGGTGGTTCGCGGCATCGATCAGGAAGGTGTCGCCGTCGCGCGGCGCCTGGCGCGCCGCTTTGGCGGCGATCACGGCATTCCCGCCGGTGCGGTTCTCGATGACGATGTTCTGGCCGAGCCCGCCCTGCATCTCCGCCGATATCGCGCGCGAGGACGTGTCCGCCGCGCCGCCCGCGGCGACGGGCACCAGCCAGCGGATCGATCGCGTCGGCCAGTCGGCCTGCGCCGGCTCCCATGGACCAGCCTGGTGGAGTGATGGCGTTCGTGCAGCCGCGTCGCCAGAGGCGTCACCGCGACCCGAGCGGGCAGTTGCCTAGCCGTCGCCAAGGCGCCGTGGAAAGCCACCATCCATGCAGGCCCGCACCGCGCCGGATGAGTCCTGCGGCCGACTTGTCGCGTCGGTGACGCCCTGCCGCGGGGCCGGCTGGGCGCGCGGCGCCGCCCCCTTCGGTGCAGCGCGCCGCCACCTCGTGCCGCTGCGGCGGCACGGCGATCGCCGCGCGCTGCAGCCGCGCGGCGACCACCCATCGCGCCGGCGGTGCGCGCCGTCAGTCGACGCAGCGCCGTGCGCGGCATCCCGGCGCGCGCGTCTGCGCCAGCCCGCCCTCAGTCGAGCCGGATGTCGAGCCGACGCACCACGGCCCCCAGCTGTTCCCGGTTGGCGGCGATGAAGGCGCGCGTCTGGTCCGGCGGCAGGCCGACCGGCACGATGCCCTGGGCGCGGAAGACCTCCTGCGTGGCGGGGGTGCGCAGCGCCGCGGCGGCGGTCTCGGCGATGCGGGCGACGACAGGCGCGGGCGTGCGCGCCGGTCCCAGCAGGGCGAACCAATTCGCCGCATCGACCGCCATGCCGAGCTCCCGCAAGGTCGGCACATTCGGCAGCAGCGGCACCCGCGCGGCCGACCCGATGCCGAGGATGCGGACGCGACCATCGCGCGCAAGCCCCTCGGCCGGCCCTGCATTCATGAACATGGCATCGACCTGCGCCGCCACCAGCGCGGTATAGGCCGGCGCCGCGCCGGTGAACGGCACGTGCAGCAGGTCGAGCCCGGCGTGCTGCATCACGCCCGCCGCGGCGAGCTGCGACGTCGAGCCGATGCCCCAGGAGGCGTAGGTGAGCTGGCCCGGCCGGCTGCGCGCGAGCGTGACGAAGGCATCGAACGTCTCCACGCCGAGCCCGGAGCGGACCACCAGCGCGAAGGGGCCATCGGCGAAGACGGTGATCGGCTCGAAGCCGGCGACGGGGTCGTAGGCGAGGCGCGAGTACACCAGCGGATTGACGGTATGCGTCTCGGCGCTGGCGACGAACAGCGTGTGGCCGTCGGGCCGGGCACTGGCGACGAACTGCGCGCCGACGGCGCCATTGGCGCCGGGCCGATTGTCGACCACGACGGGCTGGCCGAGCAGCGGCGCCATCGCGGAGGCAAGCGCGCGCGAGACGACGTCCGTCGCGCCGCCGGCATTCCACGGCACCACGATGCGGACGGCCTGGTCCGGGAAGGCGAGCGCCGGCGTGGCGACCGCAACCGTGGCAAGCGTGGCGCCAGCGCCGAGCACGGCACGGCGAGAGAGTGTCGTTCGCATGGGACCTGCTCCTTCAAAAGCGTTTGCGGCCAGGCGCCCTGCCGATCGGCACGGCCCGATCCGGTGCGCCGGCGTCGCGTGCGTCGCCTCGGCAAGCCACCCGGCACCGCGAGGCCTGGCGGAAGGCACGAGACGTCCGCGGCAGGACGCCGCAGCCATAACATTCCCTTGTGCCGGAGCCTGTCAAGAGACTGGGATCCCACTTGTGTGGAAGACGCGTCGCCCGTTAATGTCAGGACGCACCGGCACTGGAGCACGCTGATGAATCCCTGGGACGGCATCATTCCCGCCGAGGAGCAGAAGGCCTATGGCGCGGCAGGCTTCGGGCGCGCCTCAGGCCTCGGCAAGCGGCCGGCG
Organism: Roseomonas sp. CECT 9278; assembly: GCF_918698155.1. Classification (GTDB taxonomy): domain Bacteria; phylum Pseudomonadota; class Alphaproteobacteria; order Acetobacterales; family Acetobacteraceae; genus Neoroseomonas. Next base: position 11,488 of record NZ_CAKKLX010000039.1, read on the forward strand.
CTGCTGATCATCGACGTGCAGTACCGCACCGTTGGCACGCGCCCGATGCCGTTCTGGGACGCCATCAAGGAATTCCCGACCTCCTGCGGCGACGTCGGCTGGGCCGCGGTGCGCCGCATCGAGGTCCTGCTCGCGCTGTTCCGCGCGCGCGGCTGGCCGGTGCTCTACCCGCATGTCTCGCCGAAGGAGAGCTTCGACCAGGGCCGCCTGGCCGAGAAAGTGCCCGCGTTGATGACCGTCGCGCGCAACGGCTACGACTTCGTCGAGGAAATCCGCCCCCAGGCGCGGGACATCCTGCTGCCGAAGAAGCATCCCAGCGCCTTCTTCGGAACGCCGCTCGCGAGCTACCTGATCGACCTCGGCGCCGACACGCTGGTCGTCACGGGCTGCACCACCAGCGGCTGCGTGCGCGGTTCGGTGGTGGATGGCTTCGCGTACAACTTCAAGGTCGCGGTGCCGCATGATGCGGTCTACGACCGCAGCCGCGTCTCCCACGCCGTGAACCTGTTCGACATGGCGTCGAAATACGCCGATGTCATGAGCACCGATGATTGCGTCGCGGCGTTGCAGGCGCTGCCGGTCGCGGCGTGACGGGCATGGCGTACGATCTGCTCCTGACCGGCGCGACCGTCGTGCTGCCGGGCGCGGCGACCCCCGTTGCCTGCGACATCGCGATCGCGGCGGGGCGCATCGCCGCGCTGCTGGCGCCGGGTGCGGAGGTGCCGGCGCAAGAGCGCGTCCCGCTCGGCGGCCTGGTCGTGATGCCGGGCGCGATCGACGCGCATCTGCATCTTGGCCACGGCAAGGACATCTCGCGCCCGCGCGTGCCGGGCGACGCCGACCGCGAGAGCGCCGCGGCCGCCGCGGGCGGCATCACCTGCTTCATCCCGTATCTGATGGCGACCGACCGCTTCGGCGAGATCCTCGGCGACGTCATCGCCGTCACCACGGCCGGTGCGCGCATCGATTTCGGCTACCACCCGATCATCTCGACCGAGGCGCAACTGGCCGAGGTCGCGGCCTGCATCCGCGACTGGGGCGCGCCGAGCTTCAAGATCTTCATGAACAACCGCGGCGGCGAGGGGAAGCGGCTCGGCCTGCCGGACATCGACGACGGCTTCCTGCTGCGCCTGTGCGAAGCCGCCGCCGCGCATGGCGGCATGGTCTGCCCGCATCCCGAGACGATCGAACTCGCCTGGGTGCTGCGCGAACGCATCATGCGCGACGACCCCGAAGGCACCGGCGGGCTCGCGAGCTGGAACGCCTCCCGCCCGCCCTTCGTGGAGGCCGATGCCGTGCAGCGCGCCGCCTATGTCGCGCGGACCGCGGGCGCGCCGCTCTATGTCGTCCACACATCCTCGGCCGAGGCGCTCGACGCCGCGCGGCGCCAGCGCGCCGCGGGGGCGCGCGTGTTCATCGAGACCTGCCCGCACTACCTGACGCACGACATCACCTGGCCGGGCGGCGCCGTCGGCAAGATCAACCCGCCGCTGCGCGAGGCCACGGATCGCGAGGCGCTGTGGCGCGGCCTGCACGACGGCAGCATCGATACGGTTGCGACCGACCACGTGCATCGCGACATCACCTCGAAGGAGGGCGGCATCTGGGCCGCATCGCCTGGCTGCCCCGGGATGGAGACCATGCTGCCGGTGCTGCTGAGCGAAGGCCATGCGAAGCGCGGCCTGAGCCTGCCCCGCATCGCCGCGCTGACGTCCGGCAATCCGGCGCGCGCCATGGGCCTCGATCACGCCAAGGGCGCCATCGCCCCCGGGATGGATGCGGATTTCGCCATCGTCGACCCGGCCGCGCGCTGGACTGTCGCGCGGGACGGTGTGCTCAGCGCGGCGGGCTATTCTATCTACGAAGGCTGGGAGCTGACCGGGCGCGTGGTCCATGCGCTGGTGCGCGGGCGCTTCGTGCTGCGCGACGGCGCGCTCGACGACGGCGCCGTGGGCACCGGACACTACATGCGACGCAGGCTGAGCCATGGGGCGTCCGCGTAGGCCGGCGGGCAGCCTGCGGGAACAGGCGCTCGACACGATCCGCGGCCGGATCCTGGACCTTCGCTACCCGCCCGGCAGCCTGCTCTCCGAGAACCAGCTCTCGGAGGAAATGGGGATCAGCCGGACGCCGATCCGCGAGGCGCTGCGCGAGCTCGCCGCCGGCGGGCTGGTGCGCATCCTGCCGCAGCGCGGCGTGGTGGTCGCGGAGCCCTCCGTGCGCGATATCGTCGAGGTGTACCAGCTGCGCGAGCAGCTCGAATGCTTCGCCGCGCGACTGGCGGCGGAGCACCTGACGGAGGCCGACGCGCGCGCGCTGGCCGCCGACCATGCCGAGGCCCTCGCGCAATTCGCGCACGGGAACCTCCAGGAGGCCTACGAGGCCTCGGTCCGGCTGCATGCGCGGATCATCGCCCTCACGCGCAATGCCCGGCTGGCGCGCTTCATGGCGCAGCTTGGCGACCAGGTGCACCGCTTCGGGCTGATGACCCTGCGCCACGGCCGCGCCCCGCAGGCGCTGGAGGAGCATGGCCGGATCATCGACGCGATCGTCGCGCGCGACGGCGCGACGGCCGAGGCACTGATGCGCGACCACCTGCGCGCCGACCGCGACATGGCGATGGCGGCGCTGCTGCCGACCGGGATGGACGCGTAGCGCAGCACCCCGGGCGCGCCGCGCCCGCGCCCGAAGGTCAGCCCGCCAGTTCGCGCCGCACGATCGCCGCGCCATCGGCCAGCGCCTTCAGCTTGGCGAAGGCGCGCGGCCGCGGCAGGTACTTCATGCCGCAATCGGGCGCCGCCACCAGCCGGTCCGCCGGCACGTGCCGCAGCCCTTCGCGCAGCCGCGCCGCGACGGTCTCGGCGCTTTCCACCTCGGTCGTGCCGAGGTCGAGCACGCCGAGCATGATGGTCTTGTTCGACAGGTCCGACAGCATCCCGAGGTCGAGCCGCGGTTGCGCGGCCTCGATCGAGATCTGCGTCGCGGTGCTGTCGGCCAGCTGCGGCAGGAAGGAATAGCCCGAGGGCTTGTCGGTCACGAGCGCCGCGTAGCCGAAGCAAAGGTGCACCACGGTGGTGCCCGGAACGCCTTCCAGCGCGCGGTTGATCGCCTTCACGCCATATCGCTTGGCCTGTTCCGGGCGCGCCTGCAGCCAGGGCTCGTCCAGCTGGATCACGTCGGCGCCGGCGGCGACCAGGTCGCGGGCTTCCTCGGCGACCACGGCGGCATAGGCCATCGCGAAGGCCTCGTCGTCGCCGTAGTGCTCGTCATGCGCCTGCATCGACATGGTGAAGGGGCCGGGCAGGGTGATCTTGATGCGGCGGTCGGTGTTCGCCCGCAGGAATTCCACGTCGCGCTGTTCGACCGCGTGGCGGCGGCGGATCGGGCCGGTCACGCGCGGCACCGGCGTGGGCTTGCCCATCCGGCCGCTGACCACGGCAGGGTTGTCGATGTCCACGCCGTCGAGCGCGAGGGCGAAGCGGTTGGAGTAGCTTTCGCGCCGCATCTCGCCATCGGTGATGATGTCGATGCCGGCGCGCTCCATGTCGCGCACGGCGATCAGCGTGGCGTCGTCCTGCGCCTGCTCCAACGCATCCTCCGCCACCCGCCAGATCTCCTTCAGGCGCAGCCGCGGCACGACGTTGTTCTTGGTCAGGATGGCGCGGTCCACCAGCCATTCGGGTTGCGGGTAGCTCCCGACCACGGTGGTGGGCAGCAGGGGGGCGGTGTCGGCCATGGGGTGTCCTGTCCTTGTCCTGGGCCGGCGCAGCGCGCCGGCGGCGTCATTCGCCGGAGCGCCGGCGCGGTGGCGGAGCGGCGGCCTGGCGTTCCAGCGCCAGTCGCACGAATTCGCCGGTCGCATCCAGGTGCTGGGCGAGCAGCGCGACCGCGCGATCCGCATCGCGATCGAGCGCCGCCTCGGCGATCGCGGCGTGCTCGGCCGCAACGTCGCGGCCCGGCCAGGCGACGGCGTTGGCCTGGGCGCGATAGCGCTCCGCCTCGTCGCGCAGCCTTTCGCAGAAGGCCATCAGCGGGGTCGCCGCGCAGGCCGATACCAGGGCCTGGTGGAAGCGGCGATGGGCCGCCTCCCAGGCCGGATTCGTCACGTAGCGGGCGGGGTCGAGCGAGCGCGGCAGGCGGGCCAGGCGCCGTTCGGCGGCGGCCACGGAATCCTCCCAGGCGGCATCGCCGCGCGCGATCGCTTCGCGCAGCGCGGCGGCTTCGACCAGGCAGCGGCTGCGGACCAGCTCGGACAGCCCTGCCGGGTCGGCATCGGCCACGCGGAAGCCGCGCTGCTCGATCCGGCGCGCCAGGCCTTCCGCGGCGAGCTGCGCGAGCGCCTCGCGCACTGGCGTCGGCCCGGCGCCGCACAGCACCGCGAGATCCTGCACCTTGAGCCGTTGTCCGGGTGCCAGCCGGCCTTCGAGGATCGCGGCGCGCAACCGACGATAGGCGGCGGTCGCTTGGGTGTCGGGCGATCCCGCGAGGCTGGGCGGTCCGGTCATGGCCGGCGCAGGATGGGGCAGCCCAGGGGTTGCTGCAACCCCGACAAAATCGCTTGACGTGGTGTTTTTATCGGTAAAAACAGCATGGACGTCCGAGGCCCTCGATGCGCCCTCCCGCCCACGCCCCCGCGGTCACGCTGACCTTCGACAATGGCCCCGATCCCGACGCCACGCCGGGGGTGCTCGATGTGCTGCGCCGCCGCGGCCTTCGCGCGACCTTCTTCGTGGTCGGGCAGCACCTGGCCGATCCCGCGCGGCGCGCGCTGGCGCAGCGCGCCCATGCCGAAGGGCACTGGATCGGCAACCATACCTTCAGCCACGGGGGGCCGCTGGGCGACCGGCAGGATCGCGGCCACGCCGTCGCGGAGATCGGCCGCACCCAGGACCTGATCGGCGAGCTCGCGCATCCGGACCGGCTGTTCCGACCGGTCGGTGGCGGCGGGCGTCTTGGGCGGCACCTGCTGAGCCTGGAGGCGCGCGACTATCTGGCGGCGGGCGGCCATACGGTCGTGCTGTGGTCGGCCGTGCCGGGCGACTGGCGCGACCCCGATGGCTGGCCCGACCACGCGCTGGAGCAATGCCTGGCACAGCCCCGCCCCGTGCTGGTGCTGCACGACATCGCCGGCGGCGCGATGCGGCACCTCGATGCCGTGCTCGGCCGCATGGCGGATGCGGGCATCGCGTTCCGGCAGGATTTCCCGGCCGCCGGCACACCGATGCGCGGGGGTGTCGCCGGCGCCGGCCTTGCCGATATCGTCACCGCGGATGGCGCCGGCTCGCTTGACCCTGCCCGCCCGCGACCCGCAGCCTGATTTAAACACAACGCCGCCGCGCCGCGGCGCACGGAGGACCCCATGCAGGACCTGGACGCCAACGGCATCACCGACGCCGTCATCGAACAGATGGCGCAGACGCCGGATCCGCGCATGCGCGAGATCATGGAGGCCGCGGTGCGCCACCTGCACGCCTTCGCGCGCGAGGTGAAGCTGACGCCCGACGAGTGGCTGAAGGGCATCGCCTTCCTGACCGCCGTCGGCCAGGCCTGTTCGCCGATCCGCCAGGAATTCATCCTGCTGTCGGATGTGCTTGGCCTGTCGCGCCTGGTGAACGTGATGCACGACGCGACGGGGCGCGAGGCGGCCGGTACCGAGACCAGCCTGCTCGGCCCGTTCTTCCGCGAGCAGGCGCCGAAGATCGAACTCGGCGGCAGCATCGCCTATGCATCGAAGGGGCCCGAGATCGTTATCTTCGGGCAGGTCACCGACGCCGACGGGAAGGGCATCGCGCACGCCACCATCGATGTCTGGCAGACCGACGCCGAGGGCATGTACGACCTCCAGGCGCATGATCCGACGGTGATGGAGATGCGCGGGCAGCTCGCCTGCGACGCCGAGGGGCGCTTCCATTTCCGCACCCTGAAGCCGCTGGGCTATTCCATCCCGATGGACGGGCCGGTGGGGGCCATGGTGCGCCAGCAGGACCGCCACGGCTTCCGCCCGGCGCATATCCACATCCTGGTCGCCGCCCCCGGCTTCCGCGAATTGGTGACGGCACTGTATTTCGCCGACGACGCGCATGTGGACAGCGACACCGTGTTCGGTGTCTCGAAGTCGCTGGTGATCCAGGAGGCGCTCGGCCTGCCCGACGCGCCGATGCCGGGCATCCCGAGCATCCGCTACGACTTCACCATGTCCCGCGACACCGCGGGCGGCGGCGGGCGCGTGGGCTCCGACCCGTCCCGCCTGGTGCCGGCCGGCTGAATTTCGACGACCCCAGGGAGAAGACGCCATGATCACCCGACGCCTGCTGGCGGGCGCCGCCGCAGCACTGCCCTTCGCCGCCCATGCCCAGGAGGCCTGGCCCGCGCGGCCGATCCAGGTCGTCATCCCGTATCCGCCGGGCAATGCGATCGACCTGCTTGTGCGGGCGCTGGCGGCGCAGATGCAGCCGCTGCTGGGCCAGCCGGTGGTGGTGGTGAACCGCGAGGGGGCGGCCGCGCTGGTCGGTTCGGTTTCGGTGGCGCGCGCGCCGGCGGATGGCTACACGCTGTTGTTCGTGCCGGCGCTGGTCGCCTCGGTGCTGCCGGTGACGCAGCCGCAGGGCGGCCTGGCGACGAACAGCTTCCGGCCGATCTGCCAGGTGTTCAGCAATTCCATGGCGCTGGTGGTGAAGCCCGACAGCCCGATCCGCACGCTGCGCGACTTGCAGACGGCGGCGCAGGCAGCGCCCGGTCGGATGACCTATGGCACGCTCGGCGTCACCTCGATCCCGCACCTGGCGATGGTGCAGTGGCTGGGTGCGGCGCGCGCGGAGATCGAGCACGTACCCTACCGCGCCGACGCCGCGGTGATGACCGAGGTGCTGCAGGGGCGCATCGATGTCGGTTCGATCGTGCTGGGCTCGGCGGCCGGGCGCAACGACATCCGCGTGCTGGCGGTGTTCGACGCGCAGCGCCATCCGGACTTCCCCGATGCGCCGACGGCCATCGAGCAGGGCTTCGAGGTGGCGCCGGCCTCCTTCGGCGGGCTGTTCGCCCCGGCCGGCACGCCGGAGGACCGCATCGCGCGCATCGAGGCCGCCTGCGCCAGGGCGGCGGCCAGCGAGGTCTATCGCACCGCGGCGCGCACCGGGTCGCAGCCGGCGAATTTCTTCCTCAACCGCGCCGATTTCACGCGGCGGCTGCAGACCGATATCGAGCAGAAGGCGGAGGTGCTGCGCGGCATCCGGCTCAACTGATCGCGCGAAGGGTCGAAGCGCGGCCTCAGGGTGCCGCCTGTGGGTGCCCTCGATCGGCGGTCGGGTGCCTCGCGCGGCGCCGGAGGGCCGTGGCGCAATTGAGAAACGCGCGCCGCCGGCGTCAATCTCCGCCGCGCGCGCGCCGCTGCGCCGCCATGCGGACCCCCGCATTGGCGGCGCCATAGCCTGCATAGCCGCCGCGCCGCTCGACGAGTTCGAGGAAGAACCGGTCGTCGAAGGCGCGGGTATAGGCGTGCCGGAAGTCGCCGGCGGCATCGCGGTCGAACAGCAGGTGACGCGCGCGCAGGGCATCGAGTTCGGCATCGTCCAGGCCGAACCGCGCGGCGACGTCCTCGTAGTAGTTGGCGGAAATGTCCAGCAGCGGCGCGCCGGCGGCCGATGCCGTGGCGGCCATCGCATCGCCGGTCGCGAAGGCCACGTGGTGCACGCCAGCGCCCGCGAAGGCGGTCACGAAGCGCCCCGTGCCGGTCCGCCCGCTCTCGGAGACGTTCAGCGGCAGGCGCGGCCCGCCCAGGCTGGTGAAGGCGCGGCTGCGCACCAGGCCGTAGGGGTCGGGCAGTTCCCATGGCGCGTCAGGCTCCAGGCCGAACACCGTTCGGTAGAACAGCTCGAAGCCGTCGAGCAGCCCGGGCGCCAGCGCCTGCGCGACATGGTCGATGCCGAGCAGCGTGCCGGGCGCATCGGCATCCGCCGCCATGTGGAAATCCGTCTCCCAATGCGCCGGCGCGCCGGCGGCGGGCGTCTCGACCAAGTAGATCAGCATGCCGTCGGGTGCGCGCAGCGCGGGGATCCGCCGTTCACCGGCGCCCAGGCGCTCCGACCAGACCGAACACAGCAGCGCCTCGGCCCGCGCCACCGCGCGCGCGGCGTCGTCGACCTGGAAGGCCATGGCGCAGACGCAGGGGCCGACCATTTCGAATCGTTCGGAGGCCGCGCTGTCGGGTTCGGCATTCAGCACGATATTGGCGCCGCCGTTGCGCCAGAGCTCGACCGCCTTCGACCGGTGCGTGCCGACGCGACGGAAGCCGAGCGGCGCGATGAAACGCGCGAGCGCGTCATGCGCCTGGCCATCGACCGCGAATTCGATGAAGTCGATGCCGCCGAGGCGCGGCAGCGCCGGAAGCGGCGCGACACCCGCCTGGTCGTCGAGCCACACCAGGCTGCGCAGCGCATCGCGCGCGATGCGGCGCGCCGGGGCGGTGCGGAATTCGTCGTTGAACACTTCGAGCGAGAGTGGGCCCGCGTAGCCCGCCGCGAGCGCATCGCGCAGGAAGCCCGCGACGGGCAGCTCGCCCTGCCCGGGGAAGTTGCGGAAATGCCGCGACCACGAAAGCGGGTCCATCGCCAGGCGCGGCGCATTGGCAAGCTGGACGAAGAACAGTTTTTCCGCCGGCACCGTGCCCGCCAGGCCGGAGAGATCGTCACCCAGCGCCAGCGTGTGGAAGCTGTCGAGGATCAGGCCCAGCGCAGCATGGTCGGCCCGCTGCACGATATCCCAGGCCTGTCGCCAGCGATTCACATGGCGCCCCCAGGCCAGCGCCTCGTAGCCCACCAGCAGGCCGCGCTTGGCCGCGCGATCGGCCATTTCGCGCAGGTCGGCGGCGGCGCGCTCGGCTTCGGGTAGCGCGGCGGGCTGGGTGTTGCTGCACACCAGGATCATCTGCGCGCCGAGCGCCTGCATGATGTCGAACTTTCGCTCGGCACGGTCCATGTTGCGCGCGCGCTGCGTCGGGGGCATCGCCTCGAAGTCGCGGAAGGGCTGGAACAGCGTGATGGCGAGGCCGAGATCGGCGGCCATGCGCCCCGCATCAGCCGGCGAGCCCTCGAAGGTCAGCAGGTCGTTCTCGAAGATCTCGACGCCGTCGAAGCCGGCCGATGCGGCGGCCTCCAGCTTGTCGGGCAGGGTGCCGGACAGGCAGACGGTGGCGATCGACCGCATCGGCGCCATGGCACTTATCCCTTTGGTCTGGTGTGCAGCCGCCCCGCCGTGCCCCATCGAAGCACGCGTCGATGGGTGCCCGCCAAGCTTGCGCGCGAGACGTCCGGCGACGCCGCCGATCGCATCAGATGTCGAAGAAGATCGTCTCGCCCTCGCCCTGCAGGCGGATGTCGAAGACATAGACCGGCTTGCCGTCGCGCGTTTCGGGCCGCGCGATCAGCGTCTTCCGCCGTTCCGGCTGCTCGACGATGTTCAGCACCGGGTCGGCGGCATTGGCCGCGTCCTCGTCGCCGAAATACATCCGCGTCGACAAGCCAAGGTTGATGCCGCGCGACACGATCCAGAGGTTGAGGTGCGGCGCCATCGCGCGATGCCCGGCGCGGCCGGCGACGGGGCCGGGCTTGATCGTCTCGAAGGCCCAGATGCCGGTGGCGAAGTCGGTGCCGGTGCGGCCCCAGCCGCGGAAGCATGGGTCCGTTTCCTTGCCGTCCTGCCGGTCCGCGGGGTGGGCGTAGCGGCCGGCGGCATTGGCCTGCCAGACTTCCACGAGCGCATCGCGCACCAGCGCGCCGGTGCCGTCGAGAATGCGGCCCTCGACGCGGATGCGCGTGCCCAGCGTCGCGGGTGCGACCATCGCCTCGCCGAGGTTGTTGTCGAAGATGTCGAAGCCGGCCTGCTTGGGGATCAGCCCGATATGCACATAGGGGCCGGCGGTCTGGGAGGGAGTCTCGGGCAGGTAGCCCAGCGCGTCGCGCGGGATCATGGCGTCAGTTCCCCTGCAGGCGGTTTTCGAACAGCGTCGAACGCGATCCGCGCAGCACGATGTCCCAGCGATAGGCCAGCGTGTGCAGCGGCACCGAGGCATTGAGGTCGAGCAACGCGACCAGCCGTTCGCGCGCCGCGGGATCGGCAACGGTGTGCAGGATGCTGTCGTGGCGCAGCAGCGGGTCGCCCTCGAAGTACATCTGGGTGACCAGGCGCTGCGCGAAGCCGGAGCCGAAGACCGAGAAATGAATATGCGCCGGGCGCCAGTCGTTCACGCGATTGCGGTAGGGGTAGGGGCCGGGCTTGACGGTGCGGAAGGCGTAGCGGCCCTCGGCATCCGTCACGCAGCGGCCGCAGCCGCCGAAATTCGGGTCGATCGGCGCGTCATAGGTGTCGTTGCGGTGGCGGTAGCGCCCGGCCGCATTGCACTGCCACAGTTCCACCAGCGCGCCCGCGACCGGGCGCGCCGAACCGTCCAGCACGCGGCCATGCAGGATGATGCGCTCGCCGATCGGCGCGCCGCCGTCGCGCGCGTAGTTCAGCACCAGGTCGGCATCGAGCGGGCCGAGCTCGTTCTGCCCGAAGACCGGCCCGGTCACCTCGGACAGCGAGTTTTCGAGCGACAGCAGGGGCCGATGCGGCGCGCGGAAGACGCTGGTCTTGTAGATCGGCGTCAGCGCCGGCGGATGCGCGGCGGGGTCGCGCGCGACGAATTCGGCATCGGCCTGCATGGCGTTGGTCCTTCTCGGTTCACGGCCGGCGGGCCGGGCATGGTGCGGTCCTTGGGGGGCTGGCGCGCCTGGCGCCGGCCCCCGCGAGGTCACTGCAGGCGGATGTTCCTGGCGCGGATCATGTCTCGCCACTTCGCATTCTCGGCGGCGAAATAGGCGGGCCAGTCATCCGGCGAGGTCACGGTGGGCACCACTGCCAGCGTCGCCAGGCGCTGGCGCGTCTCCGGCGCCTCCATGGCGGCGCGCGAAACCTCGTTGGCGCGGCGGATGATCTCGGGCGGCAGGCCGGCGGGGGCCTGCAGCGCGATGTGTTCCTCGACCACCACGCCAGGCAGGCCCTGTTCGGCGAAGGTCGGGATCTCGGGCGCCAGCGGGCTGCGCTCGCGCGAGGCGATGCCCAGCGCGCGGAACGCGCCTGACTGGATGTGCGGCAGGATGCCGGAGGCGGCCTGGAACACCATCGGTGTCTCGTTGGCCAGGACGGCCTGCACCGCGGGCGCGCCGCCGCGATAGCCGATGTCGGCGACCTCGATGCGCGCTTCCTGCAGGAACAGCTCGGTCGCCAGGTGCGTGGAGGAGCCGGTGCCGGAATTCGCGTAGGTCATGCGCGCATTCGGCCGGCGCGCCATCTCGATGTATTCGGCGACGGTGCGCGCCGGGAAGTCCTTGTGGACGACCATGATGATGGGCATCGTCGCGAGCAGGCCGAGGCCCGTGAAGTCGCGCTCGTTGTTGTAGGGCAGCGGCAGCAGCCACGGCGCCATGGCATAGGTGCTGACGGTGCTGACCAGCAGGGTGGTGCCATCCGGCCGGGCGCGGGCGACGGAATTGAAGCCGATCGTGCCATTGGCGCCGGTCCGGTTGTCGACCACGAAGCTGCGGCCGGTGTCCTGGCTGAGGCGCTGGGCCAGGATGCGCGCCACGGCATCGGTCGATCCGCCCGCCGCCCAGGGGACGACGAGGGTGACGGGGCGCGAAGGCCAGGCTTCCTGCGCCATGGCGCGCGCGCCGAGCGCGGGCAGGGCGGCGAGTGCGGCGAGGCTGCGGCGGGTGATCATGTCGGTTGTCTCCCTCGATCGTCGTCGGTGCGGCGTTGACGTGTACGTACTGGATAGTACATTACGGAGGCAAGTGAAAAGTGCAGCCGCACGGAGGATCGCCATGACCACCTGGGACAGCAGGCCCGCCGTCCTCGCCGGGCTGATCGGTGCCGGCATCCAGGCCTCCCGCACGCCCGCGCTGCATGAGCGCGAGGGCGCGGAGCAGGGGCTGCGGCTGATCTACCGGATCATCGACCTCGATCCGCTTCGCGTCGGCGTCGAGGCGCTGCCTGACCTGTTGACGGCCGCCGAGCGCATGGGCTTCGCGGGGCTCAACATCACCTATCCCTGCAAGCAGGCGGTCATCGCGCTGCTGCACGAACTCTCGCCCGATGCGCGCGCGCTTGGCGCGGTGAATACGGTGGTGCTGCGCGACGGCCGGCGCATCGGCCACAACACGGATGGCTCGGGCTTCGCCGAGGGCTTCCGTCGCGGCCTGCCCGGCGTGGCGCGGTCGCGCGTCGTGCAGCTTGGCGCCGGCGGCGCGGGGGCGGCGGTGGCGCATGCGCTGCTGAGCGAAGGCGTGGGCCTGCTGTCGATCACGGATGTCGACGCGGCGCGCGCCACTGCTCTGGTGGCGGACCTGAATGTCCGATTCGGCGCCGGCCGCGCGGCGGCCGTGGTGGACCTGGCCGCCGCCGTCGCCGCCGCGGATGGGCTGGTGAACTGCACGCCGGTCGGCATGGCGAAGCTGCCGGGGACGCCGCTGCCGGCCGCGCTGCTGCGCGCTGATCTCTGGGTTGCCGAGATCATCTACTTCCCGCTCGAGACCGAATTGCTGCGCGCTGCGCGCGCGCTCGGTTGCCGCACGCTCGATGGCGGTGGCATGGCGGTGTTCCAGGCGGTCGGCGCCTTCCGGCACTTCACCGGCATCGCGCCGGATGCCGGGCGCATGCTGCGCCACTTCGCCGCGATGGTTCAGCCGGGCGCCACGTAGCGCAGCACCGCCTCGACAATCATGCGCCGATGCGCCGCGAGGGTGTCGTGCGCGAGCAGGTCGCGCCCGAAGATCGCCGTCAGCGTGTGGCGGTTCGACACGCGGTAGAAGCAGAACGAACTGATCAGCATATGCAGGTTGAGCGCATCGAGCCCGCTGCGGAAGGCGCCTTCGCGCTCCCCGCGCGTGATCAGGTCGCGCAGCGTGCCGATGACCGCGGCATTGCGCGTGATGATCTCGGGCGAGGCGGCGACGTTGCGTGCCTCGTGGATATTCTCGACGCTGACCAGGCGGACGAATTCCGGATGCGCAGCGTGGTGGTCGAAGGTGGTCTCGACCAGGCGCTGCAGGGCCAGCAGCGGCGGCAGGCGCGCCAGCGGCAGGGCCTGCTCGGCATCGCGCATGCCGCCGTACATCTCCTCCAGCACGGCGGCGTAGAGCCGTTCCTTGCTGCCGAAGTAGTAGTAGATCATCCGCTTGGTGGTGCGCGTGCGGGCGGCGATGTCGTCCACGCGGCCGCCGGAGAAGCCCTTCTCGCTGAACTCGGCGATGGCGGCGTCGATCAGGTCGCGCCGGGTCTGGTCCGGGTCGCGGGTGCGGCGGGGGCGATCGGCATCTTTTAACTCCATGGTACGTACAATACAGTCAGGCCGGCCGCCGCGCGACGGAAATCCGCGCCCTGGCCAGGGCGTGCCGACGATGCAAGGCTCCGCGCCGCTCGGCCCCGGGGAAAGCTGCCATGGACCGCCTGACGCTTGCCGTCGTCTCTCGCAACTACTTCAACATGCCGGCCTGGGTCGGGCTGCATGCCGGGCTGTTTGCGGATGAAGGCATCGACCTCGCGATCGACCACATCGAGGGCATCGAGGACGTGAACGAGCGCGTGCGCGATGGCCGCGCGCAACTCGCCTATGGCGTGACCGAGCATGTCATCCTCGATGCCGAGGCGGGCGGCCACCAGGCGATCATCGGCGGGAACGTGAACCGGCTGCCCTTCTCGCTGGTCGCGCGTGCGGGCATCGATGGGATCGCGGGGCTGCGCGGCAAGCGGATCGGCGTGTCGTCGCTGCGCGCGGGGTCGTCCTCGCTGATCATGCGGATGCTGGCGTCGCACGGGCTGCACTACCCCGGCGACTACGAACTGGTCGCCTGCGGGCCGATCCTCGCGCGCTGGGACCTGCTGCGGTCGGGTGGCATCGATGCCGGATTGCAGGGCGCGCCGCTGAACCACATGGCGCTCGACCAGGGCTTCGTCTCCCTGGCGGAGCCGCGCGACGACTTCCAGTTCACCAGCCTTGATGTCGACACGCGCTGGGCGGCGGACCATCGCGACCTGCTGCTGCGCTTCCTGCGCGGCTTCCTGCGCGCGCATGAACGATTCACCACGGACCGCGACCTGGCGCGGCAGGTCGCGGTCGCCGAGAGCGGCATCGAACCGCGCTACGCCGACAGCGCCTGGGCGGAATACACGCGCGGCGAAATCTTCCCCCGCGATGGCGAGGCAAGTGCCGCCGGCGTGCAGGCGTTGATCGAGACCAGCGCGCTGATCCGCGACCTGCCGACCCGCGCGCGCACCCGCGCCGAGGACTACATCGACCGCAGCTGGCTTGCCGCCGCGAGGGCATCGCTGTGACCGCGATCGACTACGGCGACCGCGCACGAATCGGCTTCCTCGTGCCCTCCGGCAATGCGGTGAGCGAGCCCGAACTGCACGCCATGATGCCGGCCGGCGTCGCCGCCCTGGTCACGCGGCTGGAGTTGCGCGGCAGCTCCCAACCCGAGTTGATGCGCATGCTGGACGACCTGGAACCCGCATCCCGCCTGGTCGCGCATGCGCGACCGGACCTGGTCGCCTTCCACTGCACCGCCGTCTCCACCTTCGCGCCCGCCATGGCGGATGACATCCTGCGCCGCATGACCGCGGCCACCGGCCTGCCGGCAACCGCGACCGCCGAGGGCATCCTCGCCGCCTTCGCTGCGCTGGGTGCCCGCCGCATCCTGCTGGTCACGCCCTATATCGCCGAGGTGCATGCGCGCGAGATCGCCTTCCTCGCCGCGCATGGCATCACGGTGGTCGGCGGGTCGATGTTGGGGCTCAACACCAATGCCGAGATGGCGGTCCTGCCGCCGGCGCGCATCATCGACCAGGTGCGCGCGGCCGCGGCGGCATCGCCAGGCGCGGAGGCCTGCTTCATCTCCTGCACCGCCATCCGCTCCGCATCGCTGATCGCGCCGCTGGAGGCGGAGCTCCGCATGCCGGTCGTCACCAGCAACCAGATCATGGCCTGGCATGCGCTGCGCCGCTGCGGCATCGCCGATGCGGTGCCGGGCTTCGGGCGGTTGATGACGCTGGCCTGACACGGCTTGCCGGGGCGCGCGACCGCCCTATCATCCGCCGCGACATCCCGGCACCGACCGGGCCGATGGAGGAAACCCCGATGACCACGATGACCCGCCGCGGCCTCGGCGCCGCTGCCCTCGCCACGTCCGTCGCGCCGAGCGTGTTGCGTGCGCAGGGCCGCACCGTGCTGCGGATCGGCTGGACCAGCGGCGATGGCGCGCAGGACCCCTACGCTTCCGGCGCGCGGCTGTTCAAGCAGGGGCTGGAGCGCCGCGTCGGCGAGCGCGTGGACGTGCAGCTCTTCCCGAATCGCGCGCTGGGCGATGAGCGGCCGATGCTGGATGGCATGCGGCTCGGCACCGTCGACATGGGCGTCATCACCAATGCGGTGATCGCGCAGGTCGAACCGGCTTTCCAGGTCAACGACATGCCCTTCCTGTTCTCCAGCGAGGCGCAGGCGCATCGCGTGCTGGACGGCCAGGTGGGGGCTGCGCTGCGCACGCGGCTGGAGGCGCGCGGGGTGGTGCCCCTCGGCTACATGGAGGGCGGCTTCCGCCAGATGATCAACAACGTCCGCCCGATCGTGCGGCCGGAGGACCTGCGCGGCATCAAGTTCCGCGTGCTGCAGAGCCCGATCTACATCGAGATGTTCCGATCGCTCGGCGGCAACGCCGTGCCGATGGCCTGGGGCGAGACCTTCACCGCCGTGCAGCAGGGTGCGATCGACGGGCTCGAGATTCCGCTCGGGATCATCGACCAGAACAAGTACTACGAGGTGACGAAGTACCTCTCGCTGACCGGCCACATCTATTCGATGATCGGCCTGCTGATGGCCAAGCGCAGCTTCGACCGCCTGCCCGCCGACCTGCGCGGTCCGGTGCAGGAAGCCGCCGCCGAGGCGACCGCCGCGCAGCGCGCCGCCAATGCGGCGTCGAATGTCGGCTTCCGCGAAAGCCTCGCGCGCCATGGCATGACGATCAACGAGGTCGCCGACAAGGCCGCCTTCCGCCGCGGCGTGCTGCCGATGTACGAGGCGTTCCGCGGCCAGATCGGCGCCGACATCGTGCGCGACGCGCTGGCCGCCGTGCAGTGAGGCTGCTCGCCGCCGCGACGCGCGCCGTCGCGGCGGCGACGCGCTTGTCTGTGGCACTGGCCGCGGCGGGAATGCTCGCCGCGATCGTCTACCAGGTGGTGATGCGCTACGTCGTCGGCGCGGCATCGTCCTGGAGCGAGGAACTCGCGGTGCTGCTGTTCTCCTGGAGCGTGCTGGGTGGCCTGGCGCTTGGCGTGCACGAGGGCTTCCATGTGCGCCTGACGCTGCTGCCCGATGCGCTGCCGCGCGGCGGACGCGTCGGCTATGAACGACTGGTGGATGCGCTGACGGCCGCACTGGGCGGCTTCCTGGCCTGGTCGGGCTGGCGCTTCCTCGACCTGACATCGGGGTCGGTCTCGGCGGCGATGGGCTACCCGACCGAGATCCTGAACGCGCTCGCCATCGCCTGCGGCGCGCTGGTCGCGCTGTTCGGGCTGGAACGCGCGCTGCGCCCCGGCGGTGCGGTGGAGACCGCGGCGTGAGCGAGGTCGCCTGGTTCCTGACGGCGGGCTTCGCCGTGCTGGTCGTGCTGGGTGTCCCCTTCGCCATCACCATCGCGCTGGTGGTGACGGGCGCGCTGATCGCCGCCGACATCGAACCCGCCTTCCTCGCGCAATCCGTCATCAGCGGATCGCAATCCTTCAGCCTGCTCGCGATCCCGCTGTTCATGCTGGCCGGCGAGATCATGACCGCCGGCGGGCTGTCGCAGCGCCTGGTGGATTTCGCCGGCACGCTGGTGCGGCATCTGCGCGGCGGGCTGGCGATGGTCACGGTATTGGCGGCGCTGGTGTTCTCCGCGATTTCCGGCTCGGCGCCTGCCACCACGGCGGCGATCGGCGCCATCATGATCCCGGCCATGGCGGCGGCGGGGTATGACCGGGCCTTCGCGGCGTCCATCGCCGTGAGTGCCGGTGTGCTGGGGCCGCTGATCCCGCCGTCGATCGCCTTCGTCATCTGGGGGATCGTGGCGGAACAGTCGATCGGCCGGCTGTTCCTGTCGGGCATCGTGCCGGGGATCATGATCGCGGCGGGGCTGCTGGTGATCTGCTGGGTGCATGCCTGGCGGCGCGATGTGCCGCGCCTGCCGCGCGCCACGCTGCGCGAGGCAGCGACGGCCTTTGCGCGCGGCCGCTGGGCGCTGGCCTCGCCGCTGCTGGTGCTGGGCGGCATCTACGGCGGCGTCTTCACGCCGACCGAGGCGGCCGCGATCTCCTGCGTCTATGCGCTGCTGGTCGGGCTGTTCGTCGAGAAGCAACTGACCCTGCGCGCGCTGCCGGGCATCTTTGCCAGCGCGATGCGAACAAGTGCCATCGTCTGCGCCATCATCGCGGTGTCGGCCGGCTTCGGCATCCTGGTCGCGCAGGAACAGATCGCCACGCGCTTTGCCGCCTGGCTGGGCGAGAATGTCGGCGAGAAATGGATGGCGCTGGCCGCGCTCAACATCGCCTTCTTCCTGATGGCGGCGGTGATGGACGAGATCGCCATCATGGTCATCCTCGGCCCGATGTTGATCGCCATCGCCACCAAGTTCGGCGTGGACCCGATCCATTTCGGTGCGATCATCGTCACCAATGTCGCGATCGGCATGGCGGCGCCGCCGATCGGCTATTGCCTGTTCATCGGCATGGCGATCAGCGGGCTGTCGTTGCAACGCATCAGCCGCGCGATCTGGCCGCAGATCGCGTGGATGCTGGTGGTGCTGTTCCTCACCACCTACATCCCGAGCTTCGCGTTGATGTTCCAGCCCGCGGCGCGGTGAATCACGCGCGCGGGGTTGGTGGGGCGGCCGTGAGCGCCCGGCACCACGACTGGCTGGCCAGTATCAGAAGCCGTAGAGCCCCGCCGGATTGTCCACCAGCACGCGCTTGCGCTCGGCCGCACCTGGCGCCCATTCGCCCAGCAGGTCGAACAGCGCGCCATCCTCCGGCATCCAGTCCGACAGCGAGGGATGCGGCCAGTCGGTGCCCCACAGGCAGCCATCCGGCGACACGTCCAGGAGCGCGCGCGCGAAGGGCGCCACATCGGCGAAGGGCGGGCCGGCGCTGCTGATGCGGTAGCCGCACAGCTTCACATGGGTCCGCGGCGCCTCCAGCAGCCGCAATAGCGCCTGGAAGCCTTCGCCATTCACGCCATCGGCGGTGCGCACGCCGCCCATGTGGTCGATCACGACGGGCACCGGCAGCGCCGCCAGGCGCGGCGCCAGGTCGGGCAGCTGGTGGCATTCGGCATAGACCTGCAAATGCCAGCCCAGCGGCGCGATGCGCCGCGCCAGCGTGTCCAGCTGGTCGAGCGGCGTGCCGTTGCCGCTGACCGCATTGAAGCGCACGCCGCGCGTGCCGCGGTCGTGCAGCGCACGCAGCGCGGCCTCGTCGAAGCTGTCATCGACCACCGCGACCACGCGCGCGCGGTCCAGCCCGAAGCGCGCCGCCGCATCCAGCGAGCATTCATTGTCCGTGCCATAGACCGAGGGCTGCACGATCACCATGCGCCCGATGCCCAGCGCCTCGGCCATCCGCAGATAGGCCGGGATCAGCGCCGCAGGCGGGTCGTAGTGCCGCCCGGCATCCAGCGGGAAGCGGTCATACGGCCCGAAGATGTGGAAGTGGCAATCGCAGGACAGCGCCGGCCCCTTCCAGGACGGCGTCGGCTCGACATCGAGCGAGGGCAGGCAGGGCTTCATCGCGCGAGCTCGGCGCGCACGATCGCCGCCCCCTCGACCATGGCGCGCATCTTGCCGTCGGCGATTTCGCGCGGGAGGTACTTCAGCCCGCAATCGGGTGCCACGATCACCCGCTCGGGGTTGATGTTCGGCAGCGCGCGGCGGATGCGCGCGGCGATGGTCTCAGCACTCTCGATCTTCGGATCCGCCAGGTCCACCACGCCCAGGATGATGGTCTGGTCCGGGAGCTGCTTCAGCACGGAGGTGTCGAGGTTCGACTGCGCGGTCTCGATCGAGATCTGCCGCACCTTGCAGCGGCAAAGCTCGGGCAGGAAGGAATAGCCGTTCGGCCGTTCGTGGATGATGGCGGCATAGCCGAAGCAGATATGCAGCGCGGTCGTGCCGGTGATGCCATCCAGCGCGCGGTTCACCGCCTCCAGCCCGAAGGCGCGCGCCTTGTCCGGGCGCGCCTGCATGTAGGGCTCGTCGATCTGCACGATGTCGGCGCCGGCGGCGAAGAGGTCGCGGATCTCGGCATTCACCGCGGCCGCGTAGTCGTTCGCCATCTGCCCTTCGTCCTTGTAGAAATCATTCTGCGCCTGCTGGGACATGGTGAAGGGGCCGGGCACGGTGATCTTGATCATCCGGTCCGTGTTGGCGCGCAGGAAGGCCACGTCGCGCGTCTCGACCGCATGGCGGCGGCTGATGCGCCCCACCACCCGCGGCACCGGGTTCGGATGCCCGCTGCGGTCCAGCGCGGTGCCGTGGTTCTCGGTGTCCACGCCATCCAGCGCGGTGGCGAAGCGGTTGGAATAGCTTTCCCGCCGCATCTCGCCATCGGTGATGATGTCGAGCCCCGCCTTCTCCTGCGCACGGATCGCCAGCAGCGTGGCGTCGTCCTGCGCCTGCTCCAGCGCCTCGGGTGCCACGCGCCACAGCTCGGTCGCACGCACGCGCGGCGGGAAGCGCCCGGCCAGGCGCTTGCGGTCGATCAGCCATTCGGGCTGGGGGTAGGAACCGACAAGCGAGGTCGGCAGCAGCGTCGCGGTCATGGTGATTCCTCCGTTGCGCGGCAGGCTAGCCGCGGTGCGCGGCCGCGGCCAGGGCCGCCCTTGCCGCGCCGTGCATTCGGGGAAAGGATGCGCGCGACGGCGACGCGTGATCGCCGCAACATCCAGGGAGGATCACGATGCGCAGGACGCTGCTGGCGGCCGCCGCGATGCTGGCCATGGGATGCGCCACCGCCACGGCGCAAACCCGCTGGACCATGGCCACGGCCTATGCCGAGGGCAACTTCCACACCCGCAACATCCGCGCCTTCATCGAGGATGTGGAGCGCAGCACCAGCGGCCGCCTTACCATCCAGCTCCACCCCGCCGCCTCCCTGCTGCAGATGCCCGCCATCAAGCGCGGTGTGCAGACCGGACAGATCCAGCTCGGCGAAGTGCTGCTCTCGGTGCATGGCAACGAGGACCCGTTCTTCGAAGTCGATTCCGTCCCCTTCCTGGCCGACACCTGGGAAGCGACGGCGGTGCTGGACCGCGTCAGCACGCCCTTCATCGCGGCGCGCATGGAACGCCAGGGCGTCCTGCCGCTGTTTGCCGTGCCTTGGCCGAGCCAGGCCTTCTACACCCGCGCCGAGGTCCGCACGGTCGAGGACCTGCGCGGGTTGCGCTTCCGCACCTACAACGTGCTGACCACGCGGATGGCGGAACTGCTGGGCGCCGCGCCGGTCACGGTGCAGGTGGCGGAGATCCCGCAGGCCTTCGCCACAGGCGTGATCGCGGCGATGTTCACCTCGGCGCAGACCGGCGTGGACACCAGCGCGTGGGACTACGCGCGCTACTTCACCGATGTGGGCGGCATGCGCGCGCGCAACTTCATCATCGTCAATGCGCGCGCCTTCCGCGGGCTGGATGAAGCGACGCGCACCGCCGTCACGCAGGCGGCGGAACGCGCCACCGCGCGCGGCCTGGAAGCCGCCAAGGCCGCCGAGACCGAGATGGTCGAGCGCCTGCGCGCGCGCGGCATGCAGATCAGCACGCCCTCGCCGCAATTCCTCGCGCAACTGCGCGAGGTCGGCACGCGGCAGACCCAGGAATGGGCGCAGCGCGCCGGGCCGGAGGGCCAGCAGCTGCTGGAACGATTCCGCGCCGCCGCGCCGCGCTGAAGCTCAGCCGTTCCAGTCTGCCGCCACGAAGCGGAACCCTTCCCCCTCGCGGGTGATGAACCCGTTGGAGGGGAAGGGGAAGTGGAAGCCCGTGACGCGCACGCGGTCCGTCGCGGCGCGATCCAGGATGCGCCGGCGCGAAGCGGCCGCCGCCGCGCCGTCGAAGTCGAACAGCGAGACATAGTCCGGCCGCCGCGCGAACAGCTCGGGCCGATGGGTGATGTCGGCCAGCATCAGCATCTGCTGGTTGCCGTCGGCCACCTGCACCACCGTATGCCCAGGGCTGTGGCCATGCGCCGCGACCGCGCGGAAGCCCGGCGCGATCTCGGCCTCCGGCGCGAAGCGGCGGATGCGGCCCTGATAGGGTGCGAAGCGCCGCGCGACATTCGCGAAGTTCACGCGCTGGCCCTGCGGGCTGCGCGTCTCGTTGCCGGCATCGGTCCACCAGGCGTGCTCGGTCTCGCAGATCGCGACCTCGGCGTTGGGAAACACGGCGCGGCCATCGGCGGTGGTCAGCCCATGGATGTGGTCCTGGTGGCAATGCGTGATGACGATCAGCCCCACCCGCGCGGGATCGAGCCCCGCCGCCGCCATGTTCGCCGCGAGCCGCCCCGCGGTCGGCGTGAGCTGCCCGCCGGTGCCGGCATCGATCATCACGAGCTGCCGCCCGGTATCCACGAAGGTCACGTTGTAGGGACCGATATAGTGGTCGGTCGGCAGGAAGGACTCCGCCAGCACGGCGCGCACCGTCTCGACCGGCGCATTCAGCACCAGCCCATCGATGTTGCGCCGGGCGAAGCCGTCATTGACCACGGTCACGGTGAAGGACCCGACCTTGAAGCTGTGGAAGCCGGGCGCCTGCGCCGGGCCGGCGGGCGCGGTCTGCGCCGCGGCCAGCGCCGGCAGCAAGGCGGATGCGGCGGCGCCGAGGCCGGCCGCGCGACGGGTGATCATGGTGCTGGGTCCTCCCTGGGCGCGCATCATGGCACGCCGGGCGCCGCGGTCGCTACGCGCCGCCCTCGCCGGGCAGCGGCGGGGTGCCGCGGGTGTGGAAGCTTTCGACCGTGCGCAGCCCCCAGGCCTGGCCCTTCTTCCGCTCCGCCTCGGTCCAGGTGATGGTCTTCCAGTCGGGGGCGAGCACCAGGCGCGCCCCGGCATGGGCGACCTCGACACGGTTGCCGCCGGGCTCGTGGACGTACAGGAAGAAGGTCTGCTGCACGGCGTGCTTGTGCGGCCCGGTCTCGATCGGCACGCCGGATTCGAGGAAGATGTCGGCCGCCTGCAGGATCGCCTCCCGGCTGTCCAGCGCGAAGGTCACGTGGTGGAAGCGCCCGGGCACGCCATGCGCTTCCTTCGTGAAGGCGAAGTCGTAGGATTTGTTGGTGGCGGTCAGCCACATCCCGGCTTCCTCGCCGGTGTCGAGCTCGATGCGCTCGGTGCAGCGGAAGCCCAGCGTGCGCTCGAAGAAGTCGCGGCAGGCGCGCACATCGACCGCCAGGCAGTTGAAGTGGTCGATGCGCCGCACGTTCACGCCGCGCGCCGGGTAGCGTTCCGGCTGGTTCTTCAGCGACGGGCGGCGGTCCTGCGGCGCCGCGTACCATTCGGTGTCCCAGTACAGCTCGAAGACGTGCCCGTCCGGGTCGCGGAAGCGGTAGGCGCTGCCATGGCCGAAGCTGCCGTCGACCTGCGTGACGGCACAACCATCGGCGCGCAGCGCCGCGACGCGCCGTTCCAGCGCCTGCGCGCTGCGCGTGCGGAAGGCGGCGTGGCCAAGGCCCGACGTCGTCGATGCGGTCAGTTGCAGCGAATAGCGTTCATAGTCGTCCCAGCCGCGCAGGAAGACGCTGTCGCCCTGCGTGCCGCTGACCGTCATGCCCATCACGTCGCGGAAGAAGCGCAGCGACTCGTCGGGCCTGGGCGTCAGCAGCTCGACATGGCCGAGATGGGCGATGTCCATCACCGGCTCCGGCGCCTGCATCGCCGCGGGTCTCAGGCTTCGACGCTGGACATCGCCGGCGACGCCAGCGCGGGCACGTCGCCGAGCATCCGCCAGGTGCCGCCCATCAGCACCTCGCTCGGCCGGAAGCGCGCCTTGTAGGCCATCTTGCGGCTCTCCGGCACCCAGTAGCCGAGATAGACGTAGGGCAGGCCCAGCTCGCGCGCGCGATCCACGAGCCACAGCACGGCATGGGTGCCGAGCGAACGCTTCTCCGCCGCCGGGTCGTAGAAGGAATAGACCGCCGAGAGCCCGTCGCTCAGCCGGTCGGTCAGGCAGGCGCCGAGCAGCTTGTCGGTGGCGTCGCGGAATTCCACCACGCCGGTGCCGATCGGCGTGTCCTCGACCATGGCGCGATAGTCGTAGAAGCCCATCGCCGCCATGTCGCCATCGGCGTGGCGGGCCTTCTGGTAGCGGTGGAACAGCGCGAACTGCTCGGCGGTGGCGCGGGCGGGCATTTCGGCCGCCAGCACGTCGGCGTTGAAGCGCGCCACCTTGCGCTGGGTGCGGTCCGGCTCGAAGGCGCCGGCGATGATGCGGATCGGGATACAGGCCTGGCAGCCGGGGCAGACCGGCGAATAGGCGATGTTGTGGCTGCGCCGGAACCCGGCGCGCGACAGGCGGTCGTGCAGCGCCTCGGCATCCGTGCCGGACAGCTCGGTCACGATCTTCCGCTCCGTCCGCCCGGCCAGGTAGGGGCAGGGCAGGGGCGCGGTGGTGTAGAAGAATTGCGGGCGGCGGGCGGAGCGGTGGAGCATCGGTGTCCCGTAGTGTCGGCGCGCGCGGGCCGGGAATCAACCGGCAGGACGTTCAGGGCACCAGGTTGATGCGTCCGCCCGGCCCACCCGCCGCCGGACCCAGGCGCAGCAACGCCCCGTCGCGCCACCGCCCGAGCTGGTCGGACCAGTGCGGGCTCATCGGATGGCCGGACTGGCCCGTCGCGATGATGGCGAAGGCGCCGGCGGGCTCGGACAGGTCGAAGACCCCGCGGAACCCCGCGCCATGGACATTGGCGAAGATCCCGCCGGCCTCAGGCCGCAAGCCGGCGCGGTTGACCGTCTCGCCATCCCCGGGCGAGGGCGTGGCGATGCGCGTCAGCGCGCCGAGGCCCGGCACAAAGCGCAGCAGCGGGTGTTCGAAGCGTGCCGGGTGCACCGCGCCCCAGCGCCAGGCGGTGGGGTCGTTGCCATGCGCCGCCGCCAGCTCCGTGACCGCCGCCGTCAGCGCCGCGGCGAGCATCGGTCCGCAACCCGCCGCCCCGCACCAGGCGGCGCCGGTCGCCGGGTCGGTCAGCACGCGGCGCAGGAATTCGGGGCTGGCGCGCGCCGCATCCTCCGCCAGGCCGGCGCCGGCCAGCACCGCGCGGCCGAAGCGCATCATGGTGCCGTGGAAGATGACCGGCTGGGGCAGCCCGGCCGCCATCTCGCCAGACCAGCCGCGCAGCAGCAGGTCGAACGCCGCCCCGGCGCTGCCGGCCGGCCGGGGGGCGGCGCGCAGCGCGGGCAGCACCTCGGCGGCGAACAACGACAGCGCATCGGCCTGCATGGCGGCGAAGCCCGCCACGTCGTGGCGCGCGGCGTCGCCCAGCATCTGACCGATGCGGCGGAAGCGCCAATCCCCGTTCCAGTCGCGCCCGAGCCAGGCATCATGCCCCGGCGGCACCACCCGGTTGTTGGCATTGGCGATCATGCCGCTGGCCGGATTCTCGACATGCGGCAGGCGGTCGAAGGGGATGAAGCCGTCCCAATCCGCCCGCCCGTCCCAGCCCGGCACCGGCAGGCTGCCATCGCCCGAGCGCCGCACCGGGATGCGCCCGGTCAGGTAC
Source organism: Roseomonas sp. CECT 9278 (assembly GCF_918698155.1). Classification (GTDB taxonomy): domain Bacteria; phylum Pseudomonadota; class Alphaproteobacteria; order Acetobacterales; family Acetobacteraceae; genus Neoroseomonas. The sequence continues at coordinate 36,306 of NZ_CAKKLX010000039.1, forward strand.
ATCGCGATGCCGCCGCCGGCCTCGGCCACCATCAGGTTCTGCGACGGGCTGGTGATCAGCCGCGCGGCCGCGCGCGCATCCGCCAGGCCGCGCGCGCCGTTCAGCGCCAGCAGCCCGGCCGCCGCGGTGTCGCCGGGCGCCAGGTTCGCCGCCGCCAGCGCCAGCACCGTGCCATCCGCCCGCCCCGCCGGCGCATCGAGGTCGGAAATCACCGGCCCGTGGCGCGTCTCGCGCACCCGCAGCGTCACGGGGGCCGACCAGCGCACCCGTATCACCTCCTCGCGCACCACGAAGGGCAGCGGGCCGTCCGGCGTCTGGTAGGCATCGGTGCCATCCAGGCGCTCGACGAACAGGTCCTGCGTGTCGGAATGGGTGGTGGTGAAGCCCCAGGCGATGCGTTCGTTCCGCCCGATCACGATGCCCGGCACGCCCGGCGCCGTCGCCCCCGACAGCACCCGCCCGCCCGGCAATTCGATCCGCGCCAGGTACCACAGGATCGGCGCCTGGTAGCCGAGGTGCGGGTCGGTCGCGAGCAGCGGCGCGCCGCTGGCCGACCGCGCCCCGCCGACCACCCAGGCATTCGACGCCATGGAGGGCAGCGGCGCATCGACCGGGAAGCGCGGGATCGCCGCCGCCAGCCGGTCGAGCGCGCGGCTGTCGCCGGCGACCACCCCGGCGCGGGTCGTCGCGGGTGCCGGCCCGCCGGCCACCAGCTCCGGCAGGTCCGGCCGCCCGGGCGTGGTATCGGCCGGCCAGAGATCCTCGATCCGCTCCGGCGGCAGCAGCCCCGCCAGCCGGGCGCGGTCCAGCTCGGTCCGCCAGTTCCCCGACAGCCACAGCCCCATCACCTTGCCCCACAGCAGGCTGTCGACCGGCCGCCAGGGCTCGGGCGCGCCGAGCAGCAGGAATTCCGGTGCCGCGAAGCGCCCGCGCGCGGCGATCCAGGCATTCACGCCGCGCGCATAGGCCTCCATCGCGCCGCGCACCTCCGGCGGCAGGGCCGGCAGATCCGCCTCGGCCCGCGGCACCAGGCCCAGCAGGCGCATGTAGCGGTCCAGCCGCAGCGCCGAACTGCCGGCGATCTCGGACAGCCGCCCGCTGGCGCCGCGCCGCATGCTGTCCATCTGGAACATCCGGTCGCGCGCATGCAGCCAGCCGAGCGCGGTCCAGGCATCGGCCTCCGACTGCGCGGCGACGGTCGGGATGCCCTGGGCATCCAGGCTGATCCCGACCGCGGCGCCAAGGCCCGGCAGCGCCACGCGCCCCTCCCGCGCCGGCAGCGTCCACCAGGTCGCGGCGGTCGCGCCAGCCACCACGACCACGAGGAGAACGGCCAGGCCCGCCAGGATGCGGCCCGTCCAGCGCAGGAATGTCTTCACCCGGCACAAATGGCGCCGCCGGCGCGTCTTGGGAACCTCCGGCATGCGGCGAAGCCGCGCATCGACGCCGCGGCCGGTTGCTGGTAGGGCCGCGCCCATGCCCGAGACCGACCGGCCCGCCCCGCGCCTGCTGCACGCAGCCGATGGCCTCAGCCTTCACATGATTCCCGGCGAGGGCGCCGCCGGCCTGGTGGTGCTGGCGCCCGACGCGGCCGCGCAGGCCTGGGCCGGGCGCGTCGCGGCCCGCCTCGCGCGGCCCATCCTGGTGGTGCGATCGGCCGATGGCGGCTTCCCCGCCGCTTCGATGGCGGCGCTGCTGCCGCATCTGGCGGCGGCGGAGGCCGGCCGCATCCTGGTCGGCCTGGGCACCGGCGCCGTCGCGGCGCTGGACCATTCAGCGATGTCGCGGCCGAAGGCCGTGCTCGCCATCGCGCCACGCGGGGACGGCCTCGCGCCGCAGCCCGTCGCCGCCGGCGCTGCCCTGATCGCCTATGATCCTGGCGAGGCGACGGAAGCGGCCCTCGCGGCGCGCGCCGGCGCCTTGGGTGTGCCGATGCCCCATGTCGGCGGCGCGCTCGCCGACGTCGTGCTCGGCGGCGGCGCGCTGCCGGACGTGATCGATGCCCTGCTGGCGGGCGATCTGCCGCGCGCGGCAATGGCGCTGCGCGTCACCCGGCTCGCGGCGCCGCGCATGCGGGTGGGCTTGGCAACGCGGCTGACGGCTGCTGGCCATGAATCGCTCGCCGCCGCGGTCACGGCAGCTGCGCGGCGCCCGGCCGCCGCCGAGCCGCAGACCGATGCGCGGGTGCGCGCGCTCCAGCGTCTCGGGCGCCATGCCGATGCGGTCTCCGTGATCAACGCCTGGATCCGGCGCCAGCCGCGCCAGCCCCTGCCGCGGCGTCGGCTGGCCGCGGCGAACCTCGCCATGGGCCAGCGGCAGCGTGCGGTGCTCGCGCTGAAGGCGGCCGCCGGGCTCGGTTCGCTGCCCTTCGCGCTGCAGGCGCGCCTGGTCGGGTTGCTGCGGCGGATGCGGCGCCCGGACGACGCCGTCCAGGCCGCCGAGGCCGCCGTCGCCGCCCTGCCGGGGCATGCGGCCGCCGAGGCGCTGCTGGGCGAGGCGCTGCTCGCCGCTGGCCGCAAGGAGGACGCGGCGGCCGCCTTCGCCCGTGCCCTCGCGGCCGATCCCGACCATGCCGCCGCGCGCCACGGCAGGGCGGTCGCGGCCGATGCGGGCGGCGCCGATGACGGGCCGGGCCAGGGGCTCGCGGAATGGCTGGCGACCATGGCGGCCGAGCCGGCGCCCGAGGCCGAATGGCATGCGCTGATCGACCTGATCGAGGCCCAGGGGCGGCCGGCCGCGGCGCTCGCCGCCGCATCCATGGCGGCGGGGGCGGCGCCGGCGCCGGGGTTGCTCGCCCGGCTCGCGCAGTTGCGCGAGTCCGCGGGCGACGTCGCCGGTGCCGAAGCCGCCTGGCGCCGCGCCACCGCGCTGGCGCCGCACCAGCCAGCGGCCTGGCTGGGCCTGGCCGACCTGCTGGACCGCCAGCAGCGCACCGCCGAAGCGGCCAAGGTGGCGACCGAGGCCGCCATGCTGCTGCCGGCGGCGTTGCAGGTCGTGCAGCGCAACGCCGAACTGCTGCTGGCGGCGCAGGATCCGATCCGCGCGGAGGCGGCGGCGCGCGCCGCCGTGGCGCTCGACCCGCAGCGCGACGCGGCGCATCTGCTGCTGGCCGATGCGCTGTGGCGCCAGCATCGCGGCCGCGATGCGGTGCGCGCGGTCGAGGCCGGGCTGGTGGCGCTGCCGGGCGCCTCGCCGCTGCTGCTGCGGCTCGCCTTCCTGCACCTGATGCAGAACGCGCCGCTGCCGGCCGCCGCGGCCTTCCGCGAGGTGACGCGCCAGCCCCAGGCGACGCCCCATGCCTGGCTCGGCCTGACCGACGCGCTGTGGCGGGCCGAGCGGGTCGAGGAGGCGGAGGCGGCGGCGCGCGAGGGCGTCGCGGCGCATCCGCGCAATGTCGAGCTGCGCACGCGCCTCGGCCAGTTGCTGTTGGCGGGTGGCGATGCCGAGGCGGCGCGCGCCGCCCTGGCCGAGGTGGTGGCCGAGGACCCCGCCTCGGAGGTGGTCCAGCTGGCGATGGCCGATGCGCTGTGGCGCCAGGGGCGCCGGGCCGAGGCGCTGGCCGCCGCGCGCGAGGTCGCCGAGGCGGCGCCCGACCAGCCGGCGGTGGCCTCGCGGCTCGGCCACCTGCTGCTCGAGAACGGCGACATTGAGGACGCGGTGGCGCAGTTCCAGCGCGCGATCGCGCTGCAGCCCGACCTGGTCCCGGCCTGGACCGGGCTGTGCGACGCCGAGCGCACGCGCAAGCGCATCAAGCCGGCGATCGAGGCCTATCGCCGCGCCGAGGCGCTGGGCATGGACCGCATGACGCGGCGGCTGCTGCGCTTCCGGCTGTTCGGCGAAATGGAGGAGTAGGGCGGGCTGCCGGCGGCGTCCCGGCGCACGCCGCATCGTCCACTGGCGCCGCTTTGCCTCGTAGCGGCGCGCCGCGACGCATCCCGGTCCTGTGTGACGCGCGCCTCGTCACGCTAGCAGCGGCGCCCTCCGGTCGGGACATCCGCCGGTCCGGGCGCAGCGTCACCCGACCGCGTGGCGCCATCCGATCGGGATCTGCCCTACAGCGCGGCCGCCGCCTCCAGCACCTGCGCCGCATGCGCCTCCGGCTTCACCTTGCGCCAGATGCGCGCGATCTTGCCGTCCGCGCCGACCAGGAAGGATGAGCGTTCCATCCCCATGTAGGTCTTGCCGTACATCGACTTCTGCACCCACACGCCATAGGCCTCGGCGACCTTGTGGTCCTCGTCCGAGGCCAGCGGGAAGGCCAGGTTGTACTTCCTGGCGAACTTCTCGATGGGCGGCATGGCGTCGGGGCTCACGCCGATCACCTCCAGGCCGATCTTCCCGAGTGCGGGCAGCGCCTCCTGCACGCCGCAGGCCTGCTTGGTGCAGCCGGGCGTATCCGCCTTCGGGTAGAAATAGATCAGGTAGGGCTTGCCCTTCAGCGCGGCGGAGGAGACCTCGCGCCCGCCGCTCGCCTGCATCGTGAATGCGGGCGCCGTGCTGCCCTCGGCCAAGTCGCTCATGCCTGCTCCCCGTGGATGTCCGGGCGCCCCAGGCGGCGTTCGAAGATCGCGCGCACCGCCACCGCCCGCTCCGCCATCTGTGCCTGGAGGGACGGGAGGTCAACCGGCGCGCTGTCCGGGCCGAGCGACCGGCAGGCATTGAGCAGCGCGGCCACCACGCTGTCGGGCAGCACGTCCTCGCGCCACGGCCCCACCGTCAGGCGCAGCGCGCCGCTGACGGTGCGCCAGAGTTTCTCGGCGGCGATCAGCGTGGCGGCGTCCTCGGCGCTCAGCGCGCCGACCTCGGCCAGCTTCGCCAGCACGCGGCGGGTGGTCTGCACCAGCACCTGCGGATGGGCGCGCGCCTCGACCAGTTGCAGTGCCTGGGCGATGAACTCCACCTCGACCAGCCCGCCGCGGCCGAGCTTCACGTCCCATGGCCCGTCGGGCGGCAGGTCGCGCAGCATCCGGGCCCGCATCGCGACCGCATCCGGGATCGCCTTGGGCGCCGAATCGGGACGCAGCAGGGCGCCGCGGATGGCGGCCTCGACGCGCCGGCGCAGCGCGGGGGGGCCGGCCACCACCCGCGCGCGGGTCAGCGCCATGCGTTCCCAGGTCCAGGCATCCTCGGCGTGATACCGCTGGAAGGCCGACAGCGAGACGGCGACCGGCCCCTTCGACCCCGACGGCCGCAGCCGCATGTCCACTTCGTACAGCTTGCCCTCGGCGCCCGGCGCGGTGATCGCCGCGATCATCTGCTGCGTCAGCCGGTTGAAGTACTGCGTCACCGGCAGCAGCCGCAGCGGGGGCGCACCGCGCTTGGCCCGGCCCTCGCTGGTCTCGATGCCCTCGGCATGGTCGTAGATCAGGATCAGGTCGAGGTCCGATCCCGGCAGCATCTCCCGCCCGCCGAGCTTGCCGAGTGCGACGATCGCCAGCGCACCCCCCTTGACCTTGCCGTGCCGCTCCGCGAAGGCGGCGGTGACATGCGGCAACAGGGAGGACATCGCGGCATCGGCCAGGGCGGAGCGCGCCTCGCCGGCCGCATCGACATCGATCGTGCCTTCCAGCGTGGCGGCGTCGATGTCGAACTTGCCCTCCTGCACCAGGCGGCGGGCGGCCTCCATCGCTTCCTCGATGTGGTGCACCTGGTCGAGCTGGGCGGGCAGGGTGGCGGCGGCGCTGCCGACCGTGCCGCCGACGCCCATCAGCAGCCCCTCCAGCGCCGAGGTATGGCGGGCCAGGTGGTCGGCCAGCTGCGGCGCGGCGCCGAGCACGCTGGCCAGGCGGTCCAGCAGCGCCGGGTTGCGCGCCAGCAGCGACAGCACCTGCACCCCCGCGGCGAGGCGCGCGAAGACACCATCGAGCCGGCCGACCGCGGTATCCGGGTCGCGCTGCTTCGCGAAGGCGCCGAGCAGCGAGGGCATCAGCGCGGTCAGCAATTCGCGCGCGCGTTCGCTGCGCGTCGCGCGGGTGTGCCCGTGATGCCAGCCGCGCACCATGGCGGCGATGCCCGACGGGTTGCCGTAGCCCATCGCGCGCAGCGTCGCGATGGTGGCCGGGTCGTCCTCGACGCCGGTGAAGACCAGGCTGCCCTTGGCGTCCTCGGAGGCCAGCGTCGGCTCGGCCTCGAACATGCGCCCGTAGTGGCGTTCGACCTTCGCCATGTGGCCGAGGAACGCGCTGCGGAACGACTGCGGATCGGCAAAGCCGAGGAAGGAGGCGATGCGCGCCACCCCTTCCGCATCCTCGGGCATGCGATGGGTCTGCCGGTCGGCGACCATCTGCAGGCGATGTTCCAGGTCGCGCAGGAACACGTAGGCATCCGCCAGGTCGGCCGCGGCCTTGCGGTCGATCTTGCCGGCGGCGGCCAGCGCCACCAGGGCGCCGAGCGTGGTCGGGTCGCGCAGCCCCGGGTCGCGCCCGCCCCAGATCAGCTGCAGCACCTGGGCGGTGAACTCGATCTCGCGGATCCCGCCGCGGCCGAGCTTCACGTCATGGCCTTCGACCTGGACGGTGGCGTTGGCGCCCTTGGCCCCCTTATGGGCGTGGATCTGCCGCTTGATGGAATGGATGTCGGCCACGGCCGCGAAATCGAGGTGCCGGCGCCACACGAAGGGGCGGATCTCGCGCAGGAAGGATTCGCCGGCGGCGCGGTCGGCGCCGACCGGGCGCGCCTTGATCATGGCGGCGCGTTCCCAGTTCTGGCCCATGCTTTCGTAGTAGGTGATGGCCGCCGGGATCGAGACCGCGAGCGGCGTCGCCGCCGGGTCCGGGCGCAATCTCAGATCCGTGCGGAAAACATAGCCCTCCGCCGTGCGTTCCTCGAGCAGCCGCACCAGGTCGCGGGCGATGCGGACATGCACCGCCTGGGCGCGATCGACGTGATAGGCTGCCGTCGTCGGTTCATACAGCACCATGAGGTCCACATCGGACGAGTAGTTCAGTTCCCGCCCGCCGAGCTTGCCCATCCCCAGCACGACGAGGCCCGAGTTCCGGCCCACGAGCCGCGGGTCGGCCCGCGTTGCGCCGGACAGCCTGAGCTCGCCGCGCGCCGCGGCATCGCGCAGCAGGTGCGCGCAGGCGGCGTCGATGGCGGCCTCCGCCAGGTCGGACAGCGCCCCGGTCACGCGGTCGAGCGCCCACAGCCCCGTGATGTCCGCGACCGCCGCCGCCAGCGCGCCCTGGCGCTTGGCCTGGCGCAGGATGGTGGCCAGCGCCGGGCGCGGCGTGGCCGGGTCGATGCGCGACAGCGGATCGAGCGCGCGTTCGAAGGCGACATCCGGCCCGCGTTCGGCCAGCGCGAGCAGCGCGGCGGATTCACGCACCGCCAGATCGGCCAGGTAGGGGCTGTGGCCGCCAAGGGCCGCGATCAGCGCCGCGCCCGCGGGGCTGGCCGCGAAGTCGCGCTCGGCCGCGCCGCGCTCGGCGAAATGCTCGGCGGCCAGCGCGGCGGCGGCCGGGTCGAAGGGGCGGGGCAGGCGTTCGGGGGCAAAGCAGGCCGTCATGGCCGGGCAGGGAACAGGTGAGGCGGGCCGCGGGTCAAGCCGGGCGATCCCTGAACCGGCTGCTGCGGGGCTGTTCGGCCGTGGTGATGCTGGCGGCGGTCGGCCTGACGGCGGTGGCCTGGCGGCTCGGCCAGGGGCCGGTCGAGGTGCCCTGGCTGGCACGCCAGGCCGAGGCGTCCTTCAACACCGCCGATGCCCCCGCGCGCCTGTCGATCGGCGAGGCGACGATCGCCTGGGCCGGCTGGCGCGAGGGCCACGCATCGCCGCTGGAATTCACCCTGCGGCGCGTGCGCGCGATCGATCGCGACGGCGCGGTGCGGGCCGAACTGCCCGATGCCGCGGTCTCGCTGTCGCCCGACTGGCTGCTGCGCGGGCGGGTGGCGCCGCGCGTGCTGGAGATGCGCGGGCTCAGCCTGCGCGCGGTGCGCGCCGCCGATGGTGCCTTCAGCCTGGGCCTGGGGCTGGTGCCGCAGGATGGCGATGCCGCCGCGGCGCCCTCCGGCGCCGAGGAAGCGGTGCTGGCGCTGCTGGGCGAACTCATGCAGCCGCCATCGGACGCTACGCCGCTGGCGGCGCTGCGGCGGTTGCGGCTGGTCGATACGCGCCTGGTGGTCGCGGATGCGCAGCTCGACCGCACCTGGTCGATCGAATTCGCCGCCCTGTCGCTCACGCGGCGCGAGCGCGGCGGGCTGGACCTGGGCGGCACCGGCGCCGCCAGCATCGGGCCCGAACAGGTCCCGCTGCGCCTGGCCGGCATGATCGAGGGCGCGACGCGCGACGGGCAGGTGACGCTGAGCCTGCCGGCGATCCGCCCGGCGGCCCTGGCGCGCGCCGCGCCCTTGCTGCGCCCGCTCGCCGCGCTGGACGCGCCGGCCGCGATCGCGCTCGATGTGCGGATCGAGGGCCTGCGCCTGCCCTCGCGCGCCCAGGCGCGGCTGCGCGTCGGGCCCGGGGCGATCGACCTCGGCGCCGGTGGCCGGCTGGCGGTGGCGGCGATCGAGGCGGACCTGGCGCTGGATGGCGCGGCGCTGCGGGTCGAGCACGCGCTGCTGCGCCCCGCCCCCGCGCGGCCCGGCGCCCCCGGGCCGGTCATCGAGGCGCAGGCCGAGGCGCGGCTCGATGGCGATGCCTGGACCGGCGAGGCGCGGCTGCGCCTGGATGCGGTCGAACTGGCCGACCTGCCGCACTATTGGCCGGCCGGCCTGGCCCGCGGCGCGCGCGGCTGGCTGGCGGAAAACCTGACCGAGGGCATTGCGCGCGATGGCGCCTGGCGCGTCGGCTTCGCCGGCGATGTCGCGACCGGCGCGGTTCGCGTCACCGCGGTCGAGGGCAGCGCCGAGGCCGAGGACGTCACGGTGCATTGGCTGCGCCCCATCCCGCCGGCCGAGGATGCGCGCGGGCGGGCACGCTTCGCGCTCGATGCCATCACCATCGAGATCGCCGGCGGGCGGCAGGCCGGCGGCGGCATCGTGGTGCGCGAGGGCAGCGTGCGCATCGGCCTCGACAGCGATCCGGAGACCGCCGACATCGCCCTGGTGGCGGCCGGGCCGCTGGCCGATGTCTGGGCGCTGCTGCGCCATCCGCGCCTGCGGCTGTTCGACCGCCGCCCGCCGCCCATCACCGCCATCACCGGCACCCTGCGCGAAGGCCGCGTGCAGGTCAGCCTGCCGCTGTTCGCGTCCGTGCCGGTCGAGGCGGTGCGCGTGAGCGCCTCCGGCCGCGGCACCGAGGTGCGGGTGCCGCGCGCCATCCTCGGGCGCGACATCGAGCGCGGCAGCTTCGACTTCACCGCCGATACCGAGGGGCTGCGCGTGAACGGCACCGCGACGCTCGCCGGCATCCAGCTGCGCCTGACGCAGGAAGCCGATTTCCGCCCCGGCCCGCCGGGCCAGGTGGTCTCGCGCGAGACGGCGACGGGGCGCGCCGATGCGGCGCAGATCGCCGGGCTCGGGCTCGACCCGCGGCCCTTCGTGGAGGGGCCGGTCGGGCTCGACATCCGTGGCGAGACGCGGCGCAACGGGCAGGGCCGCATCCAGCTGCGCGCCGACCTCACGGCCGCGCGCCTGTCGGTCGAACCGCTGGCCTGGGCGAAGGCGCCGGGCCTGCGCGCGACCGGCGAGGCCACCATCAACATGCTGAACGGGTCGCTCGCCGCGGTCGAGGCGATCCGCGTCGAGGCGCCCGACGCGCTGTTGCGTGGCCGTGCGATCAACCCGCGCGACAACATCCCGCAGCGCATCGAGATCCAGCAGGGCAACCTCGGCCGCAACCGCTTCACGGCCGAGATCGCGCCGCCGCGCAGCCGTGCCGATTCCTGGACCGTCGGGCTGCGCGGTCCGGTGCTGGACCTGGTGCCGGTGCTGGCCGCACCGCATGGCCCGCTGCCCGGCGCACAGGCGCCGAGCGGGCCGGGCACCGCGGTGGAGGCGCGCTTCGACCGCATGCTGCTGGCCGACGACCGCGCCCTGACCGGCGTCAGCGCCTCGGCCCGCGTCGATGGCCATGGCGTGATCATGGCGGCCGAGGTGCGCGGCGGCGTGGCCGGCGGCGGGCCCTTCGACATGCGGATCACGCCGCAGGGCGCGCAGCGGCGCGTGCGGATCGGCTCGAGCGACGGCGGCGCGCTGCTGCGCGCCTTCGGCGTGCTGCGCACGATCCAGGGCGGGCGGCTCGCGGTGGATGCGACCTATGCCAATGCGCGGCCGAACGCGCCGCTGACCGGCAGCGCGACGCTGGAGGAATTCGCGGTGCGCGACGCGCCGGCGCTGGCCAAGCTGCTGCAGGCGATGACGGTGTTCGGCGTGTTCGAGGCGCTGGACCAGCGCGGTCTGTCCTTCGCCAGCCTGACCGCGCCCTTCGTGCTCACGCGCGAGGCCCTGGTGCTGAACGATGCGCGTGCCTTCTCGGTCTCGCTGGGGGTGACGGCGCGCGGGCGGATCGACCGGCAGCGCGACACCATCGACATGGAAGGCACCATCGTGCCGGCCTATGTGTTCAATTCGCTGCTCGGGCGCATCCCGGTGCTGGGGCGCATCTTCAGCCCCGAGCAGGGCGGCGGGCTGTTCGCCGCGACCTACCGGATGCGCGGGCCGATGGCCGATCCGGGGGTCTCGGTGAACCCGCTGGCGGCGCTGACGCCGGGCTTCCTGCGCGGCATCTTCGGCATCGGCCAGGATGCGGCGGGGACGGTGCCGGATCCCGCGCCGGCGCGGTAGCGCCCGATCGGCGCAGGCGCTTGTGCCGAAGCCGTGAATCGGCCGCTCGGCCAAAGCGCCCGATCGGCGCAGGCGCTTGTGCCGAAGCCGTGAATCGGCCGCTCGGCCAAAGCGCCCGATCGGCGCAGGCGCTTGTGCCGAAGCCGTGAATCGGCCGCTCGGCCAAAGCGCCCGATCGGCG
>NZ_CAKKLX010000040.1 GCF_918698155.1 Roseomonas sp. CECT 9278
CCGGCGGCCCCGCGCGCCTGGCGCGCGGCGGCCCGGGGCGGGCGCGCGCGCCCTGAACCAGGCCGCGCCGCCCGCCCCGTGAGTTCCCGGCCCGCGCACAACCCCTTCGGGGGCGCGCGGGCCGCGCCACGCCCGGCCCCTCTGCGGCCAACCGGGCTCACGGCGCATCCCCCCGCACACATCCATCATGAAAGGGCACCCGCATGTCGGGCACCATCGAACAGGCCTTCGTGAAGCAGTTCGAAGCCGAGGTCGCCGAGGCCTACCAGCGCCAGGGCAGCAAGCTGCGCCCGGCCGTGCGCTCCAAGACCGGCGTCAAGGGCGCGTCCACCATCTTCCCGCGCGTCGGCAAGGGTGTTGCCGCCGCCAAGGCGCGCAACGGCGTCGTACCGGTGATGAACCTGGAATACTCGAACGCCGAGTGCTTCCTGCAGGACTACTACGCCGGCGAGTGGATCGACCGCCTGGACGAGATCAAGACCAACATCGACGAGCGCACGGTCATCGCGAACGCCGGCGCCTATGCCCTGGGTCGCAAGACCGATGAGCTGATCGTCGCGGCACTCGACACCGCGACGGCCGAAGCCACCGGCACCGGCACCGGCCTGACGGACACCGATGGCCTCACCAAGCAGAAGGTGTTGATGGCCTTCGAGATGCTGGGCGGCGCCGACGTGCCCGATGACGGCAACCGCTTCGCGGTGGTCGGCTGGAAGCAGTGGAGCGAGCTGCTCGCGATCGACGAGTTCGCCCGCAGCGACTACGTGGGCGACGACGCGCTGCCCTGGAAGGGCACGCAGGCCAAGCGCTGGCTCGGCGCGCTGTGGATGCCGCATTCCGGCCTGACCAAGACCGGCGTGCTGCGCTACTGCTACTTCTTCCACAAGACCGCGGTCGGCCACGCCGTGGCGTCCGAGGTGGTGACCGACATCACCTGGCACGGCGACCGCGCCGCGCACTTCGTGAACAACATGATGTCGCAGGGGGCGGTGATGATCGACCCGACCGGCGTCGTGCGGATGCGCGCGAAGGAATAGCAAGGTCGGGGGGAGGGAACTCCCCCCGAACCCCCCTCCTTTTTCTGGCACTTGGGAACTGGCCGCGAAGGTCGGTTCCCATCCCCTTTTCCGGAGGTTCACCGATGGCGCTTTCCGCCCTCGCGCTCTGCTCGCGCGCGCTGCTCAAGATCGGCGCGCAGCCCGTCGCCTCGCTCGACGAAGGCACGGCCGAGGCCGAGGTCGCGGCCAACCTCTACCCGGGGATCCGCGACGCGCTGCTGTCCTTCCACCCGTGGTCCTTCGCCACCGCGCAGGCCGCCCTTGCGCGCCTGTCCGCCACGCCGCGCGCCGATTTCTCGGCCGCCTTCCAGCTGCCCGCGGGCTTCCTGCGCGCGCTGTCGGCAGGCACCGCAGGGCGTGCGCGCGGCATCGTCTACCGCCTGCAGGAGGACCGCCTGTTCACCGACGTGCAGGAGGTCGCGCTGACCTACATCTTCCGCCCCGACGAGAGCGCCTTCCCGCCGTACTTCGCGCAGGCCCTGGTCGCGCGCCTGGCCGCCGAATTCTGTATCCCGCTGACCGAGAACTCGTCGCGCGCCGAGATGCTGTTCCGCCTGGCCGAAGCGGAACTCCGCCAGGCCCGCCAGGCCGACAGCCAGCAGGCCAGCGCGCGCGTGCTCGAAGGCTTCACCCTCATTGACGTGCGGGGCTGAACCATGCCCGCCGTCAAGCGTGCCAAGACCAGCTTCGCCGCAGGTGAACTGGCCCCCGAACTCCTCGGCCGTGGCGACCTGCGCGCCTTCGAGAACGGCGCGCGCCGCCTGCGCAACGTCTTCATCCAGCCGACCGGCGGCGTGACGCGCCGGCCCGGCCTGCGCCATGTGCTGCCCCTGCCGGGCGCGGCGCGCCTGGTCCCCTTCGAATTCAATACCGAGCAGACCTACGTCATGGTGCTGACCGACGGTGCGCTGCGCGTGCTGCAGGGCGATGCGGTGGTGGCAACTCTGGCCGGGCCCTGGTCCGCGGCGATGCTGCCGCAGCTCGGCTTCACGCAATCCGCCGACACGCTGCTGCTGGTGCATCCGGCGATGCTGCCGCAGCGCGTCACGCGCACGCTGTCGGGCTGGACGATCGCGCCCTGGACCTTCGTGCGCGAGCCCTTCTTCCGCTTCGCCCCCCTCAGCGTGGCGCTGACGCCGAGCGCGACCGGCGGCTTCATCACCATCGCCGCGAGCGAGGCCGTGTTCGTGCCGGGCCACCTGGGTGCGCGGCTGCGCATCGGCGGCAAGCGCGTGGTCGTGACCGCCGTGCCGTCCGCCACGCTGGTGAATGCCGCGGTCGAGGAAGGGCTGTCCGGCACCGCGGCCACCACCGACTGGGACGAGGCCGCCTTCAGCAACGCGCGCGGCTGGCCGGTGAGCTGCGGCTTCCACCAGGACCGCCTGGTGGTGGGCGGGTCGCGCGACCTGCCGAACCGGCTGTGGTTCTCGCGCACCGGGGACCTTTTCAACTTCGACACCGGCAGCGGCCTCGATGACGAGGCGATCGACTTCGGCCTCGTCTCCGACCAGGTGAACGCGATCCGCGGCGTCTTCTCGGGCCGGCATCTGCAGGTCTTCACCTCGGGCGCCGAATGGATGGTGACGGGCGACCCGCTGACGCCCTCCTCCATCCAGCTCAACCGCCAGACGCGCGTGGGTTCGCCTGTCGATCGCCTGGTGCCGCCGGTGGATGTGGACGGCGCGACGGTCTTCGTCGCGCGTGGCGGGCAGGGCGTGCACGAATTCGCCTATACCGATGTCAGCCAGGCATATCAGGCGAACGACCTCGCGATCCTTGCGCGGCACATCGTCTCGACGCCGGTCTCCATGGCCTATGACCAGCGTGCGCGGCTGCTGCACATGGTCATGGCGGATGGCGGCATCGGCACGCTCACGCTCTATCGCGCCGAGCAGGTCACTGCCTGGACGCGGCAGGAGACCGCCGGCGCCTTCCGCGCGGTGGCGGAATCCGATGGCACCGTATGGGTCGTGACGGAACGCGACGGCGCCTTCGCGCTGGAGCGCTTCGAACACGGGCTCGCGCTCGATGCCGCGCTGACCGGCAGCGCGCCGGCGCCGCAGGATGCCTGGAGCGGGCTGTCGTACCTCGAGGGCCGCGAGGTCGGCGTGCTCGCCGATGGCGCGCCGCGCGATTCCGCGACCGTCGCCGGCGGCGCCGTGGTGATCGACCCGGCAGCGAACAGCGTGCAGATAGGGCTGTCCTATCGGCACGAGGTCGAACCGCTGCCGCCGGACATCATCACGCCCTCGGCCGCCGCGACCGGGCCGCTGCGCCTGGTCGCGGTGACCTTCCGGCTGCTCGCCACATCGGCGCTGTCGGTCGACCTCGGCCGCGGTGCGGAGGCCGTGCCGTTCCGCCGGCTGGATACCTCGCTGCTCGATGCCGCGCCGCCATCCTTCACCGGCGACGTCACGCTGCGCGGCCTTGGCTGGCGGCGTGACCGGCTGCGGCCGCTGTGGCGCGTCGAGGGCGATGCGCCGCTGCCCATGACGCTGCTTTCCGTCACCACCGAGATCAGGATGAACGACTGATGGCCCAGCTCGCTTCCCTCGCCTCGCTCGCCGGCACGGGCCTCGCCGTCTTTGGCCAGGTCCGCCAGGGCCAGCAGCAGCAGGCCACCGCGCGCGCGCAGGAGGAGAACCTGCGCGCGCAACAGGCCGCGCAGCAGGACCAGGTCGCGGTGCAATCCGCCGTCCAGGACCGCGAGCGGCAGGATCGCCTGGCGCGCACCATCGCCTCGGCCCGCGCGCGGCTCGCCGCCGGCGGCGTCGCGCCGGACGAAGGATCGGCCGCCGCGCTGACCACCGGCCTGCGGCGCGATGCCGCGCAGGACGCCGCGGAGGAGGCGGCGGTCACCGGCGCGCGGCTCGCGGCCGGGCGACGGTCGCTGCTCACGCCCGATGGCAGCCTCAGTTCCTTCCTGCGCGCCGGGCAGACGCTCGGCGGTGCGGTGCGATCGCTTTTGGATTGATCCCTCAGGCGGCGGGCGCCGGCCGTACGGCCGGCTTGCCTGCGCGCCATGCGCTGGTGCGCTGGCGGCGACGGATGGTCTGGGCGCGGTCGCGCCTTGCGCTCTCGGCTCGCGGCAAGGCCGCGAACCGCTTCTGCGTCCAGTTCCGGCCGGCGTCGGCCGCCCCACCCCTTCAAGACATCGAGGACATCATGGCCGAACACATCACGATCGGCGATGTCGCGCCGCGTGTGCAGTATGTCGCGGACGGATCGCTCGCCGACTTCACCTTCCCCTTCCCGATCTTCGACGAGGCCGACCTCGAGATCCGCCTGGACGGCGCGGTGCTGCTCGGCGGCGCGACCATCGCGGGCGCCGGCGCATCCGAGGGCGGCACCGTCACGCTGGCGGAGCCGCCGGCGGCGGGCACGCGCGTCACGTTGCGTCGTCGCCTCAAGATCGCGCGCGCCACCGATTTCCAGGACAACGGCATCCTGCGTGCCCGCGCGCTGAACGACGAGCTGGACTACCAGGTCGCCGCCATCCAGCAGGTGGCGGACGAGGTGTCGGGCACGGTGCGGCTCGATCCCGCCGATGGCGGCGCGTTGGTGCTGCCGCTGCGCGGGGCGCGCGCCAACCGCGTGCTGGGTTTCGATTCCGTCGGCAATGTCACGGTCTTCGACCGCGGCACGCAGTCCCTCGGCGTGCCGTATCCTGGCGGCGTGCCGCGCATGGTCGAGGACAAGCTGGGCGAACGCCTGACCGCGCGCGACTTCGGCGCTACCGGCGACGGCGTGACCGATGACGGCCCGGCGCTGGCCGCCGCCATGGCCGCCGCGGCGGCATCGGGGCGCGTGCTCGAGATCGGCGAGGGATCCTTCCGCTCCACCCAGCCGCTGGTGCTGGGCGGCGGTGCCGCGGGCCTCATCATGCACGGCGCAATCATCTATGCCGGGCCGGCGGGACAGACCGCGCTCACGCTCGGCGACGGCGCGGCGGTGCGCAACGCCGCCAAGCGCTACGAGGGGCTGCGCGTGCTGCGCGCGAGCATTTCCTCCTGGGATGACGAGGCCGACATCGGCCTGGTGATGCGCAACCTCGACGCATCCTTCGTCGAGATCCGCCAGGTGGAAGGCTTCACCATCGGCGTGCGCACGCTGGGCGTCGAGCGCGGCTTCGAGGACAGCACGCTGATGCTCGGCCGCATCGTGAACAACAGGATCGGCCTGGATGTCCGCACCGAGACGGCGGGCGCGTGGAACACCTCCGTGCGCTATTATGGCGGGCATTTCGCGCTCGGCAGCACGGTCTATCCGGACAAGGACCGCTATGGCGTGCGCTTCTCCGCCGCACCGGGCGCCTATGTCTCGCACAACCGCCATGTCTTCGACGGGCCGGGCTTCGAATTGCAGGCCGAGGGCCGCCCGATCAGCGGCATTCCCTTCCTGATCGAGGTCAACAGCCGGTCGGTCTGGGCGCGCGCGCTGCGCATGGAGGGCTGCTCGCCCTTCGTCGCGCGGCACACCGGCGCGGCGCAGGACCACATCTACGAAGTGGCCTGGGCGAGCCAGACCTACCAGGTGGAGGTCGACTACACCGACACCGCGACGCGCGTCGGCGCCGTGGTGCGCGCCTCCCACCAGGCCGCGGCGTTCCGCGAGGCATCGCGCGAGGTCGCGTCGGTGTCGAACCTGCGCGCCGCGCGCATCCGCTGGTCGAACACCGAATGGGGCTTCGAACGCCTCGCCTGCCTGTCCACCAACGTCGCGGGCACGCCGGGCACGCTGGCGGATTTCGCCTTCGCGGCGCTGGACAGCTACGGCTTCAGCAATGACGGCGTGGTGCTGACCGGCGGGCGCGGGCTCGGCTTCGTGGTGGATGCGCGGACCTGCCGCGAATTCGCCCTCGCGGTCGATGCGGATGCGCCGCGGCTTGTCGTGCAGTGCTTCGATGCCGCGCGCAACCTGCTGAGCGACACCGGCACGGCGCTGGTGCGTGCGTCGGGCCAGTCGATGGTCTGGAACGCCGCGGCGCGCTGGTGGCAGGGGTCGGCCGACATGGCGGATGCCACCTTCACCCGCCCGCAGGTGGTGCGGCTCGCGGCCAATGTCGCCTATGCCATCATCGGCGTGGCGCGCATCGGCGCGGATTACGAGGTGCGCGCCATCCGCCTGGCGTGTGATCCGCTGTTCGCGCCGCCGCTGCTGTTCGCGCAGCCGGGCCTGCCGCATGGCGGGCGCGAGCTGGTGGCGGAGGCCGCCTGGGATCCGCCCTCCATCGCCGCCGGCGCCATCGCGCAGGTGAACGTGACGCTGCCCGGCGCGCGGCCCGGCGACTTCGCCTCGGCGGCCTTCACGCTGGCCACCTCGGGCGTGGTGTTCCTGGCGCAGGTGGGGGCGACGGATGTCGTCACCGTCACCGCCTGGAACCGCTCGGCGGTGGCGATCGACCTGGGCGCCGGCACCGTGCGTGCGCGCGTGGTGAAGGCATGACGGGCCGTCGCGAGCCGGTGGTTCGCGGCCCCGACCTGCGCAGCGCGATGGACCTGGTGGCGGAAAGCTACCTCGGCTTCGTGCGCTGCGGGCCGGAGCCCGGCACCGGCGACGACGCCAAGGCGTTCACGGCCCACCACGCCGCCTGCAAGGCCGCGCTCGCGCATCTCGATGCGCTGGTGAAGCTCGCGCGCAGCGTGGGTGCCGCGCCGGCCGAGGCGGAGGAGGCCGCGATCATGGTCATCGAGGCGCGCGAGGCGCTGTCGCAGTTCCAGGAGGATGACGCCGGTGAGGAGCAATGCTGATGCGGGCTTCCTCGAATTCGCCTGGGTGTGGAACCGGCGGCAGCGCATGGAGACGCCGCCGGTCCATCGCCGCATCGCGCGTTGGCTGGAGGCGCGCCAGGCCGCCGGCGAGACGCGCCTGCTGCTGATGGCCTTCCGCGGCTGCGGCAAGTCCACGCTGGTCGGGCTGTGGTGCGCCTGGCAGCTCGCGCGGACGCCGGAGACGCGCATCCTGGTGTTGGCCGCCGATGCGCCGCTGGCGGTGAAGATGGTCGCGACGGTGCGGCGCATCGTCGAACGCCATCCGCTGTGCCGGCACCTGATCCCCGAGGGCGCGGAATCCTGGGCGTCAGACCGCTTCACGGTGGCGCGGGATGGGGCGCTGCGCGATCCATCCATGATGGCGCAGGGCATCGGCGGCAATGTCACCGGGTCGCGCGCCGAGGTGATCGTCTGCGATGACGTTGAAGTCGCGGGCAATTGCGACACGCCCGGCAAGCGCGCCGAACTGCGCGAGCGCCTGGCGGAGGCGGAATTCATCCTCACCCCCGGCGGCACCATCCTGTTCGTCGGTACGCCGCATACCGAGGACAGCCTCTATCGCGACCCCAGGGAGGATGGTGCCTTCCTGCGCGGCTACCGGCGCCTCGCGGTGCCGGTGATGAATGCGGCGGGTGCCTCCGCCTGGCCCGAACGCTTCCCGCGCGAGGCGATCGCCGCGCTGCGCGAGCGCGTCGGCCCGCTGCAATTCCATCGGCAGATGCTGCTGCAGCCCGTCGCGGCCAGCGCGGTGCGGCTCGATCCCGCTGCCATCATCCGCTACGGCGACGAACCCGACTACCGGGAGGCGCAGGGCAGGGGCGTGCTGACGCTGCTGGGCCATCGCCTGGTCTCCGGCGGCGCCTTCTGGGACCCGGCGTATGGCCGGCCGGGGTCGGGCGATGCCTCGGTGCTGGCCTGCTGCTTCTCGGATGGCGAGGGGCGGTTCTTCCTGCATCGGCTCGGCTACCTCACGCATGACCCGTCCTCGCCCATCGACCCCGCCACGCAGCAATGCCGCAAGGTGGCGGCGCTGCTGGGCGAATTGCTGCTGCCGATGGTGCGGGTCGAGACCAATGGCCTCGGCAAGTTCCTGCCGGCGCTGCTGCGGCGCGAGCTCGGCCCGGCCGGCGTCGCCTGCCAGGTGATCGAGCACGCCAGCACGCGGGCCAAGGAGGACCGCATCCTCGCGGCGCTCGAGCCCGCGCTGGCGGCGCGGCGGCTGCATGCGCATGAGAGCGTGTTCCGCACGCCCTTCGCGGCCGAGATGGCGGAATGGCGGCCCGGCGCGCCGGGCGCGCGCGACGATGCGCTGGATGCGGTGGCGGGCTGCCTTCTGGCCGAGCCGGTGCGCCTGGTGCGCGGGGTGCGGCCGGTGCCGCGCCCATCCTGGCGCGGTGCGTAGGGCGCCTTCCGCTCAGCCGGCGGCCATTGCGTGCAGGCGCCGCAGCGGTGCCTAGGCCGCCCGGCGCTTCAGGATCTCGTGGCGATGCCGGTCACGCCCGGCATCGGTGATCTCGAAGCGCCCATCCTCGCGCGGCTGCGCCAGGCCCATCGAGGTCAGCCGGTTCAGGCAGGGCCCGTCCTTCAGCCCCGGCGGACGGCCATGCGGGCCGACCAGCGTCAGCCGGTGCAGCGCCGAACGGCAGCAGGTTTCGAGATACGGCTCGTTCCACATCGCGGCGCGGTCACTCCGGAGATGTCCCCAGGGTGGGCCGGCGGCCGCTTCCCTTCAAGGTTCCAGCAGAAGGCAGTTCAGAGAATGCCGATCCAGATCGAACCCACCTGGTGGATCACCGCCATCGAGGCACCCATCGTCGCCGCGCTGTTCTACATGATCCATGGCCTGCGCAAGGACGTGAACGACCGCATCGAGCGCGGCGACCAGCGCGATTCCGATGCGCTGAGCCGCACGCGCGAGGACCTCGCGCAGTTCAAGATCGAGGTGGCGCGCACCTATGTCCCGCTGTCGCTGATCCGCGACCTGGATCGCCGCATCGCCGACCACCTGGTCCGGATCGAGGAGAAGATCGACGGCGTGACCCGTGCGGGCATCGCCGTGGCCCAGGCGGCGCGCCGCATGGAGGACCGGGAATGAGCGCCGCCCTGCATGTCGGCCCGCGCGAGGCCGCCGCCGAGACCCTGGCCCTGACCCTGTGGGGCGAGGCCGCCGACCGCCCCGTCCGCGCCATCGAGGCGCTGGCCGCGCTGGTGATGAACCGCGTGCGCGCCGGCGTGCCGCATTGGGGCATGGGGGTGGCCGGCGTGTGCCGCGCGCCCTTCCAGTTCCCCTGCTGGAACCGCAACCATCCGCGCCACGCGCGGCTGCGCGAGATCCCGCCGGGCGACGCCGCGCTGGCGATCTGCCGGCGCATTGCCGCGCGTGCGCTCGCCGGCGCCCTGCCCGACCCCACCGCGGGCGCCACGCATGTCCATGACGCGGCGGTGCTGCCGGGCTGGGCGCTCGGGCGGCCGGCGGCGGCGGAGATCGGCGGCCTGTGCTTCTACCGCGCCGAGGACCTGACCTGAGCGACCAGGCGCGCTACACCCGGCCGATGGAACGCCTGATCTACACCCTGGTCCGCGCGGCGGAATGGCGCGCGGCGGAAGCCACCGGTGCCTATGCCGGCAGCGCGGATGATGCGCGCGACGGCTTCCTGCATTTCTCGACCGCGGCGCAGTTGCGCGCATCCGCCGCCAAGCATCGTGCCGGCGTGCCGGACCTGGTGATGGTGGAAGCCGATGCCGCGGTGCTGGGCGATGCGCTGCGCTGGGAACCCGCCGCCGGCGGGTCGCGGCCCGGGCTGTTTCCGCATTTGTACGCGGCGCTGCCGATCGCGGCCGTGATGCGCGCCGTGGCGGTGCCGCTCGGCGCCGATGGGCGTCACGTCTTTCCCGCGGGCATTCCCTGAACGCGCGTCGCGGCGCGCTGGCTCATCACCAGGGCGAAGACCACGACGACGGAACCCCCCAGCGTCCAGCCGGTCGGCCAGACCTGCCAGACCAGCAGGTCGAGCCCGACGGCGAAGACCAGCGCGCTGAATTCCAGCGGCGCCAGCCGTGCCGCCGAATCATGGCGGAAGGCGATGGCCAGGCACACCGTCGCCCCGCCCGCCAGCAGCCCGTTCGCCGCCAGCGCCAGCCAATCCGCCAGGCCCGGCGCCACCCATCCCGTCGCCGCGAAGGGCGAGAGCACCAGCAGCCCCGGCAGCGACGACCACAGGATCAGCGCCGCGGCGCCGGTCTCGTGCCGCAGCAGGCGGTTGATGGTCAGCACCGCCGCGTAGCAGACCGTGGCGCCGAAGGCCCACAGGTAGGCCCCCCACGGCCCCTCCGCCGAGAGCCCCGGCCACATCGCCAGCGCCACCCCCGCGAAGCCCAGCAGCGACCACGCCCAGACCGCCGGCCCGGTGCGTTCGCGCAGCACCAGCGCCGCCAGGCCCAGCGTCATGAAGGGCGCGGTGAAATAGACCAGGTAGCCCTCGGCCAGCGGGATGGTGCGCAGCGCCTGGAAGAAGCCGACGCCCGACCCGATCATGCAGGCCGCGCGCATCAGGTGCAGGAAGGGATGCGCGGTATCGAGCCGACCGCCGAGCCCCGGTGCCGCGGCACGCGCCGCGAACAGCACCAGCAGCAGCGCCGCGTAGCGGATCGCCACCACCTGCGCGACCGGATAGGTGCCGGACAGCAGCTTGGAATTCGCGTCCAGCAGGGCGAACAGCCCCATGGCCGCGACGATGTACAGCGGGCCCCGCACCCTGTCCTTCGTTCTGCCGTGTGTGGCGTGGGTTCTGGCCGGGCGGGGCGGGGCGCGTCAACCGGGCTTCCGTGACGCGCCGGGCCGGGGCACAAGGGCGCGCCATGACCCCCTCCATCGCTTCCGCCCTCATGCCGCTGATGCGCGGCCTCGATGCCGAGACCGCGCACGGGATCGCGCTGAAGGCGCTGGCCGCCGGCCTGGCCGGGCGCGATTCCGGCCGCGACGACCCGGTGCTGGAAACCCATGCGCTGGGCCTGCGCTTCCGCAACCCGATCGGCCTGGCCGCCGGCTTCGACAAGGATGCGGTGGCGGTGGCGCCGCTGATGCGCCTGGGCTTCGGCTTCGTCGAGGCCGGCACCGTCACGCCCCGCCCGCAGCCGGGCAATCCCCGCCCGCGCCTGTTCCGGCTGGCCGAGGATGCCGCGGTGATCAACCGCATGGGCTTCAACAATGGCGGGCTGGATGGCTATGTCGCGCGGCTGCGCGACCTGCCGGCGGATCGCCCCGCCGTGTTCGGCGCCAATATCGGCATCAACAAGGAAGGTGCGGATCCCGAGCGCGACTACCCCGGGCTCTATGCCGCCGTCGCGCCGTTTGCCGACTACGTGACGGTGAATGTCTCCTCCCCGAATACGCCCGGTTTGCGCGACCTGCAGGGCGAGGAAAGGCTCGCCGCCATCCTCGATGCCATCGCCGCCACGCGCGCGACGCTGGCGCGCACGCCGCCGCTGTTGGTCAAGATCGCGCCCGACCTGGCGGACGATGCGCTGGCGCCGATCGTGACGGCGTGCCTCACGCGCGGGGTGGCGGGGCTGATCGTGTCCAATACAACCATCGCGCGACCGCCCTTGCGTTCGCCACACGCGAAGGAAGCGGGCGGGCTGTCTGGCCAGCCGTTGTTCGACCCGTCCACCGAGGTGCTGCGCAAGGTGTTCCGCATCGCGCGCGGGCGCCTCGTGCTGGTGGGTGTCGGCGGCATCGCGACAGCCGCGCAGGCGCTGGCAAAGATCCGCGCCGGGGCTTCGCTCGTGCAGGTCTATACCGGCTTCGCCTATGCTGGTCCGGCGATGCCGCGGCGACTCGCCGATGGCCTTGCCGCGCTGCTGAAGCGCGATGGCTTCGCGTCGGTCAACGACGCGGTCGGGAAGGATGCGTGATGGAGATTCTCGACGGCATCGCCGCGATCGCCGATCGCTACGACGGCTATGTGCTCGACCTCTGGGGGGTCGTGCATGACGGGCGCAAGCCCTATCCGGGCGTGCCGGAGGCGCTGGCCGAACTGAAGGCGCGCGGCAAGGCGGTGGTGTTCCTGACCAATGCGCCGCGCCGCGCGCATGTGGTGGCCGGCATGCTCGACCGCATGGGCCTCGACCGCGGCCTTTACGATGGCATCGTCTCCTCGGGGGAGGTGTCCTGGCACCACCTGCGCCATCGCCATGATCCCTTCTTCGCCGGGCTCGGCCGGCGCTGCGTGCATATCGGGCCGGAGCGCGACCTCTCGGTGGTCGAGGACGGCGTGGCGCAGATCGTCAGCGCGCCGAAGGATGCCGATTTCCTGCTCAATACCGGCCCGGACGACCAGCGCGGGCCGCAAAGCCCCGACCCCTACCGCGCGGTGCTGGCGGCCTGTGCCGCGCTTGCCTTGCCCATGGTCTGCGTGAACCCCGACCGCGCGGTGATGGTGGCGGGGCAGAAGGTGATCTGCGCCGGCGCGCTGGCCGATATCTACCTCGAGCTCGGCGGCGCGGTGCGCGAGATCGGCAAGCCCGATCCCGAGGTCTATGACCCCGTACTGGAGCTGATGGGCAATCCGCAGCGCGCGCATGTCCTGGCGATCGGCGACAGCCCGCATACCGACCTGGCGGGCGCGCAGGCGGCCGGGCTCGATTCGCTGTGGGCGCTGACCGGCCTGGCGGCGGATGCGCATGGCGAGGCGCCGGACGCGGCCTACCTCGCCGCCGTGGCGCGTCAGGAAGGCGTGCAGCCGATCGCCGCATTGCGGTCCTTGCGCTGGTGAACCAGCGGGCGATCACGCGCCTGCGGACGATCTGCCTCGCGCTGCCGGAGGCCGAGGAACGCGAGACCTGGGGCATCGCCACCTGGCGCATCCGCGACCGCATCTTCTGCATGTGGTCCACGACCGACACGCCGGAGGCCGCGCTGTGGTGCAAGGCGCCGCCGGGCATCCAGGGGATGCTGGTCGAGGCCGCGCCGCAGCGCTTCTTCGTGCCGCCCTATGTCGGCCACAAGGGCTGGATCGGCGTGGTCCTCGATGCCGGCGTGGCATGGGAGGAGGTGGCCGCGCTGGTGCGCCGGTCCTGGCGCATGACGGCACCCAAGCGGCTGGCGGCGACACTGCCCGAGTGAAGCGCATCGCGATCGGTGCGCCAAGGCCGCGCGGGACGACCGCCACGGCAGCGATGTCCCGCGCCGGCATCGCCGGAGCCGATCCCGATCGGAAGACGTCATGCGGTCGGGTCGCGGTGCTCGTGAAGGCCAGGGTCTCGGGGCGGCGTGGCGCGCGAAAACGCCTCAGTCCACGATGAACAGCTTCGCGCCCTTGGCGGTGCGCGACCGATGCGCCTCCGCGCCATCGGCCACCTGGTAGGACATGCCGGGCGTCAGCGTGAAGACGCGGCCATCGGCCAGCGTGGTCTCCAGCTCGCCCTCCAGCACCAGCAGCACATGGCCCTTCTGGCACCAGTGGTCGGAGACGTAGCCGGGCGAATATTCCACCATCCGCACGCGGATCGGGTTCTCCGCCGGGCCGACCTGGCGGGTGCGCCACAGCGCCTCGCCCACGTCGCCCGCATGGCGCGTCGGTTCGACCGACGACCAGTCGGTGGTGTCGAAGGGGATCGCGGCCATCTGCATCGGAACTGCCCCTACGCGTGGCCGGCGCTGCCGGACAGCAGCGCCGGGTCGATCCGCAGCTTGGCCAGCGCGGCATCCCAGCTGCGGGAGAGATCCTCGCGGAACACCAGCGCCTGGTCGGCCGGCACGCTGAGCCAGGCATTGCGCTGGATCTCGTCCTCCAGCTGGCCGGGGCCCCATCCGGCATAGCCCAGCGCCAGCACCCCGTCGCGCGGCCCGCCGCCGGCGGCCAGGGCGGTCAGGATGTCGGTGCTGACGGTCAGCGTCAGGCCGGGCGTGAAATGCAGGCTGCCCTCGGTGGTCCAGTCGTCGGTGTGCAGCACGAAGCCGCGCCCGCTCTCGACCGGCCCGCCCGAGACCATGCGGATGCGCCGCTGCGGGGGCAGCGGTTCGACCTTCAGCTGCCGCAGCAGGTCGTCGAACATCATGCCCGCCAGCGGCCGGTTCACCATCACGCCCATCGCGCCATCGGCCGAATGGGCGCACAGGCACACCACGCTGTGGTCGAAGCGGGGGTCCTGCATGCCCGGCATCGCGATCAGCAGGTGGCCGGCGAGGTAGCCCTCGGCGGGCTCCGGCGCGGGGAGGGAGGAGGAGGCCATCACCCTCACTTGGCGCAGCCTCCCCGGTCCCGCAAGCCGCCCCGATGCGCCATCGCGGCTGCCCGCACGGCGACCCGCCCCATGACAGGCTTGCCGGCCCGCGCTACATCAGCCGGACAAGCGAGGAGATCGACATGCCGATCAGTGTTGGCGACGCCATTCCGGCGGTGAAGGTGATGCAGGCCACCGCCGAGGGCCCCAAGGAGCTCGACACCGTCGAGTTCTTCAAGGGCCGCACCGTCGTGCTGTTCGGCGTGCCCGGCGCCTTCACGCCGACCTGCTCGGCCAAGCACCTGCCGTCCTTCGTGCAGAACGCCGACGCGCTGAAGGCCAAGGGCGTCGACGCGATCGCCTGCATGTCGGTCAACGACGCCTTCGTCATGGGCGCCTGGGCCAAGGACCAGGGCATCGCCGACCAGGTGGTGATGATCGCCGACGGCTCGGCCGCCTTCACCAAGGCGATGGGCCTGGAATTCGACCTGACGGCGCGCGGGCTGGGCGTGCGCTCGCAGCGCTTCGCGCTGGTGGCGAAGGACGGCAAGGTCACGCACGTCGCGGTCGAAGCCCCCGGCGCCTTCGAGGTGTCAAGCGGTCAGGCGGTCCTCGCCGCGCTTTGACCCCCTTCGACGCCTGGCGCTTCCTCGCGGAAGCGCAGTCCGTGATGCTCCGCCGCAGCCTGGCGCTGTGGGCGGAGCCTGAATCCGCGGGCCCGGCCCTGGCCCGCATGGTGGCGGAGAAGCAGCGCGCCTTCGTCGATGGCGCGATCGCGGCGGGATTCGCCGCGGCCAGCGGGGCGCATCCGGCGGCGGTGGCCGCGGCCGCCATCCGCCCGACGCGCAGCCGCGTGCGCCGCAACCTGCGGCGCACCGGCCTGTCCTGACCTCAGCCCTCCGGCTGCACGCCGGAGACGCGCACCAGGTCCCGCCAGGTGCCGCGCTGGGCGCGCATCAGCGCCTCGAACTCGGCCGGGGTGGACGGGAATGGCACGTTGCCGTTGGCATCCAGGCGCCGGATCATCGACGCGTCGCGCAGCCCGGTGTTGATCGCCTCGTTCATGCGCCGCACGATCGGCTCCGGGATGCCCTTCGGCCCCATGACGGCCGAGAATGACGGCAGGTCGAAATCCGGCACCCCCTGTTCCTGCACGGTCGGCATGTCGGGCGCCAGCGGCCAGCGCGTCGGGTTGGTCACGCCCAGCGCGCGCACCTGCCCCGCGCGGATGGCGCCGATCACGCCCGAATAGCTGTCGAACACCACCTGGATGTTGCCGGCGATCAGGTCCGCCAGCGCCGGCGCCGCGCCGCGATAGGGCACGTGGGTCAGGTCGGTCCCGGTGCGCAGCATGAACAGCACGCCGAGCATGTGGTTGGCCCCGCCCGCCCCGGCCGAACCGTAGTTCAGCCTGCCCGGATTGGCCTTCGCATAGGCCACCAGCTCCTGGATGTTGCGCACCGGCACGGCGTTGTTGACGCAGCAGATGGCGGTGCCGGTGGCGAAGGTGGCGATGGCGGTGAAGTCGTCCACGCCGTCATAGCCGGCGTTGCGGAACAGCAGCGGCGCGCCGAGATGCGACGACGGCGAGGCCATCATCACCGTGTAGCCATCGGGCGCCGACTGCGCGACGTGCAGCGTGCCCACGGTTCCGCCCGCGCCGGAGCGGTTGTCCACCACGCAGGGCACGCCCAGGGCGGCCTGCAGCGCCTCCGCCTGCAGCCGTCCGGCGATGTCGGACGCGCCGCCCGGCGGGTAGGGCACCACCAGGCGGATGTTGCGGCTGGGCCAGGCGGGCTGCGCCAGGGCCGGCGTGGCAAGGCCGGCGGCGAGGGCGGGCAGGGCGCGGCGGCTGATCATTGGGGGTCTCCTCGGCAGGCTGGAGAGCAGCATGGCGTGCCGCGCGGGGCGCGCAAGCGGGGATGCGGCAGGTTTCTGGTGGCCGGCGCCCGGCGGTGCCTGCGCGATGGGCAGGGCGCCGTCGGGGCTTGATCTGGATCAAGCGTGGCTCTAAATTTCAGAAAGTTCTGAAATCACGGGCATGGCATGAATCTTCCGCCGCTGATCCAGTCCTTCGTCCTGCACTTCGGCGAAATGGGCTCCCGCTGGGGCATCAACCGCACGGTCGGGCAGATCTATGCCCTGCTGTACGTGTCGCCGCGCCCGCTCAATGCCGACGACATCGTCGAGGCGCTGGGCGTGTCGCGTTCGAACGTGTCGATGGGGCTGCGGGAATTGCAGGCGTGGAACCTGGTGCTGCTGCGCCACATCCCCGATGACCGGCGCGACCATTTCACCACGCCCGACGATGTCTGGCAGATCCTGCGGACGCTGGCGGAAGAACGGAAGAAGCGCGAGGTCGACCCCACCCTGTCGGTGCTGCGCGAATTGCTCATGCTCGCCCCCGGCAGCGCCGAGGAACGCCACGCCCAGGCCCGCATGGCCGAGATGCACGGGCTGATCGAACGCCTGACCACCTGGTACGACGACGTGAAGCGCCTCGAGACCGAACGCATGACCGCGCTGCTGGCGCTGGGCGCGCGCGTCACCAAGTTGCTCGATGCGAAGGACAAGGTCGTGGGCCTGGTCCGTGGACGCAAGGAAGGCTGAACACCGATGGACGCGCTCATTCTCGCCCGCATCCAGTTCGCGGCGAACATCTCCTTTCACATCCTGTTCCCCACCATCACCATCGCGCTGGGCTGGGTGCTGTTGTTCTTCAAGCTGCGCTTCAACGCCACCGGCGACGACAAGTGGATGGACGCCTACCGCTTCTGGGTGAAGGTGTTCGCACTGTCCTTCGCGATGGGCGTGGTCTCGGGTATCACCATGTCCTTCCAGTTCGGCACGAACTGGCCGGGCTTCATGGAGCGCGTGGGCAACATCGCCGGGCCGCTGCTGGCCTACGAGGTGCTGACGGCCTTCTTCCTGGAAGCCACCTTCCTGGGCATCATGCTGTTCGGCTGGAAGCGCGTGCCGGGCTGGGTCCACACCGGTGCCACCGTGCTGGTCGCTTTCGGCACCACCATGTCGGCCTTCTGGATCCTGGTGCTGAATTCCTGGATGCACACGCCCCAGGGCTTCGAGATGCGCGAGGGCGTCGCACACGCGACCGACTGGTTCGCCATCGTGTTCAACCCGTCCATGCCCTATCGCCTGTCGCACATGCTGATGGCGAGCACGCTGACGGTCGCCTTCCTGCTGGCCGGCATCTCGGCCTGGCGCTGGCTGCGCGGGGACCGTGCGCCATCGGTCCTGGCGGTGCTGCGCACCGGCATCGTGATGGCCGCGGTGGGCGGCCCGATCCAGGCCTTCCTGGGCGACGCGCATGGGCTCAATACGCTTGAACACCAGCCGGCCAAGGTTGCCGCCATGGAGGGCAATTGGGAAACGCAGGGCTCGGTGCCGCTGCTGCTGTTCGCCATCCCGGACGAGGCGGCGCGCGAGAACCGCTTCGAGATCGCCATCCCCTATGGCGCCAGCCTGATCCTGACGCACAGCCTGCGCGGCGAGGTTCCCGGCCTGAACCAGTTCCGCGGCAACCACCCGCCTGTGGCCCCGGTGTTCTTCGGCTTCCGCATCATGGTCGGCACCGGGCTGCTGATGATCGCCTTCGGCCTGGTCGGCGCGTGGTTCCTGTGGCGGCGCGGCGCGCTGCCGCGGATCATGATGTGGGGCCTGGTCGGCATGACCTTCTCCGGCTGGGTCGCGACGCTGGCCGGCTGGTACGTCACCGAGATCGGCCGCCAGCCCTGGCTGGTGACCGGCGTGCTGACCACCGCGCAGGCCGCGGGTCCGGTGCCGGCGGCCAGCATCGGCACGACGCTGGTCATGTACCTGGTGATCTACGTGCTGCTGCTGGCGGCCTATATCGGCACGATCTACCGCCTCGCCGCGCGCGGGCGCATCGCGGAGGCCATGCCCGGCAGCGTCATGCCGACGCCGAAGGCCGTGGCATGACCCCCTTCCTGCCGCCCGAATGGCTGCCGGTGATCTTCGCCGGGCTGATGGCGTTGTCGATCCTGTTCTACGTGGTGCTCGACGGCTTCGACCTCGGCGTGGGCATCCTGCTGCCGCGCGTGCATGAGGAAGCCGACCGCGACCGCATGATCGCCGCGATCGGCCCCTTCTGGGACGCGAACGAGACCTGGCTGGTGCTGGGCGTGGGCCTGCTGCTGGTGGCCTTCCCCTCGGCGCATGGCGTGATCCTGACGGCGCTGTACCTGCCCGTCGCGATCATGCTGGTCGGCCTCACGCTGCGCGGCGTGGCCTTCGAATTCCGCGCCAAGGCGCATGACCTGAAGACCAAGCGGCGCTGGGACCACGCCTTCGTGGCGGGATCCGTCACGGCGGCGCTGTCGCAGGGCTGGATGCTCGGCCACTACGTGCTGGGCTTCGCCGAGGGCTGGGCCGCGACCGCCTTCGCCGCGATGTCGGCGGTCGGCCTTGCCATCGCCTATGCGTTCATCGGCGCGGCCTGGCTGATCTGGCGCACCGAGGGCGCACTGCAGCGCCAGGCGATCGGCTGGGCGCGGCTGGCGATCTGGCCGCTGGGCGTGGGCATCCTGCTGGTCAGCGCCGTGACACCGCTGGTCAGCCCGCGCATCTTCGAACGCTGGTTCTCCTTCCCCGAGGTCTTCCTGCTGGCACCGCTGCCGATCGTGACCGCCGCGCTGCTGCTGGGGGTGGGCAACCTGCTGAAGCACATGCCCTTCCCGGACGATGCGTTGCGGCGGCTGCCCTTCTGGGGCGCGGTGGCGCTGTTCTCGCTGTTCTTCGCGGGGCTCGCCTGGTCGTTCTTCCCCTATGTGGTGCCGGAACGCCTGACCATCTGGCAGTCGGCCAGCGCGCCGGAGAGCCTGTCGCTGATCCTGGCAGGCGCGATCTTCGTCCTGCCCGTGATCCTTGGATACACGGTGCTGGCGTGGCGCATCTTCGGCGGCAAGGCGCGCGACCTGACCTACTACTAGGCGCCGCCTGGTCATGGCACGATGCTGCCATGACCACCGACTTCGCCCGCAGCGGCGCCCTGCCGCGCCTGATCACGCCCGATTGCCTGTGGACGGGCGGGTGCATCATCGCCTCCGTGCCGGGCTACCTCGCGCATTATTCATGCTTCCTGCTGAAGGGGTCGCGGGCGTCGGTGCTGGTCGACACCGGCCACCCGATGCATGCCGCGCAGGTCGAGCGCGACATCGCCGCCTTCATGGGCGACCGCCCGATCGACTTCGTCTTCCCGACGCATGGCGAACTGCCGCATGCCGGGCTGCTGGAACGCTGGCTGCGCAAATGGCCCGATGCGCTGGCGGTGGGCGACATGCGCGACTGGCATCTCTACCTGCCCGATTTCGCGCATCGCTTCCGGCAGGTGGCGCCGGGCGACACGATCGACCTGGGCGATCGCGCCTTCGCCTTCCTGCCCGCCATCTGGCGCGACCTGCCCGACAGCCTGTGGGGCTGGGACCCGAAGGACCGCATCCTGTTCCTGTCGGATGCCTGCGCCTGCTTCCATCCGCATACGCCCGGACAATCCGACCACTTCACCAGCGAGATCGCACCGCCCGACATCCCGCTGATGCAGGATTTCAACGCCAAGGCGCTGCATTGGCCGCGCTTCACCGACAGCACCGGCAGCTTCGCCGCGATGGACGCGCTGCTGGCGCAATTGCAGCCGCGCCTGCTGTGCAGCGCGCATGGCGCGGTGGTGGACCGGCCCTTCGATCTCATGCCGCTGTTCAAGGCCGGCCTCGCGGCATGACGCTGCACACCATCATTCCCGGCACGCTCGCTGCCGCGACCGGCTGGCTGCGCGCCGATGCGCGGCCGGTCTCGTGGATCCCGCCCGGCCTGCCCGGCTACCTGCCGATCAGCGCCTATGCCCTGGGCGACGGGGCGGAGTGGATGGTGATCGACACCGGCCTGCCGCTGCATTGGCCCGCGATCGAGGCCGCGCTCGCGCAGACCATCGCGGGCACGACGCGCCGGCGCATGATGAACACGCGGCGCGAACAGGACTGCATGGCGAATTTGCGCGCCCTGGTGGAACGCTTCGGCATCACCGAGGTGCCGTATGTCGGCGCGCTCAATCCGCTCGACCTCGCCGGCATCATCGAGGCCGACGAAGCCCATGCGCGCATCGAGGCCATGGCCCCGGTCCGCGCCATCCGCATCGATGTCGGCCAGGTGGTCGAGGCCGGGCGGCTGCGCCTGGAGCCGCTGCGCGTGCAGCTGCGCCTGCTCGCCACCAACTGGTTCTACGAACACGCGACGCGCACGCTGTTCACCAGCGAATCCTTCGGCTTCCTGACGCGCCCCACGCCCGATGCGCCGCTGGTCCGCGCGCCGGGCGAAGCGCCGATCGTGGCTGATGACATCGCGCGGATGCTCTCGGCGAAGTTCGACTGGCTGGTCGGCATCGACCCGGCGCCGATCCTGGCCGACCTCGACGCCATCTTCGCCGCCCGGGTGGTCGACCGGATCTGCCCCTGCCAGGGCTGCGTCATCGACGGCCCCGCCGCCGTGGCCGAGGCGCTGGCGCGCATGAAGGACGCCATCGCGATGCTGGCGGCGCGACGCAAGCCCGCCATCGACCTTCC
Organism: Roseomonas sp. CECT 9278; assembly: GCF_918698155.1. Taxonomy (GTDB): domain Bacteria; phylum Pseudomonadota; class Alphaproteobacteria; order Acetobacterales; family Acetobacteraceae; genus Neoroseomonas. Next base: position 20,650 of record NZ_CAKKLX010000040.1, read on the forward strand.
GCTTCCCGCCAAGGAGACCGCCTGAGATGCGCCGACGCTCCCTGCTCGCCGCGACCCTTGTTGCCCCCGCGCTGCCCGCGCGCGCGCAGGCGCGGCCGCTGCGCCTGATCGTGCCGTTTCCGCCGGGCGGCACCGTGGACCTGCTCGGGCGCCTGGTGCAGCCGGAGCTGGAACAGCGCCTCGGCCAGACCGTGGTGGTGGAGAACCGGCCCGGCGCCGGCGGCATGATCGGCTCCGACGTGGCGGCGAAGGCGCCCGCCGATGCCGGCGTGCTGGTGATCTCCAACATCGCCTCGCATGGCGTGGGCGCCGCGGTGAACCGCGCCATGCCCTATGACCCGCTGCGCGACTTCACGCATATCGGCCTGATCGCGGCGGTGCCGAGCGCGCTGGGCGTCTCCGCCGCCGGCCGCTTCGCCACGCTGGCGCAGTTCATCGACGCGGCGCGCGCGCAGCGCGGCGCGGTGCGCGTCGGTTCCTCCGGCAATGGCACCACCGGCCACGCCAAGACCGAGATGCTGGCGCGCGCCGCCGGCGTGGAACTGACCCACGTGCCCTATCGCGGCGCCGCGCCGGCGGTGACCGACGTCATCGGCGGGCAGACCGAGGGCGTGATCGCCGCCGTCGCGGATATCGGGCGCAACGAACGCCTGCGGCTGCTGGCGATCACCAGCGCCGAACGCGCGACGCGCTGGCCCGACGTGCCGACCTTCAAGGAACTGGGCTTCCCGACGCTGGAGGCGAACAACTGGTTCGGCCTGTCCGGCCCGGCGGGGATGGACCCGGCGGTGGCCGCGCGCATCAATGCCGCGCTGGTGGCCGCACTCGCCACGCCGGCCATGGCGCAACGCCTGACCGACCTCGGCACCACGCCCAACCGGATGACGCCGGCGGACTATACCGCGCTGGTCGCGGCCGAACTCCCGCGCTGGGCGCGCATCGTGCAGGAAGCGAACATCAGGGCCGACTGACGGCGCGCTGGCGCTGGATCAGGAACCCCACCAGCGCCAGCTGCACGATGTTGACCGCGATGCCCGCCCACCAGGCCGCCGCGTAGAACCCCACCGCGTCGTAGATCGCGCCCGCCAGCCAGGCGCCGAAGGCCATGCCGGACAGGCTGAGGAACAGCAGCGCGGGCACCCGCCAGGATGCCTCGATGGCCGGGAACTTCTCGCGCACCGTCAACACATAGGCCGGGATGATGCCGCCGAACCCCAGGCCATAGGCGGCGGCGACGAAGAACAGCCCGGCCTCGTCCTGCGTGGCCAGGAAGCCGAGCATGCCCGCGACCTGCGCGCAGGATCCGGCGAAGACCGTCCACAACCCGCCGATGCGGTCCGACAACCAGCCCCAGAACTGCCGCGCCACGAAGGCCGACAGCAACAGCACCGACAGCATCGCCGCCCCGCGCGACGCCGCGATGCCCAGGTCCCCGCAGAACGCCACCAGATGCGCCGCCGGCATCGCCATCGGCACGCAGCACAGGAAGGACGCGATCGCCAGCAGCGCCTGCGCGGCATTGGGCGCCATGCCCAGCACGCGCTGCCCGGGCACCACGCGCATCGCCGCCGTGCCGGTGGGCATCGGCGCCGGCCGCACCACCAGCACCGCCAGCGTGATCACGACCGTCGCAGCGAAGACGCCATAGGCCAGCATCGTCGCCTGCCAGCCGTAGGCCGCGATCGATCGTTCGAACACGAAGGGCCAGACGAACCCCGCGACATATTGGCCCGACGAGACCAGCGCGAGCGCCGTGCCGCGCCGCCGGTCGAACCACAGCGAGACATACGCGACCATCGGCGCGAACAACGCGCCATTGCCGAACAGCCCGACACCCAGCCCCAGCCCCGCCAGCAGCGACCACCCCTGCCCGAGCGAGGCCAGCGCCAGCCCGCCCAGGATCGCCGCGCCGCCCATCATCGCCACCACGCGCTGCCCGAATCGCGCCGCCAGCAGCCCGCACATCACGCCGCCCACGCCGGTGCCCAGATACGCCAGCGATGTCGCGAGCGAAGGCAGTGACCGCCCGCCGCCCAGCGTCTCGCTGATCGGCACCAGGCCGATCACCACCGTCAACGGCGCGCCCGCGGCCAGCGCCAGCATGGTCACGGCAGTGATGGCGATGATCCAGGATTGGCGGGTCTCGACGCTGTCGGCGTCCGTCATGCGGTTCCTTCCCGCGCTCAGTCTCCGCGCGACCACGCGCGGCGACAAGGGCTGGCCACGCCGCCGTCGCGCGTGCTGCACTGGCCGTCGCTGACGGAGACGACGCGATGACCCACCGCACAAGGCGCGTGCTGCTGCTCGCCGCGATGCTGGCCGCCGCGCCGGCCCTGGCGCTGGCGCAGGCCATGCCGCGCCCGGACACCGCGGCAGTGTCGCGGGCCCTGACGCAGGAGGTGCTGGGCATCTTCCAATCCGTCTGCCTGGCCTCGGCGGTGAGCGGCGAGGCCGTGCCCGCCGCCGTGGCGCGCGTGCTGGGCCAGGCCGCCTCCGGCCTGCCCGCGGGGCAGCTGCGCGGCAACGACCGGGTGCGCGAGACCGCAGGCTGGCTGATCGACGGCCAGCACGGCCGGTACCGCCTCAGCACCATCGAGCCCGGCGGCCAATGCGGCCTGACGGCGGAAGGGGTGGACCACGACGCGTTCCTCGACGGCACCGCGCAGATCATCGCGCGCGGCACCGAGCTCATGCCGGGCTGGACACCGCCCGCCGCGCCGCACCGCTCATCCGGCGAGCGCCCCTTCGGCACGCTGACCTACGTGGCGGCGAACTTCACCCGCGCGACCGCGCCGCGCGTGCTGTCGGTCACGGGTTCGGCGGCGTCGCGCACGGATGGGCGGCCGAATACCGGCGTGATCAGCTCCGCGCTGCACGACCGGATGCCCTGACGCCTACCCCGCCGCCGCATCCCGCGCCGCCGTCGCCAGCACATCCGCGCGTTCGTTCATCGCGTCCCCGGCGTGGCCGCGCACCCATTTCCACTCGACCTCGTGCGGCTTGGCGGCGGCCAGCAGGCGCTGCCACAGGTCCATGTTCTTCACCGGCTCCTTCGCCGCGTTGCGCCAGTTGCTGCGCACCCAGCCATGGATCCAGCGGCTGATGCCGTCGCGCACGTATTGGCTGTCGGTGTGCAAGGCCACGATGCAGGGCTTCTTCAGCGCCTCCAGCGCCATGATGGCGGCGGTCAGTTCCATGCGGTTGTTGGTGGTCTCGGGCTCGCCGCCGGTCAATTCGCGCTCATGCTCGCCGAAGCGCAGGATGGCGGCCCAGCCACCCGGCCCCGGGTTGGGCTTGCAGCCGCCATCGGTCCAGATCGCGACATGCGGGCGCGGGTCGGCGGTCATGCGCCGAGTGCGGCCGGGCTGTCGGCCATTGCGAAGAAGCGCAGCTTGCGCAGGTATTCCAGCGGGTCCTTGCGGGTGACCAACGCGCCGGGCGGCGTATGCGTCCAGTCGAACAGCCGCGTCAGCAGGAACCGCAGGGCCGCCCCGCGCGCCAGCACCGGCAAGGCCGCGCGCTCGGCCACCGACAAGGGCCGCACCGCGTCATAGGCGCTCAGCAGCGCGCGCGCCTTGGTCACGTTGAAGGCGTAGTCCGGCTCGAAGCACCAGGCATTCAGGCAGACCGCGACGTCGTAGGCGAGCAGGTCGGTGCAGGCGAAGTAGAAGTCGATCAGGCCAGAGACCTGCGGTCGCCCGTCCTCGCCCGGCAGGAAGAAGACGTTGTCGGGGAACAGGTCGGCATGGATCTGCCCGCGCGGCAGCGTGCCCTCGGCCGGCCATGCGGCCAGGATGCCCGCCAGCGCCGCGTCCAGTTCCGCGACCAGCCCGGGCTGCACCTCGTCCCCGCGTGCGCGGCAACCATCGAGCAGCGGCGCCCATCCGCCGGGGCCGAGCGCATTGGGGCGCAGTGTCGAGAAGCCCTCGCCCGCCACATGCATCCCGGCCAGCGCACGCCCCAGCGGCGCGCAGTGTTCCGGCCGCACGCGCCGCGGCCAGACGCCGGGCAGGAAGGTGACGATCGCCGCCGGGCGTCCGGCCAGCAGGCGCAGCGCCTGCCCGTCCCGCCCATGCACCGGCGTCGGGCAGGCCAGACCGTGCCGCGCCAGGTGGTCCATCAGTCCCAGGAAATAGGGCAGCTCCGCCGGGTCCACGCGCTTTTCGTACAGCGTAAGGATGAAGTCGCCGTGCTCGGTCTTCAGCGCGTAGTTGGAATTCTCCACGCCCTCCGCGATGCCGCGGAAGGCGACCAGCGCGCCGAGCGCATACTCCGCCAGGAAGGCGCGCAGCGCCTCGTCCGAGACCTCGGTATAGACCGCCATCAGGCGACGGCGCGCATGCGCGGCAGGCGGAACGTCACGTCCTCGACCGCCACCGTCACTTCCTCGGTGGTCACGGCGAAGCGTTCGCGCAGGCGGTCCACCACCTCCTGCACCAGCACCTCGGGCGCCGAGGCGCCGGCGGTGATGCCGACCGTGGCGCAGCCATCGGCCAGCGCGGGGTCGAGCTCGGCGCCGCGCTGGACCATCACGGCGCGCGGCGCGCCGGCGCGCTCGGCCACTTCGCGCAGCCGCACGGAGTTCGACGAATTCGGCGCCCCCACCACGATCACCAGGTCGCTTCGCGCGGCCACCGACTTCACCGCGGCCTGGCGGTTGGTGGTGGCGTAGCAGATGCTCTCCTTCGCGGGCTCGGCGATGCCGGGGAAGCGGGCGCGCAGGATCGCGACGATCTCGGCGGTGTCGTCGACCGACAGCGTGGTCTGGGTGGTATAGGCAAGCGCCGCGCCGGCGGGCGGGGTGACGCTCAGCGCCGCGGCGGCATCCTCGACCAGGGTCATCTCGCCCTCCGCGAGCTGGCCCATGGTGCCGACCACCTCGGGGTGCCCGGCATGGCCGATCAGCAGCAGGTGCCGCCCGCGGGCGTTGTGGCGCTCGGCCTCGCGGTGCACCTTGCTGACCAGCGGGCAGGTGGCGTCGAGGAAATACATCTCGCGCGATGTGGCCTCGGCCGGGACGGATTTCGGCACCCCATGGGCCGAGAACACCACGGGCTGCCCGTCATCGGGCACCTCGGACAGTTCCTCGACGAAGATCGCGCCCTGGCGTTCCAGCCCCTCGACGACGAAGCGGTTGTGCACGATCTCGTGGCGGACATAGACAGGCGCGCCGTGGCGCTTCAGCGCTTCCTCCACGATCCTGATGGCGCGGTCGACGCCGGCGCAGAAGCCGCGGGGGCCGGCGAGCAGGACATGGAGGCGGGGCTTCTCGGGCGTCATGGACTCGCGCGGCGCTGCAGGGGCGGGCAGGTTGCTCCCTGCCCAGGGCGGGCGGCACACTATAGACGGGGCGCCCGGGGTCATAGGGGGGATGGAAAGGTGGCGAAGATGCGGCTGAGGGCGGCTTACGGTCTGGCGGCGGCGGCACTGCTCGCCGGCTGCGGCGGCGGCACTTCCCTGTCCACCAACCCGCCGGCGCCGTGCCCGCGAATCACCATCCTGGCCGATGGCGCCGACCTCACGCGCCATCGCGACGGCGCGGTGCCTGACCTCGCCTCGATGACCAGCGACGCCCGGCTGATCGGCTTCAACGCGAATTGCGACTACACGCGCCGGCGCGACGGCGTGTCGGTGCGCATCAGCGCGATCTTCGATGTCGAGCGGGGGCCGGCGGCGACCGCGCCGCGCGTCTCGCTGCCCTGGTTCATCGCGGTGACCGATGCCGGCGACGGGCAGATCATCGAACGGCGCGACTACGTCACGCCGGCGGAATTCGCGGCCAATGCCAACCGCGTGCGGATCGCCAGCACCCCGGTGGTGCTCAGCTTCCCGGCCGAGGAGCGCCTGGTCGAGAACCACAATGTCCGCCTGTCCTTCCAATTGACGCCGGACGACCTCGAGCGGAATCGGCGCCGCGGGCCGCGGTGACCGCGCGGGGCCTGTTTGTCTCGCATCCCGAGGTGGTGATCGACCCGGCGGTGCCGGTGCCGCGCTGGCATCTGTCGCCGGAGGGAATCGCGCGGCTGCGGCGCCTGGTCATCGACACCGCGCCGGCGGCCGTCTGGGCGTCCGACGAGACCAAGGCGATCGAATCGGCGGGCATCCTGGCCGCGCGCTTCGGCCTGCCGGTGCAGGTGCATCGGGGCCTGGCGGAGATGGACCGCAGCAGCACCGGCTACCGCCCACGCGCCGCGTTCGAGCGCCTGGCGGATGCCTTCTTCGCCAGGCCCGAGGAAAGCATCGAGGGCTGGGAACGCGCGGTGGACGCGCAGCGCCGCGTGGTCGCGGCGGCACAGGAGATCCTGTCCGGCCATGGGGGCGGCGACATCATCATGGTCGGCCATGGCGGCACCGGCGCGCTGCTGATGTGCGCGCTGGCGGGGCTGCCGATCACGCGGGCGCATGACCAGCCGGCGGCGGGGTGCTGCTGGCGCTTCACCCTGCAACCATTGCGCGTGACCGAGGCCTGGCAGCCCTTCGGGTAGGCGTTCGGCGCCGGCGGGGCCTTGGGCGCGGTCGTGAAGCGTCTGGCGCGGCAGCCCCGCGAGCGCGAATGCGCGACCGCGCCCAACCCGCCCGTCATCCCCAGCGCAACAGCGCAGGGCGTGAAGGCCAGGCCCGCGGATGCGGGCCGCCCGCCGTTTGAGGGCATGACAATACACTCCCGATCTGTCAGGAAGGCGCACCCCGCAGATCCCGCGCGGGAGAGAGGGGCGGCGACGCCCCCGCCGAAGGCGCAACCGGCCCCCGGAAACGCTCAGGCAAAAGGGCCGCGCGGGGAAGGGGCCTCTGGAAAGCCCGTGGCATGCGCGCCACGGCACCGACGGAGTAAGGCGAGGGAACGCCCCCGCCGAATCTCTCAGGTCCATCCGACAGAGGGGGGCCACGGAACTGAACCCCAATCGCCGCGCTGCGGCGGGAGGCACCGTGGCCGATTCGACCGACGCCGTCCTGGAAACCCCGCTCGCCGGGCTGCACCGCGAACTGGGTGGGCGCATGGTGCCCTTCGCGGGCTATGCGATGCCGGTGCAATACCCCGCCGGCATCATGGCGGAACACCTGCATTGCCGCGCCGCCGCGTCGCTGTTCGACGTCTCGCACATGGGCCAGGCCGAACTGGTGGGCGAGGGCGCGGCCGCCGCGCTGGAACGCGCGACACCCGCCGATGTGCAGGTCCTGAAGCCTGGCCGTCAGAAATACGGCCTGCTGACCTTGGATGACGGCGGCATCCTGGACGACTTCATGGTCGCGAACCTCGGCGACCGGCTGTTCCTGGTGGTGAACGCCAGCCGCAAGCACCTGGATTTCCCGCGCATCGAATCGCTGCTGCCGGCCGGCGTGACGCTGAAGCCATTGCCGGACCGCGCGCTGATCGCGCTGCAGGGGCCGGGCGCGGTGGCGGCCATCGCCACGCTGGCGCCGGGCATCGCCGAACTGGCCTTCATGGGTGTGGGGCACTTCACCATCGCGGGCGTGCCGGCGCTGGTGTCGCGCTCCGGCTACACGGGCGAGGATGGCGTCGAAGTCTCGGTCGCCGCCGAGGATGCCGAAGGCTTCGCCCGCGCGCTGCTGGCCCTGCCCGGCGTGCTGCCGGCGGGCCTCGGCGCGCGCGATTCGTTGCGCCTGGAAGCCGGGCTTTGCCTCTATGGCAACGACATCGACGAGACGACCAGCCCGGTCGAAGCCGCCCTCACCTGGACCATCGGCAAGCGCCGCCGCATGGCGGGCGACTTTCCCGGCGCGGCGCGCGTCGCGCAGGAATTGGCGGATGGCACGACGCGCCTGCGCGTGGGCATCCGCCCCGAAGGCCGCCAGCCGGCGCGTGGCCATACGCCTGTGCATGCGCCGGGTGGTGCTGCCATCGGCGAGATCACTTCCGGCGGCTTCGGCCCCTCGCTGAACGGCCCCATGGCCATGGGCTATGTCGCGCGCGAGCACGCCGCCGACGGCACCGCCCTCGAACTGATGGTGCGCGGCAAGCCGCTGGCGGCCCGCGTCGCGCCCATGCCCTTCATTCCCCACCGCTACGCCCGCTGAGGAACCGCACCGATGTCCGAGACCAAATTCACCAGTGACCACGAATGGGTGCGGCTGGATGGCGGCGTCGCCACCATCGGCATCACCGACCACGCGCAGAATGCGCTGGGCGACGTGGTCTTCGTCGACCTGCCCGCGATCGGCCGCGAGGTCACCGCCGGCGAGGCCATCGCCGTGGTCGAGAGCGTCAAGGCGGCCTCGGACGTCTATGCCCCGATCGCCGGCAAGGTCGTCGCGGTGAACGCCGCGCTGGCCGACACGCCCGGCGCGATCAATTCCGCGCCGACCACCGATGGCTGGTTTTTCAAGATCGAGACCTCCGACCCCGGCGCGCTGGACGGGCTGATGGACGAGACCGCCTACGCCGCCTTCGTGGACACCTTGGCATGAGCGGACCGACCGACCTCCTCGCGCTCGAGGAGCATGACGAATTCGCCCGCCGCCACATCGGCCCCTCCGAGGCCGAGGTCGCGGCGATGCTGAAGGTGGTCGGCGCCGAGAGCCTGTCGGCGCTGACGGCGCTGACGGTGCCGGGCACCATCCGCGGCGCCGACCTGTCCGCCCTGCCGCCGCCGGTGACGGAAGCCGAGGTCATCGCGGAACTGCGCGAACTGGCCGGGCGCAACCGCGCCGACATCAAGTCGCTGATCGGGCTGGGCTACCACGGCACGCTGACGCCGCCGGTGATCCTGCGCAACGTGCTGGAGAATCCCGGCTGGTACACGGCGTACACGCCCTACCAGGCCGAGATCGCGCAGGGGCGCCTCGAAGCCCTGGTGAACTTCCAGACCATGGTCTGCGACCTGGCGGGCCTGCCGGTGGCGAATGCCTCGCTGCTCGATGAAGGCACCGCGGTGGCCGAGGCGATGGCCATTGCGCATGGCGCCACGCGCGGCAAGTCCGACGCGATCGTGGTGGCGGCCGACCTGCATCCGCAGACGCTGGCGGTGCTGCGCACGCGCGCCGAACCGCATGGCTGGCACGTGCATGTCGTACCGGTGGCCGATATCGCGGCCGCCTGCGCCGCGCATAAGCCCTTCGCGCTGGTGCTGCAGTATCCCGGCACGACCGGCGAGGTGCGCGACCTGACGGCCGAGATCGCCGCCGCGAAGGCCGCCGGTGGCCTCGCGATCGTTGCCGCTGATCCGCTGTCGCTCACGCTGCTCAAGCCGCCCGGCGAGATGGGTGCCGACATCGTCGTGGGCAGCACGCAGCGCTTCGGCGTGCCCATGGGCTATGGCGGCCCGCACGCCGCCTTCATGGCGGTGACCGACCCGCTGAAGCGGCTGATGCCCGGGCGCCTGGTGGGTGTCTCGGTGGATGCCGCCGGCGCGCCGGCGATGCGCCTGGCGCTGCAGACGCGCGAACAGCACATCCGGCGCGAGAAGGCGACGTCCAACATCTGCACCGCGCAGGTGCTTCTGGCCGTGATGGCCGGCATGTATGCCGTGTGGCACGGCCCGGAGGGGCTCAAGCGCATCGCGCGCCGTGTGCGCCTGCAGGCGCGGCTGCTCGGCGATGCCGCGCAGAAGGCGGGGCTGTCGCTGCGCCACGAAGGCTTCTTCGACACCATCGCGATCGAGGCCGGGTCGCGCGCGGATACGCTGATGGCCGCCGCCCTGCGCCGCGGCTTCAACCTGCGCCGCGTCGATGACGGTTGCGTCGCCGTGGCGATGGACGAGACCGTCACGCGCGCCGACCTCGATGCGCTGTGCGCTGTCGTGGCGGAAGTGACGGGCACGGCGCCGGCCTCGCTCGGCATGCTCTCGCCGGCCGGCGACCTGCCGGAATCCGTGCGGCGGCTCAGCCCCTTCATGACGGCGTCGGTCTTCGACAGCCACCATTCCGAGCACGGGATGCTGCGCTACCTGAAGTCGCTGGAAGACAAGGACGTCGCGCTCAACCGCAGCATGATCCCGCTCGGGTCCTGCACCATGAAGCTGAACGCGACGGCGGAGATGATCCCGGTCACCTTCCCGGGCTTCGGCAACATCCATCCCTTCGCGCCGGTCGATCAGGCGGCGGGCTACATCGCCATGATCCGGCAGCTGGAATCCTGGCTGGCGAAGATCACCGGCTTCGCGGCGGTGTCGCTGCAGCCCAATGCCGGCAGCCAGGGCGAATATGCCGGGCTGCTGTCGATCCGCGCCTACCACCAGGCGCGTGGTGAGGGGCATCGCAAAATCTGCCTGATCCCGTCCAGCGCGCATGGCACCAACCCGGCCTCGGCCGTGATGGCGGGCATGCAGGTCGTGGTGGTGGGCTGCGACCGCGACGGCAATGTCGATGTCGCGGACCTGCACGCCAAGATCGCGCAGCATGGCGCGAACCTCGCTGCGCTGATGGTGACCTACCCCTCCACCCACGGCGTGTTCGAGGCCGCGATCAAGGAGATCTGCGCCGCGGTGCATGCCGCGGGCGGGCAGGTCTACATGGATGGCGCGAACATGAACGCGCAGGTCGGGCTGACCAGCCCGGGCGGCATCGGCGCGGATGTCTGCCACCTGAATCTCCACAAGACCTTCTGCATCCCGCATGGCGGCGGCGGCCCGGGTGTCGGGCCGATCGGCGTTGCGGCGCATCTCGCACCGCATCTGCCGAACCACCCGATGCTGGCGGAAGCCGGCCCGGCCACGGGCTTCGGGCCGGTCAGCGCCGCACCCTTCGGCAGCGCGTCCATCCTGCCGATCAGCTACGCCTATATCCGCATGATGGGCGCGGAGGGCCTGACGCGCGCGACCGAGGTCGCGATCCTGTCGGCCAACTACATGGCGAAGCGGCTCGAGGCGCATTTCCCCGTGCTGTATCGCGGCGCGAACGGCATGGTCGCGCATGAATGCATCCTCGATTGCCGCGGCTTCCAGCAGGGCGGCGGCGTGCTGGTCGAGGACATCGCCAAGCGCCTGCAGGACTACGGCTTCCACGCGCCGACCATGTCCTGGCCGGTCGCGGGCACGCTGATGGTGGAACCCACCGAAAGCGAGCCCAAGGCCGAGATCGACCGCTTCATCGATGCGATGGTGGCCATTCGCGCCGAGATCCGCGCGGTCGAACAGGGCCGCATGGACAAGGCCGACAACCCGCTGAAGAACGCCCCGCACACCGCGGCGGAGGTCATCGCGGAGACCTGGACGCATCCGTACACGCGCGAACAGGCCGCCTTCCCGCTGCCCTTCGTGAAGGCGCGCAAGTACTGGCCGCCGGTCAAGCGCGTCGACAACGTCTATGGCGACCGCAACCTGGTGTGCTCCTGCGCGCCGCTGGAGGCCTACGCCAACCAGCACCAGATCGCCGCCGAATGACCGCGCTCAAGCCGTGGACGGTGACCGCGAGCCGCATCGTGCTGGCGGATCGCTGGATCCGCGTGCGGGCCGACAGCTGCATCGCCGCCAATGGCGACGCGATCGACCCGTTCTACGTGCTGGAATATCGCGACTGGGTGCATGTGGTGGCCCTGACCGATGACGACCGGCTGGTGATGAACCGCCAGTATCGCCACGGTGCGGGCGAGGTTCACCTCGAACTCCCCGGCGGCGTGATGGATGCCGAGGATGACGACGCGGTCGCCGGTGGCGCGCGCGAATTCCGCGAGGAGACCGGCTTCGCCGCGCGCGAATTCCGCCACGTCGTGACGCTGCGCCCCAACCCCGCCACGCATACCAACCGCGTGCATACGGTGCTCGCGCTGGGCGCGGCGCCGGCCGGCGCGCAATCCTTCGACAATGGGGAGGAGATCGCCGTCGAGCTCATCCCCGTGCCCGAGGTGCTGCGCGTGATCCGCGAGGGCGGCGTGCAGCAATCGACGCATGTCGCCTCGCTGCTGCTGGCGCTGGCCGCGGCGGGGCGCATAGCCTTCTGACCCGGTTGCGCGCCGGCCCCGCGGCGCGCAGCATCGGCGAATGCACCGCTTCGCCAACCGCGCCGCGCGGCCGGGCTGTCCCCGCCGCCGCGGTGCTGTCCCGCGCGGCGCGGTCCTTCTGCTGCTGTTCGCGCTGGCCCTGCCGGCGCGCGCGCAAACGCCCCTCGCGCTGCCCGGCAGCCCGCCGCCGGCGGGGGCGCTCTGGCTGCCCGACGGCGCCGCGCGCGCGCCGCTGGTGCTGCTGCTGCACGGCGCGGGCGGGACCTTCGCCGACCACGCGCCGCTCGCCGCCGCGCTGGCGCGGGCCGGCATCGCCGCCCTGGCGGTGACGCAGGAAGCCGACCGCGCCGCCCCCAACGCCTTCGCCCGCATGGCTGCGCGGGCGCGCGACGCATCGCGCGTGCTCGACCAGGTGCTGGCGGCGCAGCCGGCGCGTGTCGATCCCGCGCGGATCGGCGTGTTCGGCTATTCGGCGGGTGGTACGGCGGCGCTGCTGCTGGCCGGCGGGCGGGCCGACCCGGCGCGCTGGGTCGCGCTCTGCGCCGATCATCCCGACGAACGGCTCTGCCATTCCCCCTTCGGCCGCGCGGCGCTGGAGGCCGCGGCGGGCCTGGCCCCCTTCGCCGCGCCCGATGCCCGGGTGCGCGCCGCGTTGCTGGCCGCGCCGGCGCTGGGCTTCCTGTTCGCCCCTGACGGGCTGCGCGCCGTCCCGCCCACCACGGCGGTGCGGCTGTGGCGCGCCGGCGACGACACCGTGCTGCGCGAACCCCACCATGCCGAGGCGATCGCGCCGCTGCTGCCCGGCCGACCGGTGCCGGTGGTGGTTCCGCAGGCGGGGCATTGGGTGTTCATGCCGCCCTGCGACGCGCAACGCCGCGCCGCGCTGCCCTTCCTGTGCGCCGACCCGCCGGGGCTCGACCGCGACGCCTTCCTGGCGGGCTTCGCGGCCGATGCGGTGGTCTTTTTCAGCGCCGCGCTGGCGCCGCGCTGATCACTGCCCCACGCGCACCAGGCGCAGCGGGAAGAAGTTGTCCGCCAGCTGCTGCAGCGTGATGTTCTGCCGCGCCGCCCAGATCACCACCTGCTGGTGCAGCGGGATATGCCCGGCCTCGCTGGCATGCAGGCGCATCGCCTCGTCGATCAGCGCGGTGCGGCGCGTGCGGTCGGTCTCCACCGCGATGCGGTTGGTCAGTTCGTCGAAGCGCGGGTTGGAATAGCCGCCGGGGTTGAACACGCCGCGCGTGCCGTCGCGCGTGCCCATCAGGTTGAACAGCGCGTTGTGCGCGTCGTAGGTCGGCGGCGTCCAGCCCAGCATGAAGAACGACGTGCGATAGGACGGCCCGAGGATCTCGGCGAAATACCGCGCGCGCGTCTGGGCATTGAGCTGCACGCGCACGCCGATGCGCGCCAGCATGGCGACGGCGGCGGTGCAGATCGCCTCGTCATTCACATAGCGGTCGTTCGGGCAGTCGAGCGTCACGCCGAAGCCGTTCGGGTAGCCGGCCTCGGTCAGCAGGCGGCGGGCTTCCGCCACGTTGGGGCGCACGCGCACGGCGGTGTCCAGCGCATCGGTGTGGCCGTTCACGCCCGGGCCGACCATCAGGCCGGTGGCACGCGCCTGGCCGCGCATGACGGTGCGCACGATCGCCTCGTTGTCGATCGCCATCTGGAAGGCCTGGCGCACGCGCACGTCGCGGAAGGGGTTGCGGCCGCGCACGTCGGACTTCAGCAATTCCTCGCGCGTCTGGTCCATGCCGAAATAGATGGTGCGCAGTTCCGCCTGCTGGTGCACGCGGATGCCCGGCGTGCGCGACAGCCGGTCGGTGTCCTGCGGCGGCACGGTATAGACCATGTCCACCTCGTTGCTGATCAGCGCGGCCACGCGCGTCGCGTCGTTCGAGATCACGTTGAACTCGACGCGCGTCAGGTTGTGTTCCGGGCGGTCCCACCAGCTCGGGTTCGGCGCCAGCACGGTGCGGCGGTCGGGCTCGCGGCTGACCAGCACGAAGGGGCCGGTGCCCATGGCGTTGCGGGTGGCGAAGTTCTCGGCGCGCTGGGTCAGGTCGGCGGTGCGCTGGGCGTTGTTCCGCTCGGCCCAGCCGCGCGACATGATGCCCCAGAGGGTGATTTCCTCGAGCTGGATCGGGTTCGGGTTGTGCGTCTCCAGCTCGACCACGGTCGGCGAGACGGCCCGCGCCTCCTTCACCGAGGCCAGCACGGCGGTGATGTTCGACCCCTGCGCGCGGGCGCGTTCGAAGGAGAAGACCACGTCATCGGCGGTGAAGGGCGTGCCGTCGGAGAAGCGCACACCCTCGCGCAGGTGGAAGCGCCACACGGTCGGCGAGGGCTGCTCCCAGCGCGCCGCCAGGGCCGGCTCCACGGCCAGGTTGCGGTCGCGGCGGACCAGCGGTTCGTAGATGTTGGCATTGAACGAGAGCAGGAAGGTCTCGTTGCGCGCATAGGGGTCCATCGAGTTGACGTCGCCGTCATTGGCCCAGCGGAAGGTATTGGCCTGGGCCGCGAGCGTGGTGGCGGCCAGGAGGAGGGTGGCGAGGGTCGTGCGGCGCAACATGATGGCTCCCGGATTCTTGCGTGATTCTATCGTTAATCCCTTTCAGGTTGTGCGGGAAGGGGAAGAGATGCACGCAGAACGAGAAAGGGCGCCCTTCTCGCGAAGGGCGCCCGTGTCGATCGGCAGCGCGGCCGGGGTCAGGCGGCGCGCAGCGCCTTGGGCAGGTCGGCGACCGACTGGTCGACCAGCGCACCGTCGGCGGTGGCATCCAGCGTCTCGGCGATGACGGTGCGCGCGGCCGCGCCAGCGATATCGGCGGCGGCATTGCGGACTTCCGCCACGGCGGAGGCCTCGGCGGCGGCGATGCGGTCTATCGCCATGCGCTCGCGGCGGCGGGCGGCGGCCTCGGCCTCGGCGGCGGCGGCGGCGGCCAGGCGCTCGGCCTCGCTGCGCGCGCGGGCCAGCAGGTCCTCGGCCTCACGGGCGGCGGCGGCGCGTTCGGCCTCGGCCGCGGCGAGCATCTGCTCGGCCTGGGCGCGCAGCTCGGCGGCCTCGGCCAGCTGGCGGCGGATGCCCTCGGCCTTGCCGTCCAGCGCGGCGGTCATCACGCCCCAGATCTTCTTGCCCAGGAACAGGAAGAACAGGACGAAGGAGACGGCAACCCAGAATTTCGGATCGGACATCAGGCCCTCCCGCTGCTGGCGAGCACGCGCCCGACGGCGGCCTCGACGGTGGCGCGGTCGGCGCGGCCGACCAGGCGGGCGACCAGCGCCTCGGCCGTGTCGGTCGCGACGCCGCGGATGGCGCCCATGGCGGAGGCGCGGGCGGCATCGATCTGCGCCTCGGCATCGGCGATCTGCTTGTTCAGGCGCGCGGCGAGCGCGGCGGATTTCGCATCGGCATCGGCTTGCGCGGCATGGACGGCGCCGGCGACGGCGGCGCGGGCCTCGGCGCGGGCGGCCTCGGTGCTGGTGCGGTGCGCGGCCATGGCGGCGTCGGCTTCGAGCTTCGCGGCTTGCGCGGCCTCGAGGTCGGCGGCGATGCGGGCGTGGCGGCCTTCGATCACGGCGCCGACGCGCGGCAGCGCGACATTCGCCATCATGAAGTAGAGCGCCGCGAAGATCAGCAGCAGCCAGACGATCTGGCCGACCAGCAGGCGGCCCTGCTCGGGGTGGCCGAAGGCGAGCTGCGGCATGCCATCGACCGGCACGGCCGAGGTGCTCGCGGCGATCGCGATGCCGGGCAGTGCGGCGGCCAGGGCCGCCAGGAACATCATTCGGCGCATCGCCGTCTCCTTGCCGCCAGAGCAATATCCGATCAGCGGGATCCCGATGGCCGGATGTCTTGCTCTAGAACCGAAAGGTCAACGCAGGTGCCCCGCCGCGCCCGGATGGGCGGGGCGGGGCGCAGGCGTCAGGCGAACAGGATCAGGAAGGCGATCAGCAGCGCGAAGAGCGCCACGGCTTCCGTCAGGGCGAAGCCCAGGATGCCGATCGGGAACACGACGTCACGGGCCGCCGGGTTGCGCGCCACGCTGTTGATCAGCGAGGAGAAGATGTTGCCGATGCCCAGACCCACGCCGAACAGCGCGATGACGGCGATACCGGCCCCAAGGGCCTTCGCGGCGGCGACTTCCATGATGATCGTCCTTCCTGAGTTACATGGAGGTTCTGAACGTACGCGTGTGCGCCGGCACCCCGGTCACATGGCGGGTCAGTGCAGGTGCACCGCGTCGTGCAGGTAGATGCTGGTCAGGATCGCAAACACATAGGCCTGCAGGAACGCGACCAGGAATTCGAAGCCCACCAGGGCGACATTCACCGCCAGCGGCATGGCGGCGATGAAGGGGCCGACCGCGCCCAGGCCGCCCAGCAGCACGACGAAGGTGGCGAAGACCTTCAGCATGACGTGGCCGGCGACCATGTTGGCGAACAGGCGGACCGAGAGGGACACCATGCGGGAGAGGTAGGAGATGATCTCGACCGGGATGATGATCGGCGCCAGCCAGGTCGGCGCGCCCTCGGGGAAGAAGTAGCTGAAGAAGTGCATGCCGTGGCGCTGCAGCGCGATCACGGTGACCGACACCCAGACCACCGCCGCCAGCGTCAGCGTCACCGCGATGTGCGAGGTATAGGTGAAGGCATAGGGCAGCATGCCCAGCAGGTTGCCGAACAGCACGAACATGAAGATCGAGAAGACGAAGGGGAAATACTTCTTGCCCTCGTCCCCGACCTGGTCGCGCACCATGCCCTGGATGAATTCATAGGCGCTTTCGCCCAGCGCCTGCAGGCGCCCCGGGACCAGCGCGCCACGGTCGGCGGTCGCCTTCATCAGGAACCAGGTGAGCGCGACCGCCACCACCATGAACAGGTTCGACTGGCTGAAGGACACGGCATGCCCGAAGACGCCCAGGACCGGGGAGAGCTCGAACTGGCTCAGCGCGTCGATCGTCTTGCCTTCAACCGCCACCGTCTGGTCCCCCGATTGGCGTCGCGCCGCAGGCGCGCCGTCGTCACTTCCCGCCAGGGCGCGGCATGAACAGGCGATACACGTTGCCCACCCCCGCCACGCTGCCCAGGACGAAGAACACCAGGAACAGCCAAGGCCAGGTGCCCAGCCAGCGGTCCAGCAGGAAGCCGATCCCGATGCCCACACCCAGGGCCGAGACAACCTCGACCCCCGCGCGCAATCCGATCCCCCAGGGGCCCTGCGGCAGGTTTCCGCGCCCTTCCGGACGCTTGTCGAGCCCTTCACGGGCCCGCGCCTGCCGCAACCTCTCGTCGAAACCGTTGCGTTCGTTCACCTTGGCTCCCTGGCGAGACCCCGCCGGAAGGCAGGCCGCGCTTTACGGTTCGTCCATGAGGCTGTCAAGCGCGTGCGCCGCACAATCCGGCGGAATGCGGCGCTTTTCCTACGCCTCCACGAAGCCGCCGGACTGCCTTTCCCACAGGCCGGCATAGACACCGCCCAGCGCCAGCAATTCGGCATGCGTGCCCTGTTCCGCCACCCGCCCATGGTCCATCACCACCAGCCGGTCCATGCGCGCGATGGTGGACAGCCGGTGCGCGATGGCGATGACGGTCTTGCCGGCCATCAGCGCGGCGAGCTGTTCCTGGATCGCGGCCTCGACCTCCGAATCGAGCGCGCTGGTGGCTTCGTCCAGCACCAGGATCGGCGCATCCTTCAGCAGCACGCGCGCGATCGCGATGCGCTGGCGTTGCCCGCCCGAGAGCTTCACGCCCCGTTCGCCCACATGCGCGTCGTAGCCCGATCGCCCGCGCCAGTCGGTCAGCGCCATGACGAAGTCATGCGCCTGGGCCTGGCGGGCGGCGGCCTCGACCATGGCGTCGGTGGCGTCCGGGCGGCCGTAGCGGATGTTGTCGCGGATCGACCGGTGCAGCAGGGCGGTGTCCTGCGTGACCATGCCGACGGCACCGCGCAGGCTCTCCTGCGTGACGCCCTCGACATCCTGCCCATCGACCAGGATGCGGCCGCGCTCCGGCGCGAAGAAGCGCAGCAGCAGGTTCACCGCGGTGGTCTTGCCGGCGCCGGAATGCCCGACCAGGCCGACGCGTTCGCCGGGCTTCACCACCAGGTCGAAGCCGCGCAGCACGCCGGCCGTGCGGCCATAGGCGAAGTGCACGCCCTCGAAGCGGATCTCGCCCTGCGCCACGTTAAGCGTCGTCGCATCCGGCGGGTCGGCGGCGGTCGGCGGCACCGCGATCGACCCCATGCTCTCCTGCACCACGCCGATATTCTCGAAGATGGCGGTCACGTTGAACGCCACCCAGCCGGAGATGTTCGCGATCTGCCAGGCCATCGGCAGGGCGGTCGCGACCGTGCCGATGCCGATCTGCCCGCGCTGCCACAGCACCACCGACACGGTGGCGACGGCGACCATCAGCGAGGCGTTCAGCACCGACAGCAGCAGCCCGTTCAGCGTCACCAACCGCACCTGCCGCCCGAAGGCGGTGTTCAGGCCGAGCAAGCCCTCGCGCACGAAGGCGTCCTCATCCTTCGCGCGGGCGAAAAGCTTCACGGTCAGGATGTTGGTGTAGGAATCGACCACCCGCCCGGTCAGCGCGCTGCGTGCCTCCGACGCCGCGCGTGACCGGTCGCGCAGCCGCGGCACCAGGAACCGCAGCAGCACCGCATACAACGCGAACCACACCAGCACCGGCAGCGCGAGCCACAGGTCGGCACTCGCCAGCCACAGCATCGCGCCGGTGCCGTACACCAGGATGTACCAGACGGCGTTGACCGACTGCACGATGCTCTCGCGCAGCGCCGGCCCGGCCTGCATCACGCGGGTTGCGATGCGGCCCGCGAAATCCTCCTGGAAGAAGGCCCAGCCCTGGCGCACCACATGCCAATGCGCCTGCCAGCGGATCATCGACGTCACCGCCGGCACGATCCCCTGCTGCGTGATCAGGTTCTGCGCCGTGATCGCCACCGGCCGCCCCGCCAGCAGCACCACGGCCATGCCCACCAGCACGTGCCAGGCATTGTCCCACAGCGCGTCGGGCCCATGCGCCGCCAGCAGCGACACCAGCGTGCCGATGAAGACCGGGATCAGCGCATCCAGCAGCGCCACGCACAGCCCGGCGACGAACAGCGCGCCGAACAGCCCGCGCGCCTGGCGGGCGAAATGCCAGTAGAAGCCCAGCAGGCTGCGCGGCGGCGCATGGTCGGGCACCGGCACGCCGAGGAAGCGCGCGGCAGCCTCGCCCGGCGGCGTGACGGGATCGACCAGGCGTTCGAACAGGCGGACAGGCATGGGTGCAGGACGCGCCGCGCGCGCGCCGGCGTCAACCGCGCCGCGCTATTCCTGCGGCATGGCTGAAATGCGCCGCTGCGCTTCCTCGGTGCTGACATCCTCGACATGCGTCGAGATGCTCCAGCGATGCCCGAAGGGATCGCGCAGCGACCCGCTGCGGTCGCCGTAGAACTTCGTCTCGACCGGCACGAGCGCCGTCGCGCCGGCCGCCACCGCGCGATCGAAGACCGCGTCCGCATCCTCGACATACAGGTGCAGCATGACCGACACGGCCGTGCCCTCGGGCGGTGCGAAGCCCATCTGCGGCCAGGCGCCGCCCAGCATCATCACGCTGTCGCCGATGTCGATCTCGGCATGGCCGATGCTGCCGTCCGGCATCATCAGGCGCATCCGTTCCCTGGCGCCGAAGGCCTTCTGGTAGAAGGCGATGGCGCTGGCCGGGTCGGACACCGACAGATACGGCGTCAGCGTCGCGTAGCCTGGCGGGATGGGTGGCACGGTCATGGTGGCGATCTCCCTTCGTCCGGGCCGATGCTGCCACCGCCAAGCGACGCGCGCCAGAACAAAACTGGAACAATTGCGTGACGGTCGGAGGACGACGATCGCCCCCCGCGAGGCACGGCCCGGCGCCGCGACTCAGGCCACCCCGGCCAGCCGCGGCACCGGCCGCACGGTGTTCGCCGCGTCCTCCTGCTCGACCAGGCGCAGCAGCGCCTCGGGCGCCATCGGCTTGCCCAGCAGGTAGCCCTGCACGTCGTCGCAGCCGATCGCGCGCAGCCGCGACAATTGCAGCGCGTTCTCCACCCCCTCCGCCACCAGCGTCGCGCCCAGCCCGTGCGCGATACGCACCACCGCCGCCACGATCTGCTCGGTGCGCTCGCTGGTGCCCAGCCCCATCACGAAGGACCGGTCGAGCTTGATGACGTCGAAGGGCAATTGCTGCAGGTAGCCCAGCGACGCATAGCCGGTGCCGAAATCGTCGAGCGCCAGGCGCACCCCCTCGCGCTGCAGCGCCGCCAGCGTCTCGGCCGCCTCGCCAGGGTCCTTGATGAACACGTCCTCGGTCACCTCGACCTCGAGCCCCCTCGGCCGCTCGCCCTCGGCGGCCAGCGCCTCGCGCAACAGCGCCGGCGCCTGGCCGGACACCACATGGCGTGCCGACAGGTTCACCGCGACCGGGATGTCGTGGCCGGCCTCGCGCCAGGCGCGGCGCTGGCGCAGCGCGGCGCGCAGCGTCAGCAGAGCGAAGCGGGCGGACAGGCGCGCCGTCTCGGTCAGCGGCACGAAGGTCGATGGCGGCACCACCCCGCGCACCGGGTGTGTCCAGCGCGCCAGCGCCTCGCACCCCACGAAGCTGAGGTCCCGCACGCTGAACTTGGGCTGGAAGGCGAAGTGGATGGCCCCATCCTGGATCGCCTGCTCCAGGTCGGCCTGCAGGCGCCGCCGCTCGACCAGCTGTGCCTCCATGGCGCTGGAATAGCGCTGCGCCCGGCCCTTGCCGGCGCCCTTGGCGCGATAGAGCGCGATGTCGGCACGCTGCAGCAGCGCCTGCGCGTCCATGCCGTCCACCGGGCCGATCACGGTGCCGATGCTGGCCCGCGCGCTGACCAGCTGCCCCTCGAGGAGCTCGGGCTCGGCCAGCACCCGGCCGATGCTCTCGGCCTTGAGGTCGGCCTCGGTCTCGGCGTGGATGCCGGTCTGGATCACCGCGAATTCGTCGCCGCCCAGCCGCGCCAGCGATTCCCCCGGCCCGAGGCTCGCGCGCATGCGTGCCGCCGCCACCACCAGCAGCGCGTCGCCCGCCACATGGCCCATCGAATCGTTCACGTCCTTGAAGTCATCGAGGTCGATGAGGTGCAGCGCCACCATCCCGCCGCGCGCCAGCGCGCTGTCCAGCGCCTCGCGGAAGACATGCCGGTTCGACAGCCCGGTCAGCGCATCGTGCTCGGCCAGGTGGCGGATGCGCTGCTCGGCCTCCTTGCGCTCGGTGATGTCGAGGCTGATGCGCACCGCGGTCTCGGCCGGCCCGCCGGCCTCCGCGACCGGCGCGGTGGTGGTCAGCAGCGTGCGCGCCCGGCCGCCGGCATCCTGCGCCGCCACTTCGCGGAACCCCAGCCGCTGCCCGCCCGACAGCGCCGCCGCGACCTCGCCGGCATCGCCGGGCTGGCCGGTCACGGCCTCCAGCCGCTGGCCAACCAGCCGGTCCTCCGGCTGGCCGAGGAATTCCGAGAGCGCGTCGTTCGCCAGCACGAAGCGCCCATCCTGGTCGTGCGCCGAGACCATCACCGGCAGCGCATCCACCAGCACCCGCAGCAGGCGTTCGGACCGATCGGCGCGCGCCCGCGCGCCCTCGGTCTCGACCAGCAGCCGCTGGGTGCGCCGCCACTGCCAGAACAGCATGCCCGACAGCAGCGCCACGCTCGCCACCAGGCCAAGCGCGCTGGCGCCGAACGCCGCGCGCAACTGGCCCAGGCCGCGCGCGGTCGCCTCCGCCATGATCTGGCGGTCCTGGTTCAGCTCGCGATGCGCGGCGCCGACCTCGCGCACCAGGTCGGCCAGCGTCGCCTCGGCCGCGGCGAAGGCCGCCGGGTCACCGGCGATCGCCGGCGCCAGCAGCGCATCGATCGCGCGCATCTGGTCGAAGATCTTCGGCAGTTCGGCGCGCACCGCTTCGAGCGCCGGCAGCCGCTGGCCGTCGTCCCCGGTCGCCTGCAGCAGATCGAGCCGGCTCCAGAGGATGTCGAAGCGCAGCCGCAGCGCCGCGCCGTCATCGCGCGTCACGCCCTGGCGGTAGAGCTCCGCGCGCAGCCGCTGCGCCTCGCTGAGCGCCTGGCTGCTCTCCCAGAAGCCGACGCGATTGGCGTTCGCCTCGAGCCGCGCCTGATGCAGCAGCCGCCCGCCGGTGACCCCCAGCGAGGCCACGAAGACGATCGCAGCGGCGAGGAACCCCAGCAGGGGCAGGGTGAGCCCGCCCCGGCCGCGCCACCATCGCATGGCGGCGCGTTCAGCTGACGTCGAGCCGCGCGAGCTGCCAGACGGCCCACTGCCGCACCACCGCGGAGTCGAGCTCGGCCCGACGGCTCCACGGGAAGACGATCCAGAACGGCCCGCGCTCCCGCACGCTCAGGGGCTGCCCGGCCTGGCGCGTCGCGATGGTCGCGTCGGCGGCGATGGCGGGCGCACGGGGAATCGTGACCTGGTAGTCGTTCAGCGCGATCGCGGTGAGGGTCTCGCCACGCGCCCCCAGGCTGGCAAGCAGCGCCTGCAGCGGCACGCCCGAGAAATGCTGCGTGCCGTTGGTCCAGGGCGTGGTGGTGACCACCTCCACCATGCCCAGCGCCTCGAGCTCCGGCAGCGACAGCCGGCGGCGCGTCGGCGGTGCGATGGCGCCGGTGACATCCAGGCCCGCGGCCGGCTGTGCGGCCGCCAGGCCCGGCAGCAGCCCCGCCGCAAGCATCGGTCGTCGAGCGAAACGCATGCCCTGGGCCTTCCCTATCGAATGAATGGGATGCCTACAGCCTGCGGGGTAAAGTGTTCGTTACCCGCGCGGCGCTCACGCCGCGACCGGCCCCTCCGCCATCTCGACCGCCTGGCCGAGATCCACGCTCAGCAGCCGCGACACACCGCGTTCCTGCATGGTCACGCCATACAGCCGGTGCATCCGCGCCATGGTCAGCGGATGGTGCGTCACCACCAGGAAGCGCGTGCCGCTCTCGGCCGCCATGGCGTCCAGCAGGTCGCACAGGCGCTCCACATTGGCGTCGTCCAGTGGCGCATCGACCTCGTCCAGCACACAGACCGGCGCGGGCTGGCAGCGGAACACCGCGAAGATCAGCGACAGCGCGGTCAGCGCCTGCTCGCCGCCCGACAGCAGCGACAGCGTCGCGAGCTTCTTGCCCGGCGGCTCGGCATAGATCTCGAGCCCCGCCTCCAGCGGATCATCCGACCCGACCAGCGCCAGATGCGCCCGCCCGCCGCCGAACAGCCGCGAGAACAGGTTGCGGAACTCGGCATCGACGCGGTCGAACACCTCGCGCAGCCTTTCGCGGCCTTCGCGGTTGAGGTGCCCGATCGACCCGCGCAGCTTGGCGATCGCCGCCTGCACCTCGTCGCGATCGGTGGTGATCTGGCCGACGCGCTCCTCGATCTCCGCCACCTCGATCTCCGCGCGCAGGTTGACCGGGCCCATCTCGTCGCGCTCGCGCGCCAGGCGCTCGACCTTGCGGCGCGCCTTGTCCTCGGCGGCGTCGGAGAGTTCGTCGGGCGCTTCCGGCAAGTCGGCATCCTCGCCGAGCCGCTCGGCGATGCGCGCGGCAACGGCCTCGCCGGCGGTCTCAGCGGCCTCGGCGGCGGCCTCGGCGCGCACCTGACTTTCGCGCGCGGTCGCGAAGGCGGCGTCGATGCGGCGGCGGGCGTCGGCGGTGTCGCGCAGCCGCGCCTCGGCCGCGGCCAGGGCGCTGGCGGCGGCGGCATGGGCGGCTTCGGACTCCGCCAGCATCGCGGCGGCACCGCGCAGCCGCGCACCGGCATCCTCCGGCGCCTCGGCCAGCGCGTCGCGTTCGGTCTGCGCCTCGCCCCCGCGGCGGCGCAGGTCGATGACGCGGGCTTCCGCATCCTCCCCGCGCGTGGTCCACAGCGCGGCTTCCTCGGCCACCGCTGCCAGGCGGGCGGCCACGCGCGTGCCCTCGGCCTGCAGCGCGGCGATGTCGCTGCGCGCCGTCACCTCCGCGCCGCGTGCGGTGGCCAGCGCATCGCGCGCGGCGGTCACCGCGGCGCGCAGCGCATCGAGGTCGGGCAGCGCCGCCTGCTGCGCCACCGCCTCGGCCAGCGCCGCCTCGGCGTCCGCGCATTCGGTGGCGAGCCGCGCCAATTGCGGCGCCAAGGCCGCCAGCCGGCTCTCGGCCTCGGCGGCGCGGGTCGCCAGCGTCGATTCATGCTGGCGCGCGCCACGGGCGGTGTGCTCGGCCGCGCGCCGGGCCTCGCGCGCGGCGTGCTCGGCGGCCTGGGCGCGGGTCTCGGCGGCGCCGGCCTCCTCCGCGGCGCGGCGCAGCGCGGGCAGGTCGGGCA